>DASUWU010000039.1:0-75133 GCA_036378315.1 Streptosporangiaceae bacterium | reverse complement strand
CGTTCATCACCGAGGGCAACATCACGGCCTACCGCGTCTCGGTGAGCGTCGACGGCACGGCGTTCCGTGCGGTCGCGCGCGGCTCGTGGGCCGGCGACCACACGCTCAAGAGGGTGCGGTTCCGGCCGGCGACCGCCCGGTACGTACGGCTCGAGGCACTCGACGCGGTCGGTGGCGCGGCCGCGATCGCCCATGAGATCGGCTGCGGCGGCACGAACGTCCGTCCGCGTCCAGCGTAATTACACACCGTTCACAACAAGGGATGCCAATCAACTGCGCCTTATACGGCTATTTCTGACATAGTTCGTTGAATGGCCGAAACAGGTCTTACTTGTTTCCCATCCGGGTGTCAGTCTTCGAGTCGCCGTACCCCCCGCCATCACCGAGGAGTGTCTTATGCGGCGACCTCGAGCGGGAGCGCTCGTGGCCGGTCTGATCCTGGCCACGTTCGCGCTCCTGGCCCCCACCGCCAACGCCGCCGGAACCCCGGCCATCGACCCGGCGCACGCGGCGCCAGCCGCCGCCCCCGCCTTCCACCCGACCCAGCGCGCATGCTCCGTGGCCGCCCCCGGGCACGCCGCCTGCAAGGCGCTGCTCCGCACGGACGTCCAGGTGAGCGCCTCCGCGGTGCACACCGACGCGGCGACCCCGTCCGGTCTGTTCCCCGCCGACCTGCAGAGCGCGTACAAGCTGCCGTCGGCGTCGGCCGGCTCCGGGCAGACCGTCGCGATCGTGGACGCGTTCAACGATCCGAACGCCGAATCCGACCTCGCCACCTACCGCAGCCAGTTCGGCCTGCCCCCGTGCACCACGGCCAACGGATGCTTCCGCAAGGTCGACCAGAACGGCGGCACCAACTTCCCGCGCACGGACGCCGGCTGGGCCGCCGAGATCTCCCTCGACCTCGACATGGTCTCGGCGACCTGCCCCAACTGCAAGATCATCCTCGTCGAGGCGCGGACCAACTCCTTCTCCAACCTCGGCGCGGCGGAGAACCGGGCGGCCGCGCTGGGCGCCAACGTCATCAGCAACAGCTTCGGCGGGTCCGACGCCTCCGACGCGACCAACGGCGCTCCGTTCAACCACCCGGGCATCGCGATCACCGTCAGCTCCGGTGACAGCGGCTTCGGCGTCGAGTACCCCGCCTCGTCCGACTTCGTCACCGCGGTGGGCGGCACGTCGCTGACGCGGTCGAGCAACAGCAGGGGCTGGACGGAATCGGCGTGGAACGGCGCCGGCAGCGGCTGCTCGGCGTTCAACGCCGCGCTGAGCGGGCAGGCCGGCTTCAACACCGGCTGCAGCAGGCGGGCGGTGGCGGACGTGTCGGCGGTCGCCGACCCCAACACCGGCGTCGCGGTCTTCGACACCGTCCCGATCCAGGGCCAGAGCCAATGGCTCGTGTTCGGCGGCACCAGCGTCGCCGCGCCGGTCGTCGCCGGCGTGTACGGCCTGGCCGGCAACGCGCGCAGCATCAACAACAACTTCCCGTACGCGCACTCGAGCGCGCTGTTCGACGTGACGTCGGGCAGCAACGGGAGCTGCTCTCCCTCGCAGCTGTGCACGGCGCGGGCCGGCTGGGACGGGCCGACCGGGCTCGGCACCCCGAACGGGACCGGCGCCTTCTAGGCACCGATCGAAGGGGTGCTCAAGCGCCCCGATGAACCGCGGCCTTGCCGGGAGTCTCCACCGCCCGGCAAGGCCGCTTCTTCTTCGGGATCTCTCCCTAGGGCATCCAGCGGCGCAGGTACGGCTCGGCGGAGATCGCCTCGCTGCCCTTCTGCCCGGGATAGCCCTCCTTGTAGCGCTTGTCCAGCGCCCGGCGGGCGGCGTCGGAGTAGACGCGCGCCCGCTCCGGGTCGCCGACCATCTCGGCGAGCTGCGCCAACCCGCGCAGCGCCAGCGCCTCGATCGGAGCCGCGTTCGTCGATCTGGCCACCCGCAGGGCCTGCTCGTAGTACTTCTGCGCGACGCCGTAGTCGACCCTGAACTGCGCCGCCGACGCGAGCTGGTAGAGCGCGAACATCTCGCTGCCGGTGTCATCTGTCTCGACGGCGATCTGCCGTACCTCCTCGTACAGGCCCTCGGCGGCGCCGACCTCGCCCTTCTCGCGCGCCTGGCCGGCGGCCGCCCACAGCGCGGCGACCCGGCTGGCCGATGACTTGCGCGGCGGCGCCTTGGGCAGCGCCGCGTCCGGCGACAGCGTGTAGAACCCGGCGAGCAGCGCCTCGGTGGACGGACGTTCCGTCGGATCCTTGCGCAGGGACCGCCACAGCGCGGGCAGCAGGTCGCGCGGTACGCCGGTCAGATCGGGCTCCTTCTCCAGCGTCCTGTGCACCACCTCGATGAAGGTACGGCCACCGAACGCCTTTCTGGCGGTCGCGGCGTACACCATTGTCGCCGCCCACGAAAAGATGTCCGCCATCGGCGTGGCGTGCTCGCCGCGGATCACTTCAGGGGCGACGAATCCCGGGGTGCCGACCATCGTCTGCGTAATGCGCGTGGCGTCGAAGGCCTGGGCTATGCCGAAATCGATGACGACGGGAACGCCGTCGGCCATCATCACGTTCTGCGGCGTGAGATCGCGGTGCACGACGTCGGCGCCGTGGATGGCGTCGAGCGCGGCCACCAGGCCGGCGCCCAGGCCGCGCAGCGCCTCGGCGGGCAGCGGCCCGTGCCGCTCGACGGTCTGCTGCAGCGACCGGCCCTGCACATAGCGGGTGACGATGTACGGGTGGGCGGCGCGCAGATCGGCGTCGACGAGCTCGGCCGCGTAGGGGCTGGCCACCCGCTTCATCGCCTCGACTTCCCTGGCGAGCCGGCGCAGCCCGGTCTCGTCCTCGGCGACGTGCGGATGGATCACCTTGACCGCGACGGTCCTGCCGTCCGCGTCCAAGGCCAGATAAACCGAGCCCATTCCCCCGGCGCCCAGTTTACGCAGCACCTCGTACGGGCCGATCCGTTCCGGTTGCATCGTGATCCAACTCCCCCGGGTGCCACACGACTGCAGGGCGAAACTAACGTATTACGCGGTGCGGTTTCACGGCCTTTACCGGAATGTGTCGGGCCACCATCGGACGTAATCGGCGCCGAAACGTACGTTTAGGGATTACCGCCTAACTGAGCGCGATGGCGACGGCCGCCGCCATTTGTCCGAGGCGCGGGCCGAGCACCGCCTCCGCCGCGCCGACGAGCTGCGTGAGCCGGAACACCTCGGTGCGGTGGAAGGGCGGCGCCACGGTACGCGCCAGCAGGACGGCGAGCCCGGTGCGCAGGCCGCCGATCGGGGCCACGGCGTAGTTGGTCCCGTCGGCGCCGGTGAAGGCGCGGGGCCGGACGGGCCGCACGTCGGTCGGGCCGATGTCCATGATCCCGCCCGAGCTCACGTACACCAGCTCCGGCGCGCCGGACGCGACGCGCAGCAGCCCCGCCCAGTCGGCGCTGAGGATGCCGGGCACCGCGTCGGTGAAGATGGCGAGACCGTCGCCGGGCTCGGCGGCCAGCTGCCCGATCAGCGCGGCGTCGGGAAACGCTCCCTGCGGCTCGACGGTGGGCCACACGGCCTCGACGTCCACCCCGGCGACGGATCCCAGACCCCCGATCAGCCTGTCGATGGACGATCCCGCCGGCCAGGCGACCGTGAAGTCGTCGAGGGCGCGGCCGCCGTCGCGTTCCAGCACGCTCATCTGCACGACGTCGGCCCCGGCCGCGCCCAGGATCCGCGCCACCTTGCCCAACGAGCCCGGACGGTCCGGCAGCCGGACCCTGATCCGCAACAACATCATGACCCTCCCTGAGCCGGACAATCCCCCCGTACGAGTGGTTTCCAGGCTGGGAGCTCTACGTTTCCGCGCTGTTTCACGGCAGTATCGACACAGAGAAAACGACGGCCCCCTGATCGGCGGGCTATCGTTATAGGGTTACCGACCGTTAAGGTTTGTCCACGTGTCGAGCACACAGTCTTCAGCGAGCCACAACGGCGCCGTTCCCGACGCGCTGACGGATGCGCTGACCCACGCGCTGACGGAGGCGCTGACCGATGGGCTGACCGAGCGACTGGCAGGGCTCCAGGCGTCGGTCGACCGGCTGGCCGCGGCCACGGACCGTGAACACGAGCGGGCCGCGCACCGCGAGGGCGTCATCGACCGGCTGCACGACGACAACCAGCGGCTCCGCCGCGGCGAACTGCAGGTCATGCTCGAGCCGCTCCGCGCCGCCCTCTACCGGCTGCACGACATGGTCAGGCGCCTCGCGGCCGAGCCGCCGGCGGATCCGTCGCACGTCGGCTCGTTGTTCTCGGCGATCGCCGACGAGGTCGCCGAGGCGCTGGCGCGGGCCGGCGCCGAGCGCTACACCGTGGAGTCCGGCGAGCCGTTCGACCAGGCACGGCACCGCCCGGTCGGCACCACGCCCGTCACCGACCCCGCGCTCGACGGCGCGGTCGTGGCGGCGCACACCGACGGTTTCGCGCAGGGAGAGCAGGTCCTCCGCCGGGCCGAGGTCGTCATCGGCCAGGCCAGGGGCAGCTCCCAGGCCGCGCGGCAGAACGCATCCGCAGAGTCCATTTAGGGGTGGTGAAGGCCATGGCTGTCTACGGCATCGACCTGGGAACCACATACTCGTGCATCGCCTCGATCGACGATGTCGGCCGTCCCACGGTGCTGCGCAACCTCGAGGGCACCGACACCACGCCGTCCGTCGTCTTCTTCGAAAGCGCCGAGAACGTCATCGTGGGCGCGACCGCGAAGGACAACGCGGTGCTCGACCCAGACCACGTGGTCAGCCTGATCAAGCGGGACATGGGCAGGGACGTGGTGCGGCACATCCACGGATTCGACTACACGCCCGCTGAGCTGTCCGCGTTCATCCTGCTCAAGCTGGCGACCGACGCGCACACCACGACCGGGCAGTACGCGCGGGACGTGGTCATCACGGTGCCGGCCTACTTCGGCGCGGCCGAGCGCGACGCGACACGCAAGGCGGGCCAGATCGCCGGGCTCAACGTCATCGACATCATCTCCGAGCCGATCGCGGCGGCGATCACCTACGGCGTGCTCAACCCCGACGCCGACCGCACGATCCTGGTCTTCGACCTGGGCGGCGGCACGTTCGACACGACGGTCATCGCGCTGCGCGGCGGGCACATCGAGGTGGTGTGCACCGACGGCGACCACGAGCTGGGAGGCGCCGACTGGGACGCCCGCCTGGTGGAGTACCTGGCCGAGCAGTTCCGCAAGGAGCACCCCGACGCCGGCGACCCGCTCGACGACAAGCAGACGGAACAGCAGCTGCGTCGCGACGCCGAGGACGCCAAGAAGGCGCTGACCACCCGGACGACGCATACCGTACGGGTCATGCACGACGGGCGGGTGGCCGCGGTCGAGGTGACGCGGGAGCGGTTCGAGGAGCTGACCAGAGACCTGCTCGACCGCACGATCGAGCTCACCGGCCGGACCCTCGCCACCGCCGCGGACAAGGGCGTCACCGACTACGACGAGCTGGTACTCGTCGGCGGCTCCACGAAGATGCCGGCCGTGGCCGCGCGCCTCGAGAACGAGATCGGGCTGCCGCCGCGGCTGCAGGACCCGGACCTCGCCGTCGCCAAGGGCGCCGCCCTGTACGCCTTCGAGGAGACCTACCGGCGGCTGCTGCGCGAGGGCGCGGCCGACCGGGCCGAGGAGATGGCCAGCCGCGCCGGGCTGTCGGAGGACCAGCGGCGGCAGATCGCCAACCGGCAGATCAAGACGGTGGCCTCGCGCGCCTTCGGCATCGTCGTGCTCGACCGGGAGAGCGGCGTCGACCGGGTCAGCCACCTCGTGCACGCCAACGACGAGCTGCCGGCGGCCAAGACCGAGGACTACTACACCGTCCATGACAACCAGGAGGCCGCCGACATCAGGGTGATGGAGCAGGCGGGGAGCGTCGAGTCGATCGAGCCGGCCGACAACACCGAGATCGCCACCGGATCGGTGAAGATCCCGCCGGGCAAGAAGGCCGGCTGGCCGATTGAGGTAACCTTCGCCCTCGACCCGTCCGGCCTGCTCCACGTCACCGCGGTCGAGAAGGAAAGCGGGGACCGGCTCGACCTGCAGGTTGATGTGGGCGGCATGTCCGAAGCCGAGGTCGAGCGATCGCGCGCCGCCCTCTCCAAGATCAAGGTGAGCTGACCCGCGTGGATGCGAGCGGGCGGCGCTGTCTGGACTGATGTTGGACGCAGACGAGGAGTACAAGCAGCGGGTGCTCGAGCCGGCGCGGGCGGCCGGCGACCGCCCGCCCGAAGACCTGCGGGTGCGCTACCGGCTGCGCGAGCCGCTGCGGCCGGCCGAGGTGGCGGCGTCGGTCAAGGAGGTCCGGCAGTGCTGGCGGCGGGCGCGCGGACAGCTGAAGTACCGCAAGCTGATCGACCGGCTCGAGGCCGAGCACCGGACCCTCGTTCCCGTGTTCGAGGCCGCGGCGAGCGGCGATCTCGGCCCCCTGCAGTCGCGGCTGGTCGCCGCCCAGGCGAGTACGGCCAGGCGCCGGGTCGAGGTCAAGGCGCGGTTGCTCGACGCGGCCGGGGCACTCGGCCTGCTGTCCCCTGTCGACCTTGACGGGCTGGCCAGGGCCGGCGGCACGTCGGCCGCCGAGCTCGCCGAGCTGGCCGCCGGCTGCGGCGTCGAGGTGCGCGAGCCCGACCCGCTTCCGCTCGCCCCGCCGTACCAGGCCTATCAGCGCGTCAGGGAGGCGCTCGACGTCCTCGGCCACCGGCATCTCCCCGACTTCGTGCTGGCCGGACCTGCGATCGGCCCGATGCGGGTGCTCGACGGGTTCTACGCGCCCGGCGGCCGGCTCGACGCGGCCGCGGTGACCGCCGTAGCCGACCGGTGGGCCAGGCACGCGCGCGACAGCAGCGCCACCCACGCCGACACCGTCCTCGTCGCCCTCAAGGTCGCGCTGAAGGAGGACCGGCTGGACGAGCTCGTGCTGTACGACATCACGGCGCGGCTACGGGAACGGCACCGCCAGCGCGCGTCCGAGGCCGCCATGCTCCGTCACGCGACCGCGGAGCTGGGCGTCGACGACGGGGACGCCCGGCGCCTGATCTTCTCCATCGCCCGCGAGCCAGCGGCGGGGGGCGGCGGGGGCGGCCCCGCGGCCCGGCTGCGCGAGCTGATCGACGCGGGCGAGGTCCACGCGGCCGCGCTGCTGGCCGAGGCACTGCTCGCCGCGCCCCCCGATCAGGGCGGCCTCGACCAGGACGCCGCCGTGCTGGTGGCCGAGCTGCGCCAGCGGGTGACCGCGGCCGCGCGGCTGAGCGCCGACGCCGCGGCCGATCCCGATCCCGACCGCCGGTGGGGGCTGCTCGCCGAGGCGCTCCGCCTCGTTCCCGACCTGCCGGGCGCCGAGGAGCGGCAGCGCCGGCTGCCGCCGCGCCCGGTGCCTGCGGTGCGCACCACCGTCGACGGCCCGGCGATACGGATCTCCTGGTCGCCGACGCCGTCCACGGCCGGCGAGATCGACTACCAGGTCGTGCGGTACGGGCCTGACGGGCGCGGCGCGGACGAGGTCGCGGTCACCTCCGAGCCGGCGGCGCGCGACGGATCGCCTCCGGTCAACGTGCCGCTCACGTACGCGGTGGTGGCGCGCCGCGGGCTCGCCGCCGCGCCGCCGGCGACCGCGGGACCGGTGGTGGTGCGGCCAGAACCGTCCGACGTGGAGGTCTTCGCCGGCGACGGTGTGGTGACCGGCCGCTGGCGCTGCCCGCCCGAGGCGGCCAGGGCGCTGGTGAGCCGCGACGGCGTTCCCGTGCTGTCCGGCCGCGACAACTTCCGCGACGACGACGTGCGCAACGGCACCACCTACCGCTACCGGGTGACGGCCGTCTACATGGACGCGGCGGGCAGAGAGGTGACGACGCCCGGTGTGTGGCGGGCGGCGACCCCCACCGCGCCGCCCCTGCCCATCTCCGAACTCGCCGTGGGACCCGATCCGGCCGAGCCGGGCATGGTGATCGCGGCTTTCGACCCCCCGGGGCACGGGACCCCCGAGATCGTCGCCCTCGGCGCGCCGCCCCCGTGGCCGTACGGCGCGGTCGTCCCGGTCGCCGAGCTGGCGCGTGCCGGGCGGCGGATCGCCGCGACGCCGGTGCCGCAGCCCCCGCCGCGCGAGGGCCTGCGCTTCCGCGCACCGACCGGGGTGCTGCTCGCCGTCACCATGGCCGGGGACACCGCGGCGATCGGGGCCCACCACTGGCACGTGAACCTGCCGCCGCCCGGCGGCCTGCTCGCCGAACGCCGCGGCGGCGTGGTCATCGTCGGTTTCGACTGGCCGCCGGGCGTGGCCGAGATCGAGGTGACCTGCCGTACGGCCGACGCACCCGGGCCGGATCCGGCCCGGTCGGCCACCGTGACCAAGGCCGCCTACGACGCGCAGGGCGGGGTGCGGCTCGCCGTGCCCGAGGGCGCCGACGTCGAGGTGGCCGCGTGCTCGACGGGGCTCGCCGGCGGCGCCCGGGTGCGCGGAGCCGCGGTGACGGCGCTGCTGCCCGGACGGCGGCTGGTGCGCTACGACCTGCACCGCACAGGACCGCCGTGGCGCCGCGGGCTCGTCGTGGCGCTGACCCCAGGCGGGCCGCACGGGCCGGAGGCGACGAACGGCTCGGTCCGGCTGCGCCGGCTCGTGCTCGTCCGCGGTCCCGGCACGGTCATCCCGCAGCGCGCCGCGGACGGCGAGACCATCGCCGTCTGGGAGGACGTCGACGTGGCCGGCCCGACCGAGCTGCGCGTCCCGGTCGACCCGCCGGGCATGCGCCAGCGCCCGGGCGGCACGCACGGGACGTACTGGCTGCGCTGCTTCCTCGACGGCGAGAATCCGGGAACAGAGCTGACCGACCCTCCGGTCAGCCGCCTGCGGTTCCCTTGAGGCGGCGATGAGCGCTCTCACCTGTCCGTACTGCTTCGCGACCGTGCCGCGCGACCGGGTCGCCTTTCGCTGCGTCGGCCGGTCGGGGCGGGGCGCCGGATGCGCGCCGGTGCTCGACGAGAAGCTCGCCGCGTACACGGGCTCGACCGCGGGGGCATCGCTGCCGCCGGTGTTCGCCCCGCCGAAGCCGAGCCGTGCGCTCAGGGCGGGCGCCGCCTTCGGCCGGGCCGGCTCCCGGGCGGTGTGCCCGGAATGCGGCCAACCAACAGGACGCCGGGTGTGCCCTGAATGTCACAACCCGCTGCCGGCCGCCTACTGCGACACCCCCGGCCGGATCGTCGCCCTCGTCGGCGCCAAGAACGCCGGCAAGAGCACCTACATCGCGGTGCTGCTGCACGAGCTGATGAACCGGGTCGGCACCGAGCTCGACGCCTCGCTTGTCGCCTGCGACGACCGGACGATCGACCGGTTCAAGCGCGACTTCGCCCGGCCGCTGTTCGATGAGCGGCGGTTGCTGCCGACCACCGCCAGCGCCGTCACCGCGCCGCGCGAGCCGCTGGTCTACCTGCTGACCCGGACCCACGTCGGCCGCGCCGGGCGCACCCGTCACCTGGCCCTCACACTGGTGCTGTTCGACACGGCCGGCGAGGACCTGCGCAGCAGGGACGTGGCCGACCTGCACCTGCGCTACCTCGAGGCGGCCGACGCGATCATCTTCCTGGTCGATCCGCTCGAGCTGCCGGGCGGCGGCAGCCAGGACAGCGATCCGATCGACGTCATCGCCCGGGTGACGGAGGTCGTCCAGGGGCGGCGCGGGACGCGGCGCGACGGGCGGCTCGACGTCCCGGCCGCCGTGGTGCTCACCAAGATCGACGCGCTTCCGCCGGTGGTGCCGCAGTCGGCGCTGCACCGGCCGCGCGGCCACCAGGGCGTACTCGACCTCGACGACCGCGAGGCCGTGCACGAGCAGGTACGCGCCCTGCTGCACGAGCGGCAGGCCGGGCAGCTCGACCGCTACCTGGCCCAGAGGTACGTTCACTACGCCTTGTTCGGGGTGTCGGCGTTGGGCGGTCGGCCCAGCGACGGCCGGGTCGGTACCGGCGGGGTCCGCCCGTACCGCGTCGAAGATCCGCTGCTGTGGCTGCTTTACCGGTTCGGCATGTTGCGGGGACGTTAGGGGTGGGTCGGCGTGGCGTGGCAGCTGCATTACACCTCCGCCCGCTCGGGGCCGAGCGGGCGGGCCGGTTTCCAGTTCGTGGCCAGCACGCCCGGGCTGCCGCCGGGCGCGGAGGCGACGGTCGGGCCCTACCTCACCTACCGGCCGCCGCCCGGCGCGCCGGCGGCGCCGGGCCCGGCGGAGCTGGGCGGACTTCCTGTCGCGTTCTCCTACGACCTCGCCGACGGGCGTGCGGTGCTGGTCCGCTGCCGCTACCTGGGCCGCGACTACTCGGGGCGGTACGGCAACTTCCTCGCACACGCGGTGATCGCCGATCCGGGCGAGCTCGTCGGCGTCCGCCCGATCGAGCTGTGGCGGGCCGGGTTCTGGTGCGACGCGCCGGCCCGCGGCGAGCTGCCGCCGCTCGACGACCTCGCCCCCGGCGAGGCGTTCGACCCCGACGCGCTCGCCCATTGGCTGGCCGCGGTACACGGGCACGAGCTCTTCGCCGGCATGATGGACGCGGTCATCACGGTCGTCGCGCAGGGGCATGGTCGGGTGACCATCGTGGCCGACGACGTCGACACGATCGCCCGCTGGATCGCGGTGGTGAGCTACTCGCTGCCCGCGGCGTCAGCCGCCTCCCTGTCCTTCGTCACCTACACCGACGATCCGGGTGGGGCGCCCTACCGCCTCGTCGGCACGACTCCAGAAGTCTGGGAGGCGACGCCCGGCACCGCTCCCGCCTTCTTCATCGACCTGCCGCCCCGGCTCCGCCGCCGCCTCTCCGGCGCCGACGCGGCCTGCGCGAACCCCGACCTGCCTGGCGCGGAAACCGCGGAGAAGGCACGGCACCGGCCGGGGGTCGGGCGGTACGCGCGGGCGGCGGCCGAGCGGTGGCGCGAGCACGACCTGGCCGGCCTCGACGCGCTCAGCGAGCTGGCCGCGCTCGGCTCAGGACACCAGGGGTTCGACAGCGCGGCGGCGCTGCTGGCGCTGTGCCGGGGGAAGCCGGCCGTGACAGCGGCGGAAGAGGCCGCGGCGGCCGCGCTGCTGCGCCGGCACGGCGCCGACGTGCCGGCGTGGGTGTGGCGCGACCTGGCACCGGCCCTGCCCAAGATCGGCTTCGAGCTTGCCGCCGCGCTGTGCGAGCTCACCGCGGGCGACCCGGCGGCCGGCGAGCTGGCAGAACGCTGCGCGGTCCGGTGCATCCTGCTGGCTCTGGCCGACCCCGGCCTGCGCCCGCGCCTGCCGGCCGGCGCGTCGGACCCCGCGCCGGACCCCGCGTCGGACCCCGCACGCGGCCGGCGCGGCGCGCGGTCGCGGGCCGAGCTCGCGCCGGCCTTCGGCGACGCCGTCGCCGCGGCGCCGACCCTCATCGAGATCGCGGCGATCGCCGCGCTCGCCGAACGCTGCCACGTGCCGTTGCGCGGCACCGATGTGGCCGCCGCAGCGGCGGCCACCGCAGGGCCGGGCGGCGGCGATCTGCTCGCCGCCGTCCACGCGGCCCCGCCGCGGCTGCGCGATGATCTCATCGCCGGCGCCCTGACCGGCCTCGAGGCGGCCACGCCCGGCAGCCGGGCCGCGCTGCTCACCGACGCGGTGTGCGACCTCGTCGCCGGCCACGACCTGTCCGCGACCCCCCGGGTGGCGCTGCGGGTGCTGGGCTCAGTGGGCCGGCGGCGGCGGGTCTCCCGGGTCGAGACGACCCGGGAGGTGATCGCGCTCCACCGTCCTGGCCTGCCCGCCGAGGAGATCGACGCCGCCCTCCACTCGCTCTGGTCGGGGGCGGCGCCCACCGTCGCGGAGTGCGCGGCGCTGCTCGACTCCTGGGGCCCGGACTCCGTGACGACCGCGCTGTCCAGCTATCCGACCCTGGCCGGGCTGCCGTCGCGGGCGTTCGCCGCCGGCGGAGACCTCGGCACGCCGGAGCTGGTTCGGCTGGCCGAGCGCGTGGGCGCGATGCCGTGGCCCGACGGCGGCCCGCCGGCCCTGCGCGCCGATGCCGACGTCGTCATGGGCTACGCCACGGTGATGCGCGCGGGCCTACACTCCCTCGACGTGCCGGACCTCGTTCGTTCGCTGAACCACGTCGCCGCGGCGCCCGCCACGCCGGCGCTGCTTGACGCCGCTTTCGCCGGCGCCGCGCGGCGGTTCGCGGGCCGTCCCCCGGAGTTCACCGAGTCGCTGCTGGCCGCGCTCGGCGAGCCGGCCAGAGCGCGGCTGGCCGACCGGCTGCGCCACGAGGCCGGACGACGCGGGCCTGATCGGCGCCGGCTGTTCCGCAGGCGTGGAGGCTGACCATGCCGTTCCTGGCCGCGGTGCTCGTGGTGATCGTCTGGCTGGTGGTCATGGCCGTCGGCTTCGCCGTCGTGTTCCCGGTGGTCTTCTCGGTCACGCTGGCAGCGACCGCCCTCTGGGTGGTGGGTTTCTACTACGCGCACGCCTGCCGGGCGCTGGCCGGCGTCCGGGCGGACGGTCCGGCACCGGTGGCGGTCCCGCCGACGAGCCCGCCGATCGGATCGCGGGAGGCGGGCGGCGAGCCCGCCTACCGGCATTACCTGCTGGGCCAGGTGTGGCGAGACTGGTGGTCGATCGCCAGGACGACCGTGCCGCGCGTGCGCGGGGCGGCGCGGCGCGCGCTGACCGCCACCACGCGCACCCTGCTCGGCAGCGTGTGGGGGTTCTTCACCTTCCCGCTGTGGCTGGCGATCTGCGGCGGCATCGTACTGGCCGCCGTCCCCGTGGCCGTGCTCGGCGCCGCCCTCGCCCTGCTGTACGCGGTGGTCGCCGCCGTCGGTCTGGCCGGCTGGCTCGCCGGCGCGCTGGTGCTGGCCGCGGTCGAGCGGGTGTTCATGGCGTACGGCCGGATCCTGCAGACCTGCCCGCACCCGTTCTGCTACGCGAAGATCGCGCTCCCGATGTACGAATGCCCGTCCTGCGGCGCTCGGCACCGGCGGCTCGCGCCCAACCGCTGGGGCGCGTTCCGGCACGTGTGCCGGTGCGGCGCACGGCTGCCCACGACGATCCCGCTCGGCCGGTACCGGCTGACCGCCTACTGCCCGCACTGCGCGGGCCGCCTCCCCGAACGCATCGGCCGGGTACGGGTCGAGCCGCTGCCGTTCATCGGCGGCCCGGCGGCCGGCAAGACCACCTTCATGTTCCTCGCCATCAGGGCGGTGAGCCGGCGCGCGCACGCGGCGGGCGGCCGGGTCGCCTTCGTAGAGCCGCGGCACGCCCAGGCGTACGCGGGCGCGCTCGGGGAGTTCCGGCGCGGCGGGCAGCTGGCCAAGACCGGGCCAGAGCTGCCGCTGGCCACCATGGTGGACGTCGACCTGCCGGGTCCCGGACGGCGGATCCTCTACGTGTTCGACCCGGCGGGCGAGCACTTCACCGGCGCGACCCAGGTGGAGTCGCTCCGCTACCTCGACCACGGCGAGGCGCTGCTCTTCGTGATCGACCCGTTCGCGCTGCCCGAGGTGCGGCGGGCCATGGACGCGGACGAGAGCGAGCGGGTCGCCAAGGCGGCCGCCACCTCCGACGAGGATCCGTCCGACACGCTGCAGCGGGTGCTCAACGAGCTGCGCTCGCGCCCCGACCAGGGCCGCCAGAAACGGATCGCGGTGGTGGTCACCAAGGCCGACCTGGTTCGCGGGACCGCGATCGGAGGCGCGCTGTGCGCTGAGGCCGCGCCCGACGTCCGTGCCTGGCTGGGCGGTCTCGGCATGGGCAACACGATCCGCACGCTCGACCAGGCAGCCGGGCAGGTCAGGTACTTCGCCTCCGGCCTCGACACCGACCCGGCCGCCGTGGCCGAGCTGGTCGGCTGGGTCACCGGGCTCCCGCTCAACGGTCACACCCCGCGGCACGCGGTCGAGCCGAACGTGCCCGCCGCCGCGCTGCGCGACGAGTGGTCGGCGCGCGGCCGGCCGGCCGAGCTGGTGCCGGCCGGCTACCAGGCGGGCCGCTGGGCGATCCTCGCCGGCCTTTCGACGCTCAACATCGGCGCCCTCGGCCTCTGCCTGTGGTGGGTGCTGCGGCTGCTGCCCTGACGCGGGCGATCGCATTACCGAGCGCCCCGCCAGTACCGGACGTCCCGCTAGTAGTACCGAGCCTCGCGCCGCGTTTCGAAGCGGCGGGCCAGCGCACGCAGACCGCGGTAGGCGGCCGTGCGCACGGCACCGGGCCGTTTGCCCAGGATCTGGGCGGCCCGGGCCGGCTCGAAGCCGAGCACGACGCGCAGCAGCACGGCTTCCGCCTGGTCGGGCGGCAACGTGCCGATAAGGGCGAGCGTGCGCTCAGTGGAGATCCGGTCCAGGGTGAGCGCCGCCGGGTCCTCCGGCCCGGCCAGTTCGGTGAGGTCTTCCACCCGCACGTCGGCCAGCGGCAACCGGTCCTTGCGGCGCAGGTGGTCGATCGCCCGGTAGCGGGCGATTGTCACGGTCCAGAGCCAGAAGTCGTCGATGTCACCACGGAAGGTGTCGAGGTCGCGGGCGACGCGCAGCCAGCATTCCGATGCCACGTCCTCGGCCTCCGTGCCGATCCGCGCGGTCAGATAACGCAGCAGCCGGGGTTGCATCTCCCGGTAGAGCGCCCGGAACGCGGTCTCATTCCCCAACTGCGCAGCGCGGATCACCGGTGTCAGGTCTCGAGGTCGCCCTGCTGCGGTGGCGGGG
Source organism: Streptosporangiaceae bacterium (assembly GCA_036378315.1). Classification (GTDB taxonomy): domain Bacteria; phylum Actinomycetota; class Actinomycetes; order Streptosporangiales; family Streptosporangiaceae; genus CALAED01. Next base: position 60,403 of record DASUWU010000039.1, on the reverse strand, counting down.
AGGGCGGTCGGGGCCGCTTGATTGCAGTGAGCAGACAAATTACCAGTTTCTGGTTATTGGCTAGCGGGCCTGATGCTAGCAGCCGCCCACAACGCTGTAATGCGCACCGGCGGCCGGCTGGCCAAATTCGGCCACATTATCCCTCGGTATTGACGTTGGCATCTAGTAATGACTCGTTGACAACGCGTGGGTTAATGGGTGCACGATGGCCGGATCGGGCCACATTCTGAAGGTGTGACGCCCGGGGGGCGCTCATCGGTCCCTTTGGCGGAGGAGCGCAACGCACCGCCCGTCAGCAGAGTCTACGATCGGGGTAGCCAGCTCATGATAGGTGGGTCCACGCGAAGACAGGCCACACCGGTGGATTCTCCGGTTGAGAAAGGACATGCATGACGGAGCTGTATGATGAAAGCAACTTCTATACAGGACCACCACTGGACGAATCAATGGTGAGACGCGCGGAGCAGGATCTTGGCGTCCGACTTCCAGGCCGATATGTAAACGCGCTGCATCAGCGTAACGGCGGCAGTCTCCGAAATAAGTGCTACCCCACCGACTTCCCGACTTCCTGGGCGTCGGACCATTTCGAGGTCAAGGCCCTGCTTGGAATAGGTGGCAAATGGGGGATTGACTCAACGTCCGAACTTGGCAGTTCCTATCTAATTAACGAATGGGGCTATCCAGACATCGGTATTGTCATTTGCCTAACCCCCTCCGCCGGTCACGATACCGTTATGCTCGACTATTCGACGTGCGGACCCTGTGGCGAACCAACAGTCACCTACATTGACGAAGATAGGGTTCCGCGGCAAGTCTCCGGCTCCTTTGGGGAGTTCTTGGACCGACTCGTGCCATGCGATCGGTTTGCCCACTAGGGAAGATGCAGTTAGGGTCGGCGATAATCTGAATCTTGCGAAGGACAGGAAGTAAGGGCTGGGTTCCGCGCAGCGGCATCACGTCGGATCGTCTTATGCTGAGCCGTGACTGCGCCAGAAGTTATCGAGGCGGCGGTTACCGGCCGCGGAGAGAGACCGGGGACCAGCGGTCGGCGATGACCTGGATCTTGCCCTTGCCGCGCGGCGGCACGTAGGCCACGACCTCTTGGCGTTCGAGACCCTTGTACCAGGAATGGACTTTTGACCGGCCGACGAAAGGCGTGAAGAGGTCGCCCCACGAGTCGATTTCCCAGACGAGGTCGGTGGCCTTTCCCGGGTTGCGACCCGCCGTCGTGAAGTCGACGGCGTACCAGACGAGCGCGCCGCCGGACGTGGTCCGCACCGCGTACACCGGATGCGGCGACGGCGTCGGGGTGTAGTACCCCTTCCAGCCGAGCTTGGTGAAGACCTTGCGGTTCTCCAGCACCGACTTGTAGCGGTCGGTCACCGACGCGGTGAGCCGGAACAGTTGGGTCGACGGGCTGCGCTTGCCCCTGGACAGCATGTCGGCGTGGGCCGCGGGGAGCCGGTCCGGTGGTAGGACGAGCGAAGGATCGTTCGGCGGCACCACATCGGGAACGTCGGCGACGTCGATGCCCTTGCCGAGCGCACCGGTGGCGCGGTCGGCCCGGGGGCTGTAGGCGACCAGCCACGGCCCGCCCCGCGCGTCCTGGACGAACACCATGAGGTCTCGGGTCTTCTTGCCCGTGCCGGTGTTGGTCGGCGCGATGACGAACCAGCGAGGATAGGTATTGAACTTCGGGCTCGCTCCCCATGCCGAGGTGAACTTGAAGCTGTAGGCGCGCAGCTTGTTGGCCTTGAAGATCTTGTACTCCGCCCTGCGCAGCTCGAGGGCCGAGCCGGTCTCCGCCCGCGCGGCGACGGTGGCGCTCAGCCGTCGTTGCGCCAGGTTCATCGTCACCATGTGCCTGATGAGCACCTGCTTCGCGCCGGCCTCCGTGATCGCGCGCGTGAGCGGCGGCGGCAGCTTGGCGAGGGCCGCTCGGCCGGTTCCGCCCCCTGGGCCACAACCCGTGACGGCCATGCCCAGAAACGCGATGCCGGCGGCGATCGGCAGCACGCCGCGCGGCCTATTAATTGCTATTGGCGAACTACTTCGGAACACGTCGTGAATTGTGCCAGGAGTACGGACCGCGCACCGGCGGATCTACGCTCGCCGGCCGCCGCCGAAGATCGTGCCGCCGGCCACGGCGGACGCCGGCGAGGTCGATCTCGTGGGGCTGGACCGCATCTACGGGCACAGCACCTGAAGATCATTGAGCGATCGGCTGCGTGCGGGCCGGCGCGCGCGGTGAGTCATTCCGGGTTGCCGGCGTCCGCGTCGGCGGGGTCCGGGGGCGCGGGGTCGGGGTGGTCGTCGGCGCGGGCGGCCGGCGGGGGCGAGCCGCGGTAGACGGCGGTCTCCAGGGCGTGCAGCCGGCGCCGCAGCTCCCGGAGTTCTGTCAGGATCGAGTCGGGATGGTTGATCCGGGTCATGCCGGTCCGTTCTGGAGAGGGCTGACGGTGAGCTGCACTTCTTCCTCGGCGGCGTCGTCGCCCGGGGTCACCGCGATCCCGATGATCCGCGCCGAGAACTGCACGCCGGCCGCGAAGAACGCGTCGTTGATGACGATCAGCGCGTCGTCGCCGACGTGATAGGAGCCGAGCACCGGGTCGAGGTCGGCTCGCACCGTCAGCTCGGGCAGCACGACGGGGCGGGACACGGCGGCGAGCGCGGCCGTCGCGTGCGAGCGGAGGACGTCCGGCTCCATGATGTCGAGGTAGGACACCTCGGTCTCGGCCAGCGGGCTCCCGGTGGTCTGGTCGGCCGCGACCGCGATCAGCTGGCCCTGATCGCCGTCCCTGGTGCCGCCGAGGGCGAAGATCCGGTTGGCGGTGCTCGACCCGTCCTCGGACCAGGTGTAGCTCACCAGGTTGGCGCCGTACTCCCAGACGTAAGGCGAGCCCTGCTGGCCGAGCATGGGAGTGCCCACGAGCAGCCGTCGCACCATCCCGCCGCCCGGCGCGTGCGCGACGTCGAACAGGACATCCGGGCCGTCTTCCAGGGCGGCGAGCTCGCGCAGCGCCTCGCCCACGCTCTTGAGCTGCGCGCCCGGGTAGGAGATCGTGCGGAGGATGGGGGCCGCGGCCGGCTCCGTTTCGGCCGGCTCGATCCCGATGTCGCCGCCGGGCTGGGCCTGGGCCTGGCGCACCAGGTCCCGGACGATCTCGGTCTGGTCCACGTCGGTGTAGGACGTCGCCAGCGTCGCCAGGTCGTCGGCCGCTGAGTCGTACGTGGACGGCAGCACCCGGCGATGGTCGAAGTAGGACAGGAATCCCGCGGCGTCGATCTCGATCGTCCGGTCGGCCGACGAGTACCGGCTCGTCCATACGACGCCGCCCCAGACCGGGACGCCGTCCCGTTCGACGTAGAGGGCGGTGCGGCCGGGGGCGACGGCCGTCGACGGCTCGTGCACGGCGATCCGCGGGTCGCCGAGCACGAGTTGGCCGCGGAACTCACCCGCGTCGTTGAGGGCCGTGCTGAACGACACCCCGCGCAGCGGCAGCTCATCGCGGACCACGCCGGTGCCCAGATCGGCCACGTAGTAGCTGTACCGGCCGGTCACAGCGGGATGGCCAGTACGTTGATCGCGTTGTATCTGGTCCGGAGCTCCCCGACCGTCGCCGTCGACGGCGCGGTGAGGGCCGTCACGGTGCTCTGCACGATGAGCGGCGTGGTGCCGCTCGCGAGGACATACTGTCCCGCCGCGCCCACGCTCGTCAGGCTCGTCGCACCACCGTGAAAGGCCGAAACCCGCTCGGCGACGCCATTGATGATCACGGTGTGGTCGAACCGGTTCGTCGTCGTCGACGTCCCGACCAGGACCTGCGTCGTGTAGTACAGCAGGCGCGGGAACGGTGCGGGCGGGATCGTGACCTGGTTGGTCACCAACGGCGTGTTCCCGGTGGTCGTGCCGGACCGCGGCCAACCCGAATCCGCCGGGCCGTACGCCTGGATCGTCCCGGCGACGGCGGGCCGCCAGCCGGCCGCCCGCCACACCAGGTCCTGCCCGGTCTCCAGGTCGTAGACCCGCTGGCCGTCGAAGCCCTGGGCGGGCGGGGTCTCATGCGGCAGCAGCGGTAGCACGCCGCCGGCGGCGACCGCGAACGATCGGCGGTCGGTGATGTCGGTGGAGCTGATCACGCCGGCGCCGGCGCGGACCGTGAGCTGCGCCAGCACCACATAGTCGCCTGGGACCGGGGGCGGGACCGGCGCGGCGGCGGGCGTGCCGCTCACGCATTCCACCGTCATGCCGCTGCTCTCGTCGCCGTACTGCTGGTCGCGCTGCCGCGCCACGATCAGGTCGAGGCGCGGGTTGGACGGATGCGCCGGCGGCACCGCCACCGTCTTCACCTGGTCGAGCGTGACCAGGTACGAGCCGGCCGCGGTCAGCCGGGTGCCCTGGATGACGGCCTGGAACGGCTGCACCGTGATGCCGCTCGACGGCGTCGCCGTCGCCTGTACCAGGCCGGGATTGCCGGGTCCCGGCTTGAGCCCGGTACGCGTCTGGATCGGCCCGGCGCCGGCCATGGCGAGGACGCCGGTCGCGAGCCGGGCGTCCTCGGCGTCGACGACGCCGCCGGACACCCAGCCGGAGTCGCGTTCTGCCATTTCGGTCGGTTTCCTCTCGTCAGCCCAGGAGCCATGTGGTGTTGACAAGGATGGACTCACCCACGGGGACCGCCGGAGTGCCGTCGGTGTACATCTGCAACTCTCCGTCCACGCGTACGGCCAGCTCGTAGAACTGGGCGCCGGTGCCTTTCCAGGTGGGCGCCACCCAGCGGTGTGCGAAGGCAGGCACCAAGCCGCTGGGCACGACCAGCAGGAGCGTTCCGTGTGTGCCAGGGGAGTTCTGCCGGGTCACGCCGCCGCGCATGTGGACCAGGTTGCCGACCCGCCGGATCCGTACGTCCGGACCGTCCTGGTTGAGCTCCGGAGTCCCGGCCGTCCAGTTCGCCGCGACCGGCACCTGGAGCCAGCCGGTGTCATCGTCCCGGGTCAGCGTCTGCCATCGCGTCCCGTCGAAGCCTTCCAGCCTGCTGGTGTCGAGGCGGTGGACGTACAGCCCGGCGTACGGGTTGGCGGGGCGATCGGCCGGGCCGCGCACCGGGATCACGCCGCCGAGCGCGGAGGTGAACACGCGGAGGTCGGTCAGGTCGGCCTTCGTGATCTGGGTGGCACCGGCCTGCACGCTGATCCGGGCGAGCGGCGCGTAGTCTGCCGAGACCGTCGGATCCGCGGGGGCGGCCCCCGGAGTTCCGCTCACGCACCGGACCTCCATGGCGGTGGTCTCGTCGCCGTACTGCTGGTCGCGCTGTTGCGCCACGATGAGGTCGGACCTCGGGTTGGACGGGTGAGCGGGCGGGACGGTGATCGTCTTGGTCTGGTCGAGGGTCACGAGGTAGGGACCGGCGTCGGTGGTGCGTGTGCCCTGGATGGACGCCTGGAACGGCCGGACCGTGACGCTCATCGAGGGCGTCGGCGTCGCCTCGACGAGACCCGGTGCGCCCGCCGCCGGCTTCAGGCCGGTGCGTGCCTGGATCGGTCCGGTCCCCGGCGTCGCGAGCACCCCCGTGGCCAGACGCGCGTCATCCGCGCCGACCAGGCCTCCTGAGACCCAGCCCGAATCACGCTCGGCCATGACACGAATTCCTCTCCTTGGGTTGTGGTCACATCCAGGCGTCGTGCCACTCGACCGTGAGCAGGGCCGCCGCATCGAACTCGGCGGCGCGGAAGGCGACCTGCGTCGTCCCGGGCCGCAACGGGAACCACCGTGAGCTCGGCAACAGCGCGGCGCGCCGGGATGCCGTGCCCTGCAGCAGAACGGTGCGGGCGTCAGTGTCCACGTCGAGCGTCTCGCCGGCCTGCAGGTCGAGGGCGAAAACCAGCTCCGCACCGGTCACCGTGTCGGTGATCACCGGGCTCCGGCATGGCCCGGCGATCCGCCAGAATGGCCAGGTCGGTGCGGTGCCCGCGTTTTGGAGGACGAGCCGCCCGCCGGCGGAGCCCACGCCGAAGTCCAGCGGAAACGTGAGCGGAAACCGCACGCCGCCGCTTGAGCTGGGCAGCGGGCAGTTCGCCGCGTTCAGGCCGTCCGAGTATCTGAGCGGATCGGGCGCGGTGAGCTGCACGGAGAACTCGAACACGCCGGCCTTGCGGTCGGCGATCTTGGTCTCCGCCGACAGCCGGACCAGCGCGCGCCGGGTCCCGTGCGGCTCGGAGACCACCAGCGGGCGCAGGCCGCCGCCGTCCGCCAGCACCGCGGCTATCCGGTCCTTGGCGCGCTCCTTGCTGATCCGATCCGGCGCGATCGCGACGCCCTCCAGGGTGATCACGCGGGCGCCCCGGTAGGACGGCGAGTCGAACGCGCCGTCGCGTTCCGGCCGGTCGGACAGGGCGAGCCGGATCGCGGGCGAGGAGGCCCAACCGTCCTCCGTGGTCACCCACCACTCGACACCGTCATCATCGACCGTGTTGCCGGCCCAGCCGTCGACGGCGAACACCGGTAACTGGAGCGCCGTCATCGCTTCGCCGCCCAGGCGATCTCGCGGGCGGCGATGCGCCCGATCTCGTACTCCGACTGCCCGGGCCGGGGATGGACGTTGACGGTGACCGGCCTCGCCGTGGTGCCGAACGCCTTGCTCAGGCGGGACAGCGGCAGCACGACCTCGTCCTCGCCGCCCTCGCCGAGCAGCGCGAGCACGCCCCCGGCCCGGCTCGGCACCAGGCCGCCTTCGGCGAGGCGTGGAATATCGGGAATGAGGTCGTCGACGTCGAATCCCTTGCCGCCGATGCCGGGGATGAAGGACGGTAGGTGGACGTGGATGCCGAAGTCGAGGCGGTTCCAGGCGTCGATCAGGAAGTTGATCGCCCCTCGGGCCGCCGACTTGAGCCCTTCCCACATCCGGTTGGCGACCGCGGTGATTCGGTCCGGTATCCCGGAGAAGAAGCCGATGACGTCGTTCCACCGATCGACGATCCAGTTGCGCACCGCGGTGATGCCAGCCTTGATCGCGTCCCAGTGCTTGATGATGGCCAACACCGCGAGCCCGATGGGACCGCCGAGGATGGCGAGCAGCAGCGGCCAGTTAGCCTTAATCCAGTTGAACACGGCCTTGGCGATGTCGACCACCCAGCCGATCGCGGTGGACACGCCGCGCATGACGGCCTGCACGATGTTCCGGAACGTCTCGCTGCGCTGGTAGGCCAGCACGAACAGGCCGACGAGCAGGGTGATCCCGGTGATGATCAGGCCGACGGGGTTCAGCCGCATGGCGGCGTTGAGCAGGCCCTGCGCGACGGCCCACAGTCTGGTGGCGACGGCGATCGCCCGCTGCGCGACGTTCATCGCCACCGTGCGCGCCGCCGCGACGACGGCCTGGGCCGCGGCGCGCGCGTACCCCAAGGCCAGCTGCCCCAGCGACCGGACCGCCCCGGCCGCCGAGCCGGCCAGTCCCTGTGCGCTGGAGCGGAAGCGGGAAAACGCGGCCGACGCGTTGGCGGCGCCCTGGCCGGCCGCGGTGAAGGCGCGGGACAGGTCACGGCTGACCGCGGTGGCGAGACTGCGCATCGCCGCGGGCGAGCTCGCGGCGAACTGGCGGATGTCACGGCCGAGCTTGCCGGCTTCGGTGGCCGTGTCGCGCAGCCCGGTGCGGATGTCCTTGACCGTGCCCGGGAGCTGTTTGAGCTGGGTGGCGGTCTCGCGGACCTGATCGAACGACTCGCGCATGGCGGTCGCTGTCGTGTTGATCGCGTCGGCGTAGCCGACCACGTCGGTGACCGCCTGCGTCACGGCCGGATGGGTCTCTTTGAACCGCGCGGTCATTTCGACCAGCTCGTCGTTGACGTGCTGGGTGAGGTTCTGGGAGAGCTCCTGGGCCGCGTTGGATACGGCGTCGGCCACCGACTGCTTGGCGCTCACGATCAGGTCGCGGATCGCCGCGTCGGCCTCGGCGGTGATGGAGCTGAGCTCGAGTTGGGCCACGGCTCACCTCCTGGGGGCGGGCGCCCCGAAGAACGCCGCTATCTGCTCGGGGGTCGCGGCGGCCGCGTGGCCGTCCACCGCGTCGGCTCCACCGTCGGGTGCCGGGCCGGCTTCAGGGTCGGCTTCGGAGTCGGCTCCCGGGCGTCGGATCGGCTGCGGACGTTCCGGCCGGTCGGCCGACTCCGCGGTGTGCGCCGAGGCGAACAGCCAGTTTCCGATGGCGAGCTCGTCGGCGGCGACGGCCAGCAGATGCTCGGTCGGCCCCCAGTCGGCCGCCTCGCCGCGCACCGCCCTGACCAGCGCGGCGTCGCGCGGGAGGTGCTGCACCAGGACCCGGAGCCGCCGGGCGGAAAGCAGGCCGCGGTGATAGTCGAGGATGTCCACCCCGTAGTAGCGGAGCAGGTCTGCTTCGATCGCCTCGGCGTGCTCGGTCATGAGTGCGTCGAGGCCGAGGATTCCCCCAGCGTCATGCCCGTGTCCTTGCCGTACGCCTCGAGCAGGCCCGCCACGTCCTGGACACTGACCTCGTGCGCGCAGAACCGCTCGAACTGGTCCGGGCCGAGCAGCAACCGCAGCAGGCCGTCGAGGTCGTTGTCGGGCAGCTCCGACACCTGCTTGGCGAAAGTGCGGGAGAACTCCGTCGGCAGCATGAAGACCTCGCCGTCGAGCTCGAACTTCCACTCGTGGCCGAGCGCCTCCAGCCGCTGTGCGCGCGCCGCGTTGATGTTGTAGACAGCCATCATCGACTCCGTTCGGAAGATCTCGTTACGGGGCGTACGCCGGGTCCGTCATCAGGAAGGTGAGGAGCGGTGTGTCGGGGTCGACGGCGAGCGCGGTGAAGGTCACGCCGAGCTTGATGGGAGCGGTGCGCACCAGCGAGATCTCTTCGGTCTCGGTCACCTGCCCCCTGGCGACGACGAGGCGATACTTCGTGGCGCCGCCGTCGCTGAACTCGATCCCGAGCATCCGCTCGTCCATCTTCGGTTCTGACGCGAGCTTGTAGGTGAACAGACCCGACCCGGCCGCTCCCGCCACCACCGCGTCGCCGCCGAAGAAGAACGGCAGCGTGTCCTCGTTCAGCTGCAAGAGCTGGAATTTGAACGTCAGGTCCCGATCGGAGTAGACGAACCGGGCGGCGCTGACGCTTTGCCAGGTATCGATCGGATCGATCTTGTCCTTCTTGGCGATCTTCACGCCGTCCGTCGTCGTATAGCCGAGGTCCCGCCAGACCGGAGCCCAATCCGCGGTGGTGTCAACCGGAGCCGGTGAGTTGAGCGGCGCGACCAGAACGCGCCCCTTGCCGGCGACCCGTATCTCTTTGTTGTTGTTGCCGGGCATAGTGGTATCCCTTCATGCGGTCGGGCGGGGACTCTTGCGCGGAATCGGCGCTCTCACTCCGGGTGGAGCGCGACGCGGATCACCGACAGGTAGCGGTTGCCGGTCGGATGCCGGTAGTCAGGCAGCCATCGAGGGCCGTCCTCTTCGACGACGTCGGTGACGATGCCACCCGGATAGGCCGAATCCCGGAGCTGCAGCGCGAGCGCCCGGGCGACGAGCGCCACCGCGTGCGCCGCCGCCTTGTCGGGCCCGAACCCCTCAAGTTGGACCAAGGCCTGGTCGACCCTCAGGTCGTCGACCCAGGCGCCGCCGACCCGGGAGACGAGCACGGCGCGTTGGGTGCCGTCGAAGCCGGCCGGCGGCCAGATGTCGACCACGACGCCGGCGAGCTCGCCGCGATCCTTGAACCGGTCGACGATGAATTGCTCGACGTCGGGAAACGAAAGGAGCGGCTCAGTCACCGCCGGCACTGCTCTCGTCCGTGCCGGCGGGCGCCGCGATCTGGCCGATCAGTAATAATGCCGTCTGCTCGTCGACCTCGACGACGTCGCCGGGTTCGTGGTCTCGCCACCAATACGACAGCCGAACTTTCGGCATTGCCATGGCCCCCCGATCGCCATTTCGTACGACCGCCGGGGCCCCCGCTCCGGCGGTAATCGAGACGCTAGCAAAGCGGGACGGTCGTCAGGTATCAGGGAAATCCCTTACATGTCATTCACTCCTGGACCACGGGCCGGCATCACCGGACGGATCGCTCCGAACCCGGTGCGGAGGTGGAGCATCCCATCCGGTGAGGAGCAAGGGTGCGGTGGGCGCGGCCCTCGGCGGAAGAGCCCTCGGAAGAGATGGCGACCATGTCTGACGAGAACGAGGCCAGGCGCGGCGAGCGTGACATGTCGGCCCGGACGATGCTGGTGCTGGGCGGCATCATGACCGTCGGGGTGGCCGCGGTGCTGGGGATGACGTCGCTGGTGGCCAGGACGGGGAACTCCACGCCCGAGGTGCCGGCGGCTCCGGCGGCCGCGAGCGCCCAGGACGGCGGTTCGGCCGCGCCCGCTTCGCGTCCGGTGCGGCAGGTGGCGATCACGCCGCATGTCGCGGTGCCGCCGACGGCGGGGCTCGACCAGCGGACTGCGCGGGTGCGGTTGCGGGCCACCCGGCTCGAGGTGGCGGTGGTGCTCAGGATGCCGTCGGGGCTGCCGGCCGGGCAGGTGGTGCGGACCGAGCCCGCCGCCGGCACCGGACTGCCGGCCGGCGGGCGAGTCGCGCTGTACGTGTCGACCGGCGTCCCGGCCGCCGTGCAGGTGACCGTCCCTTACCTGCGCGGGCTGCCGCCGGCCCAGGCACGCGCGGCCGCCGCCCGGCTGGGGTTGCGCGTGGTCGTGAGCGGCGGACACGGTAGCGTCAGCGGGCAGCTTCCGCCGCCGGGCGCGCAGACCCCGCGCGGGGCCGAGATCGCCGTCGTGCTCGATACGTGACCCCGGCATGACGATTACCGCTAATATGACAACTGGTAAAGCGGCCTTGACTCGGCGAGGCGAGCCGCTTCAGCAGGCACGTTGCGCACAGCCCCACCGGCGCCGGCCCGACACCATGATGAGGTACTGGCCTTCCATGTCCGCATCAGCATTGCTCGTGTCCCCCGAGGTGCGGGATGCCCTGGCCGACGGCGCGCCCGTGGTGGCGCTCGAGTCGACGCTCATCTCGCACGGCCTGCCCCGGCCCCGCAACCTGGCGGTGGCCAGGGACCTGCAGCGCATCGTGCGGGACGCCGGGGCGGTGCCGGCGACCATCGCGGTCATCGACGGCACCGCGCACATCGGGCTCGACCCGGGCGGGCTGCGGCGGGTCGCCACCGACGTCGCCATGCGCAAGCTGGGATACCGCGACCTGCCCGCCGCGCTCGGCATCGGGGCCAGCGGCGGCACGACCGTGTCAGCCACCGCGTTCCTCGCCGCGCGGGCCGGCATCCGCGTCTTCGCCACCGGGGGGCTCGGCGGCGTGCACCGCGACTGGGCACGCAGCAGGGACGAGTCGGCCGACCTCGACGTGCTGAGCCGCACCCGGATCACCGTGGTCTGCTCGGGGGTCAAGTCGATCCTCGACGTCCCCGCCACGCTGCAGCGGCTGGAGACCCTCAACGTGACCGTCGCCGGCTACCGCACCGCCACCTTTCCCGGCTTCTACCTGCACAGCTCGGGCCTGCCACTCGACTGGGCCGTCGAGTCGCCGCGGCAGGTCGCCGCGATCATGCGGATGCAGGACGCCCTCGACGGGCCGGGCGGCGCGCTGGTGGTCGCCAACCCGGTGCCCGAGGAGGACCAGCTGGACCCGGCGCTGCACGACAAGGTGCTCGCCGACGCGCTGGCGGCGGCGGGCCGCGCCCGCGTCACGGGGCAGGCCAGCACGCCGTTCCTGCTCGACTACCTGGTCCGGCACACCGGCGGCGCGTCGCTCGAGGCCAACCTGGCCGCGGTCCGCGGCAACGTCCGACTGGCGACGCGGATCGCGACCTGCTGGGCGGCCGCGGGATGATCGCCCCCGAGCAACCACGGCGGCCCGCCCAGCCCCGCCGGCCCATGGCGCCCACGGCGCCCCCATCCCCCATGCCCCCGATGCGGCCGCGCCGGCCGGCCGACCCGGCCATGCCCGCCGTCGCGGCCGAGCCCGCCGGGCGGTCGAGGCCGGCCCTCCTGGTGGTCGGCGACGTGGTCACCGACGTGCTCGCGCTGCACCAGGCGCCGATCGCGACGGGCACCGACACCGCGGCGGAGATCGTGGTACGGCCCGGCGGCTCGGCCGCGAACACCGCCGCATGGGCGGCCGCCCGGGGGGCGGACGTGCGGTTGCTGGCACGGGTCGGCACGGACACCGGCGAATGGCATCGCCGGCAACTGCTCGCCGCCGGGGTGCGTCCCCATCTCAGCTTCGACGCGGAACGGCCGACCGCGGTCATCGTCGTCATGGTCGACGCGTCCGGCGAGCGGACCATGCTCACCCATCGCGGCGCGGGCGGCCGGCTGTGCCCGGCCGACTGGGACGACGCGCTGCTGGACGGCGCCGGCCTCCTGCACATCTCGGGCTACACGCTGTTCACCCCGGCCGGCCGAAACCTCGCCCGGCTGGCCATGGCGCGGGCCAGGCGGCGCGGGGTGCGGGTCAGCGTCGATCCGGCGTCGACGGGTTTCCTCGCCGAGTTCGGCGTCGAGCGCTTCCTCCGGGCCACCGCCGGCTGCGTCATCATGCCGAACGAGGCCGAGGCGGTCTTACTGAGCGGGGCGGCCGACGCCGAGACCGCGGCCCTCCTGCTCAGCCGGCTCTACGAGTTGGTGGTGGTCAAGCTCGGCGCCGCCGGCGCGTTCGCCGCCCGCGCCGGCCGGATCACGGTACGGGCCGGCGCCGGCCGGGCGAGGGCGATCGACTCGACCGGCGCGGGCGACGCCTTCGCCGGCGGTTTCCTGGCCGCCCGCCTCGCCGGCGGCGACGACCGCGCGGCGGTCACGGCCGGATGCCGTGCCGGTGCGGTGGCCGTCTCGCAGGTCGGGGCGCGGCCGATGGCAGACTCGATCCCATGACCTATCTCGCCGCTCAGGATCGTTACGATCGCCTTCCGTACCGGCGCTGCGGGCGCAGCGGGGTGAAGCTGCCCGCCGTGTCGCTCGGGCTGTGGCACAACTTCGGCGACGACCGGCCGGTGGAGACGCAGCGGGCGATCCTGCGGCGGGCCTTCGACCTCGGCGTGACGCACTTCGACCTCGCCAACAACTACGGACCGCCGTACGGCTCGGCCGAGACGAACTTCGGCAGGATCTTCGCGCAGGACTTCCGCCCGTACCGCGACGAGCTCGTCATCTCGACGAAGGCTGGCTACGACATGTGGCCGGGGCCGTACGGCGAGTGGGGCTCGCGGAAGTACCTGCTGGCCAGCCTCGACCAGTCGCTCGCGCGCATGGGGCTCGACTACGTCGACATCTTCTACAGTCACAGGTTCGATCCGGAGACCCCGCTCGAAGAGACGATGGGCGCGCTCGACCAGGCCGTCCGCTCGGGCAAGGCGCTGTACGCGGGGATCTCGTCGTACTCGGCCGACCGCACGGTCGAAGCGGCGGCGATCCTGCGCCGGATGGGCACCAGGCCGCTGATCCACCAGCCGTCGTACTCGATGCTCAACCGCTGGATCGAGGGCGGCCTGCTCGACGCGCTCGAGGCCGAGGGCATGGGCTGCATCGCCTTCTCCCCGCTGGCTCAGGGCATGCTCACCGACAAGTATCTGGGCGGCGTCCCGGCGGGCTCGCGGGCCAGCCGCGGCACGTCGCTGTCGCCCGACCTGCTCACCGACCAGTCGCTCGCCCACATCCGCAGCCTCAACGACATCGCGCGGGCGCGCGGCCAGTCGCTCGCCCAGATGGCGCTGGCCTGGGCGTTGCGTGACGCCCGGGTCACGTCCGTGCTGATCGGGGTGAGCAGCGTGGCCCAGCTCGAGGACAGCCTGGCCGCCACGGGCCGTCTCGGCTTCGCCCCCGACGAGCTCGCCGCCATCGACAAGGACGCCGTCGACGCCGGCATCAACATCTGGGCGGCCTCGTCGGCGCAGTGATCTTCGGCCGCCTCCGCGGGCCGCCCCGGACCTGGGCGCGCTACCTGGGCGCCAGGACGAAGTCGTGGTCGACGGTGAAGTACGGGGGGTCGACGCCGAGGCGGGCGGCCTCGCCGGGGTCGTCGCGGCGGACGAACCGGCGGACCAGGCTGTCCTTGACGCCGAATACCGCGTCCGAGTCGAGATAGGGGCTGTCGTCGGGGAAGATGTGCGTGGTCACCGGCCGGTAGCCGTCCGCGGAGACGATGGCGTGGATGTGCGCGGCCCGCCAGGGATGCCGGTCGGTGGCGCGCAGCAGCCCGCCGACCGGTCCGTCGTCGGGGATCGGGTACGGCGCAGGCCGCACCGTGACGAAGCGGTACGACCCGTCGTCCCGGGCGTGGAACCTGCCGCGGAGGTTGTACGGGGGCTGGCTCGGGTCCTGCACGTCGTACAGGCCGTTGGTGGCGGTCTGCCAGATGTCGAGCAGCGCGCCGGGGATGGGCTTGCCGTCCGTCCCGCGCACCACGCCGGAAACCACCGCGCGCGGCGCGTCGTCGGCCAGCACGATGGACTCGCCGTACTCGCGCAGCGGCGCGCCGGCGACGTAGAACGGGCCGAGCACCGTCGACTCCGTCGCGGTCTCGCCGGCGCCGTGGTTGATCTCGTCAACCAGCATGGACAGGCCGAGCGTGTCGGAGAGCAGGATGAACTCCTGCCGCGTGTCGTCGCACATCTGCCCGGTGGCGGTGAGGAACTTGACGCCGGCCAGCCACTCCTCGTCGGTGAGGGCGACCTCCCTGGTGAAGGCGTGGAGGTGCCGGACGAGCGCCCGCATGATCTCGCGCAGCCGCGGATCGGGGGTGCTGTCGAGGCGGCTCAGGACCTCAGCCGTCAGGTTTTCCACGGTGCCGCTCCCATCGAAGTAGCCGGCTTGTCAGGTCTCGGGCCGGGCGCCGTCCCACGCCGCGAGCAGCAACTCGGCCACCCACTCGCGGCCCACCGGGCGCGGCCCGGCCAGGCCCTTCCTGGCGGCCGCGGTGACCACGAGGTCGGCGGCGGCGTCGAGGTGTTCGTGGTGGAGGCCCAGTTGCGCCAGGGCGGTCGGCGCGCCCAGCGCGGCGGCGAGGTCCCACAGCCCGCTCGCGGCCTCCGGTGCCCGCAGCGCGGCGGCGATCCTGGCCATCGCCTCCGGGGCGAACGCCTCGACGCAGGAGACCGCGTGCGGCAGCACGGCGGCATGCGTCTCCGCGTGCGGCAGGTCGTAGGCGCCGCCGAGCACGTGGCAGATCGTGTGGTGGATGCCCATGGTCGCGCCGGCCAGCGCGGCGCCGCACCGCCAGGCGCCGCGCAACGCCCGGGTGCGGGCCGGCAGGTCATCGGGGCGCGCGACCACGGCGGGCAGCGCCGCCGCGAGGATGGCGATGCCTTCTTCGGCCATGGCCTTGGTCTCGGGCGCGGCGCCGGCGTCGTACAGCGCCTCGACCGCGTGCGCGATCGCGTTCATGCCGGAGGCCGCCGACACCGCCGGCGGCAGCGACAGGGTCAGTTCCGGGTCGTAGACGACCACGCGCGGCAGCACCCGCGGATCGGTTCCCGTCGTCTTGCGACCGCCGGCGGTGAGCCCCCACACGGGGGTCAGCTCGCTGCCCGAGTACGTCGTCGGCACCGCGAGGATGGGGATGCCGGTCTCTTTGGCGATCGCCTTCGCCAGCCCGGTGGCGGAGCCGCCCCCGACGCACACGAGCAGGTCGGCGCCGGACTCGCCGGCGGCGCGCAGCGCGGCGGCCGCCATCTCGGCCGGGACGTGCACCACCACGTCCTCGATCCGGCCCGCCGGGGCCAGGGCGGTGGCGAGGACGTCGGCGTGCGGCTTCTCGTGCCGTCCGGCGATCAGCAGGACGCGCCGCCCGCCCAGCCTGGACACCTCGGCGGGCACACTGGCCAGCGCCCCGACGCCGAACACGACGCGCGGCGCGGACCCTTGGTGATCGGTAACCTCCACCCCGCCCATGCTTCCCGGGCCACCTCACCTGCGCAACCGCGACCCCGGGCCGGCCGATGGAGGGGGCCCATCGGCGAGGGGTCCGGCCCGGGATCTCCGCGGGAGCGGTGCACCGAAACGATGCAATCGATTGCCTCGACGTTAAGGCTGCGTATAAGGGGTGTCAACCCAAGAAATGGCAAAGCCCGCGCAATCGCTTGCCGAGCCGGTGTCATGAACTTACTCTCAGGGCGTGGCTGTCACGCTCAGCGATGTCGCCCGGGCGGCCGGGGTTCATCCAGGTACAGCCTCGCGCGCGCTCAACCCGGCGACGCGCGCCCGCGTCTCCCCCGCCACCGCCCGCCGGGTGCTGGCCGCCGCGAACCGGCTGGGCTACCTGCCCAACTCGCTGGCCCGCGGGCTGCGCACCCGCCGCTCGTACACCGTCGGGATCATGATCCCGGACCTCACCAACCCGCTCTTCCCCCCGATCGTCCGTGGCGTGGACGAGGTGCTGGGACCGGCCGGCTACAGCGGGCTGGTCGCCAACACCGACAACGACGAGGGCCGCGAGGAGTTGCTGTTCGCGGCCCTGCGGGCCAGGCAGGCGGACGGCTTCATCGTCGCGACGGCGCGCCGTCACCATCCGCTGCTCGACCGGATGGCCGAGGCGGACGTGCCGATGGTCCTGGTCAACCGCACCACCGACAACCGCGCGATCCCGGCAGTGATCCCCGACGAGGTGGCCGGGGTCCGGGCGGCGGTCGGCCACCTGGTGGCACTTGGGCACCGGCGGATCGGCCACCTTGCCGGGCCGCAGGGGCTGTCCACCGGACACGGCCGCTACCGCGCGTTCCTCGACGCCATGGCCGAGCACGGCCTCGAGCCGGGCCCGATCGCGTTCGCCGACGCCTTCACCGAGGCCGCCGGCCGGTCAGCCGGCCAGGCGCTGCTCGACGCGGCCGGCCCGCGGCCGACCGCGGTGATCGCCGGCAACGACCTGCTGGCGCTCGGCCTGCTCGACCTGCTCGGCGACGCCGGCCTCGACTGCCCGGGCGACGTGTCGCTGGTGGGGTTCAACGACCATCCGATGCTGTCGCGCATGGCCACGCCGCTGACGAGCGTACGAATCCCGCAACGGGAAATCGGCGCGGAGGCGGCCAGACTGCTGCTCGACCTGATGGCCGAACCCGGTCCGCCGAAACAGCTTCTGCTGCCGACCCGCCTGATCGATCGGGCGTCCACAGCGCCGCCCGCGGCGCAATGACCGACCCGCCTTTCTCGAAACGGGCGCCCGCGCCGTTGACTGAGGTGCCCGGGCGGCCTATTTTCCTGATACCGACCGGTCGGTATGCGCACTCTTGCCCCTTGAGGAGGCAGGTGGATGCCCGCTGTTGAGACGGTTCGCGGCCCCGTGGACGTGGCCGAACTCGGCTCGACGCTGATGCACGAGCACGTGTTCGTCGTGTCGACGGAGTACGTGGACAACTACGGCGCGGGCGCCTGGTGGGACGAAGAGGAGCGGGTCGCTGACGCGGTCGCGAGGCTGAGCGAACTGCGCGACCGCGGCATCTCCGCGATCGTTGATCCGACTGTATGGGGGCTTGGCCGGTATATCCCGAGAATTCAGCGTATTGCCGAACAGGTCCCAGGCCTCACCATCATTGTCGCGACCGGCCTCTACACCTACAACAACATTCCCATGCAGCTCGAGTACCGCGGTCCCGGCACGATTTACGGCGGTCCGGAGCCGATGGTGACCGACTTCACCCGGGACATCGTCGACGGCATCGGCGCCACCGGCGTGAAGGCCGCGCTGCTCAAATGCTGCGTCGAGGCCCAGGGCCGCACCCCGGGCGTGGAGCGGGTGGCCAAGGCCGTCGCCGCCACGCACCGCGAGACCGGCACGCCGATCACCGTGCACACCTCGGCCGCGGCGCAGACCGGCCGGCAGGCCCTCGACCTGTTCAACAGCGAGGGCGTCGACCTCACCAAGGTCGTCGTCGGGCACGCCGGCGACAGCAACGACCTCGACTACCTGATGGAGCTCGCCGACACCGGGGCGATCCTCGGCATGGACCGGTTCGGCCTCGACGTGTTCAACCCCACCGCCGACCGGGTACGCACCATCGCCGCGCTGTGCGCGCGTGGCTACGCGGACCGGTTGGTCCTCAGCCACGACGCCAGCTGCTACATGGACTGGTTCGGCCCCGACGCCGGGACGATCCTCGCGATGGCGCCCAAGTGGAACTACCTGCACATCAGCGACGACGTGCTGCCCGCGCTGCGCGCCCTCGGCGTCACCGATGCGCAAATCGACCAGATGCTCGTCGAAAACCCGAAACGCTACTTCTCGAAGGCGAGCTGATGCGCCGCCCGCGCCGATCCTCGATCCGTACGCCTCCGCACCGGCTCCCACCCACCCACCTGGAGGAATCATGAACGGGCAACGGGCTCTTCCCGTCGTCGCCGCCGGCGCGGCCCTCGTCCTCGCCGCCGCCGGCTGCGGTGGCGGCGGCAAGGGCGGCACAGGAGGCACGAGCCGCGCATCGGCACCCGGCGTCACCGCGACGACGGTGACGATCGGCAGCCACCAGCCGCTGACCGGGCCGGCCGCCCCCGGCTACAGCGAGATCTCCGCCGCATCGAAGGCGTACTTCGACTACGTCAACGCCAACGGAGGGGTGAACGGCCGGAAGATCGTCTACAAGTACGTGGACGACGTCTACAACCCGACGCAGACCGTGGACGTCGTGCACAAGCTGGTCCTGCAGGACAAGGTCTTCGCGATTTTCAACGGCCTCGGCACGCCCACCCACACCAAGGTCGTCGACTACCTGAACGCGCAGCGGGTGCCCGACCTGTTCGTCGCGTCCGGATGCGGCTGCTGGGACCAGCCGAAGACCCATCCCTACACCTTCGGCTGGCAGACCGACTACATCCGCGAGGGCAAGATCCTCGGCCAGCACATCAAGCAGACCATGCCCGGCAAGAAGGTCGCCTACTTCTACCAGAACGACGACTTCGGGCAGGACGGCGTCAAGGGGCTCGACAAGGAGATCCCGGCGAGCCAGGTGGTGGCCAGGCAGAGCTACCAGCCCGGCAACACCGACATCGGCCCGCAGGCCCAGGCCATCGTCCAGTCGAAGGCGGACGTGGTGGTGCTGTTCACCATCCCGGCCTACACCGCGCTGTTCCGGCTGGCCCAGCTCAAGCTGAACTCCCGGGCCCAGCTCGTGGTGAGCAACGTCGGCTCCGACCCGATCACGCTCACCGGTCTGCTGGAGAACTTCGCCAAGCAGGCGGGCACCAAGCTCAAGGGAAACCCGCTGATCCAGGGCGTCATCACCGACTCCTACGGCACCCCGATCGGCGACGCGTCCAACAGCTGGGTCCAGCTGTTCACCAAGATCCACGACCAGTACATCCCAAAGCTGCCGCTGGACGGCAACGTCTCCTACGGGTTCGGCGCCGCCTACACGTTCGTGCAGGCGCTGCAGGCAGCGGGCAAGAACCCGACCCGGCAGAGCATCGTGCGCGCCATCGAGAACACGAAGTTCACCGGGCCCGGCCTGGTGCCGTTCGCCTACGGCAAGGACTCGCACGCCGGCTACACCGGCGTGCAGATCGGCACCATCAAGGGCGACGCGATCGTGCTGCAGGGGCAACCGATGGTCACCGACGACGGCGACGGGGCCATCCAGCCGTACACTAATCCGCAGCCCGCCGCTCCGGGCAACGGCATCCCTCCGGCTCCCGCCGGCTGACCACCGGCTGACCACCGGCTTGGCCGGCGGCACCGAACTTCGGTCGACCCACCCCCCACACCGCCCGTCCCGGATCACGGGAGGTAGGAGCGTCACCATGCGCCCGTCCGTCCGTCGCCTCGGTTGCCTGGCCGCGTCGGCCGCCCTCGCCCTCGGCGTGCTCGGCGCCGCGCCCGCGAGCTCGGCCCGGCCGCTCGCGGCCGGCGCCGGCGGCGCCGGCGGTCGGGCGGTGCCCGGCGACGAGCCGCTGCCCGGCTACACGATCGACAACCCGCCGCTGCCGCCCGCGGCGGTGCGCGGAGCGCCCGCGCGCGTGCTGCAGGGCGTCCACGAGCACGCGGCCTACGACATCGAGGTGCCGCCCCGGTGGAACGGCGAGCTCGTGATGTGGGCGCACGGCTTCCGGGGCAACGGCACCGTGCTCACAGTGGACGTGCCCGCGTTCGGGCTGCGGCAGAAGCTGCTCGACGAGGGGTACGCGTGGGCGGCCTCGTCGTATGCCGACAACGGCTACGACGTGCGGGCGGGCGTGTTGAACACCGAGGACCTCGCCCTGCTGTTCCGGCGGCTGGTGCGCCCGCCGCGCCGCACGATGATCGCCGGTGTGTCGATGGGCGGGCACATCATCGGCCGCTCGCTCGAGCAGTTCCCCGGGCTGTACGCGGGCGCGCTGCCGATGTGCGGGGTGCTCGGCGACGACGCACTCTTCGACTTCTTCCTCGACTACAACGTGGTCGCGCAGGATCTGGCCGGCGTCCGCGCCTACCCGATTCCCGCCGACTACCTGACCAGCGCGGTGCCGAGGATCGAGCACGCGCTCGGCCTCGACGCGCTGCGGCCCGGCGGCCAGGACACGACGACCGACCTCGGCAAGCAGTTCAGGTCGATCGTGGTCAACCGGTCCGGCGGCCCGCGGCCCGGCGCCGAGCAGGCGCTCTCGGTCTGGAAGGACTTCCTGTTCACGGTCGTCACCACGACGGCAGGGACCACCCTCGCCCAGAACCCGGGACCGCTCGCCACCAACGTCGGCACCCGGTACGCGCCGAACACCCCGGTCGACGTCAACGGCACGGTGCAGCGGGTGCCGGTCGCCGACCCGAAGGACCGGTTCACCCGGCGGCTGATCCAGGTGCCGCGGATCGTCGGCCGGCCATCGGCGCCGGTGCTGACCTTGCACGACCTCGGCGACATGTTCGTGCCGTTCTCGATGGAGCAGCTCTACCGCGCCGACGTGACCAGGCACGGTCGCGGCGGTCTTGTCGTGCAGCGCGCCATCCGGGCCGCGCAGCACTGCGAGTTCTCCGGCGTCGAGGCCGGCACGGCCTGGGACGACCTCGCCGCCTGGGTGCACAGGGGCGTCCGGCCGGCCGGCGACGACGTGACCAGGCCGGGCGCGGCGACGTTCGGCTGCCGGTTCAGCGACCCGGCGGCGTACGCGGCCGGCACCGGCACCCGCCGCCTCTTCCCCGCCTGCCCGTGACGACGACAGGATCCCGATGACGACGAACGGACCCATCCGGTGGGGCATTGTGGGCACCGGATCCATCGCCAGGACGTTCGCGGCCGACCTCATGCTGCTGCCCGATCACGAGATCGCCGCGGTGGGGTCGCGCGCCCCGCACACCGCCGAGGCGTTCGCCGCGACGTTCGGCATCCCGCGGGCGTACGGGTCGTACGCCGAACTCGCCGCGGACGAGACGGTCGACGTGGTGTACGTGGCCACGCCGCACAACGGCCACCTCGCCGCGGCCCGGCTGTGCCTTGAGGCCGGGCGCGCGGCCCTGGTGGAAAAGCCGCTGACGCCGCGCGCCGCCGAGGCGGAGACGCTCGTCGCCGTCGCTCGGGAGCGCGGTCTCTTCCTGCTCGAAGGCATGTGGACCAGGTTCAACCCGCTCGTCGTCAAGCTGCGCGAGCTCGTGGCCGACGGCGCCATCGGCGAGGTGACCGCGGTGTACGCCGACTTCTGCTGGGTACCGCCGTACGATCCGGCGAACCGGTTCTACTCGCCGGAGCTGGCCGGCGGCGCGCTGCTCGACCTCGGCGTCTACCCGGTGTCGTTCGCGTGGATGCTGCTCGGCCCTCCGGCCACGGTGCAGGCGCGGGCCGCGCTGGCGCCCACCGGCGTCGACGCCAACACCGGCATCCTTTTCGGGTACGAGTCCGGGGCGCTCGCCCTGCTGCACTGCGGCCTGACCACCGAGTCGCCGCAGCGCGCGACGGTGACCGGCACCAGGGGGCGCATCGAGGTCCCTGCGCTGTTCTACCGGCCGACGGCGATGACCCTGCACCGCACGGGGGCCGAACCGGAGACGTTCGAGCTCGACCTCCAGGGCAACGGGTTCACCTACGAGGCCGAGGAGGTCGCCCGCTGCCTGCGCGCCGGGCTGCTCGAGTCGCCGCACCTGCCGCTGGACGAGTCGATCGCCATCCTCCGCACGGTCGACGAGATCGCCGCGCAGCTCCGCCCGGCCGGTGAGGCTCCCGTGCCGGCCGGCGACGCCATGCCGGCGTGACGCGGGCGGCGAGCGTTTCGTCGGCGTTCCGCTTCGTTGGAACGCGAAACAACGGAGAAAGCACCCCTAGGGGTTTCACGTCCTATTAAGGGCGTTCCGTTACTTATCAAATCGTCTGACCGACTTTACCCTCCAGGCGTCCGTCAAATGGGAGGGGATGGTCGGAAATGCGACAACGGAGAGCCGTACCACGCGGGCTCGGGTTCGTGTACAAAATCACCGCCGCGGCGGCGGCGGTGGCGCTGGCGATCGCCACACTGCATGCCACGTCGGCACCGAGCCGCGCGGCCGCGGCCGTGACGAGGACGTACTTCATCTCGGCCGACGTCGTCATCTGGGACTACGCGCCGCAGGGCTTCAACGTCATCACCGGCAAGCCGTTCGGCGACACCGAGAACACCTACGTGCAAAGTGGCGACCACCGCATCGGCTCGAAGTACTACAAGTGCCTGTACCACGGCTACACCGATGGGAGCTTCCGCACCCGGGCCGCCCAGGACCCGGCCAACGGGTTCCTCGGCCCGGTCATCCACGCCGAGGTGGGCGACACGATCCGCGTCGTCTTCCGGAACACCTGTCCTTTCCCGGCGAGCGTCCACCCGCACGGGGTGTTCTACGCCAAGAACTCCGAAGGCGCCCCCTACAACGACGGCACGTCCGGGGGCGACAAGGCCGACGACGCGGTGCCGACGGGCGGCACCGTCACCTACCAGTGGCAGGTGCCGGACCGCGCCGGGCCCGGTCCGCACGACGGCAGCTCCGTCATGTGGATGTACCACAGCCACACCGACGAGGTGGCCGACACCTACGCCGGCCTGATCGGGCCGATGGTCGTCACCAAGCGCGGCAGCGCGCGGGCGGACGGCAGCCCGGCCGACGTCGACCGCGAGATCTTCGCGATGTACATGGTCGCGAACGAGAACGAGTCGCCGTTCCTGGACCGGAACATCGCCGCGTTCGCGCAGAACGGCCCGCCCCCGGCGAGCGACGAGGAGGGCTTCGAGGAGTCCAACCTCATGCACTCCATCAACGGTTTCGTGTACGGCAACGGCCCGCTGTTCACGATGCGGAACGCGCAGCGGGTCCGGTGGTACGTGATGTCCATGGGCACCGAGGTCGACCTGCACACCCCGCACTGGCACGGCAACACCGTGCTCGTGGGCGGGATGCGCATGGACGTGATCAGCCTGCTCCCCGCGCAGATGACCGTCGCCGACATGGTGCCGGACGACAACGGGATCTGGCTGTTCCACTGCCACGTCGGCGACCACATCACGGCCGGCATGCTGTCGCGTTACCAGGTCACGTCATAAGGAGGGTCAGCGGACGTCCGGCGCCGGCTCGACGGCGTACACCTGGACGATCCCGTCCCGGCTGGCGTACACCTGGCGCCAGCCGGGGCGCGGCCGCGGCGGGTCGCCCCACACCTGGGTGGCGGACAGGTGGCAAAAGCCGCATTCGCGGCCCTGGGCGGCGTCGAAGAAGAGCACGAGGTCACCGGGCAGCGGCGGGGGCCCGCCGGCGACCATCCGGCCCACCCTCGCGTGCCAGGCGACGCCGCCGAACGGCCCCGACCGATAGAGCAGGAGGATGCGGGCGGTGTGGTCGTCGGTCCACACCCGCTGCACCGCCGTGCCGTGCCTGGACATCCAGGTCCGGAACGCCTCGAGCTGGGTGGCGCCGCCCGCGCGGGTGCCGGGCCGTGCCCACCATCCGGCCCCCGCGGTGGCCGCGCTCGCCGCGGCGGTGCCGAGCACGAGCACCACCGGCAGCGCGGCGGCGACCATCGCCGGCATCCGCCACCGCCGCGCGCCGAGCATGCGGCCGGCCATCCAGAGCGCGCCGAGCCCGCCGATGATGAAAGCGGGGAAGATGGGGAACCAGTAGCGGATGAGCTGCAGCCGCAGCTTGGGTTGGGCGGGATCGAGGATGCCGCCGAGCAGCGTGAGCGGCACGTACAGGAGCGCGCACCAGCTCACCACGATGGCGAACTTGCGGCGCCAGATCGCCCCGCCGAGCAGGGTGAGCGACAGCAACGCCAGCAGCCAGCCGCCCTCCGGGTAGTCATTGAGCGTCGTCGGCAGGCGCAGCACGTACACGTGGCGCGGTTTGTTCTGGAACGAGTGGGCGATCCGCGCCGGCACCTGGCCTTCGGCGTGGTGGGTGACGGCGTGGATGCGGGCGAGCGGGCTGCCGTACAGGTTCCAACACAGCAGCATCTCGCCGACGAACAGCGCGGCGACGGGTGCCGCGACCAGGGCCAGGCCGCGCCAGCCGACGCGCCGGTAGAGCACGATCGGGATGAGCGGCCAGACGAACACGATGAACTCGCGGACGAGGTACGACCAGCCGAGCACGAGCCCAAGTCCGGCGAGCACCCACCAGCGCGGCTCCAGCCGGCGCCGCCGGATGGCCAGTGCCATCGCCAGCGCGACGGTGAACAGGCCGGCGGCGAACACGTCGGGCAGCGGGTCGGCGGCGTCGCCGAACACCGGCGTGGCGGTGCCGACGACGATCGCGGCGGCGGCGCCGACGGGCCGTGAGAACATCTGGGTGCCGAGCGTGTACGTGCCGAGCAGCAGGGTCAGCGCGGCCAGGATCGGCACGACGTAGTACGCCGCCTGGGAGTACCCGAAGACCGCGATCGCCAGCCGCATCGGGATGATCAGGCCGAACCTGGTGACCTGGTGGATCAGGATGGTGGGACGCAGCGGGTGTGGGAACACGGACGCGGCGTGCATGTAGTTGACCTGGTCCGACGGGGTCGGCAGGCGCAGGTTGACGAGCACGACGACGACGAAGCCGACGGCGAGCGCCACGGGCGTCAGCCAGCGCGGGACGGCCACGGCCCGGCGGCGCCCCGCGGGCGCGGAACCTTCGGCCGCCTCCTCCGGAGGGGTATCGCGATGACCTATGAGCACTCGGCACAAACTGCCATCTCCGCGGAGACGGATCGGTGTCATTAACGTGACGCTCAGATGAACATCAGGGTAGCCGGGGCGGGCCCTTCGCCGTGGGGACATAGCGGAGCCGCCGCGCTCAGCTCCGCTATGTCCCCACGGCGAAGGAACCGGCGAAGGAATCCGACGCGGATCGACCCCTCTAGGTAATCATTCGAGCACGCCTCGTGTTACCGAATCGGTGAAACTGGCGCCGGTCGGCGTCGTCAGCACCGCTCGATGACCGCGGCGAGGCCCTGGCCGCCGCCGATGCACATCGTCTCGAGACCGTATCGCGCGTCCCTGCGGACCATCTCGTGCAGCAGCGTGGCGAGGATGCGGCAGCCGGTCGCGCCGACCGGGTGACCGAGCGAGATGCCGGAGCCGTTGACGTTGACCCGGTCGAAGTCGGCGTCGAGGTCGGTGAACCCCCACTCGCGGGCCACCCCGAGGACCTGGGCGGCGAACGCCTCGTTCAGCTCGATGAGGTCCATGTCGGCCAAAGCGAGGCCGGCGCGCTCCAGCGCCCGCGCCGCCGCCGGCACCGGGCCGAGCCCCATGAGGTGCGGCGGCACCCCGGCCACCGCCCACGACACGAGCCTGGCCCGAACGGGCAGGCCGAGCCGGTCGGCGTTCTCGCGGGTGGTCACGAGACAGACGGCGGCGCCGTCGTTCTGGCCGCTCGCGTTGCCCGCCGTGACGGTCGACTCGGGGTCCAGCCTGCGCCGCACCGGGCGCAGCGCGGCAAGCTGCTCCAGCGTGGAGTCGGCGCGCGGGTGCTCGTCGCGGTCGACGACGGCGGTCTCGTGGCGGCCCGGCACCTCGACGGCCACGATCTCGTCGGCGAACCGGCCCTGCTCTTGGGCGGCGACGGCCCGCCGGTGCGACAGCAGCGCCAGCCGGTCCTGCTCCTCGCGCGTGATGCCGTACTGCTTGCGCACGTTCTCCGCGGTCTCGAGCATGCCGCCGGGCACCGGGTGGTGCCGGCCGCCGGCGGTGACCCGGGCGCGGGCCAGCCGGTCGGTCAGCTTGATCTCTTCGCCGGGCCGGCCCCAGCGCAGGCCGGTGGCGTAGTACTCGGCCTGGCTCATGCTCTCGGCGCCGCCCGCGATGACCGACTCGCAGGCACCGGACGCCACCTCGAGGACGGCGTTGATGACGGCCTGCAGGCCAGAACCGCAGCGGCGGTCGAGCTGGCTGCCCGGGGTCTCCACCGGCAGCCCGGCGTCGAGCGCCGCCACCCTGCCGATCGCCGGCGCCTCGCCGCTCGGGTAGCACTGGCCGAGGATCACGTCGTCGACCCTGTCCACCCCGGTGCGCTTCACCAGCTCAGCGATCACCGTGGCGGCGAGCGCCTGCGCCGGCACGTCCTTGAGGGCACCGCCGAACCGGCCGACGGGGGTACGGACGGGGGAACAGATCACGACATCGTTCAAGGGGACCTCCATGCCTGTCGAGCCTACGGGCCGGCCGCGCGGCCGCCGTCGCGGGCGCGGGCGATCAGCTGGCGGACGATCACGTTCCGCTGGATCTCGTTGGTGCCCTCCCCCACGATCATCAGCGGCGCGTCCCTGTAGTACCGCTCCACGTCGAACTCGGTGGAGTAGCCGTAGCCCCCGTGGACGCGCAGCGCGTCCATCGCGATCCTCATCGCGGTCTCCGAGGCGAACAGCTTGGCCATGCCCGCCTCCATGTCGGCGCGGTGCCCGGCCTGCAGGCGATCCGCCGCGTCCAGCGTGAGCAGCCTGGCCGCGCGCAGCGAGGTGGCCATGTCGGCGAGGTAGTTGCCGATCGACTGGTGCTTCCAGATGGGCACGCCGAACGCCTCGCGCTGTTGTGCGTAGGCCAGCGCGTCGTCGAGCGCGGCCCGGCCGACGCCGAGCGCCCGCGCCGCCACCTGGATCCGGCCGATCTCCAGGCCGCGCATCATCTGCGCGAATCCGGAGCCCGCCGCCCCGCCGAGCACCGCGTCCGCCGGCACCGGCACGTCGTCGAAGACGACCTCGCACGACTCCACGCCTTTGTAGCCGAGCTTGGGCAGGTCCCGCGAGACCTGGTAGCCGCCGCGCTCGACGAGCAGCACGGAGATCCCGGCGTGCGGCGGGTCGGCGGCCGGGTCGGTCTTGCACAGCAGCGCGATGAGGCCGGCCCGGCGGGCGTTGGTGATCCAGGTCTTCACGCCGCGCACGGTGAACCCCCCGGCGGTGCGGTCGGCGACCGTGCGCATCGCCTGCAGGTCGGAGCCACCACCCGGCTCGGTCAGCGCCATCGCCGCGCGCAGCTCGCCGGTCGCCATCCGCGGCAGGTAGCGCTCGCGCTGCCGGTCGGTGCCGAACTCGCGGAGGAGGAAGGCCACGACGCTGTGCCCGCCCATCGCTCCGGCGAGGCTCATCCAGCCGCGGGCGAGCTCTTCGGTGACCATGGCGAAGCACGGGACCGACACGTCGGCGCCGCCGTACGCCTCGGGCACGAGCAGCCCGAAGACGCCGAGCCGGCGCATGCCGTCGACGAGATCGCCGGGATAGGCGTCGGCGTGCTCCAGGTCGCGCACCACGGGGCGTACGTCCTTGTCGACGAACTCGGCCACCACGTCGACGATCGCGCGCTCGTCGCCGGCAAGCCCGAACACCGCGCCCGCCCCTCAGCCCTGGGCGACGGCGCCGGCGGCGAGGAGCTCGTCCACGTCCGCGAAGCCGAGCTCGGCCAGCACCTCCCGGGTGTGCGCCCCCGCGGTCGCCGGCGGCCCGCCGACGGCGCCCGGGGTGCGGGAGAAGCGCGGCGCCGGCGCGGGCTGCGGCACGCCGTCCGCCCCGCGGGTGAACACCTCGCGCGCGGTGTTGTACGGATGCGCCCTGGCCTCGGTGAGCGACAGGACGGGGGCGACGCAGGCGTCGCCAGGCAGGAAGATCTCGGTCCACTCGGCGCGGGTCCTGGACTTGAACGCGGCGGCGAACCGCTCGCGCAGCTCCGGCCAGCGGTCCGCGTCGTGCTGGCCGGGCAGATCCTGGAGGCCGAGGCGGCGCAGGAACTCGGCGTAGAACTGCGGCTCGATCGCCCCGACGGCCATGTACCCGCCGTCGGCCGTCTCGTACACGTCGTACCAGGGCGCCCCGGTGTCGAGCATGTTCACGCCCCGCTCGTCCCGCCAGGCGCCGGCCGCCATGAACGCGTGGACGAAGGTGGACAGGTGCGCCGCGCCGTCGACGATGGCGGCGTCCACGACCTGGCCCGCCCCGCCGCTCCTGGCCTCGAGCAGCGCCGCGAGGACGCCGACGACGAGGTACATGCTGCCGCCGGCGAAGTCGCCCAGCAGGTTGACCGGCACCTGCGGTGGGCCGCCGGCGCGGCCGATGGCATGCAGGACCCCGGCGACCGCGATGTAGCCGATGTCGTGCCCGGCGCTCTGCGCGAGCGGGCCGTGCTGCCCCCAGCCGGTCATCCGGCCGTACACGAGCGCGGGATTGCGAGCCAGGCAGTCGGCCGGGCCGAGGCCGAGACGCTCGGTGACACCGGGCCGGAAGCCCTCGATGAGTATGTCCGACCGCTCGACGAGGCGGAGCACCACCTCGCGGCCCCTGTCGTGCTTGAGGTCCACGGCGATGGACCGCTTCCCCCGGTTCGTCAGGTCCTTTTCCGCGATGGGGAACGACCGTCCGGACGGGCGGTCCACCCGGATGACCCCGGCGCCCAGGTCGGCGAGCAGCATGGCGGCGAACGGCGCCGGCCCGATGCCGGCCAGCTCGAGCACCCGCACCCCGGACAGCGGTCCCTTGCCCATGACGCGGCCTCCCTCCGGCCGGGGACGGTTTCCCCTGGACCAGATGGAATCACATTCGGCCCAGAGGTCTATCCGGCGGCGCGGACGCGGCGGGCGGTGACGGTCATCGGCGTCCCCGGCCGCGCCGCGGCGCGCGGGCCCGGCACCGCGAGCATGCCCTCGCGCGCGCCCGGCACGGGGTAAGGGAACGACGCCGGCGCGACCACCCGGACCGCGAAGTGCGGGCTGGCGGCGGCGACGTAGTACCACCGGCCGCCTGACGCGTACCACCAGGTGCCGCCCACCGTGGCGCCGGGGACGCGCCCGCAGTCGCCGGTGGCCAGCCGCCGCGCCCCCACGATCAAGGTGCCGTCGGCCCGGGTCGGCCGCCCGGGCGCCGCGGTGCGGCGGCACGTCCAGCGGGCATACGCGCCGCCCGGCAGCCGTCCCGACCAGAACTGCACCGTGGTGATCCTGGGCCCGGCGTCCGCCGCCGGCCTGGCGGTCACGAGCGGGGGCGTGGCTGAGTTCCGACCCGCGATCGGGCGCCGGGGCGCGGGCGGATGCTCGGCCGATCGCGACCGTTCGGCGGGCCGCGAACGATCGGCCAGCGGGCCGGACTGCGCGGCCACCACGGCGGCGAGCGTGAGCACCCCGGCGACCGCGATCGGAACCGGTACCGGGATGGGCGACCGCCGGTGCACCGGCGGCCCTGGCATCACCCTGGGCAGCGCCAGCTCCGGCACTTCGGCGGCGGCGGCCACGACCCAGGCCGCGTCGGGTACGCCGGCCGCGGCGAGCTCGTCGCGCACGATGGAGCGCGGCAACGACTCCACCCGGCGCAGGACATAAGCCGCCCGCACGGCGGGATCCAGTGCGGCGAGCCTGGCCGGCATGGCCGGCGCGCCGTCGGGCAGGCCGCGCAGCCACCGGTTGAGGCCGATCCACAACCGGCGCCGCGGGTACATCGCCTGGCGCAGCACCTGGCTCCTGATCGGGGCGTAGGCATGGTCTCCGGGCCGGGCGCCGCGGCCGCCGCCCCGTTCCAGGCTGGTGTCGACGATCCGCTGGGCGATCGCCAGGCGGTACCTCCGGCGGCCCACGGCCGGCAGCACCAGATAGGCCAGGCGGACCAGCCGCGCGTACCTCCGGTCGGCCGCGGACCTGGGTGTTGTCTCGTCGTCCATCACGAACGCTCCTCTGGGCCCGGCATGAACTTCCGGGTCGAGAGGTTAGGAAGGGCGCGAGATCGTCATTCGCGGCTTGAGGCAAGCATTGCCCGTCCTTTGCCGGGGCGGCTCTTTCCGGCACACCGGGCGTTCGGCGGCAAACGCCACTAACCTGTGGCCCTACATCATCGACGCAGAGGCGGCCGTGGATACGACGACAGTCAGCGAGCTGTGGGATCGGGTGACCGGGACCCAACCGGACCCGCCGTTGTGGCTCGTCGCCGTGTCCGGCGTCGCGGCGCTGCTCGCGGTGGCGCACGGCCCCACCTGGCGGGTGACGCGCAACGTCGTCACGATCGCGCACGAGGGCGGGCACGCCCTGGTCGCCCTGCTCACCGGCCGCCGGTTGGACGGCATCCGGCTGCACTCCGACACCTCGGGCGTCACCGTCTCGCGGGGGCGGCCGCACGGACCCGGCATGATCTGCACCGCGCTCGCCGGCTACGTCACCCCGCCGCTGCTCGGCCTCGGGTACGCCTGGCTGCTCAGCGACGGGCGCATCACGCTGATGCTGTGGACCGCGATCGCACTGCTCGCCGCGATGCTCATCATGATCCGCAACATGTACGGCGTGTTCTCGGTGCTGGTCACCGGCGCGATCATTTTCGCCGTGTCATGGCTCGGGGACGCCGAGGTGCAGGCCGGCTTCGCCTACCTGGGCGCGTTCTTCCTGCTGCTGGCCGGCGCGCGACCGGTCGTCGAGCTCCAGCAGAAGCGGGCCAGGCGGCGGGCCAGGGACTCCGACGCCGACCAGCTGGCCCGGCTGACCGGGCTCCCCGGGCTCGCCTGGGTCACCGTGTTCGGTCTCGTCGCGATCCTCGCACTGTTCTTCGGCGCCCAGCTCCTCACCCCGGAGATCTAGGGGGTGCTTCAGGTGTCGGTGAAGTCCGGCGGGACCATGACGCGCAGCGCGTTGGGCAGCAGGGAGACGCGGACCGGCGTCAGACCGCGGATTTCGCCGTCCACGTCGACGGGCAGCGGCGGGTCGGTCTCGATGTGCACCTCGCGGGTCGTGATGAACGCGTCCTCGTCAAGGCTGCGCCGATGGCCGGCGATGACGTGCCGCAGCGTCGCGCCGGCCAGCCGGTGCCGGCTGCCGTCACCGAGCCGGTAGACCGCGAGGAGCCGGTCGTCGGGTCCGGCGTCGCGGGCGATCGGCCGCCCGCTGTGGTGCGCGCCGTTGGCGACGTTGAGCTGGTGGGTGACGACGTCGTAGGTGGCGTCCTGGGTGCGGACGGTGGCGCGAAACGGCTGGTGCACCGGCATCCGGCGCAGCGCGGTCAGCGCGTAGGCGGTCCGTCCCGCGACGCGCTTGAGCCCGGGCGGCGCCGCCTTCGCGACGGCCACCGACATGCCGAGGCTGACCATGTTGGCGAAGACGTCGGCGCCGCCGTCGCGGCTGACCAGGCCGGCGTCGACATCGGCGACCTTGCCCTGGCGGATCACCCGGGCGGCGCCGCGCAGGCCGAGCGGCAAGCCCAGGCTGCGGGCGAAGTTGTTGGTGGTGCCAAGCGGCAGCACGCCGAGCGCGACGTCTCGGTGCACCAGGTGCCCGACCGCCTCCTTGAGCGTGCCGTCGCCGCCGCCCACGACGACCAGGTCGGGGTCGAGCGCGAGCGCGGTACGGAAGACCTCTGGCAGCTCGGCCGGGTCGGGCACAGGGAAGGCGGCCACGAGCCTGACGCCGGTGCCGACCCGGCGCCTGGCCCTCGCGAACAGCCGCCGGCCGCGCCTGGACCGGGTGTTGACGATGAGGACGCCCCGGCCGCCGGACCGGATGGCCCGCTCCAGCTCCGCCTTGCTGCGCATCACCACACCTTACGCGCGCCCGGGGGAATAACCGGGCGAACCGGACGGACTAGGCGAATCGGGCGAATTGCGGCGTCAGCCGCCGCAGTGTGGCTCGCCGAGGTGGACGTGAGGTTCGGCGTCGCCCGGGACGCGGTGGCTGGGGCCGTGCGCGTCGGCGCAGTGGTCGGCCGCGTCGCTCGCCGCGTCGTCGGCCGCGTGATCGACCTCAAGAGTGGCGTGGGTGATCGCGTACTCCGCGCGGAGCACCTCGCCGAGGTTCTTGCGCACGGCGTGGCAGTCGCCGCCAGGTTCGACCAGCACGTGCGCCGACGCCGCGACGTAGCCGGAGGTGACCTCCCAGACGTGCAGGTCGTGGACCTCGACCACGCAGGGCTGGGCGGCCAGCCGTTCACCGACCTCGGCGGGGTCGATGCCCTGGGGAGCGGCCTCCATGATGATCCGCCAGGCGTCGCGGACCAGGCCGTACCCCGCCTTGACCATGAGGGCGGCGACGATCAGCGAGGCGATCGCGTCCGCCCGGGCGAAGCCGCTGGTCCAGACCACCAGGCCGGCCACCGCCGTCGCGATGAAGGCGTACAGGTCGTTCAGGATGTGCTGGAACGCGCCCTCGATGTTGAGGCTGGCCCGGTCGGCCCGGCCGACCAGCACCGTCGCCGCCAGGTTCACCACGATGCCGGCGAGCGCGGTGGCGAACACCAGCGGCCCGGACACCTCAGGTGGCGCCGCCAGCCGGCGGACCGCCTCGAACACGAAAAAGCACGCGAGGCCGAGCAGCAGCACGCCGTTGCCCTGCGCGGACAGGATCTCCGCCCGGCGGCGGCCGTAGGTGTAACCGCCCTCCGGCGGCTTGGCGGCCAGCCGCATGGCGAACAGCGCCAGCCCGATGGCGACGGCGTCGGTCAGCATGTGCGCGGCATCGGTGATCAACGCGAGGGAGTGCGCGACGAGGCCGACGGCGACCTCGCCGGCCATCAACGCGACGATCAGCGCCAGCGCGCCGAGCAGATGGCGGCGCCCGGCGGCATCGGCCCGAGTGGCGAGACCACCATGCCCGTGCCCGTGCCCGCGCGGCCCTCCGCGCGCGTGGTCGCCGCTCATGGCTCCCATGGTAGGCGCCCCTCGGGCGCCAGCCGCGCCCCATCCGTTACTCGATGTTGCGCTCCGACCACTCGGTGAGGTCGCGCCGCTCCACCGCGGCGGCCATGAGGTCGGGGAAGGCGTCAGGGGTGCAGGCGAACGCGGGCACGCCGAGCGCGGCGAGCGCGGCCGCCGTGTCGTGGTCGTAGGAGGGGGCGCCGTCGTCCGACAGCGCGAGCAACACGACGACCCGCACCCCCGCCGCCGTGAGGGCGCCGACCCGGGCGAGCATCTCGTCGCGGTCGCCGCCTTCGTACAGGTCGGTGATCAGCATCACGATGGTGCTCGCCGGCCGCGTGATGAGGCGTTGGCAGTAGGCGACGGCGCGGTTGATGTCGGTGCCGCCGCCGAGCTGCGTGCCGAACAGCAGCTCGACCGGGTCGTGCAGGTGCTCGGTGAGGTCGACGACGGCGGTGTCGAAGACCACGAGCGAGGTGCGCAGCGACGGCATCGAGGCGAGTACCGCGCCGAACACCCCCGCGTACACCACCGAGGTGGCCATCGAGCCGCTCTGGTCGACGCACAGCACCACGTCGCGCTGCACGGCCTGCCGGCGGCGGCCGTACCCGACCAGCCGGTCCGGCACCACCGTGCGGTGCGCCGGCTGGTAGTGGCGCAGGTTGGCATGGATCGTCCGGTTCCAGTCGACGTCGGCGAGCCGGCGCGGCCGCGCCGTGCGGGCCGTGCGGTCGAGCGCTCCGCCGATCGCCGACCGGGTGCGCTGGGCGAGCCGCCGCTCCAGCTCCCGTACGACGGTGCGGACCACGTCGCGGGCCGACTCCCTTGCCCGCTCCGGCATCACCCGGTTCAGCGACAGCAGGGTGCCGACGAGGTGGACGTCGGGCTCGACCGCCTCGAGCATCTCGGGTTCGAGCAGCAGCCTGGTGAGATCGAGCCGGTCGATCGCGTCCTGCTGCATCACCTGGACGACGGGTTTGGGGAAGAACGAGCGGATGTCGCCCAGCCACCGGGCCACCTGCGGCGCCGACGCGCCCAGGGCCGCCGTGCGCCGGCCGGTCAGGCCCGCACCGCCGCGCGCCGCCCCGTACAGCGCCTCGAGCGACCGGTCCATGCCCGCCTCGTCGCCGCGCAGGGTGACGCCGGTCGCCTCGGCGGCCTCGCCGCCCAGCACCAGCCGCCACCGCCGGAGCGAGGGGTCGCCGGGATGGTCGGTCGTCATGGGCCCTCCCTGGCTCCTGGCCGGCCGAGGATGTCGAGGACCGTGCGGACGGCCGGCGCGGCCCTGGCGTCGTCGACCCCGTCCTCCCCGTCGTGTCCGTCGTGTCCGTCGTGTCCGTCCGTGCCGGCCATCCCGTCCTCCCCGTGGCCGTCGGCATCGCGTGGCGCGCCGAGGCGGCGGACCCGCTCGCCGATGGCCCGGCGCTCCGGCGCCTCGAACTCGCCGAACGTACGGCGGAGCAGCGGCAGGACCGTGGTGAACGCGTCGTCCGGCAGGCCGCTGATCCAGCCGTGCACCAAGCGCAGCAGGGCCTCGTCGTGGACGAGGACGAGGCCCCCTCCGCTCAGGAAGCCCTCGACCCAGGCCGCGCCGCGCGCGGGCGGCTGCCCCACGGACACCGCGCGGGCCATGCGGTCGGGGACGTCGGCCAGCCGCCCCGCGTCGAGCAGCAGCCTGGTCAGCCGGCCTTCTATCAGGCCGTGCAGGCCGCGCCGGTCGACCACACCGGCGAGCACTTCGCGCCAGCGGTCGGCGTGCGCGGCATCCCCCAGCAGGGCCAGCGCCGCGTGCATGTCGTCGATCCGCGCCAGCATGTCGCGGGCGGCGGCGTCGTCCAGGCCGGACAGCGCAGGCGGCAAGCCGACGCAGATCCGCACCACCAGGCCGTCCACCACCGACCGCAACGGACCGGTCGAGGTGCCGCGCACGTCGCCGTACCGCAGCGACCGCACCAGCGCGGGCACCGCGGCCATGAGGTGGGCCACGTCGGTGTCGGCCGCGGCCCGGTCGGCGAGCGCCCGCATGACGGCCGGCAGCGCGTCGCCGAGGTCGGCGAGCAGGCAGCGTTCGGCCAGCGCGGTGAGCTCGGGCAGCGCGCCGCGTCGCGCGGCCGCCGCCGCGGCCAGGGAGCGGGCCCTCGCCGTGGCCGCCCCGGCGACGGTGGTGCCCCAGGCGCCGGCCTCGATCAGATCCACGTCGAAATCCGGCCGCCAGGCCAGCGTCCACGTCTCGCGGAACGTCCCCCTGGCGCGGACGGCGGACTCGGCCGGCACGCCCCAGGGGATGTCGAGCAGGCGCAGCCGGTGCAGCAGGCGGCTGCGCTCGAGATCGCCCGGTCTGCGGAGGTCGAGGTCGTGGTCCTTCTCGTCCGCGGCCGGCTTCATGCGCAGCCGCCGCTGGGCCCGCTGCACGTCGCGCTGGAGCGGCACCATCGGCGTCCGCTCCGGCACGGAGCCGAGCCGCTCGCCGACGACCATCCGCCGCTGGATCAGCTCGAGGGGCAGCTCGGCTCCTTCGCACAGCACGGCCCTGGTCGCCTCGGTCACCTCGTCGAGGCCGGGCAACGGCCGGCCGCGGAGCGCGGCGAGCGCCTCGGCCAGCCGGACCGCCTCGATCACGTGCGCCGGCGACACGGGCAGGTCCTCATCGCGCAACACCCGCGCCGCCTCGGTCAGCCAGCGCTCGATCGGCCGGTCGTGCCGGGTGAACAGGTGGTGGTACCAGCCGGGTGAGGTCACGCCGGCGCCGTAGCCCGACCAGCTCGCCAGCCGGCCGTGCGTCCACGGCACCCACGTCACATCCACCTTGACCTTCGGCAGGCCACGCAGGGTGCGGTCGTCGCGGGCGGCCGGGCGGTGCGTGGTGACCGCGGGGACGTGCCAGGCACCGCACACGACGGCGACCCGCCCGTACCCCTCCTTGAGGGCACGGCGCAGGGTCCGGCGCATGTAGGCCTCGCGCTGCTCCTCGCGGCGTGCGTACGGCTCGGGCGCCGCCGGGGCGTTCTCCCTGAGCGCCGTCATGGCCTCGGCGATCGCGGCGAACGGGCTCGGCCCGTCGCCGCGGTGTTCGATGACGTCGTCCCACCACCGCTCGGCGTCGTCGTATCCGGCGGCCCGCGCCAGCCAGCCCAGCGGGTCGAGCCGCACCCCGGTGCCGGGCCCGGCCGCCGCCTCCGGTTCGTCAGCCTCGATCCCCGCCTCCCCGGGCGGCTCGGCAACGGCCTCGTCCTCCGCGGGGCGCCGGCGGGCCGGCGCGAGCTGGTGCGCCGCCGGCAGGTCGCAGAACCGGACCGGCACACCGGCGGCGCCGGCGTACCGGATCGCCTGCCACTCCGGGGAGAACTCGGCAAACGGCCAGAACGCGGCACGCCGCCCGGCCTCGGTGGGGACGTAGGCGAGCAGCGCCACCGGAGGCACCATGCCGGGATCGGCGGCGAGCTCGATGATCGCGTCGGCCTCCGGCGGCCCCTCGACGAGGACGACATCGGGCTTGAAGTCGGCCAGCGCCCCGACGAGTGCGCGCGCCGACCCAGGACCGTGGTGCCGGATCCCGAACGCCTCCACCGCACTTATCGCGCCCTCGTGGTGCCGTGACATGGGTTCAGGAGACGTCGCGGCAGGCGCGGTAGAAGTCGCGCCAGCCGGGGCGCTCGCGGACGACTGTTTCGAGGTATTCCTGCCAGACCACACGGTCGGACACCGGGTCCTGGACGACCGCACCGACGATGCCGCCCGCCACGTCGGCGGCGCGCAGCACGCCGTCGCCGAAGTGAGCGGCCAGCGCGCGCCCGTTGGTGATGACGGAGATCGCCTCGGCGCTGCTGAGCGTCGCGCTCGGGGACTTGAGCGTGGTGCGGCCGTCCTCGGTGCGGCCGGCGCGCAGCTCCCTGAACACCGTGACCACGCGGCGGATCTCGTCGAGACCGGCCGGGGTCTCGGGCAGCTCGAGGGCGCGGCCGATCTGGTCGACGCGGCGGGCGACGATGTCGACCTCCTCGTCGGCCGTGGCGGGCAGCGGCAGCACGACCGTGTTGAACCGGCGGCGCAGCGCGCTCGACAGGTCGTTCACGCCGCGGTCGCGGTCGTTGGCGGTCGCGATGACGGTGAAGCCCTTGCGCGCCTGCACCTCGGTGTTGAGCTCGGGGATCGGCAGGGTCTTCTCCGACAGCAAGGTGATGAGGCCGTCCTGGACGTCGGACGGCATCCTGGTCAGCTCCTCGATGCGGGCGACCGCGCCGGCCCGCATGGCCAGCATCAACGGGCTGGCCACCAGGGCCCGCTCCGACGGCCCGTCGGCGAGCAGCCTGGCGTAGTTCCAGCCGTACCGGATGGCCTCCTCCGTGGTGCCGGCCGTTCCCTGGACCAGCAGCGTGGAGTCGCCGCTGATGGCCGCGGCGAGGTGCTCGGACACCCAGGTCTTGGCCGTGCCGGGGACCCCGAGCAGCAGCAGCGCCCGGTCGGTGGCGAGCGTCGCGACCGCCACCTCGATGAGCCGGCGCGACCCGACGTACTTCGGGAGGATCACCCGGCGCGCGCCGTCGCCCGGCAGCTCGCCGCCCATCAGGTACGTGGTGACGGCCCAGGGCGACAGCCGCCAGCCGGGCGGGCGCGGCCGGTCGTCGTGGTCGGCCAGCACCGCCAGCTCGGCCGCGTACTCCTGCTCCGCGTGCGGCCGCATGATCCCGGGGACGGGCGGCGCGGCCGGCGACTCCGTGTTCACGGCTGACTCATCCTTCCAGCTCGCGTGCTGATCCGAGCTCTTCCAGCATGTCGCGGCGGAACCGGAGGGTCTCCGCCAGGTCGGTCAGCGGCCACGTGTCGTGCCGCCGGGTGATCTCCACGAGCCGCGGCGCGACGCCGGGGCTCAGCCGCTCCTCGGCGAGCCGGGCGACCTGCCCGACCGCGCCGGCATACCGAGCCGTGTCGGCCCGGCCGGCGGCGTCGGCCAGCAGGCCGAGCACGGCGTCGGCGAGCGCGCCGGCCCAGCGGCCGGGAACCGCTTCGAGTATCCGCACCCGGTCACGGTAGCCGCCGGCCCGCCGCAGCAGCTCGGCCGCGGCCGCCTCGCGCTCGGCGCCGGGCAGCGCGCCGAGCAGGTCGGCGGCCAGGTCGAGCCGTCCGGCCGGCAGCCCGCCGTCCAGCAGGGCGCGGCCGAGCAGGGCGCGCGCCCACGCGGCGTCGCGCGTCGCCGCGGCCGCGCGGGCCCAGCCGACCTGCAGGTCGGGGCCGTGGTCATCGGCAACCGGCAGCCGCACGATCTGCGCGGGCGGCAGCGCGAACAGCTCCGTCCAGGTGCCGAGCGGGGCGTGCGCGATGAGGTCGCGCAGCGCGGCGGCGCCCCCGTCGGGCGGCGGCTCGACGACGATCCACCTCCGCTCGCCCGATGCGTCCGGCCGGCGCTCGGCGCGCAGGCGGGCCGCCGCCAGCTCGGCCGTCCGCCGCCCGTAGGCCGAGCCGGGGAGCCTGGCCAGCAGGCCGGCCGCGACCTGCCGTACGTCTTTGGCGCGGTCGGCCAGCGCCGCCTCGAGGAACTCCTCGTCGGCCTGGTCGAGGCCGCGGTCGAACGTGGCGAGGAAGGCGGCCCGGTCGGCCGCCGGCTCGCTGGCCCAGGTGCCGCGCAGCGCGTCCCTGGCGGCGCCGGGATCGGCGGCCCGCAGCCGCTCGAGATGCGCCAGCCGCGCTCCCCTGGTGCCGCTCTCCCAGACGTCAGGGTCGGTGGCGGGCGCCCCATCCAGGGACCCGTCCGGCGGCCCGGCCGGCTCGGCGACCAGGTACGCCCACTCGGGGTTGCGCAGGGCCAGCCACATGCCCCGGTGACCGGCGGCGCGCGCGAGGTGCGGGCGCAGCGCCCGGTCGACGCGGCCGCGATCGAGCAGGTCGGGCAGCAACGCGGCCGGGACACGGTGGCCGGCGGCGACGGCGGCGGCCAGCCATTCGGCCAGCAGCCTCGCCTGCTCGCCACCGAGGATGCGCTCAAGCCGGCGCGCGGCGGCGGGCGGGACGGCCGGCGCGGTCTCGGCGGGCGCCGGGGCCACCGGGTCGGCCGACTCGGGCCGCCGGCCGGCGCGCCGCCGCACGGTGAGCAGCGCGGCCTGCGCCAGCAGCCGCCCAGCCGGGTCGTCGCCGTCCGCCGACTGATCCCCGGCCGCCCCGTCCGCGAGAGCCCCGTCGGCGAGAGCCCCGTCCGGGAGCAGCGCGGCCGGCAGCGCGGGCACCGGCCGGCGTTGCGTGCCGAGCAGCGCGGCGGCCACGAGCCGGGCCCACTCCGTCATCACGCCGCACCGCCGCCCGCGACGTTCGCTGCGCGCCCGGTAGCACGGGTCACCCGGTACGCCAGCGGCGCGGCGGTCACAGGATCACCCGGCCCTCGTCGTACCAGCCGGACAGCGG
Organism: Streptosporangiaceae bacterium; assembly: GCA_036378315.1. Classification (GTDB taxonomy): domain Bacteria; phylum Actinomycetota; class Actinomycetes; order Streptosporangiales; family Streptosporangiaceae; genus CALAED01. Next base: position 21,019 of record DASUWU010000039.1, on the reverse strand, counting down.
CACGAGGCCGCCGGGCGTCCACTCGCCGGCCACGGTCATCGGGCGGCCGCCGGACGCGGCGAGCAGCCGCCAGGGGTCGGCGGTCGCCAGCGGCAGCGCGGCGCCGCCGGCGTCGGTGACGTACCACCGGTCGCCGCGCCTGGCCGGGCGGACGCCGGCCAGCACCGCCGGCCAGCGGTCCAGCCAGGGATCGCGGCCGAGGGCGGCCGCGTATTCGTCGAGCAACCCGTCGATGGTCGTCCCAGCGGGCGACGCGAAGTCAGGCACGCCGTACCGCCGGGCCACGAGGGCGCGCAGCGGCTGCGCGCCCGGATAGAAGGCCAGGTCGGCCTCGACGGTGCCGCCCACGACAAGGGACACGTCGAGCGGGCGGCCGGGCGCGGCGACCGCCAGCACCAGCGCGGGCCGGCCGGTGCGCAGGCCGCGCAGCCACACCCGCCGGATGATGAGGTTGTCGCGCTCGATGTCGACCGCGCCGGCGACGTACCAGCGGTCGCGTACCCGCGCGCCGGCCAGCACCTCGTCCTGCGGCACGGTGAAGCCGACGCGCGACCGTACGGTCTGGCGGAGCGGCTCTGGCAGCTCGGCGCGCCGCCGGTGGGCCACGACGAGCAGGCGCAGCAGGGCGTATTCGGCGAGCAGCCGCTCCGGCCAGTCGGGGCCCCGCCGCGGGATGCCGGCCAGGGCGCGCACCTGGCCGGCGAGGCCCGGCGCCTGGGCGTCGACGAGGCGGCGAGCCGCGTCGTCCCACAGCCGGTAGGAGGCCCGCTCGGCCCCGGCGAGGCCGTGCGTCACCTGGTCACGCAGCCAGCGGTCGAGCTCGGCCACCCCGTCGTCGACCCGCCGCTCGCGCCGCTCGGCCGTCTTGGGATCGATCTTCCTCGCGGCCGGGCCGGCGCCCCCCGCCGCCGCGGCTCCGGGCTCAGCGTCTCCGGGCTCAGCGGCTCCCTCCGGCGTGCCGCGCCCGTCCCGCGCGGCGCGCTCGGCCAGCCACTCCTCCACCCAGCCGGGCGGGGCCGATGCCGCCGGGACCGCGCCGTCGCTCCACAGCAACAGCAGCCCGAGCGCGTGCTTGCAGGGGTACTTGCGGCTGGGGCAGGTGCACCGCACGTCGGGGCCGGACAGCGCGGCGCACACCTGGTAGGGCCGCGCGGCGGTGCCGTGGTATTCGCCCCAGACCGCGTCGCCGGCCAGACCGAGCCCGTCCCACCGCGGCGGCCGGGCAAGCCCTTGGGCCGCCCGGCTCGCCGACGCGTCCGGTGCCAGGGCGAGGACCTGCTCACGCCCCCAGCGTTCACTCATGTCTCGAAACTATCCGGCAACTCCGACAGCACGAGCGGGCTCGGTCGCGGGGGGCGGGGTTCCTGCTGGATGGCGGCCCGCCACCGCGCCGACCGGGCGGCCGGTTCAGGCGTCCGCCGGCACGTACGTCAGGTTGAGCACGCCGGTCTGGAAGGTCTGCGAGTCGACCAGCTTGAGCGGCAGCTTCGGGCCCTCGTCGGCAAAGAGCCGCAGGCCCGTGCCGACGACGATGGGGTGGACCAGCAGGCGCAGCTCGTCCACCAGGCCGGCGGCGAGCAGCGCGCGCACCAGGGTGACGCTGCCGGTGACGCCGATGACCCCGCCGGGACCCTGCTTGATCTTGGTGATCTCCTCGATGGCGTCGCCCTTGATCAGCGTCGAGTTCTCCCACTCGACCGTGTCGAGCGTGTTCGAGACGACGAGCTTCGGCGTCTTGTTCATGAACTGGACCATCTCGTCGGGCTCTTCGCGGGAGTCCGTGGCCGGCCAGGCCGCGGCGAACCCCTCGTAGGTGACCCGGCCGATCAGCATGGCCTCCGACGCGCTCATGGTCGCCCATACGGCCTGGCCCATCTCGTCGTTGAAGTACGGGAAGTGCCACTGGTCGGGAGCCTCGACGACGCCGTCCAGGGATATGAACTCGCTCGCCACGATCTTCCTCATCGGGATCATCTCCGGTTCCTTGTCGATGCCTTCATCGCGGTGACACCACCTTCCTACCGACAACTTATTTTGTCAAGACGAAAATCATGATCGGATGCAGGCGCAGGTGCGATCTGGCCCCGCCGGTGGCCGCGGCCGAACACGCAGCAGCCGGCCCGGTGCGACGACCGGGCCGGCTGCTGTTGTTATGAGTTTCAGCCGGTGAACAGCTGCGTGACCTTCCTGACCAGCTCGTAGACCCCGTAGAGGAAGGGCAGGGTCACCCACACCCACGCGATGACTATCAACGGAAGGTGGCTCGTCCGTCCGTGCTCGGTCGCGGCCATGGTCATTCTCCCTTGCCTACCGTCGCCGGTGTCTGTTCCTGCGCGTCCGTCCGTGGCTCGTGGTGCCGGTCGTGGACCGGGCGGACGAGTTCGTTGGCGATGAAGCCGACCACCAGCAAGCCGATCATGATGTAGATCGACTCCGTGTAGAGGGCCGGGCCGGTCTTGCCGGCGCTCTTCTGCGCGTCGGCGATGCCGTCGATGATCAAAGGCCCGGCCACCCCGGCGACGGACCACGCGGTGAGCAGGCGCCCGTGAATGGCCCCGACCTGATAGGTGCCGAACAGGTCCTTCAGGTAGGCCGGAATCGTGGCGAACCCGGCCCCGTAGAAGGACAAGATGACCACGGCGCAGGCGATGAACACGAGCTTGCTGGCGTCCTGGGTCAGCGCGATGACCAGATACATCAGCGCGCCCACGCCCAGGTAGAAGCGGTAGATGTTCTTGCGGCCGATGACGTCCGAGAAGGACGACCAGCCGAACCGGCCGAGCATGTTGGCGAGCGAGAGCAGGGCGACGAAACCCGCCGCGGCGCTGGCGGACACGGGCGCCGAGGTGTGGACGAAGAAGTCCCTGATCATGGGGGCGGCCTTCTCGAGGATGCCGATGCCCGCGGTCACGTTCAGGCACAGCACCACCCACAGGCACCAGAACTGGGGGGTCCGCAGCGCGTTGCGCGCCGCCACGTTCTCGGTGGTGACCAGCGGCTTCTCGGCGACCTGCCGGGGATCCCAGCCGGCCGGGCGCCAGCCGGGCGCCGGCACGCGCACGATCAGCGCGCCGAAGGACATGAAGACCGCGTAGACGATGCCGTGGACGAGGAACGCCTGGGCGATGCCGCCCTTGTCGGTGCCGAAGGACGACAGCATCTGGCTCGACCACGGGGACGCGATGAGCGCTCCGCCGCCGAACCCCATGATGGCGATGCCGGTCGCCATGCCCGGCCGGTCGGGGAACCATTTGACGAGCGTGGAGACCGGCGAGATGTAGCCGATGCCCAGACCGATCCCGCCGACGAAGCCGTAGCCGAACACCACGAGCCAGTAGTGCGAGAGCGCCATCCCCAGCGCGGAGATGAGGAAGCCGGACGAGAAGCACGCCATCGCGACGGACATGGCCCAGCGGGGCCCTTTGCGCTCGACCAGCGTGCCGCCGAACGCCGCGGACAGACCGAGCATCGCGATGGCGACCTGGAATGGCAGCGCGCTGCCCTTTCCAGAGATGTGCATCGAGGATTCGAGCGGCGGCTTGAAGACGCTCCAGGCGTACGCCTGGCCGATGGCGAGGTGGATCGACAAAGCCGCCGGCGGAATCAGCCAGCGGCTCCATGACGGGGGTGCGATGGTACGCGACAAGTCGAAGAAGCCTTGCCGGGGGGCCGATCTGCTCACGCTGGGTTACCTCCAAGCGACCGGGGGCCTTGTTTTGCGCAATGGGGTGGATCGAGAAGTTCGTGCGGGCCGTGTGTCAGCCCGAGCCCGGCCGCCACCACGAGGTCGCCGCGCGAATGCCCGCAGCCGCCTGAGGGAGGAGCTGCCGGCCGTCATGGTGTCGCGTGCCGGCGGGCGCTGCGTGGCGTTTCTCTCGGCGCGACATCGCAGTCCTCCGAGGGGTGGTGATGTTGTGGTAGCCGGAATAGGTCCGCTACCCCCATACCGTGGCACGCCGTCCAACGGTGAGCAAGACCGCATAGTGAACATCTGTGCGCTATGCGAATATTGGGACGGCGCTTTCCGGCGGCCCGCCGGCCGCGCCGCGATCGATAACCTTCGGGCATGACGACTGCTTTCGTGACCGGCGCCACCGCGGGCATCGGCGCCGCTTTCGCCCGCCGGCTCGCCGCCGACGGCATGGACCTCGTCCTGCTGGCCCGCGACTCGGCCCGCCTGACCGAGACGGCCACGGAGCTTCGCGCGGAAACCGGCGTCGCGGTCGAGACGCTGGCCGCCGACCTGTCGACCGACGACGGCATCGCGGCCGCGGAGCGGCGGATCGTCGCCGGTGTGGACCTCCTGGTGAACAACGCCGGGTTCGCGCTGAAGGGCCGGTTCCTCAACGTGCCGCTCGCCGACGAGCTCACCATGCTGAAGGTCCATTGCGAGGCGGTGCTGCGACTGACGTACGCGGCGCTGCCCGGCATGATCGAGCGGCGGCGCGGCGGGATCATCAACGTCGCCTCGGTGGCCGCGTTCTTCTCGCGGGGGACGTACGGCGCGTCGAAGGCGTGGGTGGTCGGCTTCAGCCAGGGCGTCGACCAGGACATCCGCGGGAGCGGGGCGCACGGCGTACACGTACTGGCGCTGTGCCCGGGATTCGTGCACACCGAGTTTCATCAACGGGCAGATATGGACATGTCGGGCATCCCGGAGTTCATGTGGCTCGACGCCGACGCCGTCGTCCGCGACGCGCTGCGCGACCTGCGGCGGGGTGCCGCGGTCAGCGTGCCGGGCGCCCAATACAAGACGCTGGTGGGTCTCGGCAAGCTGGTTCCCCGGAATCTGGCCGGGCGAATATCGGCCCGAACCGGCCGCCGCCAACGGTGACAGAGCGCCGCCGCGCGGGCAGCATGGAAGCCCTCACGCGGAGGTTGGCTGATGCGGGTCCTGGTCACGGGCGCCGCCGGGTATGTCGGGTACGCGGTCGGGCGCCGGCTGGTCGATGCCGGGCATGACGTCGTCGGCCTGATCCGCCGGCCGGCGCAGGCCGGCCGGCTGCCCGAAGACGTCGTGCCGGTGGTCGCCGACCTGCTCGACCCCGGCAACCTGCGCGCGGCCGTCACGACCGTCGCCCGGTGGCAGCTCGGCGGCCCGGTCGACGGCGTCTGCCATCTCGCCGGCCTGGCCCGGGTCCGCGACTCCTTCGCCGAGCCGCTGTCCTTCTTCGCCACCAACGTGCACGGCACGGTCAACCTGCTGCGCTGCCTGCCGGAACCCGCCCGCATCGTGCTGGGCTCGACCGGGGCGGTCTACGGCGCGCCGGACGTCCAGCCGATCCCCGAGGGCCAGCCGCCCGCGCCGACCAGCCCGTACGCCGCCTCCAAGCTGGCCGCCGAGGAGGCGCTGCGATACCACGTCATGGCCCGCGCGGCCGGCGCCGTCGTCCTGCGCACCTTCAACGTGGCCGGCTCGGTCGACGGCCGGGGCGACCACGACGACACCCGGCTCCTGCCGCGCGCCCTGGGCGTCGCCGCCGGCCGGCTGCCGCACCTGACGATCAACGGGGACGGCACGGCCGTACGGGAGTTCCTGCACGTCGACGACCTCGCCACCGCCTTCCTGCTGGCGTTCGAGGCGGCGCGCGAGGGCGTGCACCGCGTGTTCAACGTGGGCAGCGGCGCGGGCGCTTCCGTGCGCGACGTGGTCACGATGGTCAGCGAGGTCACCGGGCGGCCGGTCCCGACGGTCAGCCGGCCGCCCCAGCCGGAACCGTCGCTCCTCGTCGCCGACAGCTCGGCCATCCGCGCCGAGCTCGGCTGGACGCCCAAGCGCTCGGACCTGCGCCAGATCATCGCCGACTCCTGGGAGGCGTTGCGCTCCCCCGACCCCGGCTGACGACGGCCGGTCACGACGCGAGCCGAGCGGCGGGGCCGGTTCCGGACGTTGACAGCTGATCGACTCGGGGCTGAGGTGGTTCCCATGTCCCCGGGCACCACGCGGCACAGGCTCGCGCTCGTCTCGTCCGTTCCGATCGCCGTCCTGCTCGTCGCCGGTCCTGTCGCGCCCGGCGCGGCCGCGGCGCCGGACCCCGCGGTGTCCGTCGCACCCGGCGGTCCCGGGGCGGTCTCGCACTTCGACCTGGCCCGCAAGGACTGCGTCGGCACCGCCCGCACGACGGCGTCCAAGGTGTGGTTCACCGTCGCCGGCGGCGTGCTGTCCGACGTGTACGAGCCGACGATCGACACGACGAACGTCGAGTCCATGCGGTTCGTGGTGACCGACGGCCGCACGTTCACCGAGCTGCAGGGCCGCGACACGACGTACACGGTGGCGACCGACGACACCGGCATGGCCTGCACGGTCACGACGTCGAGCAAGGCCGGACGGTACCGGCTGATCACCACGTACATCACCGACCCTGGCGGCGACGCCGTCGTGATGCGCACCCGGCTCGTGGGCGGCGCGGGCCTGCGGCTGTACGTCCGGCTGGACGCGACCGTCGGCGGCAACGGCGGCGGCGGTGCGGTCAACGGCGGCGCCGACACCGGGGTGGTGGACGGCGGCGTGCCCGTCGTCTCCGACGAGAACACCACGACCAACGCGGCGAACCGCGACTACGCGCGGCCCACGCACCTGGCGCTGACCGCCGAGCGGCGGCTGCCGGAGGCCAGCGTCGGCTTCGCCGGGACGCCGAGCGACGGCCTGGCCATGCTCGACGCCGACCGGCGGCTGACCGGGTACGGCTCGGCGCCGGACGGCAACGTCGTGGCGACCGCGCGGCTGCCGGTGTCGAGAGGAGAGACGACGTTCGCGCTCGGCTTCGGCCGGACGCGGGCGCAGGCGGTGGCGACCGGGACCGCGGCGGCGCGCCGCCCGTTCGGCGCGACGCTGGCCGGCTACGCCGCGGGCTGGCGTGCCTACGACCGCGGTCTCGCCGCCCCGCCGCGCGGCGGCGACCGGGCCGCCTACCTCCTGTCGGCCAACGTCCTCAAGGCCAGCGAGGACAAGACCTTCCCCGGCGCCATCGCCGCCTCCCTGTCCAGCCCGTGGGGCCAGGCGATCAGCGCGGCGGACAAGCCGGGCGGGCAGCCCGTGTACTTCGGCTCCTACCGCGAGGTGTTCTCGCGCGACCTGTACGAGGCGTTCACCGGGCTGCTGGTCGACGGCGACCTCGCCACCGCGCGCGCCGCGGCCCGCTTCCTGCTGGACCGCCAGCAGCTCCCGGACGGGCGGCTGCCGCGCAACTCGCTGCTCAACGGCCGGCTTGCCCCCGACACCGGCGGCGACCAGCTCGACGAGACGGCCTATCCGATCCTGATGGCCTACCAGTCCGGGCTGCGCGGGCACTGGGACAACGTGCGCCGGGCGGCGGACTTCCTCGTCGCGCACGGCCCGGCGTTCGGCGTGGAACGGTGGGAGGAGCAGTCGGGCTTCTCGCCGTCCACCATCGCCGCCGAGATCGCCGGTCTCGTGGCCGGCGCCGAGATCGCCGCCGGCAACGGCGACGGGGCCAGGGCCCGGCTCTACCGGGCCACCGCCGACCACTTCGCGCGCTCGATCAAGGGCTGGGCGGTCACGACCACAGGCCCGTACGCGCCGCGCTACTTCCTGCGGCTGTCCCGAGAGGGCGACCCGAACGCGGCCGTCTCGTACAACCTGGGCAACGGCGGGCCGACCGAAGACCAGCGGCGCGTCGTCGACGCCGGGTTCCTGGAGCTGACCCGGCTCGGCATCCTGCCCGCCCGCGACCCGGACGTGACGGCCTCGCTCGGCGTCGTCGACCGGACGATCAGGCGGGACACCCCGAACGGCCCCGGCTTCTACCGGTACGGATCCGACACAACCGGCAGCGAGGACGGCTACGGCGACTGCTTCGAGCCCGACGCCACCGCGTGCACGCCGTCCGGCAAGCCGTGGCCGACCCGCAACGTCGGCTCGGGGCACCTGTGGCCGCTGCTGGCGGGCGAGCGGGCCGAACAGCAGCTGCAGACCGGCGACCGCCGCACCGCCGCGGCGCTGCTCGGCGCCATCAGGCGGCAGGCGGCCGGCACCGGCCTGGTCCCCGAGCAGGCATGGGAGGACCCGCCGCTGCCCGCCGCGCCGTTCGGCGCCGACCCGGCGACCGCGTCCATCGGCTTCACCGCCGGCGCCCCGACCGGCTCGGCCGCGCCGCTGACCTGGGCACAGGCCCAGTACGTCCGGCTCGCGCTCGCCCTGGGCAGGGGCGCCGGCCGCCCCCTCGAACAGCCCGCCGTCGTGCGGAAGCGCTATGCCGACCACGGCATGCCGGCGGCCGCGCCGCTGACCCTCGCGGAGCCCGCCGACGGAGCGGCGGTGGCCGGGACGACCGTCACGGTCCGCGGCACCACCGCGCCGGGTGCCCGGGTCGAGGTCGCGGCGACCAACACCGACCTGGGCACGCCGGCCGCGGTGATCTCGGCGCGGGCCGGCGCTGACGGGACGTTCATGGTGACCGCCCCGATGAGCTTCGGCACGGTGGTGCTCACGGTCGCCGCCACCGACGGGCGGCGCACCGCGTACGCGCAGCGCACGGTGGTCGGCGAACTGACCGGCGGGACCACCGTGCTGGACGTCAACGACCCGGACGGCGACGACCACGGCCCCGGCACGTATGCCTACCCCACGTCGGCCGACTTCCACGACGGCGCCTTCGACCTGCAACGCTTCCGCGTGATCACCGATGCCTCGACGGTCTACCTGCAGGCGACGGTCCGCGACCTGACGCCGACCTTCGGCTCGGCGATCGGCGCGCAGCTCCTGGACGTGTACGTCCGCCGGCCAGGATCCGCGCCCACGTCGACCGACCCGGCCTTCGCGCAGCGCAACTACCGGATCGCCGACGCGGACGCGTGGACGCAGCGGCTCGAGGTCCAGGGCTTCGCCGCCCCGGTCTGGGTGGACGCGGCCGGTGCGGCGCTGGCCGGCGCCGCCGTGCGGTCGTCGGCGACCACCCGTACGATCACCATCGCGCTGCCGCGCGCGACGTTCGGCGACCCGGGCCCCGGCTGGCGGTTCGCCGTGGTGCTGCACGGCCAGGACGGCTTCAGCCCCGACCAGGCGCGCGGGTTCGCGCCGACCCCGCAGCCGTTCCTGTTCGGCGTGTGCGCGCCGGGCGGGACGTCCCCGCTGTGCGCGCTCGACCCGGGCTCCGCGCCCAAGGCCATGGACGTCATCACCCCGCCCGACGTCTCCCAGGCCACCGAGCTCGACCCCACCGGCGGGCCGGTCGCCGTTCACGCCGTCGCCGTCCCGTGACCATCACCGGCCTTTCAAGGAATTAGACTCCGGGGGTGCCCGAGGCGAAGTTCGAGGTCCAGATGCTGCACGACCGCGTGATGGTGCGGGTCGAGCAGGAGCCGGGTGAACGGCGCAGCAGCGGCGGCATCGTCATCCCGGCCACCGTCACGCGGAACAACCGCCTGGTCTGGGGCGAGGTCAGCGGCGTCGGCCACCACGTCCGCACCGTCAAGGTCGGCGACCGGGTCCTGTTCCACCCCGACGACCAGTTCGAGGTCGAGATCCAGGGCGACACCTACCTGGTCATGCGCGAACGCGACCTGCACGCCGTCGCCAACGAACGCCCGGAACACGGCACCGGCCTCTACCTCTAGCGCCACGCATTCCAAGATCATCCGTTAGAGAACTCGTTAGTAACTCCGGCGATCGCCAAGCGTTAACGCCAGGGCTGGTTCTGGTAGCCACCGTCCCGATAGGCGGGCTCCCGGTGAGAGCCGTCGCGGTACGGGCGGTCCCGGTAGGGAACCTCGTCCGGGTAGCCGTACCCGGCCGGGGCTTGGCGGCTCTCGTCGTAGGACTGGTGCCGGTGGCAGCGCAGGCGGACGGTTGTCCCGCAGCCCGTCCACGCCTGCCTGTTCCGGGGACCCGTGGGTGTGACGTTTCGCGGCGCGGCGTCGCTGTAGGTGGTGAGGCGGAACGTCAACCAGCCGGATCCGGCCGAATGGCCCCGGTGCCGGATCCGGCTGGTGGCCCGGCCGGCGGACCGGCCCCTAGCTCTGACCCGCGGGCTTGCGGCCGACGCCGCCGAGCCACCAGAGACCGGCGGCGTGGAGCCGCCTGTCCAGGTCGTCGGAACGCCAGGACGTCACCGGGGTCAGCCCCGGCTCGGCCAGCGCGAACCCTTCGAAAAAGCGCATGATCTCGACGCGGTCGCGATACAGGAAGGGCGTGTCAGACTGCGCGAAGATCTCTTCCTTCCGCCGGACCAGCTCCGGGGGATGCCCTTCGCGAGTGAGGTGGGACAGGATCAGGTAGCTGCCGGGGACCATCCGCTCGGCGAACGCGCGCACGATGCCCGCCGGATCGTCGGAGTCCGCGATGCCGTGCAGGACGGACACGAACAGGACCGCGACCGGCTCGGAGAAGTCGATCAACCTGCCGACCTCGGGGTGCCCGAGGACGGCGTCGGGTTCCCGGATGTCGGCCCGCACCACAGTCGTCGAGGGCGCGCCGGCCAGCAGCGCCTGGGCGTGCACGAACACCACCGGGTCGACATCGACGTAGACGACGTGCGCGTCCTGCCGTACCTGCCGCGCCACCTCGTGCACGTTTCCCTGGCTGGGCAGGCCGGCCCCGAGATCGATGAACTGCCGGACCCCTTGTTCGGCGACGAACCGCACCGCCCGGCCGAGGAACCGGCGGTTGGCCCTGGGCACGTCCCTGTTCTCCGGAGCGAACGCGAACAGCCGGTCCACCGCCTCGCGATCGGCCGCGAAGTTGTCCTTGCCGCCAAGCGCGTAGTCGTACATGCGAGCCATGTTCGGGACGTGAACGTCGACGCCGCGCGGCGCCGGCTTCTCTGCGGCCACCCCAGCTCCCCCCAGTCCGGCGGATCTTGATCCTCGCGTCAAGCCCCGCACGGAGTCAAGGTGGCAGCCACTCCTGGTCAGCAAGCGAGGTCTTCGATCTTGCCGAGGAGTGACCATGGAGTTGTCGCAAGTTGTCAGAGTTGTCAAACTTAGTGCCAACTGCAGTACGTGAACGGAGAGGTGACCGATGGACGGGGCGCGTCCGCCGCGGGTGCTGCTCGTGGGCCTTGACCGCTACGGGATGCGGGCGTGCGTGCGGCTGGGCCTCGACACCGTCGTCGTGTGCGGCGGGCCGTCATGGGACGCGGGGGTCGTCGCCGTCCCTGACGGGGTGCGGGTGCTGAGGGTCGACGAGCACAGCAGCCCCGAAGCCGTGCTGATGGCGTTGCACCGGGCCGGGCTCGGCGAACGCGGGGCCTTCGACGCCGTCTACACCAGCGACGAGTGGTCCCTGGTGATGGTCAGCCTGCTCGCCCGCCACTTCGGCGTGCGCGGCCTCTCCCCGCGGACCGCGGTGCGCTTCAGGGACAAGACGCTGCAGAAGCAGGTGGTGAGGGACGCCGGGGTGGCCGCGGCGCGCACCATGCTCATCGAGGACATCCACGACCTTTCCGGCGCGTCCGCTGTCCGCGAGCCTGCCTTCTGGCGCGACCTCGGGCGCGGCTTCGGGCGTGCCGTGCTCAAGCCCGTGGCCGGCGCGGCCACCGCGCGCACCTCCATCGTCACGAGCGCCGACGACCTCGTCGCGCGCGCCCGCGACTACCGCGAGCAGCGGACCGCGCAGCGCACCTTCGTGCTCGAGGAGTACGTCGGCGGCGAGGAATGGATCGCCGACGGCGTCGTCTACGACGGGGAGCTGCTCTTCTGCGCCGTCGGCCGCTACGGCGACCCCTGCCTCACCGCTCTGGGCGAAGGCCGGCCGCTGACGTTACGGCATTTCGACCCGGACGCCGAAGCCTGGGCCTACCGGCGCGCGCTCCCCGTCGTGGCGGCCGCGCTCAAGGCGCTCGGCCTCCGCGACGCGCCGTTCCACATGGAGCTGTTCCACGATCCGGACACCGAGGCGGTGACGTTCAGCGAGTGCGCCGCCCGCCGCGGCGGCGCGCTGATCCACGAGCAGGTGCTGGTGAAGTTCCGGGTCGACCTCGCCGAGGCGTCGGTCCTGGCCGCGCTCGGCCGGCGGCCCGACATCCGGCCCGCGATCCGCGCCGGCGCCGTCGGCAGCACGTACCTCACCGATCCCGGCGGCCGGTCCGGCATCCTGCTCGGCTGCCCCTCGGCCGCCGAGCTCGCCGCCCTCCCCTGCGTTGAGTACGCCAGGATCGAACGGCCGGTCGGAGCACGGCTGGCGCCCGGTCTCGCCAGCACCAACCAGCGGATCGGGCAATGCCTGGTGGTCGCGGACACCGTCCCGCGGCTCGCCGAACGTCTCGACACGGTCCGGGATTGGTTCGCCGCGCGGCTGCGGATCCTGCCCGACGGACTGACCCCCCGGCAGCTGCGGGATCTCGCGTACGGATCCGGCCCCGGCGGCGCGGCCGAGGACGCGCATTGGCGGTGACCGGCGAGGCGGCCGCCCTGACGGCCCGCCCGCGGCGCTCGCGGCCGCCGCGCCCGCCACACCCGCGGGGCCTGCTCCCCGAGCACCCGGCGCAGCGCGTGCTGACGGTGGCCACCTTCGTCATCAGCTTCGGCGGCGGTACGTTCACGACAGGCAGCGCGCTCTACTTCACGAGGATCGTCGGCCTGCCGGCCGCCCAGGTGGCCGCCGGTCTGGCCGGCGGGGCGATGGCCGGCCTGGTCGCCGGCGTCATCGCCGGCCGGCTGGCCGATCGCTGGGGTGCCAAGCGTACGCAGGTCTCGGTCATGGCCTTCGGCGCGGCGGCGATCTCCACGCTGCTGCTGGCGCGCTCGCTGTGGCCGTTCCTGCTGGCGTCGTTGCCGGTCGGCATGATCATCCCGGCGGATCGGGCCAGCAAGGCGCCGCTGATCCGCGCCTTCGGGGGCGACCGGCCGACCGTCTTCCGCGGCTACCTGCGCTCGGTCACCAACCTGGCCTTCGCGCTCGGCGCGACCGCCGGCGGCGTCGCCGTCCAGCTCGACACCCGGGCCGCGTATCTCGCGCTGCTCGGCTGCCGGGCCCTGATGTGCCTGTGCTGCGCGCTGGTCCTGCTGCGCCTTCCGGGGCGGGTCGGCGAGACCGGCGACGGTCACCGGCGCGGCTGGGCCTCGCTGCGCGACCGACCGTACCTGCGCGTCACGCTGGCGAACACGGTCATGTCGCTGCACTACGCCGTGCCGGGCTTCCTGCTGCCGCTGTGGATCGTCGGGCACACCGACGCGCCCCGGTGGACGGTGTCCGGCGCGCTCATCCTCAACACCGCCATGGTGATCGTGCTACAGGTGCGGGCCAGCAGGAACGTCGACACCATCGAGGCGGCCGGGCAGCGGATGCGCTGGGCCGGCGCGGCGTTCCTGGCCGGCCTCGCCCTGATGGCGCTGGCGGCCGGGCCGTCCCCGTGGGCGGCGGTGGCTGTGCTCGCCGCCGGCATGGCCGCGTACACCTTCGGCGAGCTCTGGCACGCCGCGGCGGCGACGGAGTACTCCTTCGGCCTCGCCCCCGCGCACCTCCAGGGCCAGTACGCGGGGGTGTTCGGGCTCGGCGCCGGGGTCGCCGACGCCGTCGCCCCCGCCCTGATGGGCGCCCTGCCGCTGGCGATCGGGCTGCCGGGCTGGCTGCTGCTCGGCGCGGTGTTCCTCGTGGTCGGCTCCTCCTGCGGACCGCTGGTGGCACGGGCGCGCGGCCGCGCGCCGCGATCCGGAAGGGCGAGCCGATGACGACAGAGGCGACCGCGGTGATCGTGGACGGCTACTCGGCCGGGAACTTCCTGCCCACGGCCTTCCGGCGGCTCGGCGTCGCGTCGGTACACGTCCTCAGCACGCCGCGGCCCATCGCGGGTCTCGCGCCGCCGCGGCTCGACCGCTACCAGGATGCCGTCGTGTGCGCCGACGCGGACGCCGTGGACGGCACGGTCCGCGCGCTGGCCGCGTACCGCCCGCTGGCCGCGCTGGCCGGCGCGGAGTCCGGCGTGCCGCTCGCCGACGCGCTGAGCGAGCGGCTCGGCCTCGCCACCAACGGGTCGGGCCTGTCAGCGGCGCGGCGCGACAAGTACCTCATGACCGAGGCCCTGCGCCGCGCCGGCATCAGGTGCGCCCGCCAGCTCGCGTCCGCCGATCCCGGCGAGCTCGCGGCGTGGGCCGCCGGGTCGGAGCGCGGGCGGCCGGTCGTCGTCAAGCCCATCAGCTCATCCGCCGCGGACGGCGTCTACATCTGTCGCGACCCCGGCGAGGTGGAGCGGGCGGCCCGCGCCGTGCTGGCGGCACGTGACCGGTTCCGGCGGCCGAACGCCGCGGTGCTGGCGCAGTCCTACCTGGACGGGACGGAGTACGTCGTCGACGTGGTGACCGCCTACGGGCACCGGTATGTGAGCGGCGTGTGGCGGTACGAGAAGCTGGAGATCGGCGGCGGCCGGCGCGTCTATCGCCGCAACGTGTTGCTCGACCCGGGCCGCTCCCCCGTCCAGGACCTGACGGCGTACGTCGACGACGTGCTCGCGGCGCTGGGCATCAGGCACGGCCCGGCGCACGCCGAGGTGATCATGACGCCGGACGGGCCGACGCTCGTGGAGATCGCCGCCCGGCTCAACGGCGGCATGGACGCCGGCTTCCAGGACCGCTGCCTCGGCGCCAACCAGGCCGACCTCACCGCGCTGGCCTACGCCAGGCCTGGCGAGTTCCGGCGGCGGTACGGCGGGCGGTCGTACGAACGCCGCCTGGACGCGGTGGTGTACCACGGCCGCACGCGGATGGACGGCACGGTGGCGGCCGTGGACCGCTCGGTCGTCGACCGGATCGCGGCGCTGCCCACCGTCCACCACGTGGAGGCGAAGCTCGCGCCGGGAGATCGCATCCGCCCCACCGTCGACCTGGCGACCAGCCCGCTCCGCGTCTACCAGGCGTGCGCCGATCCCGCGCGCCTGGCCGCCGACGGCGTGACCATCGAGGATCTCGAGGACCTCGTCTACGACGTCCGCCCGGCGGGCACGCCGCGGTAGCCGGGCGGCGATCCGCCCGGGTCCAACCCGCCAAAAACATCGCCGCGGGATGTCGAGATCCCGGGCGCGGCTCCGTCCCCGGAGCGAACACGGCCACAATGGGCCGTAGCGCATCAAGGAGAACACGATGGCCAAGTACCTGCTGCTCAAGCACTACCGGGGCGCGCCGGCAGCGGTCAACGACGTGCCGATGGACCAGTGGACGCCGGAGGAGATTTCGGCCCACGTGCAGTACATGCGCGACTTCGCCGCCCGGCTCGAAACCACCGGCGAGTTCGTCGACGGGCAGGCGCTGTCGCCTGAGGGCACGTTCGTCCGCTACGACGGCGAGGGGCGGCCGCCGGTCACCGACGGCCCGTTCGCGGAGACCAAAGATCTGATCGCCGGCTGGATGGTGATCGACGTCGAGAGCTACGAGCGGGCGCTCGAGCTGGCCGGCGAGCTGTCGGCGGCTCCCGGCGCGGGTGGGAAGCCGATCCACGAGTGGCTCGAGGTGCGCCCGTTCCTGACCGAGCCCCCGACCATCACGGAGTGACGCACGGTGGACGAGGCCCTGCTGCGGACCCTCACCCCCACGGTGATCGGCGTCCTCGTCCGCCGCGGAGCCGACTTCGCGGCGGCCGAGGACGCCGTGCAGGAAGCCCTGGTCGAGGCCGTGCGTGTGTGGCCGGACGATCCACCGCGCGACCCCAAGGGCTGGCTGGTCGCCGTTGCCTGGCGCAAGTTCCTCGACGCCGCCCGCGCCGACACCTCCAGGCGGCGGCGCGAAGTGCTCGTCGAGGTCGAGCCCCTACCCGGCCCCGCCGAGGCGGCGGACGACACGCTCCAGCTGTACTTCCTGTGCGCGCACCCGTCCCTCACGCCGGCCTCGGCGGTCGCGCTCACCCTGCGCGCGGTCGGCGGCCTGACCACGCGCCAGATCGCCCAGGCCTACCTCGTGCCGGAGGCGACCATGGCCCAGCGGATCAGCCGGGCCAAGCGCACCGTCTCCGGCGTCCGGTTCGACCAGCCGGGTGACGTCGCCACTGTGCTGCGCGTGCTCTACCTCGTCTTCAACGAGGGCTACTCCGGCGACGTCGACCTCGCCGCCGAGGCGATCAGGCTCACCCGCCAGTTGGCGGCCAGGACCAGCAACGAGGAGGTGGCGGGCCTGCTCGCGCTGATGCTGCTCCACCACGCACGGCGTCCGGCACGGACCCGCGCCGACGGCAGCCTCGTGCCGCTCGCCGAGCAGGACCGCGGCCTGTGGGACACCCGCCTGATCGCCGAGGGGGTCGACGTGCTCCAGGCGGCCCTCGCCCGCGATCGGTTGGGGGAGTTCCAGGCCCAGGCCGCCATCGCCGCCCTCCACGCCGACGCCCGCACGGTCGAGGAGACCGACTGGGTGCAGATCGTCGAGTGGTACGACGAACTGGTGCGTTTCACCGGCAGTCCGGTGGCCCGCCTCAACCGGGCCGTCGCGGTCGGCGAGGCCGACGGCCCGCGCGCCGGTCTGGCCGCCCTGGCGGGGCTCGACCCCGCCCTGCCCCGCCACGCCGCCGTCGCCGCGTACCTGCACGAGCGTGACGGCGACCCGGCGACCGCGGCACGGCTCTACGCCGCAGCCGCTCGATCGGCGCCCAGCCTTCCCGAACGCGACCACCTCACGCGACAGGCCGCGCGGCTCAACGCGCGGCTCAACGCGCGGCTGCGCCGGTGAGGCACACCGGAACTCCAGCGTCCACGCCGGCGGTCGGCCGCGTCACCTCCACGTCTTCGGCCGCCGATTTCTCGGTCATGGATGGGCAAGCGCGCGGCGGCGGACCTAGGTGACGGCGACCGGCGGTGATGTGCTCGCTCCGCATTCCGGCGGCCGCCCGGAAAACGCCCGCCGGATACGGCATTTCGCACCCTCGATGGGAGATCGCTCATGTTCCGCATATCGTCGCGTCTGCTTCCCGCCGGCCTGGTGGCGGGGTCGGCGCTGACCGTGCTGGCCCTGTCCACGCCCGCGCCGGCCGCCGCATCCCCGGCGAAGAGCGCCCGGGCCACCGTCGTCACGGCCCTCGACTACAACAGCACGGACTGGACGTACCGCCAGGTGCCGCCGGGCGCCGACGCACCCCAGTTCTACGAGCGGAGCTTCGACGACAGCACCTGGGCCACCGGGCAGGAAGGGTTCGGCACCCGTACCGGCTGCTCCTTCAACAACCCGACCAACGTCAAGACCCCGTGGGCGGTGAACACCGACCTGCTGGTCCGCCACTGGATCCACCTGCCGCGGGACGCCCAGGAGGTGCACATCGAGGGGACCATCGACAACGACGCGCGCGTCTACTTCAACGGGCACCTCGTGCAGACCGCGCTGAGCGGGTTCTGCCGCACCGGCGCGATCGACGTGGTCGTCCCGGCCCAGTACCTCGAGTGCTGCGACCTGCTCGCCATCCGCGGCCACGACTACGGCGGCGCCACCTACCTGAACGTCAGGGTCACCTACATCAAGCCGTAGGGCACCGGAGCGGCAATCGCCCGGCCGGGGCCATCCGCGCCCGCCGGCCGGGCGATGCGGCCGCCGCCGCCGAAGCGGCTACGGCGTCCAGGGGGAGCCGACGACCCAGCTCACGTCGTCCGCCCACGAGGCGGCGGCGTCGAACGAGTTGGAGCCGCCGTTGCTGGCGATGTAGACCGTGTTGTTGAAGTGGCGGATGAACCTGGTCGGGAAGTTGAACGAGGCGAACGACGTGCCCTGACCGTTCATGCCAGGCTGCGGGCAGAACGTCGCGTCCGCCCGGAACAGCGCCGAGCCGTCCATCGGCTGCTTGAAGAGCTGGAAGTTCTGGTGCCGCAGGAAGTCACCGGGGAAGTTCCTCGACTCGAACGACACGCAGGAGCTGTTGGCGAGGCCGCGCCGCACGATCCACGACCCGTCGGCCTTGTCGAGCGCCGGGCTGCTCGACGAGATCACCGAGGTGATCGCGTTGCCGTTCTGGTGCCGTATGTAGCGGGTGGTACAGCAGGCGGTCGTGGCGCGCAGCGAGATCGTCGAGCCGGGGGTCAGCGTGCCGGCCCCGACCGGGCTGGGCGCGCCGTAGCCGACCGAGACGACGTTGGCCTGCACGGAGTTCTCGGTCGCGTCGGACGGCACGCCCTGCGTCATGACGCCCTCGAAGAACGACCCGATGGCGCTGTTGCTGTTGTCACCGCCGATGCCCAGGATGATCGCGCCCTCCTTGCGCATCGGCGAGTAGCCGGCGGGCGACGTCGGGAGCGCCCCCGAGTAGCGGGTGGTCAGGCCGCCCGACTGCGCGCTGCCGTCCTTGAGCGCGAAGAAGTTCGTGCCGTTGTTCTTCAGCATCGCCGTCACGAACGGCGCCTGGTTGCCGGTGTTCGACGTGTTCGGGCTGCGGCCGATGTTGGACTGGAACAGGCCGTTCTCGAGGTCGGCCATCACCCACGGGCCGCTGCCGTTGCACGGGCCGAACCAGCACAGGGTGCCGAAGTAGACGGCGTCCATGTGGCCGTTGCCGTTGTCCCTGTTGTTGGTTTCCGCGTTGCCGTAGTCGAAGCAGCACCCGCTGTTGAAGTGGGTGCCGGACGCGACCATGTACATGCCCTCCGGTTGGCTGCCGGTCGCGATGCCCGACGTGGAGTTGTCGCGGTAACCCATCACGCCGGAGAACGACGCCCCGTACACGATGTGGCCGCCGGCGGTCACCGGCAGCGCGTCGGCGGGTACCGGGTTGTCCTGGCCGCCGACCCCGCCTGGCGGCGCCGGCGTCAGGTCGTTGTGCCGTGACGTCTGGTCGTAGATCTGCGAGATCACGCAGGTGGTGTTCGCGCAGAACGAGTCCTGCGCGGCGGCGTTGGCGAAGCCGCCGGCCCCGAGCACCCCGATGTTGGTCGTGGCGCCGTCCGATGCGCGGCGCACCTGGTAGAGGTTGCCGCTGTAGGAGCCGAACAGCGCCCGCGTGGTGCTGTGCGCGGCGACGCAGGGTGTGCCGCCGGCGGCGTAGATGTCGCACGGACCCGTCGCCGCCAGCGACGTGCCCGGCGTCCCCATCAGCGCGCCCGCGACGAGCCCGACCACCGCGCTCGCCGAAAGCAGCACTCTCCGTAGTGACCGTACGTTCATGTGGATCTCTCATCCTGTCGAAGGGATGGGCCCGGGCGCAGGGCCGCGGGGGGATGGACGCGGGTCAGAAGAGGGCGGGCCAGCCGCCGCTCCAGCCGACGTGGTTCATGGCGAGGCGGCTGTCGGTCGCCGTGTAGTAGTGGTAGATCATCAGCCAGCCGTCGGCGTCGGCGATGAGCGCCTCGTGGCCGGGTCCGATGATCGCGCCGTGCGTCGCGACCACCTCGGTGCCGCCGCCGCCGGTCATGGGCGTGCCGGCGCGGTCGGTGTACGGGCCGGTGATCGACGCCGCGCGGCCGACCATGACCCGGTAGGTGCTGCTCGTACCGCGGCAGCAGAAGTCGAACGAGGCGAACAGGTAGTAGAAGCCGCCGCGCTGGATGATGAACGGCGCCTCGATCGCCCCGCTCACGCCGGCCGGTCGCTGGGCGAGGGCGTACAGGGTGCGGTCGGCGGCGAGCTGCTTGCCGGTCGCCGGATCGATCCTGATCATCTTGATGCCGGACCAGAACGACCCGAACGTCAGCCACCACCTGCCGGAGGAGTCCACGACGAGGTTGGGGTCGATGGCGTTGTAGTCGTTGGCGTCGCTGGTCTGCGCGACGATGCCGAGGTTCGTCCACGACCCGGACGCCGCGGTGGTGCTGGTCGCGAGGAAGATCGCGGAGTTGCGCGAACCGAACGACGATGCCGCGTAGTACAGGTAGTAACGCCCGTTGTGGAATGAGATATCCGGCGCCCACAGCACGCTGCTGCCGCCGGTGAACTGGCTGGTCCACGGCGCGCCGTTCGGCCACACCACCCCGGCCCGCCGCCAGGTCGTCCGGTCGGTCGAGGTGCGCAGCTCCAGGTTGGTGCCGGTGGAGGCGACGATGTACGTCCCGTTCGCGGTCTTGACGATCGATGGGTCGTGCACCGTGATATCGCCGGAGACCGGCAGCGGATCGGGGTAGCCGGCCGCCATGGCGGGCGCCGTCGAGGTGACCAGCGCGGCGGCCAGGGCCACGGCGTAGGCCCCCATGGAGAACAGGTGGCGGGCGTGCCGGCCGAGCGGGGAGATCATCGGCGGGGATGTCCTTTCGTGCCGGACAGGCGTCAACCCGACCGCGCACGCCGGCGACGCGGGCGAGCGGGTGGCCTGCTCCTCATTGCTCTTCTCCTGCCATCAGCGCATCGCCCTGGCGTTCGGTATACCGAACAACGTTCTGGAAACCGATTTCCCGCACGGTAAGCCCCGTCATCTCGCCTGTCAACGCTCCGCCGAGCGCACCGCGCGGCGGACCAGGCCACGCCGGAGCAGGCGCATCGCGGCGCCGCGAAATTTCCCGAGCACCGACCTCAGCGGGTGACGGCGAGGTGGGAGCCGGTACGGGTCTTGCGGACGTGGAGCTGGGCGGGGATGCGGGCCCGAAGCTCGGCGACGTGGCTGACGATGCCGACGGCGCGACCGCCGTCGCGCAGGCCGTCCAGGACGTCCATCACCTCGTCGAGGGTCTCGTCGTCAAGCGAGCCGAAGCCCTCGTCGACGAAGAGCGTGCCGATCTCGGCGCCGCCCGCCTCGACGGTGACGACGTCGGCCAGGCCGAGAGCCAGGCTGAGCGAGGTGATGAACGACTCGCCGCCGGACAGCGTCGTCGGATCGCGCTCCTGCCCGGTCCACGAGTCGACGACCCTGAGGCCGAGCCCGCCGCTGCCGCCACGGCGGTCACCGGCCGCCTTGTCGATGGTGTGCACGAGGGCGTACCGGCCGGCCGACATGCGCGCCAGCCGTTCGTTGGCCGCCGCCACCACCTGCTCGAGCCGGGCCGCCAGGACGTACGCGGACAGCCGCATGCTGAGCCGGTTCACCCCGGGCTGGCCGGACGCGAGGCCGGCCAGCCGGGCCGCGACGGCGTGGCGGTCTGCCGCCGGGCGCCAGGCGGACACCCGGGCGGCCAGCTCGGCGCGCAGCTCGGCGAGCCGGGCGCCGCGCTGCACGGCCCGGTCGGCAGCCGAGGCC
>DASUWU010000038.1:0-49520 GCA_036378315.1 Streptosporangiaceae bacterium | reverse complement strand
ATTTCTTTTCCGTTCCAGCACCACGCGCGGGCAGTTCAGCGCGTCGGCCAGCTTGTTCAGCATCGCCGGCGTGGCGTTGCGGCTGCCTGACTCGATCTCGCTGATCAGGCTGAGCGAAACGCCGCACGCGACGGCGAGCTGCGTCCTGGTCAGGCCCGCCTGCTCGCGCGCGTACGTGACCGCGGCGGGCTCGTGGTCGAGCGGGTCCTTGGGTGTGGTTCGCCGACCGGACATCCGGGTCACTCCGTGTCACTCCGTCCGGAGCGCGGCCCAGACCACCTTGCCGCCCGGGACCGGGTAGCTGTCCCAGGCGACCGACAGCGCGGCGACGATGTGCAGGCCGCGCCCGTGCTCCGCCATGAAGTCGGGCGGCTGTGGGACCGGCCGCGCCGGGGAACAGTCGGCGACCTCCAGCATCGGCGCGCCGTCGACCATCCGCAGCGACACCAGGAACGGCGTCTCAGGCGCCGCCGCGATCGCGTTGCACGCCAGCTCGTCGGCGATGAGCGCCGCGTCGTCCGCCCCTTTCGGGAAACCCCATTCGATGAAGTGCGTACGGACGAATTCGCGCGCCCGCCGCGCCGACTCCGGCGCCGGACGCAGTTTGATCTCGACAGCCATCGCCGGCCCGGCCTGCCCTTCAATGACGCTCACGCTCATCGTGATCCCTTTTCCAAAAGCTCCATCGGCTGGTACGGAAAAGGAAATCTCGATTGGGCGTCACCCGGCAGGGCCACCGCCGTGGCCCCCCCCGTGGCCAGCATCAGCACGAAAGCGAGAGTCTGCGATGTGCTTCGGGGGTGGGCAGGCGGCGGAAAAATGTCAGCGGCTCGTGAGCAGCTTTTCGTCCAACTCCCGCACCGCCCGCGTGTGCCGATAGGGCCGCATTCGTGTGCGTAGTTTCGTGATGTCGCGCAGTAGTCGAGACGAACCCGTTCTGGAGGCGATCTCGAAAGCTCGACCAGTGAGCCGAGAAGTTTCAGTGATGTCGCCTTGGGCCAGCCGTGCAGAAGCTGCGGATGTCAGCACCGAAGCGGAGTCTCTGACGGCCGCCTCGGGCCACATCGCCATGGCCTCCTCTATGGCGCGGCTTCCCTCCCCGACCGCGCTGGCCTTCTTTTCGCCCAGTTTGAGCAATGTGCGGCCGATCGATCTACGCATATAGACGTCGCCCCAGAAGGCGACGTAGTCGTCCCGCGGCTCGTCCTTGGCACGGTCGAGCAGCTTGGCGGCGCGCTCCAAGCTTGCGCGGCACGCGCTCTCGTCAGCCTGCCCAGCGTGCGCTTCCGCGCGTGTCATGGCCAGCCACGACCGTACGATCGGCGTCGCCGCCGTGCCTGCGATTCCTTCGGCTGCCTCAGCAAGAGCCAAGGCGTACTTCATCTGATCATGTCGTCCGGAGTTATAGAGGGTGCTGCTCATCCGACCCACCATGTATGCCTGACGGTTCACGTCCTCGATTTCCGCGGCGGCCTGGGCCGCCTGCCGATAGAGAACAGCCGCTTGGTCACGACGATCCAGGTCGACGCACAACCAGCCCAGAAGATCCCCGGAGTCGGTTACCAACTCGCCAAGGCGGCGCCGGTCCGCTTCGGCGCGTGCTTGCGCTAACCAGGCCGACAATCGTCGGTGATGGTCCGCCACCTGGGCGTAGACCGCTGAGGGGCCGAGGAGCATGTCCATCTGCCGGTAGGTGGCGATCAGCCGGGCGCAGGTCGCGAATACCTCGGGCCGGTCCGACACCGGCGGTAGGGCCGCGGCCGCGGCGGGCATGCCGCCCGCGAGCACGCTGGTGGCCGCGATCGCTCCGGCACCGCCGAGGAAGTTGCGTCGCCGCATGAGCTCGTCCCAGTAGTCGAGGGTTTCTTCCAGTGTGCGGGACGCTTCGTCGGAAAGCACGGTGGCCATGATCGGGGCCATGGGCGCGGCCGTCTGTATCTGGGCGGCGACGCGGCGTGTCCGCGCGACCGCGGCGGCGCGGTCGAGAACGTCACGCGGGACGCCCAGCACCTCGCCCACGTGCTCGCGCCAGTACGGCGTCGGGATCCGCTTGGCGTTCTCCCACCGGGAGACGTACTCCCTGGTGATCCTCGTATCACCGGACACCCGGGCGACGTCGTCTGCCAGGCTCTGCTGCGACTTCCCCTGCGCGATCCGTACCCGGGCGATTAACTCGTCGACGGGCTCGTCGTCGCGCCACTCATCGACCACGGTGACCCTCCACGGCCGTCGACCTGCGAGATTCCCATCATCCACCATCACCGCTCGTGTTGCGGCCACTACGCTGTCATTGAGTCACGTTCATTCGCAGCCACCGTGAGTGGTTCACTCGCTCCGCTTTGATTACGAGGACCGCCTCGCCTGGGCGGTCCCGTCCGCGCTTAAGAACGGTTACACTACAAGTGTTCTTATGGCCCGACGGGGGGAACGGTTATCGCTGATTACGTAGTTCGATCGTGGCCCGGTATGCCGACGGCGGGCACCCGGGCCGAGCGTCAACCGTGCCGTTACCGAGCCTATGTTCCTGACCCGCTGCTTGGGAGACCGTTGGTGCTGACGGGTCAGCGCGCCGCAGAGGTAACAGATGTGGAAAGGCACATCGTCGCGCTGAACGCATCGGAGCGGGCACTGGTGAGCCTGGAGGCGTTGGCGCGACTGCTGCTGCGCGCCGAGGCGGTGGCGAGCTCGTTCATCGAAGGTCTGCACATCAACGTACGTCGCCTGGCAAAAGCCGACATCGCCGAACGTGCGGGCATCGCTGCACACGACGATACGGCGCGGGCGGTTCTCGGTAACGTCCATGCGATGGAGACCGCGCTGGACCTCACTGAAGTCGCCGAGATTCGCGTGGATGACGTGGTCGAGCTGCATCGTCGGTTGCTGGCAGGAACCCGAGATGAACGTTTCGGTGGCTTGGTGCGCACCGAGCAGAATTGGGTGGGCGGCACGGGCTTGACCCCTTGTTCGGCTGAATACGTTCCGCCGCCACCCGATGCCGTCCCCGACCTACTGCAGGATCTGTGTCGCTATCTGTCGGGGGACGATCATCCGGCACTGGTCCAGGCTGCGTTGGGCCATGCGCAGTTCGAGACGATACATCCCTTTGTTGACGGTAATGGCCGCACGGGACGCGCGCTTATCCATCTCGTCCTCCGCCGGCGGGGGCTGGCACCCCGCTTCGTGCCGCCGATCAGCCTGATCCTCGCATCTCATGCCGATGCTTATGTCGCGGCGCTGACGAGCTACCGCTACTTGGGTTCCCCCGGCTCGCCTGAGGCGCAGCAAGGCATGGGTGCTTGCATTGACCGGTTCGCGGCCGACACCGCTCGAGCCTGTTTGGATACCGAAAGGTTCGCTACAGATCTGGACGCCTTGGAAGCGGAGTGGCGGACGAGAATCGGCGGTGTCCGCGCGGGCTCTTCTGTCGATCTGTTGTTGCGAGCGCTTCCGTCCGCTCCGGTGATCACCGTCGCCACCGCCGCGCAGATCATCGGCCGTTCGGTTCAGCGAACCGGTGATGCCGTCAACCAGCTCGCGGAGGCGGGGGTACTCAAGCAGACGACGATAGGGAGGCGCAATCGGGCCTTCGAAGTCCCGGAACTCGTCGCGGCGCTGACGGGATTCGAGCGTGCACTCGCCAGCCCGTTAGGAGACACGCGTCAGGCACCTCCGGCGCGACCCGTGCCGCACCGTACGTGAACGCGCGCCGAGCGGCGCGGATCCTTGCCGGGGCTGCGGGCGTTCGCGGCCCGGGTGGGCGTCCCCGTGTGAGCGGTCACCGGCGGGAGCGGGGGAGTGGCATCGCGAGGGCAACGGCGATGAGGAGCGGGACCAGTACGGCCAGCGTCATGGCGAGGCCGATGAGCTCGGCGGCCGCGCCGATGAGGGCCGGGCCGAGCAGGATCCCCGCGTAGGTGAACGTGGTGAACCGCGAGACCAGGGTCGCCGCGTCGCGGCCATCGGCGTCGGCTTGGCCGACCGCGCTGAAGGCCAGCGGGATCAGCACCGAGGCACCGAAGCCGGCGATCGCGAACCCGGCGACCGCGACGGGCGCGGACGGGGTAAGCACGGCAAGTGCCAGGCCGCAGGCGGCGATCAGGCCGCCGGTACGGAACACCGGCGCGAGGCCGTGGCGGGCGGTCAGCCGGTCGCCGGCGATCCGCCCGCAGGTCTGGCCCGCCGTGTAGGCGGTGACGGCGGCCGCGGCCAGGCCGAGCGATGCGCCCCTGCTGTCGTGGAGGAAGATCGCGCCCCAGCCGAGTGCGGCGCCTTCGCAGATCATCAGGACGGTGCCGCCGAGGCCGAGCCCGATGATCGTTCTGCTCCAGCCGCCGCGCCGGGGGCGGGCGCGGCCGGACGCCGCCGGGGCCGGGGATGCAGCCGGGGCGCCCGCCGGGCCGGAACGGAGGAAGGGCCCGAGAAGTAGGCCGCCGGCGAGGAGCACCGCGGCCGCGATGCCGAGATGGACGGCGGACGGGACGCCGTAGCGGGCGGTGGCGGTCGCGGCCAGCGAGGCGGCGACGGCGCTGAGACTCCAGGCGGCGTGGCAGCCGTTGAGGACGGGCCGCCCGGCGCGCCGCTCGACGGTGACGGCGTGCGCGTTCATGGCGGCGTCGGTGGCTCCGTGCACGGCGCCGAGCGCGGTCACGGCCACGGTGAAGCCGGCGGCGCCGCGGGCCAGCCCGACGGCGGCCAGCAGCACCGGCAGGACGGCGAGGCAGCCGCGCAGCACGGCCGGCGTCCCGATCCGGGCGGCCAGCGGTCCCACGAACTGCATGGAGGCCAGCGCCGCCACGGCGAACAGCATGCCGATCGCGCCGAGCTGCCCGTCGGTCAGGTGGTGCGCGTCCTTGAGCGACGCCAGCCGGACGATGTAGGTCGACAGCGTCAGCCCGTTGAGGAAGAAGACGGCGGTCGCCGGCCACCGTCCGGTGCGGACGCCGCCCGTCGGCCCGCCGGGTAGTCCGCTGCGCGCACCCGCCGGCGCCGGCGTGGTCCGGTCTTGGATCGTCATCACGGCCTCCTGCCACGAAATCGCCCCGGTGTGCGAGGCCCGTATGGACGACGGCCGGCGGGAGGCGCTTTTCGACACCAGGGCGCATGATCTCCGGCGGGCTCAGCTGCCGGCGCGGGCCTCGTCGAGACGGCGCCGCAGGTACCGGCGCTCGGCCTCGGTCGGCGCCAGCGCGAGCGCCCGCTCGTAGGAGACGGCGGCCTCACCGTGCCGGCCCAAGCGGCGCAGCAGGTCGGCGCGGGTGGCAGGAAGCAGGTGGTAACCGGCGAGCGCGCCGGTGGACTCGAGCGCGTCGACGAGCGCGAGCCCGGCGGGCGGCCCCTCGGCCATCGCGACCGCGACCGCGCGGTTGAGCTGGACGAACGGCGACGGCGCGACCGCGGCCAGCCGTTCGTACAGGCCGGCGATCCGGCCCCAGTCCGTCTCCCCGGGCGTGGCCGCGTCCGCATGGCACGCCGCGATGGCGGCCTGCAACTGGTACGGGGTGGCCGTGCCGGTGAGGAGCCGCCCGGCCTCGTCGATCAGCTCGTGCCGCCACCGGGTCCGGTCCTGCCGCTCCAGCGGGACCAGGGTGCCGGTCTCGTCCGTACGCGCGGCGGCCCGGGAGTGGTGGAGCAGCATCAACGCGAGCAGGCCGCGTACCTCGGTCTCGGTCGGCATCAGCCGCTCCAGCAGCCGGCCCAGCCGGATCGCCTCGTCGGCCAGCTCGCCGCGCCCGCCGTAGCCGGCGTTGAACAGCAGGTAGATCACGGCGAGCACGCCGGCCAGCCGCTCAGGCAGCAGGTCCGGCGGCGGCACCCGGTACGGGATGCCCGCCTCTTGGATCTTGCGTTTGGCGCGGACGATGCGCTGCCCCATCGTCGCCACCGGCGTCAGGAACGCCTGGGCGATGTCCTCGGTCGTCAGGCCCGCGACCGTACGCAACGTGAGGGCCACCCGAGCCTCGAAGGGGAGGGCGGGATGGCAGCAGGTGAAGATCAGCCGCAGCCGGTCGTCGTCCGGTCCTTCGCCGTCGCCCGCCGGCATCGCGGCCGCCTCCATCTCCTTCAGCTTGGCGGCCTCGACCGAGCCGCGGCGCAGGCGGTCCAGGGCGCGGTTGCGCGCCGTGGTGGTGAGCCACGCCCCCGGCCGCCTCGGCACGCCCTCGTCCGGCCAGCGCACCAGCGCGGTCTCGAACGCGTCCTGGACGCACTCCTCGGCGAGCTGCCAGTCGCCGGTGAGCCGGATGAGCGTCGCCAGCACCCGCAGCCGTTCGTCGTGATAGGCGGCGACGACGGCATCCCGGGCGGTCACCTCTCCCAAGGCCAGTCCTCCCACAACGGCCGCAGCTCGAGCGTGCCGAACTCCGCCGCCGGATGCTTGGACGCCACCTCGATGGCCTCGTCGAGATCGGCGCACTCCAGGATGTCGAACCCGCCGATCTGCTCCTTGGTCTCGGCGAACGGCCCGTCCGCGACCAGCACCTCACCGTTCCTGCGGCGCACCGTCGTGGAGTCCCTGACCGGACGCAGCCGGTTGCCCGCCAGCCGCACCCCGCGGCCGTCCATCTCCTCGATCCACGGCGTCGGATCGGCATCGCGCTCCACGTCCTCGTCGACGCAGACCAGCATCAGGTACTTCATCTCTCCTCCTGGGTCCCAACGGGAATCGTCCACCAAGACGACGAACCGCGGCGTTCCCGATTCGACACGGCGGGATCGTGCTCAGCGCTGGCGGGAGGCCGGGTCAGCCTGAGTAGATGGTGCCCGCCTGGACGAAGCACAGCGGGTTGCCCCAGGGGTCGTCGACGTAGAAGGATCGCTCTCCCCACGGCCGGACGGCGATCTCGCCGCCCGGTGCGTCGTGGACCGGCTGAGCGGAGAGGCATCCCAGCTCCCGGGCGCGGTCGAACGTCTGGTCAAGGTCACGGACGGCGAAGTACAGCGACTTGGGCACTGGGTTGACCGTGCTGTGGCCGGAGACGTCGAGGACCTGGAGGGTGACCGAGCCGCAGGTGAAGTAGCAGCGGGCGCCCGCCTGCCGGCGGCCTTGGACCCCAAGGAGTGTGGTGTAGAACGTGATGGCCTCGTCGAGGTCGGTCACTTCGATGTTGAGGCGGAACAGGATCGGCTCGTCGCCGACCTCTCCTTCGGAGGAGTGGTCGAGGGCCGGTTGGTCGCCGGTCATGGTTCTCCAGACGGTCGTCGGTGGCTAGGAGCCGGCGGGGCGCATCTGGCCGAGCCAGTCCCACACCAGTGAGATATGTCGCGGGTTCAGGTGATAGGTGCGCGTCCGCCCCTGACGTTCGTGCCGCACCAGCCCGGCCTCCTCAAGCACCCGCAGATGGCGGGTGGTCATCGGCCAGGCATGCTCGAACATCCGCGCGATCTGGCCTGCCCCCATGGCTCCGCCTTCGAAGTGCAGGGTGATCAGGATCTGCCGGCGGGCCGGGTGGGCCAGAGCGGCGAAGACGCGGTCGTAGATGGCCGAGTCCACCTCAGATGACGATTCGCGCACCCGCCCATAATTATCAGAAAAGATAATTATCGTCAATGATAACTATCTTGGCTCGGGTGCGTGCATGGGCTACCACGGTCGGGGTCGCGGCGTCAGACTGGCGGCGTGACGCTAACCCAGTTGGGGGCCTTTGTCCTGGTCGCGCGGCTCGGCTCGGTGAAGGCGGCGGCCAACGCGCTCGACGTCAGCGAGCCGGCCGTCTCGCAGGCGCTGGCCGCGCTGCGCCAGCACCTCGGGGACCCGCTGATCGAGCGGGGACCGACCGGGATGACGCTGACCCCGGGTGGGGCGCGGCTGCTGCCGGTCGCCTCGCAGATGGTGGCGCTGGGCGCCGAGGCGGAGGCGGCGGTGCGGGTCGCGCGGGGCGCGCCTGAGCCGCTGCGCGTGGTCGCATCGAGCACCATCGCCGAGTTCGTCACCGCGCCGCTCATCGACGCGTTCAGCCGGCGCGCCGGGCGCGAGGTGGACGGGGCGTCCGGGGTGGCCGGCACCAACGAGATGTCCGCCCTCGTCGCCGGGCGGCTGACCGACCTCGCCCTGGGCCCGCACCTCGGCGGGGATCCCGAGCTGGTGAGCGAGCCGGTGTTCCGGGCCCGGATGATCGTCGTCGGCGGTCCACGGTCGTCGCCCGCGACCTGGCTGGTCGACCCGTCGGGCGCCGACTCCGGCAGCGACACGGGGCGGCTGCTGCGGTTGCTGCGGATCCCGGACAAGCGGATCCGGGTGTTCCCCAACCAGACCGCGGCGTGGGAGGCGGCCGCGTCGGGCGCGGGGGTCGCCCCGGCGTTCGCCCATCTGGTCGCTCACCAGATCCGCCGCGGCGAGCTGTCCGTTATCGGCACGCCGGGCACCCCGATGGAGGTCCGGTGGCACGCGACCACGCTCGGCGCCGATCGCCGTCCACCCTTGGCCGGTGCCTTCCGGCGTTTCCTGGGTACCCCAGAGGCCATGCACCTCATGCGCAAGCCAGGCGCCGGCATTCCACCGTCGCGCTTCCGCCCACCGGTCTACGTGACGATCTGGAGTTGAGTTTCGCTACGGCAACAGATGATCCATTGCGGGTAAACTGCACATATCTGCTACGGCCGTGAAGCGGCCGGAGGGGGGCGGCATTGGTCGCAGACCGCGGGTTTGGGGGCAGGGTCCCCGCCGGCGAGACGGGATGAACGCGCGCGCGACGACGGCTGATCGCGACGCCGTGCCGGATCGCTGGCGATCGGGACTGCACGAGGTCTCGGTCGGGCTGGCGGTGTTGGCCGTTTACCTGGTGTGCGCGCACGGCTTCGCCGAGTCGAGGCGGGTCACCGACGCGCACGGGCTGACGTTGCTGCGGTTCGAACGGTGGGCAGCGATCGACGTCGAGCGGCCGCTCAACCTCTTCCTGCGCCAGCACCACGCCCTCGGCGCGTTCGCCGCCTGGGAGTACGCCACCACCTACGTGGTCGGCACGTTCGGCGTGGTCACCGTGATGTGGTGGCGGCGCAGCCCGGCCTACCTGTGGGCCAGGAACACGCTGATCTTCCTGACGTTGATCGCGGTCGCCTGCTTCGCCCTGTGGCCGACCACGCCGCCGCGGCTGCTCCCCGGCGAGGACTACGTCGACATCGTCGCCATCCACCACCCCCCGCTGACGTGGGGCACCGGCGTCGTCAGCGCCGGCGCCGACCAGTTCGCCGCGATGCCGAGCCTGCACATCGCCTGGGTCGCCTGGATGGGCGCGGTGGCCATCAAGGTGCGGGCCGGGGGCATCGTCAAGCTGCTGTGCCTGGCCGATCTGGTCCTCACCGCGTACGTCATCGTGGCGACCGCCACCCACTACGTGGTCGACATCGCCGGCGGTCTGGCGCTCATCCCCGCCGCCCTGCTCCTGGAGCGGGCCAGGGTCGGGGAACGCGCCCGGCGGGCGGCGCGGGCGCGCACCGGGCAGGCGGCCCAGCGGCGTACCGACAACCGGGCCGCCTTTTTGCTTTTCCCCGGTCTACCGGCCCTTCCCGCCACGCCGGTCATCCCCGTCGTCGAGGGGCTGCGGCGGCTGCGGCGGCGCCCGCCGCGGGTCGCCGCCGCCGACGCCTTCTTCCTGTACGTCGAGAGCGCCGAGGTGCCGCAGCAGGTCGGCGGCGTCGCGGTGCTCGACGTACGGGACGGCCGGCCGACGATCGCTGACATGCGGGCGCTGATGGCCGAGCGGCTGCCCCGGCTGCCCCGTCTCGGGCAGCGGATCAGCCCGCCTGGCTCGTTCCGGCGGCCGAGATGGGTGGACGACAACGACATCGATCTCACCTGGCACGTACGGACGGTTACGCTGCCCGCGCCGGGCGGGCGGCGCGCGCTGGAGGAGTTCGTCGAGGGGCTGGCGAGCAGCCGCCTGGACCGCGACCGGCCGCTGTGGCAGCTCTGGCTGGTGCACGGCGTCGGTCCCGGCGAGAGCGCCGTCGTCGTGCTCCTGCACCACGTGATCGCCGACGGCCTCGGCGTCGTCGACATCCTGCGGAACATCCTCGAGCCGCAGCTGCCGCCGGCCGCCGGTGACCTGCCGAAGGGGCCGGGTCCGCTGGCCCGCGCGTTGTTCGGGACGGTCGGGCTCGTCCAGCTCGCCCTGGACGGCACCGCCCCGGCGACGTCGATCACGGGTCCGATGCGCGCCGACCGCACCTTCCGTACGGTCGGGCTGCCGCTCGAGCAGGTGCGGGACGTCGCCAAGCGGGCCGGGGTGAGGGTGACCGACGTGATCCTCACCATGGTCGGCGAGGTGGTCAGCGAGGTGCTGGCGTGCCGGGGGGAACAGACCACGGGCAAGGCGTTGCGGGCCGCCGTCCCGATGACCCTGCGGCCGCCGGCGCCCGAGGGCCAGGGGCGGACCGCCGTCGCCGGCAACCGCACCGCCGGGTTGCGCCTCGACGTACCGGTCGGGCCGCTGCCCGCCTACGACCGCCTCATGGCGGTGCACAGGTCGGCCGAGCACCGCCGGCGCTCCGGCCGCGGTCTCGCCAGCACCGCGGTGCTGCGCGGCATGGGCCTGTTCCCGGTGCCGATGCAGGCCTGGGCCGCTCGCGGCACCTACCGGGCCCGCTTCTTCGGCGCGATCGTCTCGAACATGCCCGGCCCTCCCGTCGAGATGTCGATCGTCGGCGTGCCGCTGCGCGAGGTGTACCCGCTGCTGCCCCTCGCCGATGGGGTGCCGCTGGGGGTGGGCGCGTTGAGCTGGACCGGCCGGCTCTATATCTCCGTCACCGCCGAACCGCACCTGATGCCCGAGGCCGACGACTTCGACACCCGGTTGCGGCAGGCCTTCGAACGCCTGGAGTCAGATGTCCGCCGCCATCGCGCTGAGCGTCGTCGCGGCACTGCTGTTCGCGATCGCCGCCGCCTGCCAGCAGCGCGCCGCCAGTCGCATCGAGCGTGAGAGCCGGGTCAGGCTCTCGGCGTTCGGGCTGTTCGGCCGGCTCGTCAAGAGCCGGCTGTGGCTGGCCGGCTGGACGGCGAACCTGGCCGGCTTCATGGCGCAGGCCGCGGCGCTGCACCTGGGGTCCATCGCCGTCGTGCAGGCCTTGCTGGTCACCCAGCTCGTGTTCGCCATCCTCCTGGGCACGATCGGTACGGACCGCTCGGTCATCCTCCGCGACGTCATGGGCGCGGCGAGCGTGTCCGGCGGCCTGGCCGTGCTGCTGTCGGTGCGCGGCGCGGCGCCCGGCACCGGAGTCCCCGATCGCGGCCGGCTGCTGCTGGCGTTCGCCGCCGCCACCGTCGTGGTCTTCTTGGTCGTCGCCGCCGCGGAGGTGCGCGGCGGGGCGGTGCGCGCCACGCTGCTCGGCGGGGCGTCCGGTCTGTGCTTCGCGGCCACGGCCGTACTGATCAAGCTGACCACCTCCGACCTGCTGCACAGGGGCGTCGTGGCGACCGCGCTCGACTGGCCGGGGTACGCGCTGGCGGCGTCGGCGACGACGGGGCTGCTGCTGGGCCAGCAGGCCTTCGCGTCCGGGCCGCTGTCCGCCGCGCTGACGGCCATGAACATGACCAATCCCGTGGTGTCCTACCTGTACGCCGTGCTCGCCTTCCACGCGCCGGTGCCGACGTCGCCCGGCGTGCTCGCCGCGCTCGCCGGTACCTGCCTGCTGCTCGCGTTGGGCGTCACCTTGCTGGCGCACTCTCCGTCCGTACGGATGGCGATGCCGCTCCGGCCGGCGGACGCGGAGGCCGGCTAGCCGGACCGCGCGCGGCCTTTCTCTCTGAAGTAGAGATGAGTTACGATACATCTCGTTTGGGAGGAGGCATGGCGATGGACGTACGGCACGACGGGGCGGCTCCCGCGATCCGGGCCTCTGACCGGGAGCGGGACGACGCGGCGCAGCGCCTGCAGCACGCGTTCGCCGAAGGGCGGCTCGACGACGGCGAGTTCGACGAGCGCATGCGCGCCGCCCTCGCCGCGCGGACCAGGGCGGACCTCGCGGCTCTCGTCGCCGACCTGCCGGCCGAGCGGGCCGAGGGGGTCGCGGCGGACGGCCGCGACGTGGCGGGGCCGGCGCCGGGCCGGTGGCAGGTCGCCTACAAGAGTCATGTCCGGCGCGGGGGGCGCTGGCGAGTGCCCAGGCGCGTCACGAGCGTCATCTACAAGGGCGGCGGCGTGCTCGACCTCCGCGCCGCCGAGCTGGCCGCCCCGGTCACCGTGATCCGGGCGCTGGCGTACAAGTCGACGATCGAGATCGTCGTGCCGCCGGGCGTCCGGGTCGAGATGGGCGGGGTCGGCGTGTCGAGCGAACTCGACGACGCGCCCGGTGCCGACGGCTTCACCGTCCATGTGCGCGGCCTCGCGTACAAGGGCCTGATCGTGGCAAGAACGATGCCGTCCGATCATCCAAGGGCATGACCCGGCCGTAAACGCGCGATGGTTCCCGGCCCGAGAGCCGGGAACCATCGCGTTTCGCGCGGTCGGTGCGCCGCCGTCAGCCGGGGATGTGCAGGTTGACCCCGAGCAGGACGAGCACCCAAAGGAAGATCGCGAGCAGCGCGCTGCCCACGCGTCGTAGCAGGTCGAAAGTGATGTAGCCGTGCACCCACGCGACGTAGATGCCGGCGATGATGTATACGAGCCCGACGAGGTTGACCGAGCCCCGCACTCTTGTCGCCATATTTGAGACTCCTCGTGATGAGTGAGCGGTCGCCGCGGCGATGCCCGAGGCGGCAAAGGCGAAACTTTCTCTCAATTTGTGCGGCGCCGGAGATGGCGAAAAGGCGCGCCCGAAACATCGGTCCGTGACCGATCTGTAGCGAACGTCCGCGCTACCGCGATGACCAGGTGAGCGGGTGCCGTTACCCGGCGCCCGCACACGGTCCGGATCCGCGCCCGCCGAGGGCTGCGGGCGCGGGTCGCAGATGGCGGCCGGGGACACGGCAGCGCTCTCCGGTCGCCATCCGTGCGCTCGGGCCGCCCGCCCACGGGCGGGGCGGCTCAGGTCACGGCAGCGCGATCCTGACGACTCCCGGTTCGTGGTCGCTGGCCTGGTCGGCGTACTCGGAGTTGACGTGGACCACGTCGTAGACGTGCGGCCGGTCCGCGAGCGCCGAGCTCAGCAGGATGTGGTCGAGCACCTCCGAGTTGCCCTCGAAGTCGTAGGTGTAGCGCTCGGGCAGCGGTAGCTGCGCCGGCAGGTCGTGCAACCCGGTGCCGCCGGTGAGCGTCCGCACCGGCGGCGACCACGGGAAGTCGTTGAGGTCGCCGGCGACGATCACGTTCGCGTCGCGGTCGATGGCGCGGACCTGCTTGACGAATGCGGCCACCACCGTCGCCTGGGCCACCCGCTGCGGTTCGGTGACCAGCGTGGGCGGCTGGAAGCGGCCGAACAGCGGCTGGTCCCCGCCCTTGGAGTTCCAGTGGTTGGCAACGACGATGAGCCGCCGGCCGCGCCAGGTGAACTCGCCGGCGAGCGGCTTGCGGCTGTCGGCGAACGCCGCGTTGCCCGGGTCGATCCGCCCGGGGCTGAGCGTCAGCCTGGCATGGTGGCCGTCCCGCACCACGCCGGTCGGCGTGGTGGCGTCACCGCCCGGCCGGTCGACGAAACCGAGGCCCCTGTCGGTGCGGAACAGGAAGCCCTGCCGGATGTTGCCGCCCGGCTGCCCGCCGTCCGTGTCGTTCTGGGGGTCGATGGAGCGCCACTCGTACGCCGGCCCGCCCGCCGCCGCGATGGCGGCGACGAGCTTGGCGACGGTCTGGTCGGCGGCGACCGTGCCGTCGTCTGAAGCGCCGCTGTTGTCCTGGACCTCCTCGACGTTGATGAGGTCGGGGGACTGGAGGTTGTGCACGATCAGGCCGGCGAGGGTGTCGAACTTGGACTGCGGGTTGGTCGGCGCGAGGTTCTCGACGTTGAAGGTGGCGACGGAAAGCTGCCAAGGGCGGGCGGCGGCCGTCGTCTCGCGGCCCGGTCCGTCGGCCACGGCGACCGGAGCCGTGGTGACCTCGAGCTTGTAGTCGCCGAAGCTGTAGTCGAGCACCCCGGTCACCGCCCCGGCGAAGTGGTCGCCGACGTTGACCTTGGGCGTCCGCGCCAGCGAGTCGTCCAGGATGATCCGCTCGGGGTTGAAGTCGTTGCGGCGGGCCACGATGCCGCCGCGCGCCGTCCTTACCCCCGCGCCCGCGCCGTCCCGCGCCAGCACCGGGATCTCGCCGAAGCGGTTGGTCGGGCCGACCACGACCGGGTCGTCGAGTTCGAGGCGCATACCCTCGAGCGACTCGTAGAAGTCCAGGCCGTCGGCGGCCGGGTCGAACGTGCCCGACGTCTCGACGTCGCCGGTCGCGTCGTCCTCGATGGTCTTCCTCGGCGGCGTGCGGTCCACGCCGATCACCGTCGCCGCGGGCAGCGGGTTGCCGCCGGACTGGACGCTGATCGTCGGGGAGATGATCTCCGTCGTGGTGAGGTTCGTGGCGTCGCCGCCCGGACGGAACTCGCTCACCTGCCCGCCGACCGTGATGGCGTCGCCGACGGCGACGGCCGGCCGGCTCCTGGTGAAGACGAAGACGCCTTCCGAGGTGGCCGGATCGCCGTCCGGCTGCGGGTCCTGCAGCCAGAAGCCGTTGGACGTCACCGCGGTCACCACGCCGGGCACCCCCGTCACCGCCTGCCCGGCCAGCGGCGAGGCGTGCGCGGCGCCCTGGATGTCGTGGATGCGGACCGCCGCTTCGGCGCCGGCCCCGGCGGGCGGCGCCGCCAGGCCGGCGAGTCCGAGCCCCGCGGCGACCCACGCCGCCGCATGCGTCCGTACGCGTCGTCCGACCACGCCGAATCCCCTCCAAGCCCGCCCCGTCATGACATGTGGTGATTTCGTACCACGGACGCCGGGTACGCGCCCGGGGCCGGAAGGGAACGACTCGGTGACGTGTTTGTGAAGACCGCGGCTGGATGGCGCTGTCAGGCGCGGTTCACGGGCGTCACTCGAAGAGGACCACCTGGCGGATCGCCTCGCCCTTGGCGAGCGTCGTGATCGCGTCGTTGAGCTCGTCGAACCGGATCCGCCGGGTGATCAGGCCCTCGATGTCGAGCCTTCCCGCGCGCCAGAGGTCGACGAGCATCGGCACGTCCCGCTTGAGGTCGCACCCGCCGTACAGCGACGACCTGAGCGTCTTGCCCTCGAAGAGCAGCGAGAACGCGCTCAGCTCGACGTTGTCGTCGGCCGCGCCGGCGCCCACCACGATCACCTCGCCGCCGCGCCTGGTGGTCTGCCAGGCCGTCGTGATCGCCGCGGCCTTGCCCACGACCTCGAAGGTGTAGTCGAAGCCGGCGCCGCCGGTGAGCAGGCCCTTGGCCTCGTCGAGGCCGTCGAGCGTCGCGGTGTGGGTGGCTCCGAACCGCTCCGCGATCGGGTGCTTGGCCTCGTTCGGGTCGACCGCCAGGATGGTCGCCGCGCCCGCGATCTTGGCCCCCTGGATCACCGAGAGGCCCACGCCGCCGGCGCCCACCACCGCGACCTTGGCGCCCGGCCGCACCTTCGCCGTGTTGACGACCGCGCCGACGCCGGTGGGGATCCCGCAGCCGAGCATCGCCGCGTACTCGTACGGGACGTCGTCGCCGACCTTGACCACGCCGCGCGCCGGCACGACCATCTCGTCGGCCCACGTCCCGCAGCCCGCCATGCCGTACGCAGGGGTCTCCCCGATGCGGAAACGCGGGTTGGCGAAGGACTGGTAGAGGAAGGTCATGCAGAGGTTGGGGTCGCCGCGGAGGCATTCGGCGCAGGTGCCGCAGTCGGGCGTCCAGTTGACGACGACGTGGTCGCCCGGCTGGACATTCGTGACGTGCGCGCCCACCTCGACGATCTCGCCGGCGCCCTCGTGGCCGATGACGGTGGGCGGGCTCGTCGGCAGCACGCCGGCCATCGTGGACAGGTCGGAGTGGCAGACCCCGGTCGCCCTGATCTTGACCTTGACCTCGTCGGCGGCCGGATCGATTGTCGTGACGTCGTCCCGCAGGTCGAGTTCCTTGTCGCCGACCTGCTGCAAAACCGCGGCTCGCACCGTGGTCACCTCCGTGGGCGGACCGACGCCACCAGGCGTCCGGCGTGGGGTGGGCTATGTGGTTGTGGGCTACCGGCCTCGCTAGCCCGCCGGCTGGTCGCCGTCCACGCTCAGCGCCGCCTTCGGACACGAGCGGACGGCGTGGCGCACCTTGTCGGCCAGTCCAGCGGGCGGATGGGGCTGCAGGATCGTCAGGTTGTCCTCGTCGTCGAGTTGGAACACCTCGGGTACGAGACTCTCGCAGACGCCGTTGGCCTCGCACACCAGCGGGTCGACTCGTACCTCCATCGTGTCCTCCTGTCGTACGGGCTTGTGGTCCTGGCCTGCCGTACGGCTGTGTGTCGTACGGGTCGGCTACGTCAGCTTGCCGTGGTCCCAGGACGCGACGCGGACCGGCTCGACGACGACCGCGTAACGCTTGGCGGCCGTGGCTTCGACGAGCTCCGCGATCGCGGCCTCCTCGACATCCATCATGCGCCCGAGCACCTGTGCGCCAACATACCGAACGTCATTCTGGTCCGTCACGAGCTTGGCCGTGCCGTAGATGAGCGCGCCGCGCAGCTCTGAGTACTCGATGCCGGACTCGACGAGGCAGCTGACCCGCGGATCCCGCTCGATGTTGCGGATCTTCTGCGACGTGCGGTACGTCCAGAACGCGATCTTGCCGTCGACCAACCCGTAGAACATGGTGACGAGATGCGGGGTGCCGTCCGGGTTGATCGTGCCGAGCTGCAGCTTGGGCTGCTCGCGGAGCAGGGCGGCGACCTCCTGCTCGGTCATGGCGACGGCGGCGCGCCTGTTCATCCGGAAAGTAGAACATGTTCCACTCCGTGGCGGCAAGGAACGGCGTGCCCGAGCGGTTACAGTTCCTGCGGACAGGACCGACACCGGCGCAACGACTACCGAGGGAACCGATGCCGAGCCGATCCACGACAGAAGGCGCCACGACCGATCGTGACCCGCACGTCCCGCCGATGCCGGCCGCGCTGCGGCGGGCGGCCGAGGCGGCGAAGGGCTTCATGCCGCCGGACGAGGGCCTCGCGCTGTACGAGACGGCGGTGGCGTACGGCCGGGTCGGACCTCTCCTTGAGATCGGCACGTACTGCGGCAAGTCCGCCATCTACCTCGGCGCGGCGGCGCGCGAGGTCGGCACGGTCGCGTTCACCGTCGACCACCATCGCGGCTCTGAGGAGCTGCAGCCCGGCTGGGAACACCACGACGCCACGCTCGTCGACCCGGCCACCGGCCTGATGGACACGCTCCCGACGTTCCGCGCGACCATCGCGGCGGCCGGCCTCGAAGACCACGTCGTCGCCGTCGTCGGCGGCTCAACGACGGTGGCCGCGCTGTGGAACACCCCGCTCGGCCTGGTGTTCATCGACGGCGGCCACGCCGAGGATCTCGCCCAGGCCGACTACGACGGCTGGGCCCCGCACGTCCTGCCCGGCGGCGCCCTGGCCTTCCACGACATCTTCCCCGACCCCGCCGCCGGCGGTCAGGCACCGTACCGCGTCTACCAGCGCGCGCTCGACAGCGGCGCCTGGGTGGAGGTCCGGACCACCGGCTCGCTGCGCGTCCTCGAACGCGTCCCCGACGGCGACCCCCTCGGCTGACCGTGTCCGCTGCCGTGACAGAACGTCCTCCCAGGTCATTCCGCTGCGCCGCGACGATCCGCTGTCGTACGGTAGCGATTCGTGATCAGCCATTCGCGGGCCTACATCGACGAATCCCTGCGCCCCGCGGCGAGGCTCTACCTGCTGGCCGCGGTCTTCGTCGGCGACGATCGCGTGCGGGAGTACCGCGCGACCTTACGCGGCCTGCTCAAGAAGCGCCAACGCCGCCTCCACTGGCGCGACGAAGACGACCGCCGCCGTGTCTCTCTCATAGCAGCGGTGGCCGAGTTGCGTCCCAGAGGGATCGTCATCGTCGGCCATGGGCTGCAGCCCCGCCATCAGGAGCGGGCTCGCCGTAAATGCATGGAACGGCTGCTCTGGAACCTGAACGACGTCGGGATTGCCGAGGCGGTGTTCGAGCGGCGAGGCGACGACATGGACAGGCGAGACCTTGAGATGGTGGAGGCCCTGCGCGGTCGGCGCGTGATTCGAACCCGGCTGCGGGTGCACTGGGAGAGTCCTACCGTGGAGCCTCTGCTGTGGCTTGCCGATCTCGTTGTTGGGGCGGCGTCCGGAGCTGAAGCGGGCTACAAGGCGCATTGGAAGGAACTAGGGGACGGACTAACCATCGAAAGGCTCGATCTCGATTGAACCCGGACAGCGCGAAGCCCGGGCTTCCGTCGTCCGGCGGTCCACCCGGGCCCACTTCCAACCCCCCAGCAGGAGGCGGCATTACTGTCAGTGTAGCGCCTCTCACGGTCTGGCGGTAGAAAGCGCGAAACCCGGGCTTCCGTCGTCCGGCGGTCCACCCGCGGGATTAGCCGAGGGAGCGGACGGGGGCTGGGGCGCAGCCGCAGGCGGCGGGGTCGGCGGGGGCGCACGGGCCGAGCGGGATGCCGTCGATCTCGCGGAAGATGGCCGCCCCCCGAGTGGTGCCGGTGAGCGCGTCGGCGGCGAGGATGACCGCTGCGGCGGTGTAGGTGGACCGGTCGCCGGGGAAGTGGCGGTCGTTGGCGTACTGGTAGCCGGTCCAGTACGAGCCGTCCTCGTGGCGCAGGTGCTGCATCATGCGGAAGAGGCCGGGCGCCCGCCGGTCGCCGATGGCGTGCAGCGCGAGGACGAGCTCGCAGGTCTCCGCGCCCGTCACCCACGGCTGGTCGGACACGCAGCGGCAGCCGAGGCCGTCGACCACGAAGGTGTCCCATCCGGCGGCCAGCCTGATGGACGCCGCCGGGCCCCGCACCGGGCCGCAGAGCACCGGGTAGTACCAGTCCATCGAGAACCGGCTCTTGTCGGCGAACGCCTCCGGGTGCCGGGCCACGACGTGGCCGAGCTGGTCGGCGGCGAGCTCCCAGTCTGGTTGCGGATCGCCGAGGTACTCGCCGAGCGCCACCGCGCAGCGCAGTGACTGGTAGATGGACGAGCAGCCGGTCAGCAGCGCGTGGTCGCCCGGCATGCCGTCGGGCTCGCGCATCCAGATGATCTCGCCGCGCGCGGTCTGCAGGCCGAGGACGAACTCGATCGCCCGCCGTACCGTCGGCCACATCAGCTCGGCGAACGCGGCGTCGCCGGTGACCAGCAGCTCGTGCCACACGCCGACGGCGATGTAGGCGGCGTGGTTGGATTCGCCGCCCGGCTCGGTGATCTCGCCGAGTACCCACTTGGCCGGCCACGATCCGTCGGCGCGCTGGGCGCCGCGCAGCCAGTCGTACGCCCGCCGGGCGGGCTCGGTCAGCCCGGCCACGGTGAGGGCCATGGCCGCCTCGACGTGGTTCCACGCGTCGACGTGGCCAGGGATGCCCTCGGTGGGCGCGAACCAGGGGATGGCACCTGACGGTTCCTGCTGGGCGGCGATGCTGCGGGCGGTGGCGACGAGCTCGGCCGGGCGCGGGATGTCGTGTTCAGCGGCTCGGGCTCCCGCACGCGCGCCGGGGTCAGGTGGCCGCATCGGCCCGCTCCTTCCCGCGCGCCACGGCATCGGCGGCGGCCGGCTTGGTGAAGTAGACGACGACGCTCTTGCCGATGACCGGGCCCAGCACCCGCTCGGCCAGCCGGGTCGCGGCCGGCCGTTTCATGATGTCCCAGACGAGGATCTGGTGGTACGCCTTGGCGAGCGGGTGCGCGTCGTTGTGCACGCCGACCGCGCACTTGAGCCACCAGTACGGCGAGTGCAGGCCGTGCGCGTGGTGATGGCCGTCCACGCCGAGGCCCATCGACTTCAGCTTGGCCTCGAGCTCGGCCCGCGTGTAGATGCGGACGTGGCCGCCCGGCACGGTGTGGTAGTCCTCCGACAGCGCCCAGCAGATCCGCTCGGGCAGCCAGGACGGCACCGTCACGGCCAGGCGCCCGCCCGGCCTGAGCACGCGCAGCAGCTCGGCCATCGCCGACATGTCGTCGGGGATGTGTTCGAGCACCTCCGCGGCGATGATCTTGTCGAACGCGTCGGCGGGGAACGGCAGGCGCAGCGCGTCGCCCCGTACGGCCCGCGCCGCCGCGTCCCGCGGGACCTCTCCGGCCAGCCGCATCGCGCCGAACATCCGCGTCGCCTCGGCGAGCGCGTCGCCGTCCATGTCGAACGCGACCACCCTGGCGCCCCTGCGGTAGGCCTCGAAGGCGTGCCGCCCCGAACCGCAGCCCACGTCGAGGACGCGCTCGCCGGGAAAAATGGGAAATCGCCTGAAGTCCACGGTCAGCAGGGCAGTGCTCCTCTCGTCGTCGGCGGCCTCGTCCGCATCCTCGTCGCGGCGTCCCGCCCCCGATCCTCAGCCGATTCCCGGTGCGGCCCCGACCGGCGTCATCGGCGTCCCGACCCGCGCCCGTCCCGCCGCGCGACGGCGGTGCGGTAGTGGCCGACGGTGGCCAGCGCGACGGCCGGCCAGGTGAAGCGTTCCTGGACGCGCCGGTAGCCGTCCGCGCCGACCCGGGCCCGGTACTCGGCCGACCCGTGGAGGCGGCGCAGCGCGACCGCCAGCTCCTCGACGTCGCCGGGCTCGACGAGCACCCCGGCGTCGCCGGTCACCTCGGGCAGCGCGCCGGTACGGCTGGCCACGAGCGGCGTGCCGGACGCCATGTGCTCGACCGCGGGCAGCGAGAACCCCTCGTACCGCGAGGGCACGACCGCGATCTCGGCGCCGGCCAGCAGCTCGCCGAGCTCGTCGTCGCCGATGCCGTGGACGAACCGCACGCGCGACCCCAGGGCCAGCTCGCGCACCAGCTTCTCCGTGGGGCCGTCCTTCGTCGGCTTGCTCACCACCACGACGTGCACGTCGGCGTTCTCGACGGCCACCTTGGCGACCGCCTGCAGCAGCACGTCCACGCCCTTCAGCGGTGAGTCGGCGCTGGCCACCGCGACGACGCGGCCCGGCACGCGCCCGCCGCGCGGGTGGAAGATCCTGGTGTCGACGCCGAGCGGCAGGATGTGGACGTTCTCCGGCGCCGCTCTGAAGTCCGCCACGATGTCGGTCTTGGACGACTCCGATACCGTCAGGATGGGGCCGACCCTGCGCGCCACCTGTGACTGCATCCTGACGAAGCCGTACCAGCGGCGCTTGCCGAGCCGTTGCTTGACGCCCCTGGCCTCCTGGATCTCGATGCGCCGGTCGACGCTGATCGGGTGGTGGATGCTGGTGACCAGCGGCAGGCCGAGCCCGGGGATGCCGAGGTTGCCGAAGCCCAGCACCTGGTTGTCGTGCACCACGTCGAAGTCGTGTCGCCTGGCGCGCAGTTCGCGCAGCGCGCGGATGCTGAACGTCAGCGGCTCGGGGAAGCCGCCGGTCTTCATGTACGCGAACTCGAGCACGTCGACCCAGTCGCGGAACTCCCGGAGCGCGGGCGTACGGAACGGATCGTCGTCGCGATAGAGGTCCAGGCTGGGCAGTTTCGTCAGCACGATGTCGTCTCGGTCGAGCTCCGGATAGGGCGGCCCGGACAGGATCTCCACGGTGTGGCCGAGCGCGGCCAGCTCCCTCGACAGGTGCCGCAGATAGATGCCCTGGCCGCCGCAGTGCGGCTTGCTCCGGTACGAGAGCAGGGCCACGCGCAACGGACTGTCCTCGACCCCGCTCACGTACCACCTTCCAGAAGCCTCAGGGCCGCCTGATCAGGGGCCGGGCTGACGTTAGACCATAGCCTGCGTAGGTTACCCGCGAGTTCATTGTGGGGCATGCGACGAGAAATGTCTCGAAGAGCACATCCGTCCCGATCCGGGCGGCGGCCGCTCACCCGCGCCGCGGGGAGGGAGTGAACCTGACGGGCAGTTGCTTGATGCCCATGATGAAGTTGGACCGCAGCCGGCGGGCCTCGCCGGCCTGCTCGATGTCCGGCATCCGCTCGCGCAGCGCGTCGAAGATGACGGTGAGCTCCAGGCGGGCCAGGTGGGTGCCGAGGCAGAAGTGCGGCCCGCCGCCGCCGAAGCCGATATGCGGGTTGGGCTCGCGGCCGATGTCGAAGGTGTCGGGCGCGTCGAAGATCCTCGCGTCCCGGTTGGCCGAGGGGTAGAAGACCACGACCTTGTCGCCCTCGCTGATGCGCTTGCCGCCGAGCTCGGTGTCCCGGGTCGCGGTGCGGCGGAACATGTTGACCGGGCTGACCCACCGTACGACCTCGTCGGCGGTCGTACGGATCAGCGCGGGGTCGGCCAGCAGCCGCCGCCACTGGTCGGGATGTTCGAAGAAGGCCAGCATGCCGCCGGCGGTGGCGTTCCGCGTCGTCTCGTTGCCCGCCATGATCAGCAGCAGCACGAACATGGCGAACTCGTCCCTGCTCAGCTCCCTGCCCTCGTCGTCCGGGTGCAGCAGCCGGGTGATGATGTCGTCGCCAGGCGAGGCGCGGCGCAGGTCGGCCAGCTCGTGCGCGTAGTTGAGGATCTCGGCCGAGATGGCCGCTGAGGTCTCGAAGGACGTGTCGAAGTCCGGGTCCTCGAAGCCGATCAGCGCGTTCGACCACATGAAGATCTTGTCGCGGTCCTCGACGGGCGCGCCGAGCAGCTCGCAGATCACGTACAGCGGCAGCGGCGCGGCGATGTCGCGGACGAACTCCGCCTCGCCGCGCGGGGACACCTCGTCGATCAGTTGGTGGCAGATGTCCCTGACGTGCTCCTCCAGCTTTTTGATCATCCGCGGGGTGAACCCGCGATTGACGTAGCCACGCTGGTAGGTGTGCTGCGGCGGGTCCATGAACAGCATCATCAGGCGATACAGCTCGATGGTGTCCTCGTTGGGCTCGGTGAACATCGACAGCCGCCGGTAGGAGGAGTACAGCTCCGGATGCCGGGAGACGTGCACCACCTCGTCGTACGTGGTCACCGCCCAGAAGCCGGGGACCCGCTCGTCGGGGTCGTGGTGCCAGTGGACGGGATCGTGCGCGCGCAGCCAGGCGAACCGCTCGTGTGGCACGCCGCCGCGTTCGTAGCCGAGGGGGTCGATGACGTCGATCCGGGACGCGTCCATGATGCTCCTGAGTTGGGGCCGCCGCGCCGAGCCGAGCAGAGCGCCTGCCTGTCTAGAACACGTTCTAATAATCGCGGACGCCGCGTCAAGGCGCCCGGTATCGACGTGCACGCCCGAGACGGCGAGGGCCGGCGGGTGAGGGTCAGCGGGCGAAGGTCAGTGGGCGAAGCTCAGTGGGCGAAGGTCAGTGGGCGAGGGTCAGCGGGCGAACGTCAGCGGGCGGCGGCCCTGGGAGCGGACGAGGCCGCGGCGCTCCAGCGTCCGCAGGTGGGCGGCCGCCTCTCCGGTCGCGAGCCGCCGCATCTGCGGGTTCATCGACGCCCACGGGATGTTCCAGGTCATCCGGGAGGCGACGTCCCAAAGCGTGGCCGGCCGGTCGGCGAGCAGGCCGGCCACCTCGGTCAGCCGCTCCTCGTGGTGATCGACGATCT
Organism: Streptosporangiaceae bacterium; assembly: GCA_036378315.1. Taxonomy (GTDB): domain Bacteria; phylum Actinomycetota; class Actinomycetes; order Streptosporangiales; family Streptosporangiaceae; genus CALAED01. Next base: position 26,016 of record DASUWU010000038.1, on the reverse strand, counting down.
CGTCGGCCCGGGCGGCGAGCCCGGTGAACCGGTGCTCGTGCGCGGGAAGCACGTCGGTCGCGCCAGCCGCGCCGAGGTCGGCCACCCGGCGCAGCGAGTCGAGATAGTCGCTCAGCGGGTCGATGTCGGGCAGGTCGTACGGGTAGAGGCCGATGTGCGGGGTGATGCGCGGCAGGACGTGATCGCCGGTGAACATCCGGCCGGCGTCCTCGAGGTGCAGGCAGATATGGCCGGGGGAGTGGCCGGGCGTCCAGATCACCCGCAGCGTCCGTCCCGGCAGGTCGATCAGCTCGCCGTCGGCCAGCTCGCGGTCGGGCACGGCGGGCGGATCGGCGCGCCGGACGCCACGCGGCGCCTCAGCGTCGAACTCGGCCAGCTCCGCCTCGCTCGCCCCCGCGGCGCGCAGCCCGGCGAGCTCCCACTCCCGCCGCCCCCCGCCGCGGACCAGCTCGCGGAGCATCCGGACGATGGCCGCGTCGGCGTGGTGCATGGCGATCCAGGCGCCGGTGACCTCGCGTACCCGGCCGGCAAGGCCGGCGTGGTCCGGATGGTGATGGGTGACCACGACGCCGTACACGTCGGCCACGTCGAGTCCGAGCGAGGTCAGGCCGCCGTCGAGGGCGGCCCAGGAATCCTCGTGTTCCCAGCCGGCGTCGATCAGTACGAGCCCGCGGTCGCTTTCCAGCGCGTACACCAGCGTGTAGCGGAGCGGGCCGTCCGGCATGGGCACGGGAACGCTCCACAGCCCGCCGCCGAGAGCCTCGGGATCCGGCCGCCGCCGCTGCTGTCGCCGCGTCGTCATGCGCTCAGATCCGCTCGAGGACGGTCGCGGTGGCCAGCGCGCCACCGGCGCACATCGTGACCAGCGCTGTGGTCGCGTCCCGCCGCTCGAGCTCGTGCAGCGCGGTGGTGATCAGGCGGGACCCGGTCGCGCCCACCGGGTGCCCGAGCGCGATCGCGCCTCCGTTGACGTTGACCTTGTCCATGTCCGGCCGGTAGGCGGACGCCCAGGACAGAACGACCGAGGCGAAAGCCTCGTTGATCTCCACGAGATCGATGTCGTCGAGCGTCATTCCTGCCGTGTCCAAGGCCTTCGCCGTGGCCTGGATCGGGCCGTCCAGGTGGTAGTAGGGCTCGGCGCCCACCAGGGCCTGCGCGCGGATGCGGGCCCGCGGCCGCAGCCCGGCGGCCCGGGCGGCGTCCTCGGACATCACCAGCACCGCGGCCGCCCCGTCGGAGATCTGCGACGACGTCCCCGCGGTGTGCAGCCCGCCGGCGCCGGCGACCGGCCGCAGCCCGGCGAGGCCCTCCCGTGTCGTGTCCCGCAGCCCCTGGTCGCGGGTCACCGTACGCGCCTGTCCTGTGGGACCGCCGTCGCCGACGAGCACCGGGGCCTCGATCGGCACGACCTGGCCGTCGAACCTGCCGTCCGCCCACGCCTTGGCGGCGAGCTGCTGGGACCGCAGGCCGAAGGCGTCGAGGTCGTCGCGGGTGAGCCCGCGCCGCGCGGCGATCCGCTCGGCCGCGGTGAACTGGTCGGGCAGGTCGATCGACCAGTCGTCGGGGCGGGGCCGGGTCGGGCGGACGTTGCTGCCGAGCGGCGCCCGGCTCATCACCTCGACCCCGGCGCCGATCGCGGCGTCGACGACGCCGGCGTGGATCAGCGCCGCGGCCAGGTGCACGGCCTGCTGGCCGGAACCGCACTGGGCGTCGATGGTGGTCACGCCGGTTTCCGCCGGCAACCCGGCGTACAGCCATGCGTGCCGGCCCACGTGTCCGCCCTGCTCACCTGACTGCGTCACGCACCCGGTGAAGACCTGCCCGACGGTCGCGGGGTCGGCGCCCGACCGGTCGACCGCGGCGCGCAGCACGTGGGCGAGCAGCGCCTGCGGTTTCAGCCCGGCCAGCCATCCGCCGCGCTTGCCGATGGGCGTACGGACGGCTTCGACGATCACGGGACTTCCCACCGGCCCTCCTCCCGAACGCGATTCGAGTGCAACTGTAACGTGTTCTAGGAAGAGGGGCGAAAGACGCCCTGGTCGCGGGACCGTAGCCGGCCCGCGGGGCCGTGCGCGACGGTCAGAGGTCCTCCGGGGGCTCCTCCTCGAGGAGGTCGTCGAACTCGCCGTCCTTGACGCCGAGAACGAAGGCGTCCCATTCGGCCTCGGTGAAGTAGAGCGTGGGCCCTTCCGGGTTCTTCGCGTCGCGCATGACGACGACGCGCTCGGAGAGTTCTTTGTGCTTGATGGGCGCGTCCTTCGCATCGATGAACTCGATGATGACGCCCTCGTCGTCTTGTTGGTCGCTCTGCTGTTCCGTCACGTGGCCCAGAGTAGTGCCGCCACCCGTCCCGAGGAGGGCGTCCTCGGGACGGGTGCACCCAAGTCGTGACCTGCCGGCCGCCAGGGGCGGCGAGCGCCCCTGACGGGCAGGTCAGGGCAGGATGCCCGCGACGAACGCGTCCTGCTGGTTGCCCGGGATCGGATGGGTCATCGTGAAGTTCGACACGAACACCGGACCCGCGTGATCCAGGCCCATGTAGTCACCGAGGAAGAAGCCGCGCGCGACGGGGGCGAGCGTCACGTCGAACGACCCGCCGACGTGCTGCTCACGCCACGAACGGGTGTCCCGCTGGCAGCGCGAGCCGCGGCAGGTGACGATCCAGTAGTCGGTGGGGACTCCGGCCGCTGAGGTGTTGTTCCTGAAGTCGTAGTACGTGACCCCGACCGTGCCGTTGCCCGACACGTCCACCACCGGCGTGAACGCCTGACCGTTGCCCTGCGCCACCGAGTCGGGCGTGCGGCTCACCCGTACCGGCGCGGTCCAGTGGCGGCCGCCGTCGCCGGAGGAGCTGAGCAGGATCGCGGCCTGGCTCCGCGTCGCGGAGGCGTCCTGCCAGACGACGTACAGCCGGCCGGAATGCCGGTCGACGGCGATGTCGGGGACGATGTCGGCGGTGCGCAGCGGGCGTCCCTGATCCGGATCCACGATCTGCGCCGGTACGTCGGTGGCGACGGTGATGGGCGCGGACCACGTCCTGCCGTGGTCGGTCGAGCGGATGATCCGGATGGTGTTCGCGTCCTCCTCCTGCAGGGCGCGCTGGGTCAACCGGGCCCGCGCCGCGTCGAGGCTCGCGGCGGGCGCCGACTCGGGGCTCGCGATGCCCGGCTCCTCCGCGGCTCCCGGCCCCTCGAAGAACATGTCGACGAGCGACCCGTCGGGAAGCACCGCGACCTGGTTGGCGATCGTGAAGCCCGGCGTCGGGTCGTAGATGATCCGCGCCGGCGACCAGGTGCGGCCGCCGTCGGTGGTGCGCGAGAACCAGACCGGCTGGCCGCCCTGCTCGTTGCTCCGGTCCCACACCGCGTACGCGCGCCTGGAGTTGGTCGGGTCGGCGGTGATCAGTTCCTTGTCGTTGAAGAAGTTCGGGTCGGCGTCCTCCTTCAGCGCGACCGCCTTGGTCCAGGTGTTGCCGCCGTCCTTCGACGTGGCCGCGAAGATGCCGCTGAACTGCAGGGACGTGTTGTCGGCGCTGAAGCTGGCGGCGAGCGCGATCGCGTACGCCGTGCCGTCGGGGGCGAAGCTCACGCCGGGGTCGGAGATGCGCTGGTAGGTGCCGCCCGTGCACTGCCCGACGCCGGGGAACAGCACCTCCTTCCAGTGCCGGCCGCCGTCGTGCGTCACGCTGAACGTCAGCGCCCGGGCGCCGCCGTCGCTCCAGCGGTCCTGCTGGACGAAGCCGATGATGTTTCTGGGATTCTTCGGGTTGACCGAGAGCCACGGCTCGACCTCGGCACCGGGGAAGACCACGCCGCTCGCGGGTCCCTGCCCTGCCGTGCAGTTCGGCACCGGGGTGGGGCCGGTCACCTGGACCGGGCCGAGTACCAGGTCCGGCCGCGGCGCGGCCGCCGCCGTACCGCTCACGGCTACCATGCTCGCCGCCACCGCCACGATGAGGAGTCGTTTTCGCACGTTCAGCCCCTTCTGCGTTGCCCTTCCAGTGAGCCGGTCCGTCGATCGGCGGGCCCGCCGCCCCTCAGCGCCTCACAGTCGAACACCCGGAGGGAGGTACGAAAAGGGGAATGGCCGGGCCGGGCCGGGCGGTGCAGGGTGGGAGCCTGGCCACAACAGGCCACGGACGGCGGCTGGGCTCGGCGCGGCCGGCGTTGTGCGGCGCGTGCGGTGTGTGCGACCCCGGCCGGCGGGCCCGCCGGAGCCCTCGGGTCAGAGGCCGGCGAGGAGCCGGTCGGCGGCGATCTCCAGCCGGCCCTGGATCTCTTCGGTGGTGGTGTGGCCGCGCAGCATCTCGATCATTTCCATGACCCACATGCTGGACAGCGCGCCGAGCAGGACCCGGCGCTCGCGGTCCGCCGCCCGGTCGGCCGCGGCCCCGGCGTCCTTGGGGCCGGCCGCGGCCCGCAGCAAGAGCCCGACCATGCGGTCGCCGAAGTCGGTCGTGACGTCGGACAGCAGCAGCGAGCGGATGAGCGCGTCGGCCAGCTCGGGCTCGCGCATGAGCCCCCTGGTGGCCCGCATCAACATTTCGACCGCGCGGCGCGAGGGTGCGGCCGACCGCGGCGGGCGCCGGTCGAGGCTGCCCTCGAGCAGGTCGAGCTCTTCGGCCACGACGGCGACGACCAGATCCATCTTGGACGGGAAGTAGCGGTAAAGCGTGCCGAGCGCCACGCCCGCCCGTTCGGCCACCGTGCGCATCTGCATGGCCTCGACGCCGCCGCGCGAGGCCAGCGCGGCCGCCGCCTGGATGATGCGCTTGCGGCGCTGGTGCTGGCCGCGGGAGCGCGCGTCCGGCGGGTTCGCGGCTGTCGGCTCTGCGGTCATCGGCCCGGCTCCCTCGCGGCGGGGCCCGGCACCCCAGGCCGTGCCCGCTCTCCTGTCGCCGACCAGCCTATCGTCTCACGAGAACACGTTATTCCAAGTCGTTCGTGCAGCAACTAAGCAGCGGGGAATCGGCAGGAACAAACCGCGCCGTACGTGGCGGATGCGCGGCGAACGCCACGCCCCTCCGGCCCTGGACATGAACTAGAATCCGTTCTAATTTCTCGCGTGAGCGCGCTGCGGAAAGGACGGCCGGTGGATTTCGAGCTGGACGACGATCAGCGTGAGCTGCAGAGCCTCGCCGCCCAGGTGCTGGACAGGGAGGCGACCCTGGACCGCTCAGCGGCGCCGCCGGCAGCGACCTATGACGCCCGCGCCTGGAAGGCGCTCGCGCAGGCCGGCTTGCTCGGTGCCGGGCTGCCCACCGCGGTGGGCGGGGCCGGGCGCGGCGCGGTCGAGCTGGCCATCGTGCTCCGCGAGATCGGCGCGCACGCCGCGCCGGTGCCCGCGTACGCGTCGCTGGCCCTGGGCGCGCCACCGCTCGCCGCGCACGGCGAGCCCGCGCAGGTGCGCGCGTTGCTCGCTCCGCTGGCCGAAGGGAACGCCATCCTCACCGGGGCCGTCCGCGAACCAGGGACGCCGGCGATCGCGGCGGGTGGCGTGCGGACGACGGCGCGCCGGGCGGGCGGCGGCTACGTGCTCGACGGGGTGAAGACCTTCGTGCCGTACGCGGCCGAGGCCGCGCGCATCCTCGTGCCGGCCCGTACCGACGGCGACGGGGCAGTCCGCGTGTTTCTGGTCGAGCCGGCGGCGGTCCGGCTGACCCCGCATCCGGCGGCGACCGGCGAGCCCATGTCGCGCGTCGCCCTCGACGGCGTGCGGGTCGGCGCCGACGCGCTGCTCGGCGGCGGCGCGTGGACGACGCTGCGCCGGTACGCCTGTGCCGGGGCGGTCGCCACGGTCTGCGGGGCGCTGGACCGGGCGCTCGCGCTCACCTCAGAGCACGTGCGGACCCGCGAGCAGTTCGGCCGCGTCCTCGCCGAGTTCCAGGCCGTGACGATGCGGATCGGCGACGTCTACATCGCCAAACGGGCGCTCGACGTGGCCATGTGGGCGGCGGTGTGGCGGCTGGGCAGGACCGGGGACGGCGCGGACGGCGCGGCCGGCGCGGTCGGCCAGGATGGCGCGGACGAGGCAGACGAGGTGGACGAGATGCTCGCGGTCGCCGCGTACAACGCGTGCGGCCCCGCGGTGGAGGCGCTGTACGCCTGCCAGCACCTGCACGGAGGCATCGGCCTCGACGTCACCTATCCGCTGCACAGGTACTTCGCGCTGGGCAAGCACTACGGCCACCTGCTCGGCGGCGTGGAGGCCCAGCTCGACGCGCTCGCCGACCTGCTGCCGGCCTGAGAGAGGGGCCAGGTGTTCATCGATCTGACCGACGAGCAGAAGCGGCTGCGCGCCGAGCTGCGCGACTATTTCGCCCGCTGCCTGACGGCCGAGCAGCGCGCCGCGATCGCGGCCGACCCGTTCGGCCCTGCCTACCGCGCGCACTGCCGGCGGCTCGGCGCCGACGGCATGCTGGGCATCGCGCTGCCCACCGAGTACGGGGGGCGCGGCTACGGGCCGGTCGAACAGCAGGTCTTCGCCAACGAGATCGCCCGCGCCGAGGTCCCGTACCCGATCATCACCCTGAACACGGTGGCTCCGACGCTGGTCAGGTACGGCACCGACCTCCAGAAGCGGCGGTTCCTGCCCGCCATCCTCGCCGGCGAGTGCCACTTCGCGATCGGCTACACCGAGCCGGGAGCCGGCACCGATCTGGCCGCGCTGCGGACGACGGCGGTACGCGACGGAGACAGCTACATCGTCAACGGCCAGAAGATCTTCACCAGCGGCGCGCACGACGCCGACCACGTCTGGCTGGCGGCCCGCACCGATCCAGCGGCCGGCCGGCACAAGGGCATCTCGATGCTCATCGTCGACTGCGTCGACCCGGGCTTCTCGTGGACGCCGATCGTCACGATGGACGGCCGGCACCACACCAACGCGACGTACTACCAGGACGTCAGGGTGCCCGCCGACATGCTGGTCGGCGAGGAGCACAAGGGCTGGGACCTCATCGTCGACCAGCTCAACCACGAGCGGGTGACGCTCGGCCCGGCGGGCAACATCGGGCACACCTACGACCGGTTCGCCGCCTGGGCGCGCACGGCGCACGGCCCCGACGGCCGCCCGCTGATCGAGCAGCCGGCGGTGCGCCGCGCGGTCGCCCAGGTGCATGCGTACCTGCGCGCCAACGAGCTGCTCAACTGGCAGGTCGCGGCGCGCCAGCACGCGGGGTGGCTGGGCGCACCTGACGCGTCCGCCACCAAGATCTACGGATCGGAGCGGATGCAGGAGGTCGGCCGGATCGTCGGCGACGTGCTGGCCAGGTTCGGCGACCCGGGCGACCCGGCGACGGCCGACCTCGTCGAGCGGATCGACCGCGGGGTCAAGGGCGGCCTCGTGCTCACCTTCGGCGGCGGCGTGAACGAGATCCAAAGGGAGATCATCGCGATGATCGGCCTCGGCCTGCCGAGGGCGCCGCGGTGACGGCGCGCGCCGCTGACGATGGCCACGACGCGGGGGAGCCGCGGGACGACGCGTCGGGCGGGCACGAAGCGCTGACCGCGCTCGCCGCGCGGATGGCCGCCGCCGGCGAGCGTCCGGCCCCGCCCTGCCCCGACCCGGTCAACGCGGCCATGATCCGCAACTGGACGCAGGCCATGGGCGACACCGACCCCGCCTGGGAGACGGCCGCGCCCCCTGCGATGCTTCAGGTCTGGTCCATGCCCGGGCTCGCCGCCCCCTCAGGGGGATCGGTCGCCGACGAGCCGCTCCGGCTGCTGGACGCGATGGGATGCACCGGGGTGGTCGCCACCAACTGCGAGCAGACCTACGACCGCTACCTGCGACTCGGCGAACGCCTGCGCTCCACCACCCGGTTCGGCGGGATCACGGGGCCCAAGCGGACCGCCCTCGGCGACGGTTACTTCATCACCTGGCACCAGACCTGGTACGCGGGCGCCGAGCGGGTCGGGGAGATGATGTTCCGCGTGCTGAAGTTCCGGCCGCGCGAGCGGCCGCCGCTGCCCGCGGCGGGCCCGATCCGGCCGGCGATCGGCCCCGACACGCGCTTCTTCTGGGAGGGGACGCGCGCGGGGGAGCTGCGCGTCCAGCGCTGCGCCGGCTGCGGCGCGCTGCGGCACCCGCCGGGCCCGATGTGCCCGCGCTGCCACTCCCTGGACCGCGACCACGTCACCGCGACCGGGCGGGGCACGGTCTACAGCTACGTCGTCCACCACCACCCGCCGGTGCCGGGCCGGCAGCCGCCGTTCGCCGTCGCGCTGGTCGAGCTGGAGGAAGGCGTGCGGATGGTGGGCAACGTGGTCGGCTGCCCGCCCGAGGACGTGCGGATCGGCCTGCCGGTCCGGGTCACCTTCGAACGCGTCGACGGCGACCTCACCCTGCCGCAATGGACCCCGGCGCATCGCGCGGAAGCGCCGGCCGCGCCGGGCGTGCCGGGCGCGGCGGGCGCGGCGGGTAAAGCGGGCGAAGCGGCGCCGGCGGACGGGCCACCCGCGCTGCGCATCGAGCTGACGCCGACGTTCGTCATCGCGACCGCGCTGGCCACGCGGGACTTCACGCCGGTGCACCACGATGCCGAGCGGGCCAGGGCGCAGGGCGCCAAGGACATCTTCCTCAACATCCTCACCACCATGGGCCTGGTGCAGCGGTACGCCACCGAGACGGTGCCGGGCGCCGCGCTCGCCGGCATCTCCGTCCGGCTCGGCGTCCCCGCGTACGCGGGGGACTCCCTGACGCTGACCGGCCGCCGCCGCGACGCGACCACCCTGGACGTACGCGGCGCCGTGGGCCTGGGCGAGCACGTCACCGCCACCGTACGGTTCCTGGCCCGGTGAACGAGCGGGAAACGATACGGGAGGCGGGCCCATGAGCGTTGCCGGGCGGGCGGCGATCGCCGGGATCGGCGCGACCGAGTTCTCCAAGGAGTCGGGACGGTCCGAGCTCCGGCTCGCCGCCGAGGCGTGCCTCGCCGCGGTCCGCGACGCCGGGCTGGCCCCCGCCGACGTCGACGGGCTCGTCACGTTCACGCAGGACGTCAGCACCGAGATCGCCGTGGCCCGCGAGCTGGGCATCCCCGGGCTGCGGTTCTTCTCCCGCGTCGACTACGGCGGCGGCGCGGCCTGCGGCACGGTGGCGCACGCGGCGATGGCGGTCGCCACCGGGCAGGCGTCAGCGGTGCTCTGCTACCGGGCGTTCAACGAGCGATCCGGCCGCAGGTTCGGGCAGGCGGCGGCGCAGGGCGCACTCGGCGCCGACTCGACCGCGCTCGAGATGTCGTGGCACCTGCCGTACGGCTTCGCCACCCCGGCCGCGTGGGTGGCCATGTACGCCCGCCGCTACCTGCATGTCCACGGCGCCAGCACGGAGGACTTCGGCCGGGTGGCGGTGGCGATGCGGCGGCACGCGGCGACCAACCCCAAGGCGTGGTTCCACGGCCGCCCGATCACGCTCGAAGAGCACCAGGCGTCGCGCTGGATCGCCGAGCCGCTGCGGCTGTACGACTGCTGCCAGGAGTCGGACGGGGGCGTGGCGATCCTCGTGACCGGCCTCGACCTGGCCCGCCGGCTGGCCAAGCCGCCCGCCGTGGTGACGGCCGCCGCGCAGGGGTCGGGACCTGACCAGATGATGATGTTCGGCTACTACAGCGACGACCTGACCGGGCTGCCGGCCATGGGCGTCGTGGCGCGCGAGCTGTGGCGGCAGTCGGGGCTCGGCCCCGCCGACGTCCAGGCGGCCATCCTGTACGACCATTTCACCCCGTTCGTCCTTATGCAGCTCGAAGAACTGGGCTTCTGCGGCCGGGGCGAGGCCAAGGACTTCGTCAAGGACGGCGGCATCGAGATCGGCGGGCGGCTGCCGGTCAATCCGCACGGCGGCCAGCTCGGGGAGGCCTACATCCACGGCATGAACGGCATCGCCGAGGCCGTCAGGCAGGTCCGCGGGACGGCGGCCAACCAGCTGCCCGGCGTGGAGCACGTCCTGGTCACGGCGGGCACGGGGGTGCCGACCAGCGGCCTCCTTCTCAGCGCGGACGGCTGAGCGCCGGTCAGGCGCCGGCCGCGGGCGTCGCCGACGGGTAGTTGAGGCCGCCTTCGATGAGGGCGAAGACCTGGTCGAGCATATCGGCGAAGCTGCCGTGGCGCCCGTCCGCGCGCATCCAGACCTCGACGGCGGCGCGGAAGGCGCAGCTCGCCGCGCCGCCCGCCACGTGGGGGCGCAGGTCAACGGCCGGGTCGACGCCCATGCGGTCGGCGATGATCTGGGTGATCTCGGCCTGCTTCTTCTGCCCGTGCTCGAGGCTGCGGCCGAACACCGTGGGGCTGCTTTCCATCATCTCCTGGACGCAGACGAACTTCTTCGGATCGAAGCCGTACGCGCCCTGCTCGCAGGCTCGCATGACCGAGACCGCCGCGTTGCGCATCGCGGTGATGACCGGTGCGTCGAGCGGCTGGGCGGCGAGCGCCGCCTTCATCGCCTCGAACTGTTCCTCGTGGAAGGTGAGGACGACGTCTTCCTTCGAGGAGAAGTAGCGGAAGAAGGTGCGGGAGGAGACGTCGACGATGTCGGTGATCTCTTCGACCGTCGTGGCCTCGAAGCCCTTCTCGGCGAACAGCGCGAACGCCGCGTCGATGAGGGCCTCACGGGTGCGCTGCTTCTTGCGCTCCCGGCGACCGGTCGGGGCTGGATCGGTGGCCGCCGTGGCAGTCATGCGGGTCATTATAACCCTAGAGTCATCATCCGACAACAGTCAGCTCCAGACTTTCGTCATGAGCGGAATAGTGTCCCCCCCAGACCTAAGTCTGTTGACGACAAGTGTCATGTTATGACAGCTTTGGGAACGCCAAAACGATATGTCTTCAGGGGGCTTGCATGTCTCAGTCTTCGAGCGCCGCGACGCTGGCGCCCGACGGTCAGGGGGCGTCGCTCCGCGGCGAGCGCCGCCGTGCCGGGCACGGACATCCGTGGCTCACGCTCATCGCCGTGGCGCTCGGCGTGATGATGGTCGGTCTCGACGCCACCGTCGTCTCCATCGCGAATCCGGCGATCGCCCGTGATCTGCACGCCGACTTGGCCGGGTTGCAATGGGTCACCAACGGCTACCTGCTCGCGCTCGCGGTCACGCTGATACCAGCCGGCAAGATCGCCGACAGGTTCGGCAGGAAGAAGGTCTTCCTCGCCGGCGTGGTCGGGTTCGCCGTCGCATCCGTGCTGGTGGGTGTGTCAGGCAGCATCGGTCTCGTCATTTTCTGGCGGGTCGTCCAGGGCTTCGCCGGGGCGCTGCTGCAGCCGGCCAGCCTGGCGATCCTCCGCAACACCTTCCCCGCCGACCGGCTCAACGCCGCCATCGGCATCTGGGGGGCCACGGTGGGCATCTCCATCGCGGGCGGCCCCATCGTCGCCGGCCTGCTGGTCGAGAACGTGAACTGGGAGTCGGTCTTCTTCCTCAACGGCCCGCTTGGCTTGATCGCGCTGGCGGTCGGGCTCTGGGTGATCCGCGAGTCGCGGGACGAGGAGGCGCGCGACTCCTACGACCTGTCGGGGGTCGCGCTGCTGTCCGGCGCGCTGTTCGCGCTCGTCTGGGGGCTGATCAAAGCCGGTCTGTACGGCTTCGGCGACCCCCTGCCGCTGTGGTCGTTCGCCGCGGCGGCGGTGCTGCTCGTGGCCTTCGTGATCCGCGAGACCCGGGCGAAGGACCCGTTGTTGCCCCTGGGGCTCTTCCGGTCCCTGTCGCTGTCGGCGGCGACCGGCCTGGTGATGCTCGGCGTCTTCGCGCTGTTCGGCACGATCTTCTTCATCACCCTCTACCTGCAGCAGGTGCACGGCATGAGCCCGGTCGACGCCGGGGTGCGGATGCTGCCCATGACGGCGATCTTCATCGTGGCCTCGCCCCTGGCCGGCGCGCTCACCCAGCGGTTCGGGCCGCGCCTGCCGCTGGTGCTCGGCATGCTGTTCACCGCGGCGGCGATGTTCGGGCTCTCGCGCATCGGCGTGGACGCCCCGTACAGCGACATCTGGCCGTGGTTCGTGCTCGTCGGCCTGTCGTTCGGCCTGATCGTGGTGGCCGGCACCGAGGCGATCGTCGGCAACGCGCCCGTGCACCTGGCCGGCGTGGCCGGCGGCCTCCAGCAGACCGCCTTCCAGGTCGGCGGCGTCATGGGGACGACGGTGCTGGGCACCATCCTCGCCAACCGCGTGGGCAACGTCCTGGTCGACCGGCTGACCGGCGCCGGGGTGCCGCCCACGGCGGCCCACCAGCTGTCCGGCGCCGCGCGGTTCGTCGGGCAGGGCGTCGCGCCCGTGCCGCCCGGTACCTCGGGCGCCACCGCCCGCGCCATCACCACCGGCAGCCATCTGGCGTTCATGGACGGGTTCCAGACGTCGCTGGCCGTCGCCAGCGCGGTGGCGCTCGTCGCGGCGCTCGTGGCGTTCCTCGTCCGGCGCGGCCAGCCCGCCGGCGAGGAGGTCGCGGTCGGCTGACCCGCGGGTCACTGACCGCGACCGGCGCCCGGCCGCGGTCAGTGACCGGTCACCGACGAGACGGTGCCGAGGATCGTCGGGAGCAGCGGCAGCCCTGGCAGCAAACCACCAGGCGGATCGGAAGGGTCGCCGGACGGCGTGCCCGACTCGGGCGGAGAGGGATCCGACGGTGACGACGGAGGCGCAGGGACGGACGGCGTCGATGGCGTCGACGCGCTCGGCGAGCCGGTCGACGGCTCAGCCGTGGGCGACTGGCCCGGCGCGTCCGGTGCGGCGGCGTACGGAGGGGTGGAGGGGTCGGCCGGGGAGGTCGACGCGGCCGGCGACGGCACGCCGCCATGCGTGCGCTCGATCGGGCGCGGGTCGGCGGAGCCGGTGGGGGAGACCTCGTCGACCGGCGTCTGACCGCTCCCCGGGGCCGCCGCCTGTCCTGAGCCTGGGTGTGCGGTCCGGCCCGGCGCCATCGCGCCGTGACCGCCGCCACCTGCCGGGGCGGCGTCGAAGTTGAGTGTCGTACCGGCGGCGAGCGCGCCCACGACCGCGGCGGCGCACGCCGCGGCGGCGCCGATGACGGGAGCGGCGACGCGCGCGTGGCGGCCGCCGGTCCGGCCCTTGGGCGCGTCGCCGTCGCCGGCGGCCGGCTTGGTCGCCGGCGAGATGACCACGAGCGGGGCGTCGCGGTGGCGCGTCACGGTGCCGATGACCGACGCCCGCAGGCCAGGTGGCGGCGCGGGGGCCCGCCTGGCCAGCAGCGCGCCGAGCGCGCCCCGTTCGAAGGCGGCGATCACGTCCTCGTGCGTGGCGGTGGCCGGGTCGGCCATCAGGACCTTGAGCACGGCCTGCTCCAGCCGGGTGCGGGCGTCGGTGAAGGCCTGGATCACCTTGGCCGACGTCACCCCGAGCACGCGGGCGATCCCGGCGGGCGGCAGATCGGCGGCCAGGACGAGCACCTCGCGCTGGTCGGCACGCAGCCGGGCCGCGGCCCGCAGCAGCGGGTCGCGGCCGGGGGCGACGGTCACCGGCCCGCGGCGCAGGCACTCGGCCCGTGCCTGTCGATACAGCCAGAGCAGGTCGGGTCCCGGGTCACGCCGGGCCGGGTCACGCCGGGCCGGGGGACGGCCGGTCATGTACGGATGCGCCGCCGCGGTGAACACGTCCCGTACGGCCGCGGCCGCCTGGTCCCCGACCAGGGACCAGCAGTACGAATGCAGCCGCTTGGCCTGCATGTCGTACAACGCCACGAACGCCTCCGCGTCAGCGTGCACCGTGACCTCCTCACCACTGATGGTGATTATGAGCTGATGGTGACCGAGAAGCTAGGTAATCGTGACCATTGTGGGGGAAACCGAGGCTGTTGTCGCTGTTGTTACATAACAAGGTTCACCTGAGCGATCAACCGCCAGGTCACGGGCGAGTATCGGTGGACACGCTGACGGTGACGTTGAGTGAACGAGCCGTCTCGTACCGGCGCAGGCCCCGCCGGATTTCCTACTCATCTGGTATGGATCCTATTCGTACAGGTGAGCTATGGAATTTCCCGTTCGTGAATCGCTTCACTGACGCGATTCAGTGAAGCGATTCACACGTCTGTTGGTCAAATTCTGGCCGCCGTCACGTTCTGCGCGTTCATGGCTAAGCAATGCAAAATGGGGATTATTGATGCGGTTCAGGAGGGAAGTTCGTATTTGCCCGCTGAACCCGGAGGTGTACATGAGGCGGCCGGCCGGCCCGTACCACCGTGCCGAGCACGCAGGCGCAGAAGCCGTGGTCACGCCCCGTGGCGGCCACGCCACGACGGCCGGCGGTCGCGCAATTCGCCGGCCGCGATCCGCGGCGCGCGCCCCGAACGACAAGGAGCTGCCGTGACCCGGCTGACGCTCGACGCGGTGTACGAGTATGCGGACGGAGTGTGTTTCAAGAATGGGCCGCCGGGCACCGTCGGCGCCGAAACCGAATGGTTCGTCATCCATCCAGAAGATCCGGCCCGATACGTCTCTTTGAACCGCGTCCGCGCCTTGCTGCCCGCCGCCGGCGGTTTTCCGGCCGGCAGCCGGCTCACCTTCGAGCCGGGCGGGCAGCTCGAGCTGAGCAGCCGGCCGCGGCCCGGCCCGGCAGCCGCCTGCCGCTCCATGGGTGCCGACCTCTCGCACGCCAGGCGCCTGCTGGCCGCCGCCGGGCTCGCGCTCGCCGGCACCGGCGTGGATCCGCACCGCACGCCCCGGCTGCAGGAGACCGCCGACCGGTACGCGTGCATGTTCGCCTACTTCGGCATGGCCGGTCTCGACATGATGTGCACGACGGCGTCGGTGCAGGTGTGCCTGGACGTCGGCGCGGACCGGGCGGACGCGGTCCGCCGCTGGCGGCTGGCGCACGCGCTCGGCCCGATGTTTGTCGCGGCGTTCGCCAACTCGCCGGTCCAGGCGGGCCGGCGCACCGGCCTGCGCTCGACCCGCCAGGCGATCTGGGCCGGCCTCGATCCCGGCCGCACGCTGCCGGTCAGGGCCTCCGGCGACGGGCCGGCGGCGTGGGCGGCCGGAGCGGGCTGGATGGCGGACGGCCCGGCCCAGGACGCCGACGACCCGGCGGCCTCGTGGGCGAGGTACGCGCTGGACGCCCGGCTGATGCTGATGCCCGACGGGCACGGGGGGTGGATCGCCAACCCGGGACTCACCTTCAGGGAATGGCTGGAGAAGGGCGAGCCCGCGCTTGAAGACCTCACCTACCACCTGTCGACGCTGTTCCCGCCGGTCCGGCCGCGCGGCTGGCTGGAGCTGCGGATGATCGACGCGCTGCCCGAGCCGTACTGGCCGGTGCCCGTCGCGGTGGCCGCGGCGCTGCTCGACGACCCGGCGGCGACCGCGATCGCGGAGGCCGCGGTCGAGCCGTGCGCCGAGCGCTGGACGGAGGCGGCCAGGGACGCGCTCACCGACCCGCCCCTGGCCCGCGCCGCCAGGACCTGTTTCGCCGCGGCGCAGGCCGCCCTGCTGCGGCAGGGCGCGGCGCCGCTGGCCCGCCTGGTGGCCGCGTACGCCGAACGGTACGTCGAGCGCGGACGGTGCCCGGCCGACGACGTCATCGACCCGGCCCCGCCGCGGAAGCGGCGGCGATCGCCGGAGCCGCACGAGCAGGAGCCGCACGAGCAGGAGCACCAGGAACAGCAGGAGGAGTTTTCGTGGCTGTCCCGGAACTGAACCTCACCGAGGACGCGCTCAAGGAACTGATCGCCGCCGAGCTGACCGCGGTCCGCGGGCGCAGCCTCGGCCTCACCACAGAGGCGCTGGACGACGCCGGCCTGACCGCCCAGGTGTCGCCGCTGATGTCGCCGCTCGTGTGGGACCTCGCCCACGTCGGCAACTACGAGGAGCTTTGGCTGCTCCGCGTCGCCGCCGGCATCGAGCCGATGCGGCCGGAGATCGACGACCTGTACGACGCGTTCGAGCATCCGCGGGCGGAACGTCCCACATTGCCGCTGCTGTCCCCTGGTGAGAGCAGCGCCTACATCGACGTGGTCAGGGCCAAGGTGCTCGACTCGCTGTCGCGCGTGCGCTTCCGGCCCGACGACCCGCTGACCGCCGGCGGATTCGTGTACGGCATGGTCGTCCAGCACGAACACCAGCACGACGAGACGATGCTGGCGACGCACCAGCTACGCCCCGGCGCCCCTGCCCTCATCGACCCGGAGCCGGCCGGCGCGGACGCCGCGCCGGCCGACCGGCGGGCGGCGCCGGCCGAGGTGCTCGTCGAGGCGGGGCCGTTCACGATGGGCGTCTCCGACGACCCGTGGGCGTACGACAACGAGCGGCCGGGTCACGTCGTCGACCTGCCGGCGTACTACATCGACACCATGCCGGTGACCTGCGGCGGCTACCTCGCTTTCATGGAGGCCGGCGGCTACGACGACCCGCGCTGGTGGCGGCCGGGCGGCTGGGAGTGGCGCTCGACGTCCGGCAAGCGCGCCCCGGCCTTCTGGTTCCGCGAGGGCGGGCAGTGGTTGCGCCGCAGGTTCGGGCGGGTCGAGCCGGTGCCGCTCGATCAGCCCGTCCAGCACGTCTGCTGGTACGAGGCCGACGCCTACGCCCGCTGGGCTGGCAGGCGGCTGCCCACCGAGGCGGAGTGGGAGAAGGCGGCCTGCTGGGATCCGGGGGCGCGGCGGTCGCGGCGTTACCCGTGGGGAGACGCGCCGCCCGACCCCTCTCGCGCCAACCTGGGCCAGCGGCTGCTCAGGCCGGCTGCGGTCGGCTCCTACCCCGGTGGCGCCTCGGCGTACGGGGTCGAGCACCTGCTCGGGGACGTCTGGGAGTGGACGTCGTCGGACTTCGCGGGCTACCCGGGCTTCCGGTCGTTCCCGTACAAGGAGTACTCGGAGGTGTTCTTCGGGCCCGACTACAAGGTGCTGCGCGGGGGTTCCTGGGCCACCGACGGCTCGGTGAGCCGGAGCACGTTCCGGAACTGGGACTTCCCGATCCGCCGGCAGATCTTCGCCGGGTTCCGCTGCGCCCGCTCCGCCGATGGGGGCCGCTGATGTGCCGCCACCTGGGCTACGTCGGCCCGCCGCGGACGCTGCACGAGCTCATGGCGGCCCCGCCGTACTCGCTCGAGCGCCAGTCCTACTCCCCGCGCATGTCCAAGAACTGTGTCGTCAACGCGGACGGCTTCGGCGTCGGCTGGTACGGGGACGGCGGGCGCGAGCCCGGCAGGCCCATCAGGTTCCGCCGGGCCCAGCCGATCTGGACCGACGTCTCGTTCGCCGAGGTGTCCCGAGTCATCAGGACGGGATGCATGGTCGCCGCCGTGCGGTCGGCCACGCCCGGCTTTCCGGTCGACGAATCGTGCGCCCAACCGTTCCGCGCCGGCTCGATGCTGTTCAGCCACAACGGCAGGGTCGCCGACTTCGCCGGGGTCGAGGGCAAGCTGCGCGAGCTCGCCGGGGACCTGAGCGGGATTCCGGACGCCAGGGCCGCCGTCGACTCCGCGCTGCTCTTCGCGCTGGTGGCGCGGGCCGGTGAGTCCGGGGCGGCGCTCGGGGACGCCCTCGCCGAGGTCGTGACGACGGTCGCCGATCTGGCGCCGGGCGGGAGCTACAACCTGCTCGCCGCCGACGGCGTGACGTTGGCGGCCACGGCCTGGGGGGACACGCTGTACGTCCGGGAACAGCCGGGAGCGGCCGTGATCGCTTCCGAGCCGTACGACGACGAGCCTGGCTGGCGCGCGGTCCCCGACCAGTCGTTGGTCACGGCCGACGCCTCGACCATCGCCATCAAGCCGCTGTGAGGCACCTCAGCTCTTCATCCGAGTCGACACCTCTAAACCCTTTTCATGCGGTTATGACCGTGGTGACCAAAGGAGACGCCGTGGAGCGTTATCTGACCCCTGACGACCTCGACAAGGCGCTGCGGCAGGATGTCGCGGACGGGCTGTCGGCCGTGCCGAAGTCGCTTCCCCCCAAGTGGTTCTACGACGAGCGCGGCAGCACCTTGTTCGAGGAGATCACCCGGCTGCCCGAGTACTACCCGACCCGGCGGGAGCGCGCCATCCTCGCCGAGCGGGCCGCCGAGATCGCCGCCGCCACCGCCGCGGAGAGCCTGCTCGAGCTCGGCGCCGGGTCGGGCGAGAAGACCAGGCTGCTGCTCGACGCCCTCGCCGGCACGCTCCGTACGTACGTGCCGACGGACGTCAGCGGCGAGTTCCTCGCCGCGGCGACCCGGCAGCTCGCCGCCGACTACCCGGCCCTTCAGGTGCGCGCGGTCGTCGCGGACTACGAGCGGCACCTGCACCTGCTGCCGACCGGCGACCGGCGGCTGATCGCCTTCCTCGGCGGCACGATCGGCAACATGCCGCCCGCGGCCAGGATCGGCTTCCTGGGCGCCGTCCGGGCGACGATGGCCGACGGTGACGCGCTGCTGGTCGGCGCCGATCTCCTCAAGGACGCCGACCGGTTCGTCGCCGCCTACGATGACGCGCTTGGGGTGACGGCCGCGTTCAACCGCAACGTGCTGCACGTGATCAATCGGGAGCTGGCCGCGGACTTCGCGCCCGAGGCGTACCAGCACGTGGCGGCCTGGGATCCCGAGAACGAGTGGATCGAGATGCGCCTGCGCGCCACCGCCGCGCAGTCGGTCAGGATCGGCCAGCTCGAGATGCGGGTGGAGTTCGCGGCGGGCGAGGAAATGCGCACCGAGATCTCCGCGAAGTTCAGCCGCGAGCGGCTGGCGGCCGAGCTCGGCCTGGCCGGCCTGGTCATCGACCGGTGGTGGACCGACTCGGCCGGCGACTTCTCCCTGCTGCTGGCACGCCCGTCCTAGACCCGCCGCCTAGACCCGCCGCCTAGACCCGCCGCCTCGGCTCGGATCAGGGGTCGGTGAGACCGAGCCGGTGGAGCGCGCCGACCAGCCGGCCGGCGATGTAGCGGTGCCCGACGAGGGTGGGGTGCACGCCGTCGCGCAGGATGTACCGGCCGGCGTTGCCGTAGTGGTTCGCCCGGTCGCCCGTGATCCACCGTTCGCCGAGCGGATCGACGAACGGAATCTCGAGCGTCCGGGCGACGACGGCGAGCGCGTCGCGGATCTCCAGCACCGCCGGGTCGGGGGCGCCGCTGCCCCACATCGGCCCGACGAGCAGCAGCCTGGCGTCCGGCCACAGTTGCCGGATCCTGGCGAGCAGGCTCTCGGCGGCCGCGGCCACCTTGGCCGGCGCGTACCGCCGGTCGTTGTGCCCGCCGGACACGATCACCATGTCGGGCGCCGGCCGCCAGGCAAGCTGCCGCTCGAAGAGGACGATGAACGGCTCGTGGGTGGCGCCGGGCGCGACGAACCCGGTGCCACCGAGCCCGCCGATGATCACCTGCCAGCCGAGGTCACGCGCGGTGTCGGCGGCGTACGAACGTTCGGGCGGGGTCTGCGTCCCGCCGGTGGTGTAGCTGTCGCCGAGGAACATGACGACAGGCGGGCGGACCGGCGTGGCGGTCGCCGCCGGAGCGGGGAGCACGGCCGAACCGTGGGGAGTGCCGCCGCATCCGCTCGCGCACGCGCACGCGCCGAGGACGAGCGCGGCCCCGACCAGCCGGCGAATCCCCATACCACCACCTTTTCCATGAGCCTTCGTAAGGCTTCGTGAGCCATGACGCGCGAATCATAGCGGCCGAGGCGGCGTACCATTCTCGTTTACCATTTGGACATCTGGGCGTCGCCAATAAGTAACGTGGCGACGCCAGTGTGCCGCAGGTGACGGGAACACGGCTCAGGGAATTGGACCTCCTCCGCTTCCTCGCGGCGGCCGCCGTGCTGGCCTACCACTACACGGGTTTCTCCGGCGGTGGGCCATGGCCGCGGTCGGCGCGCGAGGAGTTCCCCGGCGTTTCCCACGTAACCGGCTTCGGCTACCTGGGCGTCGACCTGTTCTTCATGATCAGTGGTTTCGTGATCTTGATGAGCGCGTGGGGGCGCGGCCCCGGCGAGTTCGGCGTGTCGCGTCTCGTCAGGCTGATGCCCGCGTACTGGATCAGCGTGCTGCTTGGTGCGGCGATCTTCGCGGTGTTCGGGCTTGGCAACGGCCGCATCGGCACCGTGGTGCCCAACCTGACGATGCTGCAGGGCGGCCTTGGCGTGCGCAATGTCGACGCCGTCTACTGGACGCTCTGGGTCGAGCTGCACTTCTACGTGCTGATGGCCGTGCTCGCCGCGGTCGGCGTGACCTACCGCAACTGCGTCGTCTTCATGGCCGGCTGGCTGTTCCTCGGCCTGTACGCCGACGAGGCCAAGAACAAGCTGCTGCAGGTGCTGTTCATCCCGACGTGGAACTGCTATTTCATCGCCGGAATGGCGCTGTTCCTGATCTACCGGTTCGGGTCCAACCTGCTGCTGTGGGGGTTCGTCGCGGTCGGCTGGCTGATGGCGCTGCGCTGGGGCGCCTGGCGCGCGGGGGACATCTTCCGCGAAGGCACAGACGGCGGCGCCGCGGTTCTGATCAGCGCCATCTTCGTGGTGATGATCCTCGTGGCCACGCGGCGGCTCGGCTGGCTGCGGTGGCGTGGGTTCACCGTGCTGGGCGGGCTCACCTACCCGCTCTACCTCGTCCACCAGCAGCTCTCGCTGCCCGTCCTGGACGCCATCTACCCGCGGCTGAACAAGTGGGCGGCGCTGGCCGCCGTCACCGCGGCCGCGCTGGCGTCCGCGTATGTGATCTACCGGTTCGCCGAGCGGCCGGCCCAGGCGTGGCTGCGGCCGCGGCTGCGCGCCGCGCTCGACCGGATCCGGACGATGGAGGCGCCGCGCCCCCCGCGCACACCGGCCACCGAACCGGCCACGGCCGCCGCCACGCCCGAACCGCCCAGGTCGGCGGCCGAGCCGCCGGCCTCGCCCGCGCGCGGCCCGGCGGCGTCCGTGCCCGATCCCGTCGTCCCTGCGCCGCGCAGTTCTGTCGGAGAGGCTGTCTAGAGTGGGCTGATGCCCAATCGGCGCAAGCGCGCGACCATTCGTGAGGTGGCCGAGGCGACCGGCCTGTCACCGGCGGCGGTCTCGTACGCGCTGCGCGGCATCCAGACCTCCGAGCAGACGCAGGAGCGGGTGCGCCGCGCCGCGGCCGAGCTGGGCTACGAGGCGCACCCCATCGCCCGCGCCCTGGCCAGCGGCCGCACCGGCATGGTCGGCCTGCTGTGCGGGTCGCTCGAGGACTTCTGGCAGCAGTCGCTCGCCGTCGGGATCGGGCGGGCGCTGCTCGCCCGCGACCGGTACGCGATCATCCTCGACGCCGCCGGCGACCCCGAGCGCGAGGTCACGATGGCCCAGCGGCTGCGCGACCAGCGGGTGGACGGGCTGATCGTGCAGCCGGTCGATCCGGCCGCGGCGCTGTGGGCCGAGCTCGCCGAGGCGCTTCCCGTGGTGTCGATCGGCGACGGGCTGCGCGGCGGGCACTCCCACGGCGAGGTCGTCTTCGACAACCGGCAGGGCGTGACGCTCGCCCTCGAGCACCTGCACCGGCTCGGCCACCGGCGCGTCGCCGTGCTCACGCCGACCCGCGACAGCACGCCAGACCGGCCGGCCGACGTGCATGTCAACGCCGAGGCCGAGCGGCTCGGGCTCGAGGTGGCCGTCGTCACCTCCGACCAGGCGCTCCCCGCGGCGACGGCGGTGGCGGCCGAGGTGCTGACGCAGCGACCGCGGCCCACCGCCGTGTTCTGCTTCACCGACTCGATCGCCTACGGCGTGTACGCCGCCACCCGGCGCCTCGGCCTGGCCGTGCCCGGCGACGTCTCGGTCGCCGGGTACGACGACCACCCGATGTCCGCGCTGCTCACCCCGCCGCTGACCAGCGTCGACTGGGACATCGAGGGCATCGTGCACGCCGCGGTCCGGGTGGTCGTCGGCGCCATCGAAGGCAAGCCGCGCAAGCGGCGGGTCACCTGCGCGCCCACCCTGCGGCGCCGCGAGTCGACCGCGCACGCGCCGGGAGTCGCGTCAGGGGGCGGGTGAGGACGCCGGAGGGCGGCCCGGGATGATGGCGGACTGCTCCAACCAGTCCTTCGCCACCGCTGCCGGGTCCTCGTTGTTGGCCACGCGGGTGTTCATCTCCAGCAGGTCGTCCGTCGTCAGCTCGCCCGACACGTCGTTGAGCGCGGCCTGGGCCTTGTCGCTCACCGCCGCGGTGTAGATCAACGGCGTCACGTTCTGGGCGCTGAAGAAATGATCGGGGTCCTGCAACACAACGAACTTGTTCAGCCTGATGGACGGGTCGGTGGTGAACAGGTCGGCCGCCTGGACGGCGTCCGTGCGCAGCGCCTGAGCCAGAGCCTTGAGGTCGTTGGTGAAGAACTGCTGGTAGTTCTTGAAGTCGATGTGGTAGCGCAGCCGGAGCCCGAGTATGCCCTCGTGCCTGGGCTCGAACTCGGGTGAGCCGCCCATCACCATGTCGGGGGCCGCGTGTTCGAGGTCGGCGAGCTTCTTGAGGTCGTACTTGGCGGCAGTCCGCCTGGTCACCGTGATGGAATCCTTGTCCTCCGCGGCGGCCGAATGAAGGATCCTTAAGCCGGAGGGCAGCTTCTGCCGCAGCAGACGGTTGATCGCCGAGGTGGTCGTGGGCCCCGAGCCGTCGATCCCGGTCGCGCCGATGAACGACGCCAGCGAGCCGTTGTACTCCGGCAGCACGTCGATCGCGCCGGCCTCGAGCTGCGGATAGATGTCCTCGCGCGGGCCGATGTTGAACTTCCTGACGACCGTGAAGCCCCTGTCCTCGAGAACCTGCGCGTAGATCTCGCCCAGCAGCACGTTCTCCGGGAAGTTGGCCGACCCGACGACGATGGAGGCGGCGGCCGGCGCGGCGACAGGCGGCCGCGCGGGGTGCCGCCCGGTGCCGCGGTCGGGACGCATGACGATCGCGGTCGTCGCGGCGGCGCCGGCGACGATGACCAGCGCGGCCGCGATCGTCGCCAGCCGCCCGCGGGTCCCGAGCCGGCGGAAGGACCGCCCGGCCGGCGACCGCGGGGACGCGGGCGTGGGGGAGGCGGATGATCCGCCGGACCCGGCCGACCTCGACGCCGCGGACCTCGACGCCGCGGACCTCGACGCCGCCCACCCGGACGCCGCCGGCCCTGATGCCGCGGCTCCCGCAGGGGCCGGCGACACCGGCGAACCGGACGTACGGCTGCGGTTGGGCTCGATCGTGATGGAATGCGGCGGCGTCGGGGCGTCCGTCGTGATGATCTCGACGTTGTGCTCGGGAACCGCCGCCATGAGCGCGTCCAGCACCTCGCGCGCCGATGGCCGCCGGTTCGGACGCTTGTCCAGGCACCGCTCGACCAGGTCGCGCAGCGGCTCCGGCACGGCGGCGATGTCCGGCTCGCCGTGCAGGATCCGGTCGATCGCCCGGTACTGGGTGCCGCCGAAGGCCGGCCGGCCGGTCGCGGCGAACGTCATGGTGACGGCCCAGCTGAACATGTCGGCGGCGGTGCCGACATCCTCCTCGCGCAACTGCTCGGGCGCCATGTAGGCCGGAGTCCCCACGGGCCCGCTGGTGGCCACCGCCCCCGCCTCGAGCGCGCGGGCGATCCCGAAGTCGACGAGCCGCGGGCCGTCCGGGCCGAGGAGCACGTTGTGCGGCTTGAGATCGCGGTGCACGATGCCGGCCTGGTGGGTCGCGGCCAGGATCGTCACCGTGCCGACGGCGAGGTGGTCGAGGGCGCCGCCGGCCAGCGGCCCGTGCTCCTCGACGATGGCGTGCAGCGAGTGCGCCGCCAGGTATTCGCTGACGATGTACGGACGGCCGGGGTCGTCCAAGCCAACGGCGTAGATCTTCGCGGTGCAGAAGGAGGGCAGCCGGCGCGCGGCCTCGACCTCGTGCGACAGCCGCTCCCTGGTCGCCGCGTCGGGGAGCAGCCGTGCGTGCAGGACCTTGACGGCGCGCAGCTCGCCGCTTTCGGATTCGGCGAGATAGACGACGCCCTGGCCGCCCTCACCGAGCCGGCCGACGATCTGGTAGGCGCCGATCTGTCGCGGGTCTCCCGCCTGAAGGGGCTGATACTCAGGCATGGTTGTTCCTCCGCCCCGGATGCCGAGATCTTCGCGCCGACGGCCAAGGGTAGGTAGGTGACTACAAGACGTTAGACGCCGTCATCGATTGCTAGGTTGCCCGACTTCCCGCTGATAACTCCCGGTGCGGGCGCCTGACACAGGCGCCCGCACCGGGTCAGTGCGCCGTCATGGTCGCGGCCTTCTCGCCCGTCCGGTTCAGGCGATCCCTGCCTTGCTCAGCCAATCCTTGGCCACGACGTCGGGGTCCTTCTTGTCCACCGCGACCTGCTTCATCATGTCGAGCAGGTCCTGCGTCGTGAGCTTGGCCGACACCGCGTTCAGCGCGGCCCTGGCCGTGTCGTTGACCGCCGACTTGTAGACCAGCGGCGTCACGTTCTGCGCGCTGAAGACGTGCTGCGGGTCGGCGAGCACGACGAACTTGTTCTCGGTGATCGTCGGGTCGGTGGTGAACAGGTCGGCCGCCTGGACCTTGTTGTCCTTGAGCAGCTTCACCAGGCTGGCCTGGGCGTTGGCGTCGAACGGCTGGAACTTCTTGAAGGTCAGGCCGTACTTGCTCCGCAGCCCGACCAGCCCCTGGGCGCGGGTCTTGAACTCCGACGGCGCGCCGATGACGAGGTTCTTGGCGACCGGCTTCAGGTCGGCGATCGACTTGAGGTTGTACTTGGTGGCGGTCTGCTGGTTGACCGTCACCGAGTCCTTGTCCTCGGCCTGCGCGGAGTTCAGGATCTCCAGCGTCGGCGGCAGCTTGGCCTTCAGCTCGCCGTTGACCTCCTCGGAGGTCGCCGCTGTGCTGTTCTTGTCCACCGACGTGGTCAGCAGCGCGCCGTTGTACTCGGGCATCACGCTGATGGCACCGGACTTGACCTGGTCGTAGTAGACCTCGCGGGACCCGATGTTGAGCTTCTTGGTGACCTTGATCCCTTTGGCCGTCAGCGCTTGGGCATAGATCTCGGCGAGCAGCTGGCTTTCGGGAAAGTTGGCGGAGCCGACGACGAGGCTGGTCTGCCCGCCGCCGCTCGGCTGGTTCAACGGGTTGCCGCCCGACGACGTGCCGCCGCCACCGCCGCATGCGGCAAGGGCCAGGGCGGCCACCACTCCAACGACGGTGCCGCGCAGTGAGCGGGTCATAAGGTGTCATTCCTTCCGTGTGATGCGGGGGTTGTCACGGTCACGACGTACGCGATGCGCCCCCGCGCAGTCCGGGGGAGACGACCACCCGCCGCAGCCCGGCGAAGCCGGCCTGCACGGCGAGGGCGAACAGGACGACGAGCACCGAGCCGCCCACCACCGACGGGTAGTCCTTGCGGGCGAGCCCGTCAACGATGTAGCGGCCGAGCCCACCGAGTCCGGCGACCGCCGCGATCGTCGCGGTCGCCACCACCTGGATGGCGGCCGTACGCAGTCCGAGCATGATGAGCGGCAGCGCGACGGGGACCTCCACCCTGGTCAGCACCCGCCAGCCGGTCATTCCCATCCCCTCGGCCGCGTCCCTGAGGTCGGCGTCCACCCCTCTGATGCCCTCGTAGGTGTTGACCAGAACGGGCGGGACGGCCAGCGCGATCAGCGGCACGAGCACCGGGGTCAGCCCGATGGACGTCAGGGTGACCACGAGGAGCAGGAGGCCGAGCGTGGGGATCGCCCTGGCCAGGTTCGCGACGCTGACGATGAGGAACCCGCCGCGGCGCGTGTGCCCGATGAGCAGCCCCAGCGACAGCGCGATGGCGCTCGCGATGAGCAGCGCGAGCGCGCAGTAGCCGAGGTGCTGCAGGAACCGGTGCGGGATCCCGTCGTCGCCGTGCCACTGGGCGCCCGCGGTGAGCCACGACCACGCCTGCCGCACCTGGTCGGCCAACACGTTCATGCGATCAGTCCCGTCATGCGGCCCGTCCCGCCCGTCCGCGCGCCCTGGCCCAGGGGGTGAGCAGCCGCTGGGCGAGGACCAGCGCCGCGTCGGAGGCCAGCGCCAGGATGATGATCAGCACTGAGCCGACGACGATCGGCGTCGGGAACTCGCGCGCGTACCCGTCGATGAACAGCTGGCCGAGGCCGC
>DASUWU010000037.1:0-19047 GCA_036378315.1 Streptosporangiaceae bacterium | reverse complement strand
GGCGGCTACCGGCTGGTCCTTACGTATGCCGACGCCTCTTCGGCGCCAGGCAAGACCACCACGGACTCCGACATCGTCGAAGCACGCTTCACCGAGATCGTCCCCGGTGCACGGGTGGTACACGCGGTCGACTTCGTCTCCGACGACCCGGCCTTCGCGGGCACCATGACCATGAGGTGGGAGGTCACCGCCGTTGACGGCGGATGCCGCGTCGATATCCAGGCCGATGACGTGCCCGCCGGGATTTCCGCCGAAGACCACGCGGCCGGTCTGGCGTCCTCGCTCGCGAACCTCGCGGCCTACCTGGAGCGGTAGAAAGCCGCGGATTTCCTTGGAGCCGGATTTGGACAGGAAGTATCCGGAAGACCTGCTGCCCCGCGAGCCGGCGCCGCCGTACGAAGGGGAGGGGCCGTTCGCGCTGTGGCATTTCAGCGAGGATCCCTCACTCGGCACTTTCCGCCCGCACACCCCCAATACCAATCCCGAGGCGCCGCCGCTGGTGTGGGCGGTCGACACCCGCCACGCGCCGATGTTCTGGTTCCCGCGGGACTGCCCGCGAGGGTGCATCTGGCCGGTGTCGACGACGACGCCCGGCGACCGCGAGCGGTTCTTCGGCCAGAGCGCCGCCGGTCGGGTGCACGTCGTCGAGGCGGGCTGGCTGCGGCGCATCAGGGACTGCCGCCTGTACGCCTACCGCATGCCGCCTGAGGCGTTCCGGCCGCATGACACGGTGGGCGGCTACTGGGTGTCCGGCGAGGAGGTGGACGCGATCGACCGCGTCGTGGTCGACGACCTGCTCGGCCGGCACGCGGACGCGCACATCGAGCTTCGGGTCACGCCGACCATCTGGCCGTTCTGGCGGCGGGTCACCGCCTCGACCGTGGAGTTCAGCGGCTCCCGCCTGCGCAACGCCGCGCCGCATCCCGACCGTTTCATCTGATCGGCCGCCCGACGCCTGAGCAGCCGCGGGCGGCAGGACGAAGCGGGACCTCCGGACGGGGAGGTCCGGAGGTCCCGGGTCTTCGTTGTGATATCCGTCGACGGGTTACGCGAGGCCGGCGCTCACCGGCTCAGCGGTCGCCGCGCCGGCCGGCGGGGTCGCCGTCTCCACGTACGGCACGAGCCAGCGCTGCTCGTCGCCACCGGTCCACGGCTGTTGCACCACGATCGCGCCGTCCGCGGTGGACGCGCCCGCGACCGTGAGCACCATCCCGCTGTGCTTGGCGATGATCCGGTAGGTGCCGTCCAGGATCACCAGCTTGAAGCGCTGGTTGTCGGCGCCGGTCCAGGTGGCCTGGACCGCCGGGGCGCCCGGCTGGCGCGAGGCGTTCCGCACGGTGACCACCTTGCCGCTGTGGTGGCACACCAGCCGTACGTGCTCGGCGTCGATCGGTTCCGGCCGGAAGATCTGCTCGGCGTGACCGACCGGATCCCACTGCACGATGGCGGCGCCCTCGGCCGTCGACGCGCCGGCCACCGCCATCACCTTGGCGCTGTGCTCGACCACCAGCGGCGCGGTGAGCAACCAGTGCTGGCTGTCCCCGCCGTGCCAGTCCCCCAGCACCACGGCGTCGCCGTTGCTGGTGCCGGCCACGCCGAGGACCTTGTCCTGAGCGTTCTTGGGCACGATCCGGACGTAGCCGTCGCCCAGCGGCTCCAGCTTGAACAGCTGGTTGTCGCCGCCGTGCCAGTCCCAGAGGATCAGCGGCGCGCCGTTGTCGGTGCGCCCCTCGGCGACATCGAGCACCTGGGAACTGTCGAACGCGACCAGGCGCACGTACCCGTCGCCGATCGGGTCCGGCCGGAACCACTGGGTCACCCCGCCGCTGAAGGTCGACTGGATCAGGTGCGCGCCGTGCGCCTGCTGGCTGCCGCCGATGTCGGCCGCCTTGCCGGTGTGCTTGGCGATCATCCGGGCCGGCATCCAACCCAGGTGCCCAGGCGTGTAGACGCACATGCTGAAGTCGTTGGCCTTCATCAGGCACGGCACGCCGTACTGGGCGCAGTTCTCGCAGTTGTCGTTCGGCTTGCCCCACCGGGCGCCGTACGATCCGCCGCAGGAGCAGCCGCTGCCGGCGTACTCGTCCGGCGCGGTGAAGATGTGGCCGGTCTCGTGGGCGTACACCCGGTCGATGTTCTCCACACCCCAGCCGTCGTTGTAGTAGTTCATCACCAGGTACGGCCCGCCGACGTACGCGTACGCGAACCAGCCCAGCGGGTACTTGGTGATGAACGCGCAGTACGCCCACCGGGTGCCGAACTTCTGCCGCAGGTCCTCGATGTA
This sequence comes from Streptosporangiaceae bacterium, assembly GCA_036378315.1. Classification (GTDB taxonomy): domain Bacteria; phylum Actinomycetota; class Actinomycetes; order Streptosporangiales; family Streptosporangiaceae; genus CALAED01. The sequence continues at coordinate 16,763 of DASUWU010000037.1, read as the reverse complement.
CGTACCGACGCTGGACCAGCTGCCGTCGTACCCGAGCTGCCGCATGGCCGGCTCGCGCCACAGCGCCTCCTGGTCCACGTCCGGGTTCGGCGGCACGTCCACCTGCACCACCCGGATGTCGTAGGTGAAGCTGAGGCCGGCCGACGGCTGCGTGCTGGCGTAGTAGGTAAGCCCGTTCTGCACCTCGGCCACGGTCTTGACCCGCTCCGACCCGTCGAACCTCAGGTCATCCTGCAGACCCTCGACAATGATCAGCCCGACCGCCACGCTGCCTTCCAGGTAGGCGCTGGTCGGCGTCCCCGGCTGTACGGCCGGCGCCGCCGTCCGCTCCGGACGCGGGGGGACGCGGACGCAACTCCCTTCGAAATCCCACGTCTCGCCGTCACGCGGACGCGCCCGCTTCGCCTCGGCGTACGCCGGGTCCAGCCGCAGTCGGGCGGCGGCGAAGCCGAGGGCCTCGACCTCGCTCAGCCCGTCCGGCATGGTTTGCGGCGCGGCCGGTCCCGCGGCACCCTCCGGCGGGCCGGAGAGCACCCTGACCCGATCACCGTAGATGTGCAGGGCTCGCTCCGACCGTCCGGCCGCGGGCGTCCCGGCCCGTCTCGGCGCGCCGGCCGCGACCGCTGCCGCGGCCGCCTCCGGGGACAGGACTAACAACCGTTCCTCGATGGGAAGATCGCCAGCCATGGCGACTCCCTCCTCTCTCCATGCGGGCCCCCGCCGGAGTGGGCACGCCGGTACGCCGCCGACGTGCGGCGTGTGGTCGCGGAAGCGACATTCTGATCGGCGCTCATGGACGAAGGGCGCCGCGATGGATACCCCCGCTCCCCGATGAACCGCGCACCAACCCCGCTGATGGGTGGTGGCCCTCCTGCGCCTCATCAGAGCGCCAGGGCCGTTCGCCGAAACAGGGCCAAATGTCCCGCCGGTTCGGGACGATCGGTAATGGACGTACAAATGGGATATGTGACGATCCGATCGTGCCGGCCGGCCGGGAACGGAAGGATCCGTTCGCCCGCGCGAGTCAGCGCGCTTCTTGATAGATGTCGTCGAGGGTGACGAGCAGTGTGTCCGGCTGCTCCGAGGCGGCGGCTCGGAGGTCGTCGTGGAATCCGGCGCCGCCGTAGCAGGCGAGGACGGTGGCGCTCGTGTCATAACCCTTCCGCGCCAGGAGGTCCCGGGCGCGCGCCAGCCTTTCGAGGTGCGGAGTGCCCATGATCTCGCCCCACTTGACCTCACCGAGGGAGAGAATCCGCCGGGGTCTGGCGCCTTCCTGCGGCGCGAGAACGGCGACGTCGACCTCGATCTGGCTCCTGCTCGCCGGGTCGTTGACGACGCCGGCGCCCACCTCCGCCGGGTGACCGCCGTAGACCGTCTCGGCGGCGCCGAGAGCGTACTGCCGGCATAGCGCCTCGAAGTGGGGTCCCACGATCTGGGCGAGGAAGGTCGGCCGGAGCGAACCCCAGACGGTCTCGGCTCGGTGGATCTCCAGCTCCGCCCATCGCCTTCGCATGATCCCCTCGTAGAAGGTGATCAGGGGTTCGACGATGTGGTATCGAGCTCTGCCGGAGCGGAACAGGTCGGGCTCGCGAGTGATCAGCTTGCAGTCTTCGAGGACGTTGAGCGGATGCGTGATCTCATCCGACCTGCGGCCGATGTAGCTCGCGATGCCGCCGTTGGTGGTCTTGCCGGTCGCGATGGCGGCCAGCACCGAATGGTAGAGCGCTGGGTCTCTGATGTCGGACTCTTCGGCCAGCAGATACCTCGCCTCGCGGAACAGCGGAGTTTGCGGGTTGAGGACGGTGCGGATCACCCAAGCGTCGAAGTCGGCCAGATCGGCGGGCGCATCACCTTGGACGAACTCGTTGCGATAGGCCGGCGTGCCGCCCACGACGGAATGGACGAGCACGGCCAGGCGCGGATCGGCGATGCCCCAGAACCGGGCGGCGTCCCGATAACCGAACGGGTGGACCACCAACTCGAGGCCGGCGCGGCCGCGCAACGGAGCGTTTCCGGCGAGCAGCCGGCCCATGACCGACATGGCGGACCCGCACAGCAACAGCCGCGCCGTGCTGTCCGTACCGCTTCCTCCCGGGCCGAGCTCACGCTGGATGATCGAGGGCAGGGCCGGCGAGACCTTCGAGAGGAACGGGAACTCATCGATCACGACGGGCACCGGGTCACCGCGGAACTGGCGCAGAAGGTACGGGATCGCATCGTTCCAGTCGCGGAACGGAACCTCGACCGGTACCCCGCCATGCCGCACCAGCGCATCGGCGAACAGGCGCAGGGATTCGGCCTCCGTCGCCTCGGTGGCCGCGAAGTACAACCCGCCCAGGCGCTGCGCGAGCGCCTGCAACAGGTAACTCTTTCCTTGGCGCCGGCGGCCGCTCACCACGCCCAACGTCGCCCCGGTGGTGCGTCCGTGCGCGAACCGCACCAGCCCCTGCCATTCCCTGGCGCGGTCGAAGACATGATCGGGCTTGGTGACCACGCCCCGCCCTTCACCCGCCATGACACAGAATCATAGTTCACAGAAGTACGCTTCCGCACTCTAGGGGGCTTGGCCGGCCGTACGCTTCCTTCGAGGAGGAGGGTGCGGCGAGGCTGGAACCGGGCGGGGCCGGGCAGGGTCGAACCGTGCGTATCGCCGCACCGGCGCGGCCGCCGGGGGCCTACCTTTGCATCAACCGACGCGCTCGACGGCGTCCTGACCCGACCTTCCGGAGCGACCGCGATGACCGCGCCAGACACCGCACCACCGCGCGGCGGCGACGAGTTGAGCACGGCCGAGCGCCGGCTCCTGGACGCCGTCGCCACGGGGATCGTCGCCGACGTGCGCGCCGGCGACCCGGCCCTCGACGATCCCGCCGGCGGTGCCGCCTGGGGCGCCGAGCGAACCGTCAGGGCCGAACTGCTGGTCGAGCTCCTCACCGCGGACGGCGCTTCGGGCAGCGGTGCGGCGCCGCGCGCGGTGCGGCTGCGCGGCGCCCGCGTCACCGGGACGCTCGACCTGGAAGGCGCCGAGCTGCGGCGGCCGCTGCTGCTCGACGGCTGCCGCATCGACGAGCCCGTGGAGCTCTGCGAGGCCATCGCGCCGGCCATCAGGCTGCCCGGCTGCGCGCTGCCGGCGCTGACCGGTGACCGGCTCAGGACGCTCGGCAACCTCGAGTTGAATCGCGGGTGCACGGTGGCCGGCGAAGTCCGGCTGGCAGGGGCGCGGATCGGCGGGCAACTGTCGCTCGACGCGGCGCGGTTGACCAACCCCGGCGGGCGTGCCCTGCTCGGCGACGGCATGACGGCCGAGAGCATCGGCTGCCGGGGCGGATTAACGGTCGAGGGAGAGATCAACCTGGTCGGCGCCCGGGTCGAGGGCGGGCTGTCGTTCGACGGGGCGCGGCTGGCCAACCCGGGCGGGCGGGCGCTCGACGCGACCAGGCTGTCGGTCGGCGGCGACCTGCACGCCCGGCACGACTTCGCCGCCGACGGTGAGGTGCGGCTCTCCGGTGCCCACGTCGCGGGCGAGCTGTGCTTCGACGGGGCGCGGCTCGCCAATCCGGGCGGGCGGGCGCTGACCGCCGAGCGGCTCGTCGTCGAGCAGGACCTCCTCTGCCGCGACGGGTTCACCGCCGAGGGCGAGATCCGGCTGCCGCGCGCCCGCGTCGCCGGCTTCCTCGACCTCGACGGGGCCCGGCTGGACAACGCCGGGGGCACGGCGCTGTTCGCCGACGGGCTGGCCGTCGACCAGGGCATGGTCGGCCGGGACGGCTTCACCGCCCACGGCGAGGTGCGGCTCGTGGAGGCGCACGCCGGGTACCTCGACCTGTCCGGCGCCACGATCATCAACCCGGGCCGGCAGGCGCTGATCGCGCTCAGGCTCACCGTCGACCACAACATGTTCTGCCGGTACGGGTTCACGGCAGAAGGAGAGGTACGGCTCGTCGGCGCGCACATCGGGGACCGGCTGTCGCTCATCGACTCCTGCCTGGTCAATCCCGGCGGCCTCGCGCTCGATCTGGAGCGCGCGAGCGCCGACATCCTCATCCTGCGGCCGCGGCGGCGCCCGGACGGCGGGGTGGACCTGACCAACATGACCGTACGGGCGTTCGGCGACGACCCGGCGACCTGGGCGGACGTCATGCTGCTGCGCGGGTTCAGGTACGAGACGCTGGAGAACGACGAGGTCGACGTCCGGACCAGGCTGCGCTGGCTGGCCCGGGGCCAGGGCGCCTACAACATGTCCCCCTACGATCGGCTCTCCGCCGCCGCGTACCGGGACGAGGGACGCGAGGCGGCCGCGCGGCACGCGGCGAGCATCAAGGTCCAACTGCTGTCCGGCGCGGCGTCCGGCTATACGCCACAGGTCTACGACCAGCTCGGCGCCGCCTACCAGCGCGCCGGCAGGGACGAGGCGGCCAGGCGGGTGGCGATCGCCAAGCAGTGGCGGCGGCGCGGCGCGCTCGGCCCGCTCGGCAAGGTGCTCAACTGGCTGCTGTACCTGACGGTCGGGTACGGCTACCGCACCTGGCTCGCGGCGCTCTGGCTGGCCGGGTTTGTCGCGTGCGGCACCTGGATCTTCGACGGCGCCTACCCGGGCAACATGGTGCGGGCCGATTCGGCCGGGCCCGCGTTCCACGCCCTGGCCTACACCCTCGACGTACTGGTGCCCATCGTCGATCTGGGGCAGCAGCACACCTGGCAACCGCAGGGGGCGGCCATGTACTGGACGTGGGCCTTCATGGCGGCCGGCTGGCTGCTGACCAGCGCGGTCGCGGCCGGCCTCAGCGGCCTGGCCCGCTGGACGCGCTCGTGACGGATCCGCCGGGCGGGGCGGGATCGCGGTCGTAAGAAGCTTTCTTTGTTAAAGGCCATTGCGAAAGTTATTGACATTGCCAGTCGAAGCGGGCCACGCTGGCGCGGAGCATTTTGATCCGATGCCGGAGGTCGGCCCATGCGACGCTCGCCCGCTCAGACAGCCGGACTGAGACATCCCGGCGGACCAGGCGGACCAGGCGGACTAGGCGGCGGACGCGCGCGACGATCGGCATGGGCCCTGTTCGCGGCCGGTGCGCTGCTCGTACCGTTCGCCGTAGCGGCCCCGCGGGTGGCGGCGGCCGCTGACAGCACCCGGCAGCAGGACTTCGCCGCGGCGGCCAGGGCGTACGGCGTGCCGGAGCGGATCCTGCTGGGCGTGTCGTACCTCGAGTCGCGGTGGGACGCCAACTCCGGGCAGCCGAGCACCGCGGCGGGATACGGCCCGATGCACCTCACTGACCTGCGCGGGGCGGTGGTCAGGGGCGCGGTCCCCGTCGACGGCGACGGCGACGCCCGCGGGGACGGCGCGCGCCCCGCCGGCGGACGGCGGGCGCCGGCGCCGAGCACTCAGGCTGCCCGGGACGCCGCGACGCAGACGCTCGACCGGGCGGCCGCGCTGACCGGCATCGACCCCGGCCGGCTGCGCACCGACCCTGCCGCCAACATCAGCGGCGGGGCCGCGCTGCTGTCCGCCTACCAGCGGGAGCTGGGCGGCCCGCGCGGCACCGACCCCGCGGGCTGGTACGGCGCGGTCGCCCGCTACTCGGGCGCGACCGAGACCGGCGCCGCCCGGTTCTTCGCCGACGAGGTGTACGCGACGATCCGCGCCGGCGCGAGCCGGGTCACCGACGACGGGCAGCGCGTCGAGTTGCCGGCGTCACCGGACGTCCGCCCTGGCACCGCCGCGCTGGCGCGGCTCGGGCTGCGCGCCGCGGCGCAGGGGGCGGCCGACTGCCCGGCGACGCTCGGCTGCGAGTGGATTCCGGCGCCCTACCAGCAACTCTCCAGCGCCCCTGGCGACTACGGCAACCACGATCTCGGGGACCGGCCGCGCAGCCAGCAGATCAAGTACATCGTCATCCACGACACCGAGGCCTCCTATGACGAGACGCTCCGCCTCGTCCAGGACCCGACGTACGTGAGCTGGCAGTACACGATCCGCTCGCAGGACGGGCACGTCGCCGAGCACGTACGGCCCAACGACGTGGCCTGGCAGGCGGGCAACTGGTACATCAACGCCAAGTCGATCGGCATCGAGCACGAGGGCTTCCTCGCCCAGGGCGGCACCTGGTTCACCGAGGCGATGTACCGGTCGTCGGCCCAGCTGGTGCGCTACCTGGCCGCGCGGTTCCACATCCCGGTCGACCGGGCGCACATCCTCGGCCACGACAACGTCCCTGGCCCGACGCCGGGCACCGTGGCCGGCATGCACGAGGACCCAGGGCCGTACTGGGACTGGGCGCACTACTTCCGGCTGCTCGGCCGGCCGCTGCACGCGACGGCGAACGGCCGGCGCGCCTCCGTGGTGATGATCCTGCCCGACTACGACCGCAACGTCGTCCCGTACACCGGATGCGACGCGGCCGCCCCGGCCGCGCCATGCCCGCCGCACGGCGGCGGCTCGATCATGCTCCGCACGGAGCCGCGCGCCGACGCGCCGCTGGTGAAGGACGTCGGCAAGCACCCGCCGAACGGCGACTCCACCATGTCGGTGTACGACCACGGCGCGCGGGCGGCCACGGGCCAGCGCTACGCGGTGGCCGGCCGCCAAGGTGACTGGACGGCGATCTGGTACCTCGGCCAGCGGGCGTGGTTCTTCGACCCGGCGAGCCGGCCGGTCGCGGTCGGCGCCCGCGGCCTGCTGGTGACGCCGAAGCCGGGGCTGGCGTCCGTGCCGGTGTACGGCCGCGCCTATCCGGACGCCGCGGCCTACCCGGCCGGCGTACCCGTGCAGAGCCTGGTGCCGCTGCAGTACACGTTCGCGGCCGGCCAGCGCTACACCCTGGCGGGCACCGACCTGGGCGAGTACTACTACGCCACGACCTTCGACACCGCCGGCCACGCGGTGATCAGGGGCGGCCCGGCGTATGACGAGATCCAGTTCGGACACCGCGTGTTCTACGTGAGGTCGGGCGACGTCCAGGTCGTCCCGGCGACCTGACCGCGCGGAGGCCCGGCCCCGTCCGTGTCCGGCCCTGTTGTGAAAGTTTCACGGCAGGGCCGGCTTCTATATCTCAGTTCGGTCTCGAGCGACCGGCCACCTGGGGCAGATGATCGCCGGGTTTGCCCTGCTTAGCGGTGACTTATCGAGATCTCGTAGCGGAGAGGGATTCGCCGTGACCTGGCACGACCGGATGGCTCACCTGTACACCTCGATGCACGGTCTTTATGTTGCGTGGGAGCGCTCCCACCGGCCCCTGAACGCTCCGCGGGGCTCGCCTACGCGTGCCCTTCCCCACCCCCACCCCCTCTTGTTCCCAAGGAGGACCCCCGGATGAGACCCAGACTCATACGTGGAGCCAGCCGCAGACGTCCCTTGCTTCGAGGTCTCATCGCCGCGGCCTCGGCGCTGATGCTGAGCGCAGGGGTCGCCGGCATCGCGATCAACCAGGCGAGTGCCGCGGCGGGGTGTCGTGTCACGTACACGGTCACCAACCAATGGGACACCGGCTTCGGCGCCAGCCTGAGCATCACCAACCTCGGCGACCCGCTCACGAGCTGGACGCTGGCGTGGGACTTCCCCAACTCCAGCCAGCGCGTGTCGTCCGGCTGGAACGGCACCTTCTCGCAGACCGGCCAGCACGTGACGGTCGCCAGCCTGTCCTACAACGGCTCGGTGGGCACCAACCAGCAGGTGACGTCGCCGCCCGGCTTCAACGGCGCCTACAGCGGCACGAACCCGGTGCCGACCTCGTTCACGCTGAACGGCACGCCGTGCACCGGCGGCACGACCACTCCGCCGACCACCCCGCCGACGACCCCGACCACCACCCCGCCGACCACGCCGACGACCACCCCGCCGACGACGCCGACCACGACTCCGCCGGCCGGTAGCCACGTCGACAACCCGTACGCGGGCGCGGACGGCTACATCAACCCCGACTACGCCGCCGAGGTCAACGACCAGGCGCAGTCCACGGGCGGCACCCTCGGCCAGCAGATGGCACGGGTCGCCCAGCAGCCGACGGCGGTCTGGCTGGACCGCATCGCCGCGGTCACCGGTGGGACCGGCGTGACCCGGACGCTGGCCGGACACCTCGACGCCGCCGTGCAGCAGGACTCGGCGAACGGCAGCCGGCCGCTCGTCATCACCATCGTGGTGTACGACCTGCCCAACCGCGACTGCGCCGCGCTGGCCTCCAACGGCGAGCTCAAGGTCTCGCAGGACGGCCTGAACAAGTACAAGACCCAGTACATCGACGCGATCATGAGCGTGCTGTCGCAGTCGAAGTACTCCAACCTGCGCATCTCCGCGATCATTGAGCCTGACTCGCTGCCTAACCTGGTCACCAACCTGGGCACGGCCGCGTGCGCCGAGGCCAACTCCAGCGGCGCCTACGTGCAGGGCATCCAGTACGCGCTGAGCCGGCTGCACACGCTCAGCAACGTCTACAACTACATCGACATCGCGCACTCCGGCTGGCTCGGCTGGAGCAGCAACTTCGGCCCGGCCGCCGACCTGATCGCCAACACGGTCAAGGGCGCGACCGGCGGCGTGAACACCGTCGACGGGTTCATCAGCAACACAGCCAACTACACGCCGACCACCGAGCCGTTCATGACCGCCACCCAGACGGTGGGCGGCCAGCAGGTCAGGTCTTCGAACTTCTACCAGTTCAACGACTACATCGACGAGGGAACGTACGCCGCGGCGATGCGCCAGGCGTTCGTCAGCCGCGGTTTCCCGAACTCCTCGGGGAACAGCATCGGCATGCTGATCGACACCTCGCGCAACGGCTGGGGCGGTTCGGGCCCGCAGGGTTCCCGGCCGACCGGGGCGAGCACGTCGACCGACGTGAACACCTTCGTCACCCAGTCGAAGATCGACAGGCGTGTCCACCGCGGCAACTGGTGCAACCAGTTCGGCGGCATCGGCGCGCGGCCGACGGCGAACCCCGCCAGCGGCTTCGACGCCTACGTGTGGATCAAGCCGCCGGGTGAGTCCGACGGCGCCAGCCAGCCGGTCAGCAACGACGAGGGCAAGGGCTTCGACCAGATGTGCGACCCGACGTTCCACGGCAGCAGCCAGGCGAACGGCGGGAACCTGACGGAAGCGATCCCGAACGCCCCGCTGGCGGGCCACTTCTTCCCGGACGAGTTCAAGATCCTGGTCCAGAACGCCTTCCCGGCCCTGTAAGAACCGGGTGAGCCGGTCTCCGGTGACCCCGGAGACCGGGTGACCCTCGAGTCCCAGCCTCCCGCGGCTGGCCCGGGCGGCCCTCGCCACGAACGACCGTCGTGGCGAGGGCCGCACCCGTGTCCGGACCTCGTGCCGGGGGATCGGCGGATCGGGGGGGCGGCCGGTCTCAGCCGAGCGCGGCGTCGGCCAGGAGGTCGACCTGCTCCAAATCGGGCGCGCACGGGAAGAGCACCAACTCGTCGCAGCCGGCGGCGGCGAACGCGTCGATCGCCTGGCGGACGATGCCCTCGTCGGTGAACGCCATGCCCTCGGCCATGTCCGGGGTGACGCCCATGAAGCCGTAGTAGTCGGACAGGTAACGCCTGGCGTTCTCCACGGCCGCCGTGCCGAGGGAGAAGTACGCGAGCGCGAGGAGCCGCGGGTCGCCTTGCCGGCCCTGCCGCGTCCACTCCGCCCTGGCCCGGCCGGCGAGCTCGGCGAAGGTCTTCGGATCGGCGCCGCCGGCCACCCAGCCAGAGCCGTACGTGGCCGCCCGCCGGAACGACGCGTCCGCCGTACCGCCGATGACCACCTCAGGGCCGCCGTTCTTCGGCGGCCGCGGGCCGATGGCGCCCGCGGTGCCGCGGCTCTCGCCCGCCCAGATGCGCTTCATCTCCGCGAGCATCTCCTCGAAACGCTCGCCGCGGCCGGCCACCGGGAGGCCGGACGCCTCGAAGTCGTCGGCCCGCCCGCCCACCGCCATCCCGAGCACGAGCCGCCCGCCGGACAGCCGGTCGACCGAAGCGGCCTGCTTGGCCAGCAGCGCGGCGTTGCCGCGGTTCGGCGCGATGAGGATGGTCGTGGCGAGCCTGATCCGTTCGGTGACCGCGGCGGCCGCGGCCAGCGCGATGAGCGGCTCGTAGTTGTCGTACACCACCCGGTCGATCACGCCGAGCGAGGAGAAGCCGCGTTCCTCGGCCCTGCGGGCCCACCGCACCACGTCCGTCCCCTCGGTGCCGGGGATCGTGGACGGCAGGCCGATACCGATCTCCATGGTTTACCTCCGTATGAAAGTCCGTGAGCGAGTGATCTCGACCATCAACCAACACCAGTACCCGCGCGCGTCATCCGGCGGCGTGCCATCCTGCCCGCATGAACGACCAGCCGGCCCGGCCGCCGGGCAGCGCCATCGAGTTGGCCCCGCTGAACCCCCTACGCTGAGCCCCCCGCGTCGCCCCCCACCTCAGGGGTGCGCCGGGCCAGGTCGAGGGCGGCCAGGACGGCGGCGCCGGCGAGGTTGGGTATCGCGACGAGGTCCTTGCCGTGGAACAGCGGCGGATGCGGCCCCGCCCACGCGCTGCCCTCGATGAGGAAGCGGCAGCCGCGGGCGGCGGCCAGGGCGGCGGCGGCCGTGGTGTCTTGACCGGCGCGGATGCCGCAGTGGAGCAGCGTCTGCACGGCGTACGCCGTCTCCTCCGCTGTGGGCGCTGGGTCGCCCCACGAGCCGTCGGCCCGCTGGGTGGCGAGCGTCCAGCGCACGGCCCCGTCCACGGCTTCGGCGTGCCCCGGGCCGCCGTGGCGGTGCAGGGCGACGGCACAGCTCCGGGTGGCGTAGTACGGCGAGGCGTGCCACTTGTCGAGCCAGCTCCCGTCGCCGCGCCGGCGGTCGCCGAGCCAGGCCGCGACCCGGGCGGCCGCTGCCGCGCAGCGCCGCGCGGCCGGCCCGCCGCCGGCCGCGTGCTCCCCCAGCGCCATCAGGACGTGGGCGTTCGTGGCCGTGGACGCCTCGGTCTCCGGGCGTACGGTCACGAAGTACTCGCCCGTGTCGTACGACCAGAGCGGCTCCGGATCGCGGACGACGCCGAGGCGCGCGAGCGCGAACAGGGCGACCGCCGTGGTGTCGGAGTCGGCCGGCAGCCCGGGTGCGCCCGGCAGGCCGGCCGCGGCGGCCGCCGGACGGTCGAGCGCCCGCGTGAGGGTGTCACGCAGCCCGGCGAGCACGGCGCCGCCGACCCCGGCGAGCGCGAGGTGGGCGAGGCTCCACGCCTGGGCGACGTACACCTGCGAGGTGAAGGCCGGCACCGGGCCGCCGTGGTGGGCCTGCAACCCGGCCAGCGCGCGGGCGGCGGCGCGCCGCGCGGCGTCCCCGGCCTTCCCGGCCTTCCCGGCCTCCCCGGCCTCCCCGGCCAGCGGCGCTAACGGGCCCAGCCAGGCGGCCGTCGCGGCGGCCGACCCGCAGACGACGCCGTCCACCGGCCGGACCTCGGGAGCACCGGCGACGCCCGCCCCGACCAGCTCCAGGTAGTGCGCCAGCAGTGGCACCCGCCAACCGCCCGCGCGCAGCCTGGCCAGGCCGGCCTCCCCCGCGCCGGATGGCACGAGACGGCGTTCGCCGAGATGGTCGTTGATGTCGGCGGCGAGCGCCGCGATGATCATTTCGGCGCCCGCGGTGGGCGGCGGACCGGCGGCGGCGAGGTCGGCCGGCCCAGGTGCCACCGCCCGCAGCGCCTCGCCGGCGGCCGTGCGCAGCGCGCCGGCGGTCACCCCGCTCGCGGCGACCGCGTCCGCCGCGTCGGTGGCCTCGCCACGGGCCAGCACGGTCAGCAGGGCCTCGACCGCGCTCAGCGTCGGTACGACGGCGTACCGGCCAGGACCGCCCCATGTCCCGTCAGCATGCCTGGAGTCGAGCAGGTACCGGATCCGCCGGGCGTGGCCGTCCAGCCACGGGGCCAGGGTGACCAGCCGGCCCGTCTCGTAGGCGGACGGGCCGGCGACCGCGTCGCGATCGGCGACGAGGTCGTCGACGAGCTCCCTGATGCGGGCCGCCAGGTCGAGCCGGTCGAACATCGTCAGGCGTCCGCCCGCGCGCGTCACGCCGGCACCCTGGTCGCGCGCCAGTAGCCGACGAGGAAGGCCCCTGCCCTGGCCGCCCTGACCACCGCGGCGATGGCGTCCCGCATCAGTTGGACGTCCGGCGACTGCGGTCGTAGCTCCAACGATCGGCCCTTGGCCTCGAACAGCTCCCAGTTGCGCGACATGTTGCCGCGCTCGGCGAGGTCGCCGAGCGCCGTCACGCGGAACCCGGCGCGCTCGAGGTGCTCGGCCAGCTCCGACACGCTGATGAGATAGGGCAGCGCCCACGTACGGCAGATCGGCTCGATGTATTCGGCGTATTCGGCGGCGGTGATGCCGTCGCGGCACAGCCAGTCGTTGCCGAGGAACACTCCCCATGGCTTGACGACCCGGGCGATCTCGCCGTAGACGGCGTGCTTGTCAGGGGCGTGGCACATGGACTGCAGGACGTACGCGGCGTCGAAGTGCCCCCGTCCGAACGGCAGCCGCATCGCGTCGGCCGTGACGAACCTGGCCAGCCCGGCGAGGCCGCGTTCCGCTGCGAGCGCCCTGGCGATCTCGACCTGGTCCTGGACGATGTTGACGCCGGTCACCGTCGCCCCGGAGCGGGCGGCGACGGTGAGCGCCGGACGTCCGACGCCGCAGCCGACGTCGAGCACCCGCCAGCCGGGACGGAATCCGCCCTCGTCGGCGAGCCGGCGCTCCTGGGCGGCCGCCGCCTCCTCCAGGGTTTCGGTCCCCATGAACAGCGGGAAATTGAACGCGTCGCCCCAGCCGTCGCGGTAGAGCGGGGTGACGATCTCGTAGTAATCCCGAACCATTCTGAGGTAATTGTTGGTACGGGAGACTCGGGTGCTTGTGGTTTGTTGGTAGCAGCCGAAATCCATGCACCGTTCCTTGGGGTTTCGATGTGGGAGTGCGGAACGTTCCCACGACCGAGACCCAGTCTTCCTCGCCCGGACGCGCAGATGGAACCGGTTGCCGCAGCGACCATGTCACACGCGTCGCATGTTTGTGCATTCGTGCACCGGAATGGATAAATTGGATCGATGGCCGGTAACAGCAATGTCAATGGTCAAGGCCGGACGACACAAAAGGGAGGCCCAAATCTGGCCGCTTTCGATCCCCCGGCGCGCCAGGGGTTGGACCAGTGGAGCGAGCCCGGATTGGTCCTCGCCACCGGGCCGGAGCGGCGGCAAAGTAGCGAAGGTGAACCCGGCGACATCGACGTACGGCGGAGCGGCGGCATGAGCGTCGCCTTCCTGCTGACCAGCCTGATCGTGGTCGTCACGCCCGGCACGGGCGTTATCTACACCCTGTCGGCCGGACTGGCGCGCGGGTCGCGGGCCGGCGTCGTCGCGGCGGCCGGCTGCACCCTCGGCACCGTTCCCCAGATGCTGGCCACGATCACCGGGCTGGCGGCGCTGCTGCGGACGAGCTCGCTGGCCTTCCATGTCCTGAAATATGTGGGCGTGGCCTACCTCATCTTCATGGCGTTGGCCACGCTCAAGGACAAGGAGGCGATCGCCGTCGGGGAGGAGGCCGCGCCCCGCTCCGCCGGCCGCGTGATCGTCTCCGCGGTCCTCATCAACCTGCTCAACCCGAAGCTGACGGTCTTCTTCGTCGCGTTCCTGCCGCAGTTCGTGAACCCGGAGCGGCCGGGCTCGGTCGCCCGGATGGCCGAGCTGAGCGCCGTCTTCATGCTGATGACGCTGGTCGTCTTCATCGCGTACGGCCTGTTCGCAGGCGTGGTGCGCGCCCGCGCGCTCGCCAGGCCCGCCGTACTGACCTGGATGCGCCGCCTCTTCGCCGGCTCGTTCCTGGCCCTCGGCGCCAAGCTCGCGCTGGCCCGGTGAGCCGGCGCCGGGTCACGCGGCGGCGTGCAACCAGGGCGAGACGCGGTCGCGGTCGAGCAGGTCGGGGCGCTCCAGCCCGTCGATCATGTGCCGTACGGTGGGCGCGACGTCGCGGGTCCAGTCATGGCACTGCCGGGCGGACCGGCACTCGACGCCGGCGCGGCGCCGCGCGGTCTCGACGATCATTGGCGCGTCCGCGGCGACCTGCGCCCGCTCGGCCTCCGGATCGACCAGCGCCACGCCTGCCGCCCCGGCGATCTCGGCGACGTCGGCGAGCCGGCCGCTCAGCCAGTCCCAGGGCGCCCTCTTGACCTCGTCGGCCCAGTTCCGCTCGCACGGCTCGACGCCGATGAACCTGGGGTGGAAGTGGGCCGCCTCGAAGCCGCCGGCCACGCCGTCGACGCGGTCGAACAGGTCGGCGCGCCACAGCGGCTGATCCGCCACGATCATCTGCGCGGCCGCGTACGTCCCGCGCTGCGGCTGTGGAGCGCGCAGCCGCAGCTCGATGCGCGCGCCGTGCTCAAGGTGGCTGTCGGTTCGGCCGATCTCGAACCAGTGCCGGACGAGGACAGCGATCTCGTTGTAGATGAAGGCCTGTAGCATCACGCCGCTCCCTTCGAGCCGATCGCCCCCGCCCCGGCTAAGAATAAGGTGCGGTGCCATGGACGACGACGAGCCCGGCGGACATCCCGACCGGACGAGGTGGAACGTCAAGTACTCCGAGGCGGGCGGGGACGCCTCGTTCCGTGCCCACCCCGTGGCGGCTCGCGCGCTGGCGCTGCCGCTGCCCACCGGTCCGGTCCTCGATCTGGCGTGCGGCCCGTCCGGGAGCGCGCTGGCGGCCGCGACGGCCGGGCGCAGGGTCACCGCGGTGGACATCTCCGATGTGGCGCTCGCCATGCTCGCGGCCGAGGCGCGGCGCCGCGGGCTCCACGAGCTGATCACGCTGGTGCACGCCGACCTGCGGGTGTGGCGGCCGCGGCCCCAGGACCGCTACGCGCTCGTGCTGTGCACCGGGTACTGGGACCGGGCCCTGTTCCTGCCGGCGGCCGGCGCGGTGGCGGCGGGCGGGCTGCTGGGCTGGGAGGCGTTCTCCGCGGACGCGCGCCGGGTGCGGTCCGGCCTGCCGGCCGAGTGGTGCCTCGGCGCGGGCGAGCCGGCATCGCTGCTCCCGGCCGGCTTCACCGTCATCGAGCAGTACGACCTGCCGGACGACCGGCGCGGCGCCAGGCGCCGGCTGCTGGCCAGGCTCGGGGATGGGGAGTCAGGTGATGACCCGTCTGGTGCCGCCGGTCAGCACCGCCCAGATGATGAGGATGTCCAGCGCGATGATCAGGATTGACCACAGCGGATAGTACGGCAGGAAGAGGAACTGGGCGACGGCGCTGAGCACCGCCAGGATGATCGCCAGGATGCGGGCCCAGGTCTGGCCCATCAGCAGGCAGATGCCGCCGATCAGGACGATGATGCCGAGGATCAGGTGGATCCATCCCCAGCCAGAGACGTTGATCTTGTACGTGTACTGCGGTGCGACGACGAAGACGTGGTCCTTGGCCAGCGCCGAGATGCCGAGGAGCGCCGCCCACAACCCGGACACGATCATCAGGGCGGCGGCAAAGGCGGTCAGCCCCACCGCCGCCCAGCGGCTTCCGTAGCTCATGGTGTGACTCTGTTCTGGCTTTGCTGTCGCTAAAGCCAGCGAACGTCAAAGCCCGGGTACGGGCCCGGCCGATTCGTGGCGCCACGAGCCCCAGGCGCGGCGACCCGCGAAGATCTACAGGAGTCCGCGCACGAACGCGGCCTGGCCGGCGTGCTCCAGGTCGTCGTCGATGACGCTGACCAGGCGCACGCCGAGGGTCACCGGCGGGTCCCACGACCGGTCCACGATCCTGGGAAGATCATCATCGGTCAGCGTGCCGACGTAGTCGATCGTCCGCTGGTGGACGGCGTCGTAGTAGCCGGTCAGCAACTCCCCCGACTCGACCCTCACCGCCGCCACCTCGTCGCCGCCGTGGCCGTAGCCCGTGTCCGCCGGATCGAACGGCAGGCCGAACCGCTCCGCCCAGCCGGAGGTCCAGACCTGCGCGGTGCCGGCCACGTCGGCGACGTGATCGTCCTGTACGCGGGTGAGGTGCCAGACCAGCCAGGCGATCGAGTTGGCCCTGCCGTCCACGCGGTAGGCGAGTTGCCCCGGGGTGAGCCCGTCGACCGCCCGGTGGACGGCGCCGTGGACCCGGTCGAACGCGTCGGCGAGCAATTGCGCACTCGTCATTGGACTGACGCTACCCGTGCCATCCTGGATCTATGTGCAGGAACATACGGGTTCTCCATAACTTCGAGCCGCCGGCCACAGAAGAGGAGATCCACGCGTCGGCGTTGCAGTACGTCCGCAAGATCAGCGGCACCACGAAGCCGTCCGCGGCGAACGCCGCCGCGTTCGATGCCGCGGTCGCCGCGGTCGCCGACGCCACCCGTACGCTGCTGGACAGCCTGGTCACGGCGGCGCCGCCGCGCGACCGCGAGGTCGAGGCCGCCAAGGCGCGGGCCCGCGCGGCCGAACGCTACGGGCCGCGTCGCGCCGGCTAGACGGGTCCGCGGCTCGCCGCCGGCTCGTGAACGCACCGTAATCCCCTCACCTCAGCGCGCTCGCGTCGCCCCTTCGTCCTTCTGACCAGGGCCGGAGCCGTTCTTAGTGTGGCCTTGGTCCGTGTTCTGGTGCGGATCTTTGGGTAGAGGGAAGTCCATTGAGCGACCATAGTTCCTTAAAGGTGGGTTTGGTACTGGATGTACCGCCAACGCTCTCCTTGAGAGCTTTGGGGCGATAGATGTGTCGCTTGCTCAGGAGGAGCCGCCGGCGCTGTGGTCGGCGGCGCAACCCGAGGGGATGATCATGGGGAATG
>DASUWU010000036.1:0-15838 GCA_036378315.1 Streptosporangiaceae bacterium | reverse complement strand
CTCGACCTCGACCAGCGCCCCGCCGCCCGGCGCGGCCCCGAGGGTCAGCGCGCCATCGGCCGCCTCAGCCACGCGGCGGGCGATGTCGAGGCCGAGGCCGGTCGAACCGGCGCCGCTGACGCCGCGCGGCAGCGGGTCGAGGTCGCCGAAGCCCGGGCCCTCGTCGGCGACGATGAGCCGGGCGCCCCCGCCAGGCCGTGGCGCCAGCCGTACGGCGAACGCGGTGCCGTCCGGCGTGTGCGCGAAGACGTTGCCGAGCAGCGCGTCCACGCACGAGGCGAGCTCTTCGCGGCTCGGCCGGACCGGCAGCGCTCCGGGCGGCACGTCCAGGTCGACGCGCCGGTCCTGGTCCTCGGCGAGCACCGACCAGAAGCCGACCCGGTCGAGGACGACCGCCCTGGCGTCGCAGCCGCCGCCCCTCGCGGGCAGCCGCGCGTCGCGGATGGCCTGCGTGACCGCCCGCTCGACGACGTCGACCTTGGCACCGACGCGGGCCGCCTCGTCCGGGTCGCGCAGCGCCTCCGACTCGAGCCGCAGCGCCGTGAGCGGCGTGCGCAACCGGTGGGACAGGTCGGCGACCCGCTCTCGTTCCTGGTCGAGCAGCTCGCGGATGCGTCCGGCCAGGTGGTTGAGCGCCAACCCGACGGCGCGCACCTCGGGCGGCCCGACCGCGCGCGTCCGTGCGGTCAGCTCGCCGCCGGCGAGCCGGTGCGAGACCGCCGCCAGCTCGCTGATGGGCCGGACGAGGGCGCCGGCCAGCCGGTCGGCGACGAGCAGGCCGACGATGAGCAGGGCGATCCCCAGCATGCCGAGGATGAGCCACGCGCGGGCCACCCCGCGCCGCAGCTCGGCGTCGCTGACGTACGTCCGCACCACGGCGGTGCCGCCGGCGCCGCCCTGGACCGAGACGAGGATCTCGCGCCCGCCCGGCGCGGTGACGGTGATGCTGGTGCCCCGCCTGGCCAGCTCGACGCCCGGCGTCACGCCGGCCGGCGCGCCGACGACGGCGCCGTCAGGAAGGAACACCGTGATCGGATGCCTGCCGGTGGCGTTGAGCTGCTGCACCGTGAGGTTCAGCGACGTCGGGTCGGCGGTCGCGACGAGCGAGCTGAGCGACTGGGCCTGCAGGGTCGCCGAGCTGACCGCCCGGTCGGCGGCGACCGACCGGACCAGCAGCGCGAGCGGCACCAGAAAGGCGACGAGCACCAGCGACGTCGTCGCCGCGACCAGGAGGGCGAGTCGTCGTCTCATCGGCTCATCGAGGCCGCGGGGG
This sequence comes from Streptosporangiaceae bacterium, assembly GCA_036378315.1. Lineage (GTDB taxonomy): Bacteria > Actinomycetota > Actinomycetes > Streptosporangiales > Streptosporangiaceae > CALAED01. The sequence continues at coordinate 14,565 of DASUWU010000036.1, read as the reverse complement.
GGCCGGCCATCGGGCGGCGGGAGCCGGGCCTCATGGCCTTTCCTCCGCCGGGTCGGGAGCGATCAGCTTGACCCCGACGCCGCGCACGGTCTGCAGGTAGCGCGGTTCCTGGGCGGTCTCGCCGAGCTTGCGCCGCAGCCATGACAGGTGCACGTCGACCGTCTTGTCCGCGCCGCCGTACGGAAGTTGCCACACCTCGGTGAGCAGCTCCCGTTTCGTGACCACCTGTCCGGCCCGGACGGCGAGGTGGTAGAGGAGATCGAACTCCTTCGGGCTGAGGTCCAGCAGGGTGCCGTCCAGGCGCGCCTCGCGGGCCCGGATGTCGACGCGCAGCCCGCCGACCTCGACGGCCGCGGCCACCGCCGCGTCCGCGCCGAGCCGGCGCAGCACGGCCCTGATGCGGGCGTCGAGCTGGGCAGCGCTGAACGGCTTGACGAGGTAGTCGTCGGCGCCGGCGTCGAGCATCCTGACGATCTCCTCCTCCGCGTCGCGCGCGGTTGCGATGATCACGGGCACGGACGTGACCGCGCGAAGCATGCGCAACACCTCGCGGCCGTCGACGTCCGGCAGGCCGAGGTCGAGCACGATCACCTCGGGGCGCGCGTCGATGGCCTGCTGCAGCCCTCTCATCGCGGTGGGCTCCGATGCCACGGCGTGCCCGCGCTCGGAGAGCGCCTTGCTGAGCGCGGTACGAATCGTGACATCGTCCTCGATGAGGAGTATGTGGGTCACACGAGCACGGTAGACCGCCGGACGCCGGGCGCGGACGGTCCTATCGCGCGGTTACTCCCCCCTTAGGGTCGTCTTAGGAGTGGGACTGGGACGGTGTGCGGATGAACCGGCGCGTGTTTCTCGCCCTCGCGGGATGGGCGGCCGGCGCCTGCGTCGCCACGGGCGTGGGCGTCACCGCGGTGTCGCTGCTGGGCGAGGGCATCAGCGACTCCGCCGCCCGCCCGCTGAGCTCGGCCGACGTACGGCGAGCGCTCGACCAGCCCGCCGAGGCGTCCGAGTCGCCCGCCGGCACGTCGACTCCAGCGCCCCCGTCCACGGCGCGGCCGGCCGCCGGGCAGAGCCGGGTGCTCGACACCGCCGGCGGCACGGTGGTCGCCGGGTGCGCCGGCGACCAGGCGACGCTGACGTCGTGGAGCCCGGCGCAGGGCTTCCACGGTGAGGTGGTCGAACGCGGCCCGGCCCCGGTCGTCTCTGTCAAGTTCGAGTCGAGCGGCACCGAGATCCTCGTCACGGTCGACTGCGCGTCGGGAGTACCGCAGGCGCACACGCGGACCGACGATCGCGGCCATCACCGCGGCAAGGGCTGAGCCGGCGGGCGGGGCGCCGCCCGCAGCGCCACGGCGGCCTCGAACCGCCGCCCTCATCCCTGTCCCATAAACGGCGCTGAATCCCTTCGTGGCCGGTCAGCCCGAATTGATCGATTGCGAGAAGAGAATTATTGGGATGCCGAAATCATCCGGCCCGAGCGCCGTGGAGGGAGGCACCGGGATTCCGGCGAATTGGAGCTGATTCCAGCCGTACGCGCGGTTCGCTGCGCCGCAGATCGCTTGTCCGTCTTTAGCACTGATTGCGGCGTCAGGCGCGCAGCCCAGGACTCTGGTTGCCGGCGGCGGGGGCGCGGCTCACACTATGCGTATATTTAGGCGTTTTGAACCACACGCGAGCGTCCTGGGATTATGAAGAAGGCTCAGCATTTCTTCGTCGTTGGGGCGCTTTAACGCTGATATGGATACCACAGCCCAACCCTTTTGAGCCGGCGGCAAATTGCGTGACGCGTCCCCGGGTAACCAATCGACTGGGATGGCGGAAACGTCCGACATCGGAAGGCTCAATTTATGAGGAGAGACATGGGCAAAGTACGTACCAGTACCGGCCTGGCATTCGCCGTCGCCGGGCTGGCCGCCAGCGGATTCACGCTGTTCAGCAGCGTCCCCGCCCAAGCCGCTGCCGTTCCTACCGGCACGTTCCAGGTCACTGCGAGCAGCGGTCTCAACGTGCGGAAGGGGCCGGGCACCAATTTCGGCGTCATCACCGCGCTGAAGAACGGGACGAAGATCAGGGCCACCTGCCAGCTCTACGGCACCAGCCACAACTGGCGGAAGATCTTCGAGCCGGTGACGTACAACGGCAAGCACATCAGGGGCGGCTACGTCTCCAACACGTTCCTGAAGCGGCTCAGCGGGTGCGTGGCGGCGGCGCCGAGCGGCGCGGTGGCCACCGGCGGTGGCGGCACCTCCCAGCAGGCGGGCGCCAGCCCGGCGCTGCCCGCCGCGGGCCTCGCCCTCATCACGCTCGGGAGCGCTGTCGCGATCGCGACCGGTCGTCGCCGGCCAGAGGGGCAGTCCTGAACACATGAGCCTTAACAGGCGCAGCGTCAGCCCAAGCCTTCTCCGGTTTGGGCTGGCCGCCGCTCTCGTCTCGGCCGGTGCGGTCGTGTTCTTCACCGAAGTGCCGCGATTCGGCCGTCCAGGTCCACCGCCTCAGCCGGCGTCCTCCGAGCTGGTGGAGAATCCGCCCGCCGGGTCGGCACAGCGGGTCGGCGCGTTGCCGGCCTCCGTCCCCGAACGGATAAGAATTCCCGCGATCAAAGTCAACGCCCCCATTATCACGGTCGGCCTCGAACCGGACGGCCAGCTCGAAGTGCCTCCGCTGACCCGGGTCGACGAGGCCGGCTGGTACAAGGACGGGCCCACTCCGGGCGAGGCCGGCCCATCGGTGATCGTCGGCCACGTGGACTCCAAGTCCGGTCCCGGCGTCTTCTACCGGCTCGGCGCGCTCAAACCCGGCCAGAACGTTCAGATCATCCGCAAAGATGGCACGACGCCGCTTTTCCGGGTAAGCCGCATCCAGCGCGTTCCCAAGGACGCATTTCCCACGCGCAGCGTCTACGGACCCGCCGACGGACCGGCGTTGCGGCTGATCACATGCGGCGGAAAGTTCGACGCGGCGAGCGGCCACTATCTCGACAACATCATCGTCTACGCCAGCCCGGCCACCGGCTCCTGGCCCGTCGTCAAGGAGCATGAAGCGATTGGTGTAAACCGCCCGAAACCGGCGGCAACCCCGTAGGCGCCGCGACGCTCTCAGGTGAGGAACTCGTCGACGCGAGCGAGGAAGGCCGCACGTTCCCTCAGAAAACAGAACATGTGTCCGCCGCGGAATACCTGAAGTCGCGAACCGGCGATGCCGGCGTGCAGCCGCTCGGCCATCGGCAGCGGCAGGGACCTGTCACGGCGCCCGTGCAGGATCAGCGTCGGATGTTTGATTTCACCGAGTCGCGCCGTGGCGTTGTAGCCGAGGGCCGCTTCGCGCTGGCGCAGGTGCGCGTACCGAGGCTGCGGGTATTTGCCGTGCATCCCGGGAATCCATTGCAGCGACCACAGCACGCGCATCGGCCAGGAGATGTGGACCTTTCCCCGGCTCGCCGCCGAGGTGCTGACCAGGATGAGTCTGCGTACCCGGGAAGGATGGGCGAGAACGAGTTCCAGAGCGATCCGCCCGCCCATCGAGATGCCGAGGACATCCGCCTGCTCGATGGCCAGGGCGTCCATCAGGCCGACGGTGTCCAGGGCCATCCGCGGGATCGAGTACGGCCGGTCGGGACGATCGGTGCGGCCGGCCCCGCGGTTGTCGAACACGAGCACGCGGCGGCGCTGGGCCAGCCAGCCGGTGAGGGGTGTCAGCAGGCTGAGGTCCGCGCCCAGGCCGCCGATCAGGACCAGCGGAGGCCCGGGCCCCACGCCGTGCATCTCGTAATAGATGGTGATGTCGTCCACCTTGGCGGTCGGCATGGCGACAACCGTACAACGACCGCATACGGCGCTATGTGGGTTTTCCGGCTATTTAGCTCTACCAAGCCCCTCAAGCCGCCCATGAAGACGATTCGGCATTTGGCGCCTCTTGCCGAGCTTTAACGCGAAGAAGGAGACCGCATCCGAAGCCTTTTGCGTCAGCGGCAAATCGGGTGACGTCGAGACGGGTAACTAATTGACTGGATGACGGATACGTCCCGACATTGGAAGACCAATTCCCGGAGGAGAAATATGGGTAGAACATATACGCGTCCCGGCATGGCGCTTGCCGTCGCCGGACTGGCCGCCGGCGGTTTCGCCCTGGCGAGCGGCACGCCCGCCCGGGCGGCCGACGGCCCGACCCCGACCCCGGCCGCGACCGAGACCACCACCACCTTCTGCTCGTACGTGGTCGTCGCGCGAACCACCGAGGTCCACCAAGACGCGGGGACGCAATTCAGGCTGCTCACCAGGCTGGTGGACGGCGACTTCCTCACCAAGGCCACCTGCCAAACAAAGAACGGCTGGGTGAAGATTCTCGATCCGGAATTCATCCGTGGCGCGCGCATACGGGGCGGATGGGTAGTTGTGCGAGACCTGAAGCCGGTCGGCAGGCCGAGCCAGGCGGTCGGCGCCGGCGGCGGAGGCACCGCGAAGAACGCGAACACCTTGCTCCCCGCGACGGGGCTCGGCCTCATCGCGCTCGGCAGCGGCGTCGTGATTACGATGCGGCGCCGGCGCGGAACCGAGACGGGATCGACGAGCTGAAGCTCTTCAGGCCCGGAGCGGCCACCCGGACCTTCGTTGGTCCGGGCTGGCCGCCGGCCCGAGCCGGCGTCGCCATCCCCACTGGAGGTCCAGGGCGGCGGCAGGTGCCGCGGCCCTCCCCCGATCACGCTATGCGTCAGGAGTGGCGTCGTCGGGTCGTTTGTCAAGGCGGAGTCCGCGCCAGGCGGGATGGCGGAGGTGACCGTCCGACGTCCAGTCGCCGTACGCGATCTCGCCGACGAGATCGGGATCGACCCATCTGGCGACGCGGGCCACCTCGTCGGGGACGTCGGTGTCGAACGGGCAGGCATCGCGGGCCAGTGGGGCGAGTCTGGCGGCCAGGTCGGCGAGCATCGCGTCGGTGAACCCTGTCCCCACATTCCCGACGTAGGTGAGGCCGTGGTCGTGGTAAACCCCCAGGACCAACGAGCCGATCTTGTTCAGGCGCCGGCCGGCGCCTGGCGTCCAGCCGGCGATGACGACTTCCAGGGACCGTACGTTCTTGATCTTGATCCATGCGCGGCGCCGCCCTGGGTGGTAGCGCGACCCGAGCGGCTTGCCGACGATGCCTTCCAGGCGTTGCTCCAGGCTCGCCGCCCGCACGGCGGCGGCGTCACCCGCCCACCACGGCGGCGTGCGCACCGGATGGGTGTCGAGCGCGAGCCGTTCGAGCCTGGCACGCCGGTCGGCGTACGGGACATCGAGGAGAGAAGCCCCGCCGACGTGCAGCAGGTCGAACACGTAGAAGCAGACCGGGACCTCGGCGAGCAGCCGGCCGGTGGGCCGCCGTACGTGCATACGGGACTGCAACCGGCCGAAGTCCGGCCGGCCATCGGCGGCGAAGGCGACGATCTCACCGTCCAGCACCACCGGCGTGCCCACCATGCCGCCCAGCGCGGCGAGCTCGGGGTAGGAGCCGGTCATGTCCTTGTCGTTGCGTGACATCAGCCGCACGCCACCATCCTCGACGTAGGCGAGGGCCCGAACGCCGTCCCATTTCAGCTCCCACCCGTACCGCCCCTCGTCGTGCGGCAGCTCCTTGCGCGGGGTCGCCATCATGGGTCGGATCAACCGCGGCAGCTCAGACACGGCCGACCCGCCACCTGCCGCACCACCTGCCGTGCTTCATCGCGGGCCGGGCGCCGCCGTGCCGACGATGCCGATGAGGCGCCATGCCATCGTGGCGTCGTCGCGAGCCAGCTGTACCTGACCCGCCCGGCCCCCGCCGACGGCGTGCAGGACGAAGTGTTCGATGGACATGGGCGCGTCCGGCGCGAGCACCTCGAGGTCACGCCACCACGCCCAGGTGGTCACCCACCGCTCGACCACCTCCCCGGCCGCGTACCGAGACCCCCGCCACGTCCAGGCAAGCGGCAGGCCGTGGCCGTCGGTCACTACGTCGCTGATGCGGTCGTTGAAAGTGAGCCCGTACATGCCCGCCAGTCTGTTCGAACATCCGTACGAATGCAAGCGTCGACGAGAACATTCCCGCAGGTCAAGGGCAGCGTGACTTCCCCACCCCGGCGCTGGAGGCGGCGGGGTGGACGGCCCGGGATCGGCGGCTCGGTCGATGGCCGACCGATGTGCGTCGACGGCTCGATCCGGCGTCGACCCGGCGTCGACCCGGCCGCCGGCGGCCCATGGACTTTGGGCCCTTTACCTCGGGTGGTTCGCTCTCCAGGCTTGGCCCCATGCGCGACGACATCTTGCGCTGCAGCGGGCTGCGGAAGGCGTTCGGCGATCTCGTCGCCGTGGCCGGGGTCGGGTTCACCATCGCGGAGGGCGAGACGTACGGCCTGCTCGGTCCCAACGGCGCCGGGAAGACGACGACCATCTCGATGATCGCCGGGATCCTGGAACGCGACGATGGCGAGGTGCTCATCGACGGGCACCCGCTCACTCCCGGCGGCGTTCGCGGCAAGGGCCTGATCGGGTACGTCCCGCAGGATCTCGCCGTCTACCCTGACCTCACCGGCCGCGAGAACCTGCGGTTCTTCGCGCGGCTTTACGGGCTGTCCCGGGCCGAGGTACGCGACCGTACGGCCGAGGTGCTGGAGATCATCGGCCTGACCGACCGGGCGGGCGACCCCGTCAAGGCCTACTCCGGCGGCATGAAGCGGCGCCTCAACATCGGCATCGGGCTGTTGCACCGGCCGCGGCTGCTCGTCCTGGACGAACCGACCGCCGGCGTCGACCCGCAGAGCCGCAACGCCATCTTGGAGAACGTCGAGCGGCTGGCCGGAGAGGGCATCGCGGTGCTCTACACGACGCACTACATGGAAGAGGCGGAACGGCTCTGCGACCGGGTCGGGATCATCGACCTCGGCGAACTGCGCGCGGAGGGCACCCGCCGCGAGCTCGTCGGCCTCGTGGGCGAGCGCGACCGGGTGACGCTGACCGCCGACGGCGACATCGCCGCCGCGGTGCGGGCGGCCGGCGCGCTGGCCGAGGTGCGGCGGGCGAGCGCCCAGGACTCGCGGATCGACATCGTCGTGGATGACGCGCGGGACGCGCTGCCGCGTATCTTCGACGCCGTCGCCGGCGTGGGTGTCGCGGTGCGCTCCGTGGAGGTCGCCGAACCCGACCTGGAGTCGGTCTTCCTGCACCTCACCGGCAGAGCGCTGCGGGACTGACCGGCCATGCGGATCACGCTTGCGCTGCGCGCCGTCCTCCTCATCGCGGGCAAGGACCTGCGGCAACGGCTGCGGGACCGCTCGTTGATCATGGTCGCGCTGGTACTCCCGTTCGTGCTGGCGGTGATCTTCAACCTGGTGTTCAGCGGCACGGACGACCAGGAGATCGCCCGTTACGCGGTCGCGGACGAAGACCACGGGCCGGCCGCCACGCGTTTCGTCGACGATGTCCTGCGGCCGGTCGAACGGCAGGGCATCATCGCCCTCCGTACCGTCCCATCGGCCGACGCGGGGCGCCGGCTGACCGAGCAGGGGCAGGTGGCGGCCACGTTCGTCATCCCGGCCGGCTTCTCCGCCGCGATCCGGAGCGGAGGTCCGGTCACGCTACGTGTGATCGGCGACCCGGACGCCCCGATCAAGGTGCAGGTGGCGCGATCGATCGCCGAGTCGTACGCGGCGGAGCTGACATCCGTGCGGCTGTCGATCGCCGTCGTCCTGCGCGGGGCGCCCGCGAACCCCGAGCAGGCGGCGGACCTGGCGCGCACGGTGCGGGCGGTGCCGACGCCCCTGTCGATCACCGACGTCTCGGCCACCAGACGCGAGCTCGACATCAAGACCTACTTCGCCGCGGGCATGGCCGTGTTCTTCCTGTTCTTCACCGTCCAGTCCGGGGTCAACAGCCTGCTCGACGAGCGGCGCGACGGCACCATGGCGAGGCTGCTGGCCGCGCCGATCCCACGGTGGGCGATCCTCTGGGGCAAGCTGGCGGCCAGCTGGGCCGTGGGCGTGGTCAGTATGTGCGTCCTCGTGGTGGCGACCCAGCTGATCCTCGGCGCGCGCTGGGGCAACCCGCTCGGGGTCGGGCTGCTCGTGGTGGCGGGCGTGCTCGCCGCCACGGGCGTGATGGCCGTCGTCGCGACCATGGCCAGGACCGCGGAGCAGTCAGGCAACTGGCAGGCCATCATCGCCATCGTCCTGGGCATGCTCGGCGGCGTCTTCTTTCCCGTGTCGCAGGCCGGCGGAGTCGTGGGGTGGCTGGGCTACGCCACGCCACACCGCTGGTTCATGCGCGGGCTCGCCGACCTGTCAGGAGGCGGCGGCGCCGGCATCGTCCTGCCCGCGGTGGCGGCCATGACGGCGTTCGCCGCCGTCACCGGCGGGGTGGCGCTGCTGCGGGTCGGAAGGATGGTGCGCCCATGAAGGCCTTCGTGATCGCGGGGGTGAACCTGCGGCGGCTGCTGCGCGACCGGTCCAACATCTTCTTTGTCTTCATCTTCCCGATGTCGCTGATCCTGGTCCTCGGGGTCGTCTTCGGCGGCCGGTTCGAACCGCGCCTCGGCATCGTGGACGCCGACCGCGGTCCGCTCGCCGAACGGCTCGTCACCAGCCTGGACGGCGGGGACAACCTGACGGTCGTCCGGGTGGACGACGCGGCCGACCTGCGGCGGGCCGTGGAGCGTGGCGAGCTCCAGGCAGGTCTGCTGATCCCGGCGGGCTACGACCGGTCGCTGCGCGCGGGCCGCGACGTCACCTTGCGCTTCTTGGCCCGCCGCGACCAGAACGCTCAAGAGGTGGACGTCGCCATCCGATCCGCGGTCGCCGGGCAGGCGGCGCTGCTGCGGGCGGCGAGGGTCGCCCAGCGGCAGACCGCGATGCCGTTCGACGCGGGGCTGGCGATCGCCGACGCCGCGGCGCCGCGGGTGCCGCGGGTGACGGTGTCGGTGACGAACGCCGGGGAGGCGCGCTTCCCCGATACGCTCGGGCGCTTCGACCTGGGCGCCAGCTCCCAGTTGCTGCTGTTCGTCTTCCTGACCTCGCTCACCGGCTCGGTGGCGCTCATCGAGACCCGCAGGCTCGGTGTGTCCCGCAGAATGCTGGCGACCCCGACCGCGACCAGAACCATCGTGGCCGGAGAGGCGCTCGGCCGGCTGGGGGTGGCGCTGATCCAAGGGTTGATCATCATGGTCGGATCCGCGCTGCTCTTCGACGTCGGCTGGGGCGATCCCGTGGGAGCCGGCGCGCTTCTCGTCGCCTTCGCCTTGGTGGGAAGCGGGGCCGCGATGCTGATGGGCGCCGTTTTCGGCACCGAACAGCAGGCGGGCGCGGTGGGCCTGCTGCTCGGGCTCGGTCTGGCCGCGCTGGGCGGTTCCATGGTTCCCCTGGAGCTGTTCTCGGGCACCATGCGGGCCGTCGCGCACGTCACGCCGCACGCGTGGGCCAACGACGGGTTCGCCGAACTGGTCAGGCACGGCGGTCACGTTGCTGACATCCTCCCACAACTGGGCGTGCTCGCCGGCTATGCGGCCGTACTGTTCCTGCTCGGCACCTGGCGCCTCCGCAAGTCCCTCACCTCTTCGCCATGAGCGGCGTGAAGTGGGAGCCGACGGCTTGAAAGTTTCCCGGGGCTTACGGTGGTTTGCCCTGGTACCGGCGGGACGCGTCAGGGCGCTGATGCCGGCGGGTGAGGAGAACGCCGACCCAGCGGTACCTTGCGTACCGTTGTCACCCGCCAACCGGGAGTGCTGCGTCATGCGAGGCAGGATGTGGTCCAAGCCGCGGGTCGTCGCCGCGGCGAGTGCGTTGATCGGCTGGATCGTCGCGTCCGGCGGTCCGGCCGCGGCCGCACCGGCGCCCGCGCCGGGTCCGCCGAGCGGCTCTGCCTCCCCGTCCGCCGCCGGCTCCGCGCACCGTCTCGCCGCCGGGGACTGGCCGACCTATCACCGCAGCAACGCACGGGACGGGAACGCGACGGACCTCGCCCCGCTGTCGCAGCTGTCAGTGACCTGGCACACCCCGCTCGACGGCGCGGTGTACGGCCAGCCGCTGGTCGTGGGCAACCGGATCTTCGCGGCCACGGAGAACGACACCGTCTACGCGCTCGATCCCGACACCGGCACCACACTCTGGTCGGCGCACGTCGGCGACCCGGAGCCGCTGTCCGACCTGCCCTGCGGCGACATCGACCCGCTCGGGATCACCGGCACGATGGTCTACGACCCGGACACCAACAGGGTGTTCGCGCTCGCCGAGACGACCGGCGGCGCGCACACGCTGGTCGGCCTGAACGCCGACACCGGCGCGGTCGAGGTCCGAGCCGCCGCCGAGCCGCCGCGAGGCGACCCCATCGCCCATCAGCAACGGGGCGCGCTGACCCTGCTGAACGGACGCGTCTACATCCCCTACGGCGGCATGTTCGGCGACTGCGCGAACTACATCGGCTCGGTGGTCTCGCTGACCACCGACGGAACCGGCAAGCTCGGCTACGCGGTGCCGACCACCCGCGAGGCCGGCATCTGGGCCACCGGTGGCGGCGTCGTGGACGGGAACAATGTGCTGTACGCCGTCGGCAACGGCGAGTCCACCACCGCCTACGACGGCAGCGACTCGGTCATCGCGCTCTCGCCCGACCTCGAACGAGTCGACTTCTTCGCCCCGTCGACGTGGGCGGTGGACAACGCGGACGATCTCGATCTCGGGTCGATGAACCCCACGCTGGTCGGAGGGTACGTCTTCGCGAACGGCAAGCGCGGCGTCGGCTATACGCTGCGGCCGGACGCGCTCGGCGGGATCGGCGGCGAGGTCGCCCAGGCGGACGTGTGCCCGTCCTTCGGCGGCAGCGCGGTCGACGGCAGCACCGTCTACCTGCCGTGCACCACAGGACCGGACGCGGTGTCCATCGGCGCCGACGGGACGCCGCGTGTGCTGTGGCACTCCACCGTTCCGGCCGAAGGCTCACCCGCGGTCGGCGGCGGCGCCGTGTGGACCATCGACTACTTCGCCGGTTGGCTCTACGCGCTGGACCCCGCCACGGGAGCGACGCTGACCCGGGTACGGATCGGCGCCGCGCCCAACTTCGCCTCGCCCACCCTGTCCGGAAGCCACGCCTACGTGGGCGTCCGCGACGGAGTCGTCGCCGTCGGCGGCGCCTAACCCGGAGGCGCCTCTCGGGACGGAGCGTGGGGCTCCGGCGCCGGACGCTGACGCTCTTCTTCTTCGGGTGCAACAGCCAGCCCAGCACCTCCTTGGTCGCCGGCCCCCGAGCTCTCGTCCGTCGCGGTCGCCCGTACCCGCAGCGGAACATCCCACCAGCTCCGACCAGTCCCGCTTGATGAAGGAGGAGTCTTCGATCGGTCGATCACTCCCCAAAAGTGGAAGCGGTGCACTGTCAATCACCGTAGGCTTGCCGCGGAGGGGTAGCGATGGCTCTCTACGGCCGGGATGACCCAGAGTGGGACCAGCTCACCGAGGCGGGCCTGAGATTCTTGATCGAGCGGGCCCAGCTCCGCAAGATAACCTCTTACACCGAGCTCAATGCTGTCCTCGAACGCAGGACCGGTCTTAGGCGATTCGACTTCCAGCGCGCTGACGAGCGAGCCGCCATGGGCCATCTCTTGTGGTTGATCGTGGAACGGAATCGGCCGACGACAGGACTGATGATTTCAGCATTGGTGAATTATCTGGACGGCAATGATGCGGGTTCTGGATTCTATAAGCTCGCCGCGGACCTGGGACTACTCAAAGCAGGCGCGTCTCCACAAGCAAGAGAAGAGTTCTGGATCAAGCAAATAAATGCGCTGTATGATCGGTATTCGCGGAAGGCTGACGACGCAGGCGAATAATCGACGCGTGTGGCCGATTCGCGCCCGTTTGACGTGGCGCGACGACAGGCTTTGGCACCCGGTCAGCATGCTAGCTTTCGGCCATCGCTGGTGATGAAGCCAGCAGCCCAGAGTGCGATCATGGCCACTCTATGCGGATGAGGTAGACTTCGCGCTGTTCTTCCAGCACGAGGTATGTCGCCAGGCCGCGCTCACCGAAAGTGTGGACGAGCATATTGCCTCTGGGATTGGAGGGGTTGAACGGCTGTCCACTCCAGGGAGCGGTCTCCAGTAACGAGAACAACTCGGCGAGCGGCACCAAGGCTTCCCTGGAGACTGCGGTGATCTGTTCCTCGGCTATCGGATCCAGCGTTAGCCGATACACCTATTCCTCACGCTCGCGCTCCGCGAGTAGCTCACGCCATGCCCTCCCATGGGGCGCGATTTCGCCTGTGGAGATCTGTCCGGCCCGCGCGTGCATCCGGCGCCGTCCCTCGGCGTCTTTGACTGAGTCACACGCCGAGATCCACCACCGATGCACGAAGTCGTTCAGCGCACCCAGATCCAGACTTACCCTGACCTCATCCAGTACAGCTTTGAGGCCTGCGTCAAACGCATCCCGGTCCTGAGGCACGACAAGTGCCGCCCGGATGGCACGCAGGGTCTTCTCTGGTATGGGTGCGGGACTGGGATAGGGCGCCTCTGGTTGTACTGTCATCGTGAGCCTCCCTCCCCTGCTGCTGAGCCTACCGAAGCTTCGCGCGCAGGGTTGTCATCTGCCCGAGGACGGCCGGGGCAGGCTCATGCTGAGCGGCTTGGGAAGCATACAGATCCACCCCATCACCCCCGCCGACCAGCAAACCAATCCGCCTGGCTCCTGGCTTGCCGCCACCCAACTGCTGCGCGCCCTACTCGTCCTGACCAACGCCGAGATCACCCGCTCACCGGCACCAGCCCGCGAGGCGCCACCGCCCCCCGGCCAGCCCTCAACACTTCCTGGCCTCGATCCCCCGCTGGTGGAGGAAGCCGGCTCCGGCGGTCGGGATGCTCATGAACGTGCCGCCGTCCGGCCGAAGCGGCGGTCCGCGCGCTGGACGAGTTCCTCCTCGTCCACCAGCGTGAGCATTGGCTTCCCGGGCTCGCACAGCATCACGACGGTGAAGCGGAGCGGGATGTCGTCACGGTTGTTGCCGTCCTGGTAGTGGATGACGTCGCCACCTGGCTCCCAGAACGCCTCGCCCGCGCGGACGACCCGCGCTGGCTCACCTTCGAGCTCGAACCGCATCTCGCCCTCGACCACATAGCCGAACGCCGGGCCCGAGTGGCGGTGCGGTGGCGTGCCGGGATCGCCGGGCGGGAACTCGACGACCGCGGTCATCGCGTGCGCCCCGGCGGGGATGAAGGGCGGCTCCGCCTCCTGCAAGACGGTGAGCGCTGTCTGCCACCCGATCGTTCTCTGCGCTTGGTCCGACATGTGAAGTCCCCCCGTTAGCAATGATCGGTCCGCGCCGACTGCGCGCCGGTTCACGAATGCCGCAGAGGATCGCTCCGAGTACCGGACCATCACATTCGGCTACTTCATTCTAGTGATCGGACTCATCTCCCATGGCTGCAGGTCGATCGTGCAGCGCCGCCACCGGCGCCCACCGCATCAGTGGATCCGGCCGGCCTGGGCGATGACGCATGCATCAACTGCCTGGATGCGCACCGAAGCGTACGTGGTGAGCAGCTCGGTCATACGCCGGTAGTCATGCGGGTGACCTCGATTACCCGCAACTCATCAGCACCGATCGCGGCGCAGAACCGGGCAGCCATCCCGGAGTTCCCGCACCGTTGCGGATTGGACAGCAGGTGACAGACCTCGGTCACGGCTAGCGATGGGACGACGAGGCGGGTCCAATTCTGGGCGAGGAAACGTGCACACGGCTCGTGGTCGTCGACCGTGTTGAACGCGGCCACGGGCGGACCAGTGTCACACAGAATCACGCGGACGCCGCCCCGCCAGCCTGCTCACGGTCCAGGTACTTGTCGTGATTGCGACCTAGGTCGGCCGGCCCTTGGATGGATCCCACGAGCGCGGCAAGATTCTCCGGCAAGGGCGGTGGCTGTCTCTTATCGCCCTCGCCGCTGTCGTGCTCGAAGTACTCGCTCGTGTCCCGCAGTGTAGACATCAACTACGTCCGTACTCCGCTCGAACGCGCCGCTCAACGGCCAGCCCCGCACGCCGCAGGGCTACTCAATCGGTTGTCGAACTCGCACCGCGGCGCAGCTTGCGGTGGGTGAGCTCGGCGAACCACACCCGCCAGATCCACGAGATCGCCGTCTGCGACATCCCGGTCGCCGCCACGCTGGCCACCTGCCCCCACCCTTGGAGCAGGCCATCCCGGCACACGCGTCAAGAAGCGCGACGACCCCTGGACCGCGTCTGTGCTGGTCAGGGGCCGCTCTGGGTGGTGGTGGCGGGTGTTGGGTTCGAACCAACGTAGGCTGAGCCGACGGTTTTACAGACGACCGAAGATTACTCGGTCGCCTCTCTCCTGACCTGGACCAGAACCGTTCGCCTGCCTGGAGAGCTTCTCGGCCATCCCGCGTATATCCCGCGCGCCCAGTGATACCGGTGGTTCAGCCTTCGGGAGGCAGGGTAAGGCGGTGCCCCTTCGGCAGATGCCGCGGTGCCACCACCAGGAAGTCACGACGATCGAGCGCGGCCACCTCGCGGACGTCGACGCGCTCGGCCATGCGCTGATAGTCGTGCGGGGTCAC
>DASUWU010000035.1:0-33589 GCA_036378315.1 Streptosporangiaceae bacterium | reverse complement strand
GCTCGACCTCTAACGATTGTCACGTGGCGCCAGTCGTGCGAACATGTGTTCTATGCAGGCAACGATTCTGCATGCCGACCTGGACGCGTTCTTCGCGTCGGTCGAGCAGCGTGACGATCCCCGGCTGCGCGGGCGGCCGGTGATCGTGGGCGGCGGCGTCGTGCTGGCCGCCAGCTACGAGGCCAAGGCGTACGGCGTGCGCACCGCGATGGCCGGCGGCCAGGCCCGCCGGCTGTGCCCGCACGCGATCGTCGTGCCGCCGCGGATGTCGGCGTACGCCGCGGCCAGCAAGGCGGTGTTCGAGGTGTTCCGGCACACGACGCCGCTCGTCGAGGGGTTGTCGATCGATGAGGCCTTCCTCGACGTCGGCGGGCTGCGCAAGATCGCCGGTGAGCCGTTCGACATCGCCCGCCGGCTGCGCGACCAGATCCGCGAGGAGATCGGCCTGCCCATCACCGTCGGCGTCGCCAGGACGAAGTTCCTCGCCAAGGTCGCCAGCGGCGTGGCCAAGCCCGACGGCCTGCTCGTCGTGCCGCCCGACGACGAGCTGGGCTTCCTGCATCCGCTGCCGGTCGAACGGCTGTGGGGCGTCGGCAAGGTCACCGCGGCCAAGCTGCGCGACCGCGGCGTCACCACCGTGGGCGAGGTGGCCAAGCTCGCCGAGGGCGTCCTGGTGTCGATCCTCGGCCCGGCCGCCGGTCATCACCTGCATGCACTCGCTCACAACCGTGACCCGCGACCGGTGCAGGTGGGCCGCCGGCGGCGGTCGATGGGCGCGCAGCGGGCGCTCGGCCGGCGGCGCCGGTCACGCGACGAGCTCGACGCCACCGTGGTCGCGCTCATCGACCGGGTGACCGGCCGGCTGCGCGCCGCCCGGCGGGTCTGCCGCACGGTCGTACTGCGGCTGCGCTTCGACGACTTCACCCGGGCGACGCGGTCGCACACGCTCGTCCAGGCGACCGCGCAGACGCAGGTGATCCTCGCCGCCGCCCGCACGCTGCTGGACGCGGCGACGCCGATGATCGAGGAACGCGGCCTCACGCTCATCGGGGTGGCCGTCACCAACATCCACGACGACGCCGCCGTCCAGCTCGCGCTGCCGTTCGACCGGAGGCAGGCCGCCGCGCTCGACACCGCCGTCGACGGCGTGCGCGACCGGTTCGGGTCGGCCGCCATCACCCGGGCGGTTCTCCTCGGGCGCGGCCCCGGAGTGTCGGTGCCGTTGCTGCCCGACTGAGCCCGGCCGCCGCGACATCGGGCGGCCAGGCGGCGTCGAGGCCGGCGAACGGGCTGCGCACCATGACGTACGGCGCGGCGCGATCGGCGGCCCTGGCCCACCGCGCCTTGAGGTTGGCCTTGGCGGGCAGCGGCACCCCGGCGAGCAGCGCCCGCAGCCGAGCGGCATCGGCCTCGGCGAGCGCGCTGCCGGGCGCGGCGGCGTAGCGGGCGACCTCGTCCCTGACCGCACGCCACAGGTCGCGTTCCAGGTCCCGGGCCGCCGGGCACAGGTTGGCGATGGCCGCCGCGACCTCCGCGAGGTGGTTCACGAACAGGCAGTAGACGATCCGCCGCCAGCCCCGTTCCTGGTCGTACGTCATCGCCTCGCGCACCCGCGGCGGCAGGTCGCGCAGGCGGGACGCGCCCGGCCGGTCCCAATGGCCGGCCAGCAGCTTCGTGCCCTCCATGTCGCGGAAGATCGCCTGGATCGGCAGGCCGCCGCCGTCCACCCGGATCAGGACGTTCTGCAAGTGCGGCTCGAGGACCACCCCGTACGCGAGGAAGGCGTGCAGCACGGGCGGCACGACCCGGCGCACGTAGGCCGCCCACCAGGCCGGCGCGGGATGCCCGGCCAGCAGCTCGCGGAGCGGCGAGCCGTACGGGTCGGCGAGCGCGCCGGCCACCAACGGGGTGCCGCCAGGGCTCCCGGCCGGCCTCCGGACGCCGGCCCGCAGGATCACGCCGAGCCCTTCGTGCAGCCGCCGGTCGGCGAGCACGACGCTGCGGAACGCCGGCTCGGCCAACAGCGCGCAGCCGTACGCCTCGCCCAGCGCCGCGAACACGGGTCCGAGCAGCCGGGACAGCACGGGCGCGCCGGCCAGCTCGTACCAGGCGTTCTTGCGTACGCAGTTGGTGATCCGCACGTCCAGGGAGAACTTGCAGAACAGGTCGGCGTCCGGTAGGTAGACCGTGCGCACGGACGACGTCGCCACCGCGGCCGGCCCGTACGGCCCGAGATCGCGTATCGCGCCCGACGCGAGCGCGGCGCGCAGCAGCGGCCGGTCGCCCAGCAGGGAACGCTGCCACGGGTGGACCGGCAGCGCGGTGAAGCCGTCCGGCATCGGCGGCGCGAGCCGCTCGGGCAGCGTGAAGTCCCCGTCCCCAGTGATCAGATCGGCGCGGACGGCGAGCCAGTGCAGCGGGAACCGAGCCCGGACCTCCGGCGCGTACCCCAGCCAGCCGGCCGGTTCGCCCGCCCGCGCCTTGGGCGCCGGGTGGAACCGGTGGCCGGCCACGAGCGCCTGCTCCGACGCCAGGTAGGCGTCATCGCCGGCCGCCGCGCCGGTGTCGGGGCCGCGGGCGGCGAGGATGGCCGCGAGCGCCGCGCGGCTGGCGGCGACCTGGCCGGCGAACTCCGGGTTTGGCCGGCCGGTGGCGAGCTCCAGTTCTCCGGCGACGAGGTCGGCCAGGCGCGCGCACGACACGGCCGTCCATCTTCCCGTGCTGAGTTCTTCGACGGGTGGCGCCAGCGGGAGGCTGGGCCCGTACGGCTTCGGACGCGCCAGCCGGGCCCGCAGCGCGATCCCGACGCGCGGCAGCCGTAGGGTCAGCCGGCCGCCCGCCCGCCATACCTGCTGCTCGGGCCCGCAGATCTCGCGGACGAGGCAGTTGAGCAGCGCTACGCTGCCGGCCTCGTCGGCCGCGACCACCGGGGAAAGCCCGGACGGCCGACGGGTCAGCAGCACGGGTCGGCCCTCACGGATTTCCCCTCAGGTAGTTGGGGCCTGGCGGGCCATAGTGCTTGTTGACGTCGAGCGCTCCGGTGCGCGCCTTGTCGACGAGCGTCCCCGCGGTGACCATCGCCTTGGCGGGCAGCCGGCCGGCGTCGAGGGTACGGGCCCGCAGGAACGGCTGGTCGTGCTCGTCGATGGCCTCGGCGAGCCGGGCCCGGATCAGCCCGAGCCCGGCCGCCAGCGGCAGCAGCCCCCGCTCGGCCAGCCCGAACGCGATCGCGCCCGCGCAGAGGTGCACGGTGATGGTGACGAACACCCGGGCCAGCGCCTCGCGGTCGGACGTGAGCATGCGCCGGTCGCGCACCCTCCGCACCTCGTCCAGCAGCACCGACCCGAGCCCGGCCCGTTCCAGTGCGGCTGGGTCGAGCAGGGCGCCGTCGTTGTCCTTGACGAGCAGGCGCAGGCGCCGCGGGTCACCGCCTGGCGGCAGCACGACCGACACGTTCTGCTGGTGGGCCTCCAGCGCGATGCCGGCGCCGAACAGCGCGACGTGCCAGCCGAACAGCGCCCGCAGGTAGCCGCCGAAGAACCCGGCGACGCCGTCTCGGGCGAGCTCCTCGATCACGTACGTACCGGCCGGGTTCTGGGCCAGCAGCGCGGCCACCGGCACCACCCGTACGTCGGCGGGGTGGACGGGGAGCCGGCGCACCAGGTAGCCGAGCAGCGGGTCGCCGGCATGGCCGTAGGTCTGCTCGTCGGCCAGCAACACCGGCGGCGGCCCGCCGGGGGCGTCGGCCATGACCGCGGCGATGACGCGCTGGACGAGCGCGCCGTCGTGCAGCGTGCCGGGTTGGATGGTGCGCTTGTTGCGCCGGCCCAGAGTGCTCGTGGGCAGCGGGACCTTGAGGTGGGTCGCCGGGTCGGCGATCACCGCGACCGTCCGCATGGACAGGGTCGGCGCGACCTCGAGGTACGGCTCGGGCGCCAGCTCGGGGCCATCGTGGTGGTGGGCGGTGAGGGGATGGACGGGGAACAGGTCGCGGCCGGACATGGCGGCTTCCGGCAGTCCCACGTCGGCGGCCGAGGGCCACCAGCCCGGGCGGGTGCCGGCTGCGGTGACCCGGTCGTGGGGCACCACGGTCCAGCGCATCAGGAACGCCGGGGCGAACTCCGGGGCGTACGCGCGCAGCTCTCCTTCGGTCAGCCCGAGCCGGCAACGCGCCGTCGGGTAGACCGGGTGATCGAGATACCCCGCGAGCACGTCGTAGTGCGTCGTCGAGTCCGCGGTCGAGTCCGTGGCCGGGGACCTGGACGCTGACCTGGACGCTGACCTGGACGCCGACACCAGCGGGACGGCCGGCATGCGCGTGCCCTGGACAGCCGGTCCGGTCCGCATCGCCCGCGTCGCTGGCGCTGCCCTCGCGGCCGGCGTGGTCGGCGTGGTCGGCCGGTTGAGCCTTCGGAACACCTCGTCGCGGTGCGTGGCGTGCAAGTGCAGCGTCGCCAGCGTCTCGCGGCACTCGCGGACGAACCCGCGTACGTCGTCGCCGGGATCGGCGAGGCGGCGCAGCGCGGCGAGCACCTCCTCCAGCCGGAGGTCCTCGGCCTCGTCAACGCGGAGGTCGGCGAGGAAGCCGTCCGGCCGCAGCCGCAACGTCCGCCCGCTGCCGGGCAGCCGGAGCGCCGCGCCCGGTTCGCCCACAGCAGCCGATCCCGCCGCGGCCGAAGCCCCGTCCGCGCCGCCTGTCTCGCCGGTCTCGCCCGCCTTGCCCGCGGCGGCGTCGCTCGCGCTGCCGCCGCTGCGCCCGCCGTGCAGGACGACGTGCCCGCGCAGCCCGCCGTAGTCCTCCCTGAGCAGGGCGTCCAGCACCCGCCGGGCGAGATACCCCTCGGGGTCGTCGAGATCGCCGGTCACGTGATGTCCCAGACGTGGTCGGCGCGGAACCGCGCGATCGCGGCGTCCACGGCGGCCGGGCTCGGGCCCACCGCCTGGATCGTGCCGAGATAGTCGCGGTTGGTGTGGCTCAGCGCCACGGCTGTGCCGATCGCGCGCTGCGCGCGGTAGGCGACCCGGACGCCGTTCAGGACCCGTTCGCCGGGCTTCGGCGCGGCGGTCAGCGTGCCGGACCGGTCGGCCACCACGTACTCCACGACCGCGTGCTCGGCTGGACAAGGCGGGGGAGGGGGGAGCGGCTCGCCGAGATGGACGCGCAGGACGTCATCGAAGAGCGGGATCCGTAGCAGGTCGGCGAGCAGGAAGTCGCAGTGGTCACCGATGTTCCGGTAGTTGACCTCGATCAGCCTGGCCCGGCCCGCGTGGACGACGAACTCGGTGTGGCAGGCGCCGAAGCCGACCCCGAGCGCGCTCAGCTGCTCGAACACCTGGCCGGTCTCCGGCGGGGGCGGCGCCCACTCCAGGCGTTCCTCGATGAAGTACGGCGGCGGCGACAGCGTCGTACGGAACGACCCGAGCGCGCGCAGTTCCCGCCCGTCGCCGAGGGTCTCCAGGGTGTGCAGGTCGCCGGGCAGGTACTCCTCGACGATCAGCGGCCGGCGATGCCCGATCTCGGCGACGCGAGCGGCCAACTCGGCCGGGTTCTCGACCAGGACGACGTCCTCACTGGCCACCCCCTCGCGCGGCTTGAGCACCAGCGGGTAGGGCGCGCCGCGCGGATCGACGCCGGGCGTCCCCAGCTCGGCCGAGAACACTCCGTCGTCGAGGTGCCGCCGCATGAGCGCCTTGTTCTTCGCCCGCACGGCAGCCCGCCAATCCTTGCCGGCGAGCCCGAAGTACGCGGCGGCGAGGGCGGTCGGCGCCTGGAGGTGGTCGCTGTTGGAAAAGATCGCGTCCGGCGCCCGGACGGCGTCGACGATGGCCCGGAAGTCCAGGACGTCGCAGCCCACGATCGCGTGCCGCCGGTACGCCCGTTCGTGCTCGTCCGGCCGGTCGGTCAGCACGACGACGTCCAGACCCAGCCGTTCGGCGGCGGGCAGGAACCCGTACGTCACCGAGTCCGTCACCTTGCCCGCCACCAGATAGAGCCGCGCCATCGCCGTCCCGCCCCTCCCGGTCGAAGTGAGGTTAGGCTTACCTAACTCGCTCGGGAAACCCTAGCGGCCGGGCCCGCACCGGCGCCGGAACTTCAGGCGGTGGGGCGTGGATTAGGCAATGGGTGACTCGTTGGCGGGGTCGGTCGGTCCGGTGATGTGGACGAGGACAGCGGGGCCGTAGCGTCAGGGCTGGTTGGCGGGGTCGGCCGGTTCGGTGATGTGGGCCAGGACGGCGGGGCCGTAGCGTTCGAGCTTGACGGCGCCGACGCCGGGGATGGCGGACAGCTCGCGTTCGCTGGTCGGCTGGTGCTCGGCGATGGCCTGCAGGGTGGCGTCGGTGAACACGACGTAGGCGGGCACCTTCTGCTCGCGGGAGACCTCGGTGCGCCACGCCTTGAGCCTGGCGTACAGCTCCTCGTCCATGTTCGACGGGCAGCCCTCGCAGCGGCCCAGCTTGCGTTCGATCGGGGCGGTGAGCGGGCGGCCGCAGACCCGGCAGGGCTGGGGCCCGCCGCCGCCGCGCCGCTTCGAGCGGTCGGCCCGCGCCGGTGTGGACGTCATGGTCTGCGGGGCGAGGCCGTCCAGGAAGCGGGAGGGGCGGCGGGCCTTGCGGCCGCCGGGCGATCGGGCCAGCGCCCACGACAGCGCGACGTGCTCGCGCGCCCGGGTGACGCCGACGTAGAGCAGCCGGCGCTCCTCCTCGACCTGCGCGGGCGTCTCGGCGTGCACGATCGGCAGGGTGCCGTCGACCAGCCCGATCAGGAACACCGCGTCCCACTCCAGGCCCTTGGCCGCATGCAGGCTGGCGAGGGTCACCCCCTCGAGCGGCGGAGCGTGCTGGGCGGCCGCGCGCTCCTCGAGCTCGACGACGAGCTCGGGCACGCCGGGGCGCGGGTCGGCCTCGCTGTCGCTGGCGAAGTCCTCGGCGAGCTGGACGAGGGCGGCCAGCGACTCCCAGCGTTCCCTGGCCGCGCCGCCCCCCTCGGGCGGCTTGTCGGTGAACCCCATGCCGGACAGCACGTGCCGTACGGTCGCGACCAGACCCATGCCCTCGGTCTCGGCGTCTGCGCCGGCGCGGGCCGCCCCGCGCAGCCTGACCATCGCCTCGCGCACCGCCGGCCGGTCGAAGAACCGCTCGGCGCCGCGCAGCACGTACGGGATGCCGGCCTCGGCGAAGGCCTGCTCGAACGTCTCGGACTGGGCGTTGATGCGGAACAGCACGGCGATCTCGCGGGTCGGCACCCCGCTCTCGATGAGCTTGCGGGCCTGCCTGGCCACGTCGTCGGCCTCGGCCACCTCGTCGTCGTAGGAGTTGAACACCGGCGCCGGCCCGTCGGGCCGCTGGGCGATGAGCTGGAGCCCGTGGCCGCGGGCGGCGGCGCCCGCCCCCGCAAGCACGCTGTTGGCCAGCGTCACCACCTGCGGCGTCGAGCGGTAGTCGCGCACCAGCCGGACGACCACCGCGTCCGGATGCTCGTCGGCGAAGCCGAGCAGGTACGAAGCGGTGGCCCCCGTGAAGGAGTAGATCGTCTGGTTGGGATCGCCGACGACGCACAGGTCGTCGCGGTCGCCCACCCACGTGTCGAGCAGCAGCTTCTGCAGCGGGTTGACGTCTTGGTATTCGTCGACGACGAAGTAGCGGTACTGCTCGCGCACCTGCGCGGCGACGTCCGGATGGTCGGTCAGCACCGCCGCGGTGAGCTCGAGCATGCCCTCGAAGTCGAGCAGGTTGCGCTCGCGGCGCAGCGTCTCGTACATGGTGTAGACGCGCGCGATGTCGACGGCGTCCGCCGGGGGCTTGCGGGCCGCCCGCGCGGCCGCCGCCGCGTAGTCTTCCGGCCGGGTCTGGGTGACCTTGGCCCACTCCACCTCGCCGGCGATGTCGCGCAGCTCGGTGCGGCCGTACGACAGGCGGCAGGCGCGGGCGGCGTCGGCGATCAACCCGATCTTGGACTCGATGATCTTGGGTGGCTCACCGCCGATCACCCGCGGCCAGAAGTACGACAGCTGGCGGAGCGCGGCGGCGTGGAACGTCCTGGCCTGCACGCCGGGCGCCCCCAGCGCCCGCAGCCTGCCGCGCAGCTCGCCGGCGGCACGGGTGGTGAACGTCACGGCGAGCACCCGCTGCGGCGACACGACGCCGGTCAGCACCGCGTGCGCGATGCGGTGGGTGATCGCCCGCGTCTTGCCGGTGCCGGCCCCGGCGAGCACGCACACCGGGCCGCGCACCGCCTCGGCCACCGCGCGCTGCTCGGGATCGAGCGCGTCCAGGACGGCCTCGGCTGTCATCGGCACCCCCAAGAGTCTCCTGCGTCTCGCCGCACTATCCTCGCAGCCGCCACCGACGAACGCGGGCCGCCCGGGGAGGGAATCCGCGGGGAGTCCCCGATGTTGGTGTTGTCGGTTCAATCACCTTGACCGTCATGACACCCCTGACGGGGCTTGACCGAGGAGAGGCGTGACGACGTCCGTGACCGGCGAACTGACGATGTACACGACGACGTGGTGCGGTTTCTGCAAGCGGCTGAAGAAGCAGCTGGCGCGCGAGGGCATCGACATGGTCGAGATCGACATCGAGAAGGACCCGGCGGCGGCCGAATTCGTGATGGGCGTGAACGGCGGCAACGCCACCGTGCCCGTCGTCGTGTTCCCCGACGGCACCGCGGTGACGAACCCGAGCGCCAAGGAGGTCAAGGCCCGCCTGGCGACGTCGGTCTCCTAGCTTGCACGCGGAAGCGCGTCACAGCCCCCAGGAGCCCGGCAGCTCGCCGCCGTACCAGTGCTCGATCAGGTGGCGGGCGATAGAGATCTTGCCGGGCAGCAGGATGTCGCCGGCGACCACGGCGGCGCGCAGCTCGTCCCTGGTGTACCAGCGCGCCGTCTCGATCTCGATCTCGTCGACGTGCAGCTCCTGGTCGCCGCCCGCGCGGCAGAAGTAACCGATCATGAGGCTCTGCGGCAGCGGCCAGGGCTGGCTGCCGAGGTAGCGGATGTCGCTCACGGCCAGACCCACCTCCTCGGCCACCTCGCGGGCGACCGCATGCTCGAGCGACTCGCCCGGCTCCACGAAGCCGGCGAGGACCGACACCCGGCGCTCGGCCCAGGCGGGGTTGCGCGCGAGCAGCATGCGGTCGTCATCGTCGTGGACGAGCATGATCACGGCCGGGTCGACGCGGGGGAAGTGCTCGGAGCCGTCGTTCGGGCAGAGCCGGCTGGCTCCGGCGTCGGCGATCTTCGTACGGGTTCCGCAGCGCGGGCAGTATCTGTGGGTCGAGTGCCAGTTGTGCAGCGCCACGGCATGGACGAGCAGCCCGGAGTCGCGGTCGCTGAGCAGCGCGCCGACGCGGCGCAGCGTCCCGGCCTCGGCGCCGTCGACGGCCGGCAGCGGCCCGTCGACGGCGAAGTAGGCGACGTCGCCGTCGTCGACGCCGAGCAGGTAGCGCTCGCCCGGCGGCGCCTCGGCGGGCGACACGAGCACGAGGGCCGGCGTGTCCTGGACCCGGACCAGCGCGTCGCCCTGCTCGACCACCAGCACCCGGGTGTGCGGATCCGCCCAGGCCCTGGCCAGCCACTGCTCGTCGCGCCGCCGGTCGCTCACGCGATCGATCGTTCCGCGCGACAGCGCCAGCCAGCCCAGCGTCCCGGTCACATAGGGCACTCTAACCAGCTGGCGGCGCGGTGGACCGCCGGCCTTGCCCTCCTTTCTCATACATAACGCTGAGATGTCCGGACACGGGCGAACGGCGACGGAACGACGTTTGCGACACTTGGCCGCGTGAACGAGACGTTGAAGGAGCTGCTGGACCTGCTCGACCTCGAGCAGATCGAGGTGAACATCTTCCGCGGCCGCAGCCCCGAGGAGCGGCAGCAGCGCGTGTTCGGCGGGCAGGTGGCCGGACAGGCCCTCGTCGCGGCCGGCCGCACCGTGCAGCCCGACCGGTTCGTGCATTCGCTGCACGCGTACTTCATCCGCCCTGGCGACCCGAGCGTGCCGATCATCTTCGACGTGGACCGGGTCAGGGACGGGCGGTCCTTCACCACCCGCAGGGTGACTGCCATCCAGCACGGCAAGGCGATCTTCACGCTGTCCGCCTCTTTCCAGAAGCCGGAGTCCGGCCCGGAACACCACGCGCCCATGCCCGAAGCGCCCGATCCCGAGACCCTGCCGACGATGCGGGACCGGCTGGCGAAGGTGTTCGGCGACGAGGTGGCCGACCGGTTCCTGCGGCGGCGGCCGTTCGACGTCCGGTACGTGACCGCGCTTTCCTGGGAGGCGGCCAAGGACCCGGCGCTGCGCTCGCCCGAGTCGCGGGTGTGGCTGCGCGTGGACGGCGAGCTGCCCGACGACCCGATGCTCCACGTGTGCCTGATGACGTACGCCTCCGACATGACGCTGCTCGACACCGTGCTGCTCAACCACGGGCTGGCCTGGGGGGACAATCGCACCATGGGCGCCAGCCTCGACCACGCGATGTGGTTCCACAAGCCGTTCCGCGCCGACCGGTGGCTGCTGTACGCGCAGGACACACCGGCGGCCGCCGGCGCGCGGGGGCTGGCGCGCGGCGAGGTGTTCACCCAGGACGGCGATCTCGTCGTCTCCGTCGTGCAGGAAGGGCTCGTCCGCGTCCAGGACGCCTGACCCGCCGACCGGAACACCGCGTCGAAGACGGGTCCGCGGACAACACGCGAAACCACAGGTCAAAAATGCATTGCCCTGGCTTCTGGGCGGCACGTACGCTTTCACTCGAAGCAGTCAGTGAGCCGACCGGGCAGCCGGGAGGCCGGCACCCGATGGGAGGTGACAGTCCAGTGATCAGCATGCGAGCCAATGGGCCGATCTGGGCTGCCGCCGGCACGGGTGCGTACGGCGTCTCCGGGCTCAGCGGGGCTCTGCCCACGGTACAGGCGGGGCACGTCGCTGTGCGCCTGCGTCAGCTGGCAGGGCCGCAGTGCGGGCAGCAGGGGAGCATTGTGCCCACGGCCGCCCAGCCGATGGCCCGCGCCGCCGCGTTCGCCGGCAAAGCCGCGGCCCACCCGCGCCATGTCGACGTCAATGACGGCGACCTCGTGCGTCTCGGCACTGTCTGGGGTCCAGATCCCTGGAGGCCACACCCGGTCTGACAAGACACGGGAGTCGCCCCAGGGCCGCGGATCCAGACCGGATCCGCGGCCCATTTGTTTCCCGCGAAAGCCAACCCGACCACCGTTGGAAACCACGAGAAAGGGGTGACGACCGATGCAGGAGCTCGCGCTCAGCGCCGAGGATCTGGAGCTCGCGTGTCGGAAGGACCCGGAGCTCTTCTTCGCCGAGGCGCCCGCCGACGTCGAGCTCGCCAAGTCGCTGTGCGCCGACTGCCAGATCCGCCGTGCCTGTCTCGCCGGCGCGCTTGAGCGCCGTGAGCCCTGGGGCGTCTGGGGCGGCGAGTTGTTCGTGCGCGGCGTGATCGTGGCACGGAAGCGTCCGCGCGGCCGTCCCCGGAAGAACGCCGACGTCGAGGCCCAGGAAAGCGGTGACGGACGGCCGCCCGAGCCGACGAAGAGCACGGTCGCGGCATGAACCGGTCACATCGGATCGCCGGTCGAAATTCCGGCCATTCACGTATGGAGCAGAGGATGCTGCTGAGTATCGAACTGTCACGTGAGCGAATACGTGACATGGAAAGCAGGCTGGCGCAGCTGTATCCGGCCGCCAGGGTCGATGCCGTCCGCCGCAGCAGGCGCGAGGCAGCGGCCGAGGCGGGCTGGCTCGGCTCGCGCGCCTAGGGCACGCCAAGACCGGCTTCCCGAGAAAGCCGCCTCCCGCGGCGGGTGAGAGGCCCCCGGCAATTCGGCCGGGGGCCTTGGCGTGCCATGACAATCTATTTTGGAGAGGTGCCCCATCGTGAAGGATATGAACGACGCGCCTTCGGGTAACGGGCGCTACCGGCCCGTACGACGGATGCTGTTTTCGGGAGGGCTGGGGGAGAGCGAAACGGAGGGGACCAGATGCTCACCTGCACGTGGTGCGGGGACGCCACCGAAGCCGCGCCCGTGGGCTGGACGGTCGAATTCACGCGACGCGGGCCGCGTTACATGTGCGAGCGCTGCTGCCGCGAGAACCTGAGCGCCATCGAGGGCAAGCTGGAGGCGGAGCTCTAGCCGGCACGCAATGGTGGGCGGCGTGGCCAGCCGGCCATGCCGCCCACGACCGCGGTCAACGTGCCGGGACGTCCTTGTCGGCGTGCGCCGATGCCGCCGACAGCGCGCGCTGCTTGACGGCCGACCTGCCGCTCGAGGACAGCACCGACGTGTCGAACGCCATGTTGACCACCATGTTGGCGAATCCCCTGGACATGAACGTCAGCACCTTCGGGTCGTTGTTGGCCAGGTTGTCGCACCAGCGGAACGGGTTGTCGACGCAGCCGCCGTCGGTGCCGGGGACGTTCCCTTCGAAGTTGCCGAGGGAGCCGCCGAACAGGTCGACGTCCGATTGGAGCTTGCAGCAGTCCTGCCCGGTCAGCACTCCGCTCGCCGGGATCCCGGCCATGTTGAAGTTGAACGCGTCGGTGCCGACCGGCGAGAACAGCTCGTTGTTGAGCCCGATGGAGTCGAAGTACCTGATGCCCTGGTCCCTGGCGACCTTCGACGGCTCGTACACCTGCTCGGGGAACGTCGTGGAGACCGTGCGGCTGAACAGATCCACCCCGGCCGGGTCGAGCACTCCGACCACGTAGTTCGGTGTCGCGGTCACGTCCGCGTCCAGGTCGTAACCTATCTTGGACAGCTCGGTCGGGCTGAGGTTGTTGACGTAGAAGTCCGAACCCAGCAGGCCAAGCTCCTCCCCGCCGAACCAGATGAACCGCAGCTTGTTGCGCGGGTGGACCTTGCGCATCATCTGGGCAATGTCGAGGATCGTCGCGGAGCCGGACGCGTTGTCGAGCATGCCCGCCCCGTAGATCGCGTCGAGGTGCGCGTCGACGACCACGACGTGGTTCGGGTCGCCGCCCCTTGAGTCGGCGATGACGTTGTAGTCGTCGGCGTTGGGGTTGACGATCGCCTTGATGTCGATGGTCATCTGCGGCGGCGCCGTCCCGCCCTGGACGGCCTGGTTGTACTGGTCGAGCAGGTCGCTGCCCGTCGCGAACGACGTGAACGCGACCGGGATCGTCGGGACGATCCGGTTGCCGTCGGCGTCGGACAGGCTCCCGTTGAGCACGGCGGTGCGTCCCGGGTTGCCCTCGTTGAAGATGATCACTCCGGTGGCGCCGGCCGCCTGCGCGTTCAGGACCTTGACGCCGAAGGGGCACGTGCCACGCTGGATCAGCGCCACCCGACCCGCGACGAAGCCGTCGAAGTCACTCGCCGCGCAGCCGCTGGCCGAGGTGTTGGGCGAGTCCCCCGGCGGGATGACGATCCCGCCCGCCGGCTGGAGCGCCGCCGTCGCCGACCCGGTGCTCTGCCCCGGGTTCCAGTCGTCGACGACGGTGTAGTCGTGCGCCGTCGGCGACACCTCGCGGAACGTCGGCAACGCCGTGAAGGCGAAATAGAAGAACTTGTACTTCTGGATCGTGACGTCGTAGCCGGCGTGGCGCATCACCCTGGCGACGTAGTCCACCGACGCCTTGTAGCCAGGCTCGCCTGAGTTGCGCGATGGATGGCCGTCGGGCCCCGGGTTGGCGTCGGCGATCGCCTGGAAGGCCCGCATGTGGCGCCACAGATCCGCGGTCGTGATGCAGGGCAACAGCTTGCGGGCCGTGTCGTTGACCCGGTTGGCGCAGGCCGCCTGGCCCGGCGCATGGCCGGCGGCGGCGGCCGACGGGACGGCGCTTGCCGGTGCCGTCGTGGCCACCACGACGAGGGCGGCGGCGGCCACCAAGATCATGAACAGACGCGACAAGCCCCGAGGAGGTCGTGACATCCGGCAAGCTCCCATCGCACGCCACTGGCATCCGCCAACCGACCGAACGAGGTTCACCGTGCCATACATCCGACCGCGTGACCAGATGCTCACGCGGGATCGGTCGCTTGTGGCCAGACGGTGCCCTTACCGGCGAGCCGGCTTGTGGCCAGAAGGCTGCGTTAGCCGGCGAGCTCGGCGTCGTCGGGCAGCTCGGCCGGTTCGTCGTCGGCGAAACCGGGCACCCAGCGCAGCGCCTCGCCGCGGAACGGGCCCTCGGCCTCGAGCTGGCACAGCACGCCGGTGCCCGCGGCCACCACGCGGTGGATGAGCACGTACGACGGCGGCAGGTTGAGCTGGCGGACCACGTTCGTCGGCCGCAGGTCGGTGACCCGGGCGGCCTCCGCGCGCAGCCATTCCCTGCTGAACTTGAACGTCTCTTCGATGAGCGGCTGGGCGATCGGCTCCAGGAACGCCTGCAACGCGTCGCGGTCGATCCGGACGCCGTCGCGGATGAAGTCCTCCTCGCGCAGCGCCTTTTCGACCAGGTCCATGTCGAGCAGCGTGCCGATGCGCATCAGCCGGCCGATCCTGCGGTGGAAGCCGCCCGGCACCCGGGCGACCGCGCCGAAGTCCATCACGCCGAGCCGGCCGTCGTCGAGCAGCCGGTAGTTGCCCGGGTGCGGGTCGGCGTGCAGCATGCCGCAGCGGGCCGGGCCGGACAGCAGGAACCGCGAGTAGAGCAGGCCCGCGTGGTCGCGCTGCTGCTGGGTGCCGGAACTGATGATCTGCGACAGCGGCGTGCCGCCATCCATCCACTCCGTGACCAGCACGTTGCCCGACTGGGCGACGACGGCCGGGACGAAGAAGTCCGGGTCGTCGGCGTAGGCCTTGGCGAACCCGTCCTGCGCCGCCGCCTCGATCGTGTAGTCGAGCTCCTCGGTGATGCGCTCGCGCAGCTCGACCAGCATCGACTTGATGTCCATGTTGGGCATCAGCACGGCGAACAGCCGGCCGAGACGGGTGAGCTGGTTGAAGTCGCTCATGAGCGCTTTTCCTGCACCCGGGTACTGCACCTTGACCGCGACCGTACGGCCGTCGTGCCACACGGCCTTGTGCACCTGCCCGATCGACGCGGCCGCGGCGGGCGTGTCGGTGAACTCGGCGAACTGCTCGCGCCAGTCGTCCCCGAGCCCCTCGGCCATGACCTTGTGCACGGTGGCCGCCGGCATCGCCGGCGCGGCCTCCTGCAGTCTGGTCAGGGTCGCGCGGTACGGGCCGGCGATCTCGGGCGGCAGCGCCGCCTCGAAGATCGACAGCATCTGCCCCACCTTCATGGCGCCGCCCTTGAGCTCGCCGAGCACGCGGAACAGCTGGTCGGCGGTGCGCTGCTGGATCTCGACGGCGACCATCTCGGCGGGCCGGCCGATCGTGCGCTTGCCGACCCCGATCGCGGCGCGGCCGGCGAATCCGAGGGGCAGGGACGCGAGCTTGGCGGTCCGCGTCACGGCGCGGCGAGGTAGGTCGGTCACCCGCCCATTGTCCGTGATCAGTAACGCCTTCTGCCACCGGCGCCGCTGTCACATGGGGAAGGCCCCCCGGGAAGGCCTCAGGGATGGCCTCGGATAAGGGGAAGCCCCGGCCGCTTCGTCGTTCGCTTCCCTTCCCCTGACAAGCGGACGACCCGGCGGCACGGGGCCTCTCTTGCCACGTGACGCTAGGGGCGTCCTCCAGCGGCGTCAACGCGGCCCTGTGGACAGGGCTGTGGAGGCCGTGGGGATGACGCGGGGTGTTGTTGTGGAAACCATGCGAAGAGCCTGTGGAAATCGTTGGGGATGAGCCGAATATCGACCGCTGAGCTGCCGGGATGCCATCCACCCCCTGTGGAGAACGGGAACTTTTCGGTAACGTTCAAGCCGTGCCCCCCAACGTCGAGGTTCGCCGCAGCCCCCGACGGCGGCGGACGGTCTCCGCATATCGCGACGGCGACAAGACCGTCGTCATGGTGCCGTCCCGGTTGAGCAAAGCCGAGGAAGAGCAGTGGGTCGCCACCATCCTCGAGCGCCTCGCCGAGCGCGAGCGTCGCCGCCGGCCGAGCGACGACGCCCTCGCCGGCCGCGCCCGCGACCTGTCCCGGCGTTACCTGGACGGCCGGGCCGAGCCGGCCAGCGTACGCTGGGTCGCCAACCAGCGCACCCGTTGGGGGTCCTGTACACCCGACGACGGCAGCATCCGGCTGTCCACCCGGCTGCGCGGCATGCCGAGCTGGGTGGTCGACTACGTTCTCGTCCACGAGCTGGCCCACCTCCTGGTGCCAGGGCACGGCCCTGACTTCTGGGAGCTGGTGGGCCGCTATCCCAAGGCGGAACGGGCCAGGGGATATCTCGAGGGGGTCGCGGCGGCGGCACACCTGCCGGGCGAGCACGTCGGCGAGCTCCCGCGCGAGGCCGCCGGTTGACCCCGGGCCCGCCCCTGGCGACGAGCCGCGTCGTCGCCGTGCTCGCCAGGACGGGCGCGGCAGCGGCGGCGTCGCCGCCCGGCATCGATCCCGGCGAGTTCCGGCTCGCCCTGCTCGAGGACACCTATGAGGTGGTCGCCGGCCTCGAACTCGTCACGCCGGCGCTGCTGATCGCGGGCGGCGACTGGCCTGCGACCGAGGCGATCACCTGGCCTGGCACGCCGATCGTCCGGGCGGACGGCCTGGAGGCAGCGCTGGCAAGGCTGGGCGAGCTGGGCGCCGAGCAGGCGGCCATCGTGGTGGGCGACGCGCCCGACCTGCCGCCCCTGCTCATCGGCAAGCTGTTCCGCGCCCTCGGGCGCGCGCCGGCCGCCGTCTGCCCGGCCGACGGCGGCGGTCTGGTGGCGCTCGCCGTGCGCCTTCCGGCGCCCGCGTGGTTGTTTCACGGTGTGGCCGAAACCGGTTACGGCCTGTTCGAGGTCCCCGACGCCCTCGGCCGGCTGCGGGCGGCGGCGCCCGGTCCTGGGGCGGTCCGCGCCTCGCCCGGCTGGCGTCGCCTCCGCACCCTTGCCGACCTGGACTTCCTCGACCCCAACCTGGAGGGCTGGGAGAGCACGCGGGCGCTGCTGAGCGGTCACCCGCTGCGCTGAGCCGCGCGCGGGGATCGGCCGCCTCGGCGACCACGTCCCGTTACCGAAGTGTTATTGCGGTGGGCATTGACCGATTTTGCAAACGATTTCAGAGTTTCATTCATTGAGTCGGAGGCGGGTCGGAGGCGAGGAGGTCGCGGTGCCGGTCACGATCCAGGACGTCGCCCGGGAGGCCGGCGTCTCGGTATCGACCGTCTCGCGTGCCCTTGCCTCGCCCGAGATGGTCCGCGAGGCCACCCGCCTCCACGTGGTCGAGACCGCGAACCGGCTCGGCTACCGGCCCAACCGCGCGGCGCGCGGGCTGATCACCGGCAAGACCGGCAACCTCGGCGTCATCGTGCCCGACCTGTCCAACCCCTTCTTCCCCGCCGTCCTCAAGGGCGTCCAGTCGCAGGCACGCGGCGCCGACTACGCCGTCTTCCTCGCCGACTGCGACGAGAACGGGGCCGAGGAGGCGGCGCTGGTGCAGGCCATGGCCAAGCAGGTGGACGGCGTCATCCTCTGCTCCTCGCGGATGTCGCCGAGCCAGCTCGAACGCACCATCGGCACGACGTCGCTCGTCTTCATCAACCGCTCGGTTCGCGACCAGCCGGTGGTGGTGATGGACGTGGCGGGCGGGATGCGCCAGGCCGTCGACCACCTCGCCGCGCTCGGCCACCGCCGGATCGCCTACCTGCAGGGTCCGCGCGCGTCGTGGTCCAACCAGCAGCGGCGGCGCGGGCTGCGCCATGCCGGCCGCCGGGGCATGGCGGCCGCCGAGCTCGGGCCGTTCGCGCCGACCTTCGAAGGCGGGCTGCACGCCGCCGACCTGGCGCTCGCCGAGGGCATCACCGCGATCGTCGCCTACAACGACCTGATGGCGCTCGGCGTGCTGGCCCGGCTGGCCGACCGCGGGGTCAAGGTGCCGGCCGAGGTGAGCGTGCTGGGCTTCGACGACATCCCGATGGCGAGCATGGCGACCCCGTCGCTCACCACCGTGGCGATGCAGAACGGCAAGGCCGGGCGGGCGGCCGTCGACCTGCTCGTCAACCTGATCTCCGGCGCCGCCGCGGGGGAGCTCCGCCGGGAACTCGAATGCCAGCTCATCGTGCGGGCGTCGACGGCGCCGCCGGCGCACGTCCGCCACTGAAAGGGGACCCACCCTATGCGCGTCAAGCACATCGCCGTGGTCGCGTCGGCCACCGCCATCGGCCTCGTGGCCGCCGGCTGCGGCTCGCCGAGCTCCGGAGGCGGGGCCAAGGACGTCGCGGCCAGCAGCGTGCCCGACAAGCCCAAGAAGGCCGTGACGCTCAACATCATCGACGTCGCGGGCAACCTGCAGCTCACCCAGGGCATGATCGACGAGTTCGTGCAGAAGCACTCCGACGTCATCAAGAAGGTGACCTACAGCAAGGCCACCGCGCCCGAGCTGCCCGGCAAGATCAAGGCCCAGCAGAACGCCGGCAAGGTGGACATCGGCCTGGTCCTGACCGGCACCGACGGCCTGTCCGCCGGGATCACCCAGAACCTCTGGGTCAAGACCGACGACTTCTCGAGCAGGATCGGCAACCCGAACTACCTGCCGCCGGCGGCCGACATGCAGCAGCTGGCGCAGGGCCGCGGCGTCGAGCTCGTCTACTACCCGTCCGGGCCGCTCATCGAGTACAACCCCAAGAAGGTCACGAACCCGCCGACGACGGCCGAGGAGCTGCTCGCCTGGGCCAAGGCCCACCCCAAGCGGTTCCAGTACGCCAGGCCGGCCAACTCGGGCCCGGGCCGCACCCTCCTGATGGGCCTGCCCTACCTGCTCAAGGACTCCAACCCGAAGGACCCGAAGGCCGGTTGGACCAAGACCTGGGCCTACCTCCAGGAGATGAGCAAGTACATCGACAACTACCCGACGAAGACGTCCGAGACGATGACCAACCTGGCCAACGGCTCGGTGGACATGATCGCCACGACGACCGGCTGGGACATCAACCCGCGCGCGCTCGGCCAGGTCCCCGCGGACGTCAAGGTCGGCTTCCTCAAGGGCATGACGTGGGTGACCGACGCCCAGTACGCCGTCATCCCGCGCGGCGTCTCCGCCGACGTGATCTCCGCCGACATCCAGCTTCTCAAGTGGATGCTCACGCCGCAGCAGCAGGCCAAGGCGTACGACAAGGGCTACTTCTACCCGGGCCCCGCGGTCAGCGGAG
Source organism: Streptosporangiaceae bacterium (assembly GCA_036378315.1). Taxonomy (GTDB): domain Bacteria; phylum Actinomycetota; class Actinomycetes; order Streptosporangiales; family Streptosporangiaceae; genus CALAED01. The sequence goes on along the minus strand of DASUWU010000035.1, from coordinate 14,426 downwards.
TGACGCTCAGCATGGCCCCGGCCGAGTCGCAGCAGGTCATCCAGAAGTACGGCCGGCCGGAGTACGACCAGTGGATCAACCAGTTCCCGAAGCAGCCATCGCTGCCCGCCGAGCAGCAGGTCGCCGCCTTCGACCAGTGGGACAGGACGGTCGGCAGCGGCAAGTTCAAGCAATGAGCGAAGGCTGCCCGGAAGGGGCAACGTAATGGAAGGGACGAGGATCTCGGAGCTCCGGCTCGATCATGTGAGCCGGAGCTTCGGGGGCAAGCTCGCGCTCGACGGGCTCGACGTGACGATCAAGGGCGGCGAGTTCGTCGCGCTGTTGGGGCCGTCAGGATGCGGTAAGTCGACGGCGCTGAACTGCCTGGCCGGGCTGCTGCCGCTCACCGGTGGCGCCGTGTGGCTGGACGGCAGGCGGATCGACGGCCTGCCGCCAGAGCGGCGCGGATTCGGCATGGTGTTCCAGAACTACGCGCTGTTTCCGCACATGGGGGTGCGCGCCAACATCGAGTTCGGCCTGCGCATGCACCACACGCCGAGGCACGAGGCCCGCCGCAGGGTGGCCGAGGCGATCAGTCTCGTCCAGCTGGAGGAGCACGCGGACAAGTACCCCGGGCAGCTGTCGGGAGGCCAGCAGCAGCGCGTGGCGATCGCCCGCGCGATCGTCCTCGAGCCCCCTCTGGTCCTGATGGACGAGCCGCTGTCGAACCTCGACGCCAAGCTGCGGCTTGAGATGCGCACCGAGATCAAGCGCATCCATCAGGCCCTCGGACTCACCACGATCTATGTGACGCACGACCAGGAGGAGGCGCTGTCGCTGGCCGACCGGCTCGTGCTGCTCCGCGACGGACGGGTGCAGCAGATCGGCACCCCGGAAGGGGTCTACACCGAGCCGGCCAACAGGTTCGTGGCCTCGTTCATGGGCTACCGCAACATGGTGGAGCTGCCGGTCGCCGGGACCGCGGGCAAGGAGGTCACGCTGGAGGGAGACGGCCTCAGGCTCGTGGGCAGCCGCAGGGAGGAACTCGGTGACCGGGCCGTCGCCGCGATCCGCCCCGAGGACCTGACCGTCGCCGAGTCCGCCACCGGTCCCAACGCGATCGAGGTCACCGTGGAGGTCGTCGAGTACCACGGCCGCGAGCAGGCCGTGCAGGTCAGGACGGTGGCGGGGCTGGCGCTCTACCTGCGTACGGACGCGCGGCTCGCCCCAGGTGATCGGCTGACGGTCTCGGCGCCGCCGGAGCGGGTGCTGGTGTTCAGCGCTAACGAGGAAGCGGCTGGGGAGGTGGCGGGCTGATGGCGACCGCGGCGGTTCCCCGGACGGCGCTGCGGCACCGGCTTGCAGAACGCGGCATCGATCGCAACCTGCTGTTGCTGCTGCCCGCGGTGGTGTTCGTCGTCGCGTTGTTCATCTATCCGTTCCTGTACGGCCTGCAGCTGTCGTTCCAGCCGCAGCCGGGCATGGACGCCGCCAAGGCGTACGGGACGAGCCCGATCGCGAACTACCGGCTCTTCTTCGCCGACTCCTACCTGCGCGACACGATCTGGACCACGTTGAAACTCGGGCTGCCCGCCGCGCTGTTCAACATGCTCGCCTCGGTGCCGATCGCGTACCGCATGCGCGGGCGGGTCAGAGGCAAACGGACGATCACCACGATCCTGGTGGTGCCGATCACGCTGGGCACCGTCCTCACCGCCGAGGGGCTGCTCGCGTTCCTCGGGCCGACGGGCTGGTTCAACAAGGTGCTGCTGACCCTCCACCTGGTGAACGATCCGGTCCGGCTCGTGCACAACTACTGGGGTGTGCTGTTCTCGCTGATCATCTCCGGGTTCCCGTTCGCCTTCCTGCTCACGCTGGCCTACCTCAGCGGCATCGACCCGTCGCTCGAGCAGGCCGCGGCGACGCTCGGCGCGAACTGGTGGCGCAGGTTCCGGCACATCACGCTGCCGCTGCTGGCGCCGGGCCTGTGCATCACGTTCGCGCTGACCTTCGTACTCGCCTTCTCGGTGTTCCCGTCGGCGATCATGGTGGGTGAGCCGTCCAGGCAGACCCGGGTGATCTCCATCGCGGCCTTCCACGCGCAGTTCGAGCAGTACGACTACGCCATGGGGTCGGCCATCGCGATGATCATGGGTGCGGTGATGCTCGTCATCATCGCGCTCGTGTTCCTGCTGCGGGCCCGCTTCTACCGCGGGGCGACAGGGGGCAAGGGATGAGCGGGAGACGGGGATGACCACCATACGAGAGGCGCCGGCCGCGCGAGACGACGCGGCCCCGACCGTCCCGGCCAAGCGGCTCGTCCTGCGGCCCGGCGTGTGGCTCGTCTGGGGCGGGGTCGGGTTCTTCCTGCTCATGCTCGCCGGCGTGGTCGGCGCCGTCCTGGTGAGCTCGTTCGGCACCAGGTGGTTCGGCGGCTGGCTGCCCGCGGGCTGGACGACGCGCTGGTACGGCGAGTCCTGGCGGGACTTCAACCTCGGCAGCGTCATGCGGGTGACGATCGAGGTGGCGTTGGCCGTCGTGGCGATCTCCATACTGGTCGGCACGCCGGCGGCCTATGCGCTCGCCAGGAAGAACTTCATCGGCAAGAAGCCGCTGATGGTGACCTTCCTGCTGCCGATCCTCATCCCGCCGTTCACCTACGGGATACCGCTGGCCTCCGTGCTCACCAAGTACGTGGGCCAGAACATCGTCGCGGTCGTGCTGGCGAACCTGGTGCCGTCGGTCCCGTTCGTCATCTTGGTGATGACGCCGTTCATCGAGCAGATCGATCCGAAGATCGAGTCGGCCGCCCGGATGTGCGGGGCGAGGACCCATGTCGTGTTCACCCGCATCCTCGCGCCGCTGCTGATTCCGGGAATGCTGGCCGCCGCGATCCTCATCCTGGTGCGCACCGTCGGCATGTTCGAGCTGACGTTCCTCACGGCGGGCAACGACAGCCAGACGCTCGTCGTGGCGCTCTTCTACTCGGTGTCGGCCGCCGGCATCCGCGCCCAGCAGGAGGTCGACGCGATGGCCGTGCTCTACATGTTGTCGATGCTGGTGCTGCTCGTCGTCGCCCTGCGGTTCGTCAACCCCACCCAGCTGGTGACCCAGATCAAGGAGGACCGTCCAGAATGACGTCCAGGACGCTCTTGGCTCCCGGAAAGAACACCGAGCTGATCGGCCTCGAGGTGGCCGACCTGGCCGACGGCGAGTCGCTCGACCTGACGCGCGACGGCGAACTCGCCGCGGTCGTGCTGTCCGGGGTCGTCGACGTGACGATCGACGGCAGCGGCCTCGGCCGGGCCGGCGGCCGCGCCAACGTCTTCGACGGGCCGGGCCACACGATCTACGCCCCGCCGGCCGCGGCCGTCCTGGTGCGCGCGGTGGACGGCCCGGCCCAGCTCGCGATCGCGACCGCCCCGCTGGACGGCGGCGAGCCTGGCCCGGCCCGGGTCATCGGGCCGGCCGACCAGGACGTCGCGCACCGCGGCGACGGCAACTGGGCCAGGACCGTACGGACGATCCTCGGTCCTGGCGACGCGGCCGGCCGGCTGCTCATGGGCGAGACGATCAACCCGCCGGGCAACTGGTCCAGCTACCCGCCGCACAAACACGACACGCAGGAGCCGCCGCGCGAGGTCAAGCTCGAGGAGATCTACCTGTTCAAGGTGGACCCGGCGGGCGGGTTCGGGGTGCAGATCCGCTACGACGGCAACGGCGAGGAGTGCTTCACCGTACGCGACGGCGACGTCGCGGCGATCCCGGCCGGCTACCACCCCGTGGTGGCCGCGCCCGGCTACTCGCTCTACTACCTGTGGGTCATGGCCGGCGACGGCCGCCAGATGATCCCGTTCCTGGACCCCGCGCACGCCTGGGTACAAGAGGGCACATGACCTCCGGCGAACCTCCCGCGGCCGACCGGCTGCTGCTGAATCCGGACGACGACGTGGCCGTCGCGGTGACCGAGCTTCCCGGCGTGCCCCGCGGCCACAAAGTGGCGGTGCGCGACATCGCCGCCGGCGCCCCCGTACGCAAGTACGGGCAGGTGATCGGCGTGGCCACCGCGCCGATCGCGGCCGGCGACCACGTGCACACGCACAACCTCGGCATGAGCGACCTCGCCCGCGACTACGAGTTCGGCACCGACGTCCGTACCACGGCGCCGGTCGCCGAGCCGGCCACGTTCCAGGGGATCGTGCGGCCCGACGGGCGGGTCGCCACCCGCAACTACGTCGGCATCCTCACCTCGGTGAACTGCTCGGCCACCGTCGCCAAGATGATCGCCGCCCGCTTCCCCGCGGTGACCGACGAGTTCCCGAACGTGGACGGCGTGGTGGCGCTCACCCACGGCACCGGCTGCGGCATGGCGGCCGACGGCGAGGGCATCACGCTGCTGCGCCGCACGCTGAACGGATACGCGCGGCACCCGAACTTCGGCGCGCTGCTCGTGGTCGGGCTCGGCTGCGAGGTCAACCAGCTCACCGGCTTCGACCTGCCGGCGGGCACCCCCGCGATGACGATCCAGGAGCTCGGCGGCACGGCGGCGACCGTACGCGCCGGCGTGGAACGGATCCGGGAGCTGCTGCCCGCGGCGAACGAGATCGAGCGCGTCCCGGTGCCGGCGTCGGAGCTCGTGCTCGCCCTGCAGTGCGGCGGTTCCGACGCCTACTCAGGCATCACGGCGAACCCGGCGCTGGGCGCCGCCGCCGACCTGCTCGTCCGGCACGGCGGCACCGCGATCCTGGCCGAGACACCCGAGGTGTACGGGGCCGAGCACCTGCTCACCCGGCGGGCGGTGTCCAGGGCGGTCGGCGAGCGGCTGATCGAGCGGATCCGCTGGTGGGAGTCGTACACGAAGGCGAACGGCGGGACGATGGACAACAACCCGTCGCCGGGCAACAAGGCGGGCGGCCTCACCACGATCCTGGAGAAGTCGCTTGGCGCGGTGGCCAAGGGCGGCACGTCGCCGCTGACGGCCGTGTACGAGTACGCGGAACCGGTGACCGAACGCGGATTCGTCTTCATGGACAGCCCCGGATACGACCCCTGCTCGGTGACCGGGGAGGTCGCCGCCGGCGCCAACGTCGTCTGCTTCACGACGGGCCGCGGCTCGGTCTTCGGGTGCCGGCCGGTCCCGAGCCTCAAGCTCGCCAGCAACAGCGAGATGTACCGGTCCATGTCCGAGGACATGGACGTCAACTGCGGCGCCGTCATCGACGGCGAGTACACCGTCGCCGAGATGGGAGAGAAGATCTTCGAGCTGGTGCTTGCCACCGCCTCGGGACACCGCACCGCCAGCGAGGAGCTCGGTTTCGGCGACGAGGAGTTCGTCCCGTGGCAGCTCGGCGCGGTGATGTGAGCGGGGCGAGCGCGCCTGGCGGGTGCGCGCGGAACGCGGCGCGGCTGTCGCTGGCGACCTGGCCGCGGGCGGTCCCGGCCGACGTGCGCATCGTGCATCTGGGGATCGGCGCCTTCCACCGTGCCCACCAGGCCGTCTACACCGAGGACGCGGGGGACGGCTGGGGCATCTGCGGGGTGTCCCAGCGCAGCAGGGACGTGATCGACCGGCTGGCTCCGCAGGACGGCCTGTACAGCGTCCTGGTGCGCGGCCCGGGCGAGGAGTCGGCGCGCGTCATCGGGGCGGTGCGGCGGTTGCTGTTCGCCGCCGCCGACCCCGGCGCCGTGGTCGCCGCGATCGCCGACCCGGCCACGGCTGTGGTCAGCCTCACCGTGACCGAGAAGGGCTACCGGCACGACCCGGCGACCGGCCGGCTGCGGCTGGCCGACCCAGAGACCGCCGCCGACCTCGGCGGCCGGCCGCCGCACACCGTGGTCGGGCAGCTCGTCCGCGGGCTGGCCGCGCGGCCCGCGGATGCGCCGCTGACCGTGCTGTGCTGCGACAACCTGCCCTCGAACGGGCCGACCGTGCGCGGCCTCGTCGAGGACTTCGCGGCGGCGGCCGGGGCGCGGCTCGGGTGCGACATCACGTTCCCCGCGACGATGGTCGACCGGATCACCCCGGCGACGACGCCGGCCGACCTCGACGCGGCCCGCCGGCTGCTCGGGGTCCGCGACCTCGGCGCGGTCGTCACCGAGCCGTTCAGCCAGTGGGTGATCGAGGACTCCTTCGCCGCCGGCCGTCCGGCCTGGGACGCCGCCGGGGCGATCATGACGAGCGACGTGGCGCCGTACGAGTCGATGAAGCTACGGCTGCTCAACGGCGCGCACTCGACGCTGGCCTACCTCGGCGCGCTGGCCGGCCACCCGCTGGTCGCCGACGCGATCGAACCGCTCGGCGGGGTGCTGCGGCGGCTCATGGACGAGGACGTCACCCCGACGCTGCACGTGCCGGCCGGGTTCGACCTCGCGGCGTACAAGGCGTCGGTGGTCGAGCGGTTCGCCAACCCCGCGTTGCGGCACCGGACGACCCAGATCGCGATGGACGGGTCGCAGAAGCTCCCGCAGCGGCTGCTCGGCACGGTGCGGGACCGGCTCGCGGCGGGCGCCGAGCCGCGCTGGGCGGCGCTCGGCGTGGCGGCGTGGATGCGGTACGTCTGGGTGAGCGCGGAGCCTGGCGCGGGCGCCGCCGGCCGCGCGCCGCTGCCGCTCGACGACCCGATGCGCGACCGGCTGCGCGCCACGGTCGCCGGGCTGACCGACCCGGCGGACGTCGCCGCCGCGCTGCTGTCCATCACCGAGATCTTCGGCCGGGACCTGCCGGAGTCCGCGGCCTTCCGCGACCTCGTGACCGACTGGCTGGCCAGGCTGACCCGCGACGGCAGCCCGCACACCGCCCTCAGCCAGTGACCCCGCGGGCCGCGTGGACGGCGACCGCGCGGGCGACGAGGCGCCGCACCGCGTCGTCGGCGTCGGCGGGCAGCGCGTCCACGGGGAACCACCGCGCCCCCGCCGCGGGCTCGGCGGCGAGCGGCCCACCCGCCGGCGCCGGTGCGACCGCCGCGTACTGCACGTCGAAGTGCATGGAGCCGGCGGGATGGCACGGCGCCAGGTAGCGGTCGAGCCGGACCGGTTCCGGCGGCAGCAGCCGGATGCCGGCGGTCCCCGACTCCTCGGCCGCCTCGCGCAGCGCGGCCCCGCCGAGCGTGGCGTCGCCGCGCTCGCAGTGCCCGCCGAGCTGGCGCCAGGCCCCGGCCCCGCGGTGGAACGCCAGCAGCACGCGGGACGCCGCGGGGTCGAGGACGGCGACGCTCGTCGTGATGTGCCCGGGCGCGCAGTCGCGCCACATGCCGTTCGCGTGCTCGGCGAGGTGGCGGAGGAACCGCCGCCGCAGGCCTTCGCCGGTCGGGTCCGGCGGATGCCACTTGGACAGCGACCGCACGGCGTCGTCGTGCGGGTTCACGGCCGACGCTCGAGATCCACGTCGTCGGCGTCGCCTATTGATCGTCGCGATCGTCGCGATCGTCGTCCGGCGCGTCCCCGCGGCCGTCGTCGTCGGTGAGCTGGCTGATGTCGAAGTCGTCCGGCTTGCCGTGGACGAAGGCGTCCGGGTCGTCGAGGTCCTCGTGCGTCGGCAGCAGATCGGGGTGCGCCCACACCGCGTCCCGGCCCTCGACGCCGCGCTCCTCGCCGAGCGCCCGCCACAGCGCGGCGGCCTCGCGCAGCCGGCGCGGGCGCAACTGCAGGCCTACCAGCGTCGCGAACGTCTGCTCCGCCGGGCCGCCGGTGGCACGCCGCCGGCGCACCGCCTCCGACAGCTTGGCCGCGCCGGGCAGCCGGCCGTCGGCCACGTTGTTCACCACCGTGTCGACCCAGCCCTCGACCAGCGCGAGCGCGGTCTCGAGCCGGACCAGCGCGGCCTTCTGCTGGGGGGTGTCCTCCGGCTTGGGGAGCAGCCCGCCGGACAGCGCCTCCTGCAGCGCCTCGGGATTGCCGACGTCGAGCCCCGCGACCGTCTCCTCCAGCCCCGACAGGTCCACGCTGATGCCGCGCGCGTAGTCTTCCACCGCGCCGAGCAGGTAGGACCGCAGCCACGGCACGTGCGCGAACAGCCGCTGGTGCGCGGCCTCCCGCAGCGCGAGGTACAGCCGTACCTCGTCGGCCGGCACCTCGAGCCCGGCGCCGAAGGCGGCCACCCCGGCTGGCAGCAGCGCGCCGACGCCCTCGGGGGCCAGCGGCAACCCGACGTCGGATGAGCCCACGACGTCCTTGGCCAGCGCGCCGAGCGCCTGCCCCGCCTGGCCGCCGACCATGGCACCGGCCATCTGCCTGACCATGCCGATCAACGGTCCGGCCATCGCCTGCATCTCCTGCGGCATGGCCTCGTTCATCGACTCGACCATGCGCGCGGCGACCGGGTCGCACAGCTTGGACCAGACCGGCAGGGTCTGCTCGATCCACTCCGACCGGCTCCACGCCTTGGGAGTGGCGATGCCGGCCGGGATCGTCGTGGCGTTCTCCAGCCACAGGTCGGCCAGCCGCAGCGCGTCCTCGACCTGGCGCCGCTCGGCGTCGACGACCGACGGGTCGCCCTGCTCGGCGACGGAGTGGCGGGCGATGTCCTTGGCCAGGCCCCAGTTCAGCGGACCGCCGGAGCCCTGGTTGCTGAGCATGTCCGCGAAGCGGCGCAGCATCTCGGCCGCCTGCCGCATGTCTCCGCCGCCCATGGCCGAGAAGGGATCGACCGGCTTGTCCGGCTCGCGGCCGGGCTCGTCGTCGTCGCCCTCGCCGCCTGGCCGGTTGAAGCCGAAGGGAACGTCACTCATTGCAATACCCTTGAGCGGGAAGAAGAGCTCATGTTGGTCACGTTAGTCGCTCCGCGCTGAGGTGCGCATAAGGAGGGTTCCGCTCCAGGTGAATACAGGTCAGGTTCGCCCTCGGCGAAGCACGGGCCCCGTCGTCGCCGTCACGGGAGCGGCCGCCGGAATCGGGCGGGCGCTGGCCGACCGGCTGGCCGGGTCCGCCGAGATCCGCAAGGTGGTCGCGCTCGACGACCATCGCGGGGACGTCGCGGGGGTGACCTGGCGGGTCGTCGACGTGCGCGACCCGTTGCTGTCAGGCCGCCTGTCCGACGTCGATGTGATCGTCCACCTCGACCAGGACCGGTCGCCGGACACCAGCGCCAAGGAGCGCAGGGCGTACAACGTGCGGGGCGTGCAGACGGTGCTCACCGCGGCGGCCGCCGCCAGGGTGCGGCTGGTCGTGCTCGCGACCACGGCGGCCGTCTACGGGGCGCGGCCGGACAACGTGGTGCCGCTGCCTGAGGACGCGCCGCCGGCGGCCGACCCCGACGACAGCCTCGTCGGCGACTACCTCGACATCGAAGAGCTGGCCAGGATGGCACCGGTCAGCCACCCCGGCATGTCCGTCACCGTGCTGCGCCCGGCGATGCTCGTCGGGCCGGGCGTCGACACGGCCATGACCCGGCATTTCGAGGCGCCCAGGCTGCTGTCGGTCAAGGGCTGCGCGCAGCGCTGGCAGTTCTGCCACGTCGACGACCTGGTCTCGGCGCTGGAGCTGGCGGCGCTCGGGAAGGTCGCCGGCGCGCTCGCCGTCGGCTCCGACGGCTGGCTGGAGCAGGACGAGACAGAGGAGCTCACCGGCAAGCGCAGGTTCGAGCTGCCCGCGGCGATCACCTTCGGCACGGCCGAGCGGCTGCACCGGATCGGGGTGACGCCCACCCCGGCGGCCGACCTGCACTACGCCGTCTACCCGTGGGTGGTCGACTGCGCGGCGCTGCGGTCGGTCGGCTGGAAGCCCGCGTACGACAACGCGTCGGCGCTCGCCGCCCTGCTCGAGGAGATCGCCGGACGGCACGCCATCGTCGGCCGGCGGCTCGGCGGCAAGGAGGCGACCATGGCCACCGCGGCCGGCGCCACCGTGGCCGTCATCGGCGCGGCGGCCGCGGTGCGCCGGGCGCGCCGCAAACGACGCGTCTGAGATCGGCTCGGGACTCGGGCTCTGGGAGCGCCTTGGAGGTTTGGTCATGAGTAGCGTCGCGTCTGAGATCGGCTCGGGACTCGGGCTCTGGAGCGCCTTGGAGGTTTGGTCATGAGTGATGTGATTCGGCTGGTCGGCATCAGGGACACGCCGCTGTCGGTCGACGAGGTCCTCGCCGCGGTGCGCGACGCGGGCGCCGGAGGCGTGGCGGTGTTCATCGGGACCGTACGCGACGAAGATCACGACCGGGCCGTGACGCGCCTGTCGTACAGCGCGCATCCAAGCGTGGAGCAGGAGCTGCGCAGCGTCATGGAGAAGGTCGCCGCCGACCACCCCGTGCGCGCGCTGGCCGCCCTGCACCGGGTCGGCGACCTCGAGATCGGCGATCTCGCCGTGGTGGTCGCGGCCGCCTGCCCGCACCGCGGCGAGGCGTTCGACGCCTGCCGGCGGCTGATCGACGACCTCAAGGCCCAGGTGCCGATCTGGAAGCATCAGCTGTTCGCTGATGGCGACGCCGAATGGGTGGGTATGTGCTAAGCAGCGGGCCGCCTCCTCGGTCCGCCTCGTGATGCTCTGCGGTAGTGGTCCGGTTACGATATGAGTGCCCGGTTCCACGAAGAAGTGGGTGGCACATGTCCTTCGTCACGTGGCTCGCGCTGCCGGTGGTGGTCACGCTGATCGCGTCGCTGATCATGCTGATGGTGAGCCGCCCGTCGCGTACGGACACGCATGACGACATCGAGAGCTTCGCCCGCTTCCGTGGCGCTCTGGCCCGCAACGCGACGATGTCGCCCTGGACGGCCGCGGAGCCGGAACGTCCACGCGCGGAGCCGGCGTCTCGGGACCGCTGATATCGCATAGGCTTCCCGGCATGTCTCGTCGTGCAGCGACCTTGATGGTCACCGCCGCCCTGGTGGTCGTCTTCGTCGTGATCGGGGCGCTGATGCCGGTGCCGTACGTGATGCTGACCCCGGGTCCGACCACGAACACGCTCGGCGACACCGCCAAGGGCCAGCCGCTGATCCAGATCACCGGGCACCAGACGTTCCCCGACGGCGGGCATCTCAACTTCACGACCGTCGCCTACCAGGGCGGCCCTGGCAACCGCATCGACCTGCTCACCGCGCTGCGCGGCTGGCTCGACGGCAAGACCGCCGTCGTGCCGGAAGAGGCCATCTTCCCCAAGGACGAGAGCGTCCAGAAGGTCGAGCAGGAGAACACCGCGCAGATGGAGAGCTCGCAGGACTCGGCGATCGCCGCCGCGCTGACCGAGCTCAAGATTCCGGTGAGCACCGCGATCAAGATCGCGTCCGTCCAGTCAGGCATGCCGGCCCAGGGAGTGCTGCGCAAGGACGACCAGGTCATCGCCGTCGACGGTGTCAAGGTCGGCAAGGTCGAGGACGTCAGCGCCCAGGTCGGCAGGCACCGGATCGGCGACACGGTGAAGATCACGATCAAGCGGGCCGGCAAGGAGCAGACGGTGGCCGTCCGCACCGTCGCGGCGCCGGCCGACGCGGGCTCGAAGGCCGGCAAGCCGGTGGTCGGAGTCGTGCTCGGCGAGGCCCACTCGTTCCCGTTCAGCGTGAAGATCAGCGTGGGCGACGTGGGCGGGCCGAGCGCGGGGCTGATGTTCTCGCTCGGCATCTACGACAAGCTGACCCCCGGCTCGCTGACCGGCGGCGCGTTCGTCGCCGGCACCGGCACCATCACGGCGGACGGCCAGGTCGGCCCCATCGGCGGCATCCAGCAGAAGATGATCGCGGCTCGGGAGGCCGGGGCCAAGGTGTTCCTTACCCCCAAGGACAACTGCGCCGAGGCCGTGGCCAACGCGCCCAAGGGCCTGCGGCTCGTCGAGGCCGACACCATGCACGGCGCGATCGGCGCGCTGGACGCGCTGCGCACCGGCCACGGCGCGGTGCCCGCGTGCGGCAAGGGCTGACCGCGCCCCGGGGGCGGCGCCGGTGGGCGCATCGGCCCATCTTTACCGAATCGGCACGTCTCCTGGCGGGAACCTGCCGCATCCTCGATAAGTTGCCTAGAGAGCGCCCCGACGAACGGAGGCGGAGCCGTGTCGTTCCGTACCCCTGGCTTCGGCCGCCGGATTCGTTCCGGAGGCCGGGTCCGAACCTTGCTGCCCGCCGTCGCGGGCCTTGTGCTCCTCTTCATCTTGTTCATGGTGTTCTCCGGCATCTGGACCCAGCTGCTGTGGTACCGCTCCGTCGGCTTCTCCTCGGTCTACACGCGGGAGCTGTGGACCAAGCTCGCGCTGTTCTTCGGCGCCGGGCTCTTCATGGTGTTCGTGATCGGCGCGAACCTCGTGATCGCCTACCGGCTGCGCCCCGCGTACCGGCCGCTGTCGGTCGAGCAGCAGGGCCTGGAGCGCTACCGGACCGCCATCGACCCGCACCGGCGGCTCATCGCCGGCGCCATCCTCGCGCTGATCGGCCTCATCACCGGATCGTCCATGGCCGGCCAGTGGCGCACCTGGATGGCGTTCATGAACCGGACGGCGTTCGGCGTCAAGGACCCGCAGTTCCACAAGGACATCTCGTTCTTCGTCTTCACCTATCCGTTCCTGCGGATGATCCTGGGCTACCTGTTCGCCATAGTGATCCTGTCCACGCTCGCGGCGCTGATCGTCCATTACCTGTACGGCGGGCTGCGGCTGCAGGGGCCTGGCGACAAGGCCAGCCCGCACACCCGCGCCCACCTGTCCGTGCTGGTCGGCGTCTTCGTGCTGCTCAAGGCCATCGCGTACTGGTTCGACCGGTGGGGTCTCGCGCATTCGGAACGCGGCGTGGTGACCGGGCCGTCCTACACCGACGTCAACGCGGTGCTGCCCGCCAAGACGATCCTCGCCGTGATCGCGGTGATCTGCGCCGCGATGTTCTTCGTCAACCTGGTGCGGCGCGGCATGACCCTGCCCGGCGTGGCGTTCGGCCTCATGGTGCTGTCGGCGATCCTGGTCGGCGGCGTCTACCCGCTGTTGATCCAGCAGTTCCAGGTCAAGCCGAACGAGGCCGACAAGGAATCCACGTACATCCAGCGCAACATCAACGCCACGCGGGTGGCGTACGGCATCGACAGGGCCGCGGTGACGCCGCAGTACGCGGCCAAGCTCACGCCGAACCCCGATCAGCTCGCCCAGGAGGCGTCCACGATCCCGGGCGTACGGCTGCTCGACCCGACCGTGGTGTCCACCACCTACCAGCAGCTCCAGCAGAAGCGGAACTTCTACCAGTTCCCTGACACCCTCGACATCGACCGCTACCAGCTCGCCGGCGCCTCCCGCGACACGGTCGTGGCCGTACGGGAGCTCTCCGGGGCGCCCGAGGGCCGGCGGAACTGGGTCAACGACCACCTCGTCTACACCCACGGCTTCGGGTTCGTGGCGGCCGAGGGCGGCAAGGTCGCGCCCAACGGCGAGCCGTCGTTCGTGGAGCAGGACATCCCGCCGACCGGGCAGCTCGGCAGTTTCCAGCCGCGGATCTACTTCGGCGAGCGGTCCCCGCAGTACTCGGTCGTCGGCGGGCCACCCGGCAGCACGGCGCGCGAGCTCGACTACCCAGACGACAGCGCGCAGGGCCAGCGCAACAACACCTACGACGGCAGCGGCGGGGTTCCCATCGGCTCCTTCTGGAACCGGCTGATCTTCGCCACCCACTTCAAGGACCGCAACCTGCTGCTGTCCGGCGCGATCAACGCGGACTCCCGCATCCTGTACGGGCGGGAGCCCCGCGAGCGGGTGCAGAAGGTCGCCCCCTGGCTCACCCTCGACGGCGACCCGTACCCGGCGGTGGTGAACGGCCGCATCCTGTGGATCGTCGACGGCTACACGACGTCAGACGGCTACCCGTACTCCGAGCGGGTCAGCCTCGGTGAGGCGGCCAGCGACACGATCACCGAGACCAGGCACGCCGTCGCGCGGCAGGCCAACGACAACCTCAACTACATGCGCAACTCGATCAAGGCGACCGTGGACGCCTACACCGGCCAGGTCACCCTGTACGAGTGGGACGGGTCCGACCCGATCGCCAAGACCTGGGAGAAGGCGTTCCCCAACGTGGTGCGCCCCAAGAGCCAGATCAGCAACGAGCTGATGCAGCATCTGCGCTACCCCCAGGACCTGTTCAAGGTGCAGCGCCGCATCCTGGCGCGCTACCACGTGACGCAGGCCGGTGCGTTCTACACGGGTCAGGACTTCTGGCAGGTGCCAAGCGACCCCACCAACCCCGGCCGCACCCAGCCGCCGTACTACCTGACCCTGCGCATGCCGGGCGACCAGGACCCCGAGTTCTCCCTCACCTCAACCTTCACCCCGCGGGGACGGCCGAACCTGTCCGGCTTCGTCGCCGTCGACGCCACCCCTGGGGCCACGTACGGGCGGATCAGGGTGCTCGAGCTGCCGCGCAACACCGGCGTCTTCGGCCCCGGCCAGGTGCAGAACACCTTCGAGTCCGACCAGAACGTCAAGAAGGTCCTCACCGACCTGCGGCTGGGCGGCACGAAGACGGTGCTCGGCAACCTGCTCACACTGCCGTTCGGCG
>DASUWU010000034.1:0-2436 GCA_036378315.1 Streptosporangiaceae bacterium | reverse complement strand
ACCGCGTCGGCGCCCGCTGACCCCGAAGGATCTGGCCATGAACGAGTCCCCACATCCGCCGGTCGCCGTCGTCGGCGTCGCCGCGATCATGCCGGACGCCCCGGACGCCGCGACGTTCTGGCGAAACATCCGCGATGGCCGCTACTGCATCAGCGACGTCCCGACCGAGCGGTGGGACCCCGAGCTGTACTACGACCCCGACCCGGCCGCGCCGGACAAGACGTACAGCAGGATCGGCGGCTGGGTTCGGGACTACCCGTGGGAGCCGCTGTCCTGGCGGCTGCCGGTGCCACCCAAAGTCTCCGACCAGATGGACGTCGGGCAGCAGTGGGCGGTGTCGGCTGCCCGGTCGGCGCTGACCGACGCGGGGTGGCCGGACTGGCCCGTCGACCCTGAGCGGGTCGCGGTCATCCTCGGCAACGCCATCGGCGGCGACAAGCACTACCGCACGACCCTGCGCATCAACTTCCCCGAGTTCGCGCGCGACCTGCGGGACGCACCGTCGTTCGCCGCGCTGCCGGCGGACGTGCGGACCGCGATCCTCGGCGAGTGGCGCGAGCGGTTCCTCGACGACTTCGTCGAGATCACCGAGGACACGATGCCCGGTGAGCTGTCCAACGTCATCGCCGGCCGGGTCGCCAACCTGTTCAACTTCCGCGGGCCGAACTTCACCACGGACGCCGCCTGCGCCTCGGGGCTGGCTGCGATGACGGCGGCGACGCAGGGACTGATCGACCGGCAGTACGACGCGGTCGTCACCGGCGGCGTCGACCGGAACATGAACGTTGCCGCGTTCGTGAAGTTCTGCAAGATCGGCGCGCTGTCGGCGACCGGGACCCGACCGTTCGACGAGGGGGCCGACGGCTTCGTCATGGGGGAGGGGGCCGCCCTCTTCGTGCTCAAGCGGCTCGAGGACGCCGAGCGTGACGGCGACCGGGTCTATGCGGTCCTGCTCGGTCTGGGCGGCTCCAGTGACGGCAAGGGCAAGGGCATCACGGCACCCAACCCGGTCGGCCAGAAGCTCGCCGTGGAGCGGGCCTGGGCGAACGCCGGCGTCAAGCCCGCCGCCGCGTCCGCCGTGGAGGCGCACGGCACGTCCACCCGGGTGGGCGACGCCGCCGAGCTGGCCAGCCTCGGCGAGGTGTTCGGCTCGTCCGGCGCGGCGCCCGGGTCGATCGCGCTCGGCTCGGTGAAGTCCAACATCGGCCACCTCAAGGCCGCCGCGGGCACCGCGGGGTTGTTCAAGATGGTGATGTCGCTGCACGAGAAGGTCCTGCCACCGAGCCTGAACTTCCACGACCCCAACCCCAACGTCGACTGGGACCACACGCCGTTCCGGGTGACCACCGAGCTGCGCGAGTGGCCGGCCGACCCCGAGGGCGCGCGCCGCGCCGGGGTCAGCGCGTTCGGCTTCGGCGGGACCAACTTCCACGCGGTTCTGGAGGAGTACGTCCCCGGTAGGCACCGTTCCGAGAGGTCACCTCGGACGTTCGCGGCGGCCGACGTGCCCAGGACAGCAGTCACGGCGGCTGCCCAGGACAGAGCGGCAGAGCCCGTCACCGCGCGACCTCGACCGCCGCTCCGGGGCGCGGTGGTGCTCGGCGGTCGTGACGACTCGGACGTCGTGGCCCAGCTCGAGGGAGTCGTCGCCGACGCGGCTGACGGCCGCACACCGGCTCAGGTGGCCCCCGACCGCACGCTGGCGGCCTCCGCGGTCCGGGTCGCCGTCGACTACGCCGACGCCGCGGACCTCGCGGCCAAGGCGCGCAAGGCTGTCACTGCGTTCCGTACGGGTGCGCCCGCGATGTGGAAGATGCTGCGGGCTCAGGGCGTCTTCGTCGGCCGCGGGCCCGCGCCCAAGGTGGCGTTTCTCTACACCGGGCAGGGCTCGCAGTACGTGAACATGCTCAAGAGGCTGCGCGCGCAGCAGCCGGTGGTGGCCGCCGTGTTCGACGAGGCGGACCGGATCATGACGCCTCTGCTCGGCCGCCCCCTCTCGTCGTACATCTTCGTCGACCAGGACGACCCCGCCGCGGTTCGGGCCCTGGAGCAGCAGCTGCTGCAGACCGAGATCACCCAGCCGGCGGTGCTCGCGACGGACCTGGCGCTGACCAGGCTGCTCGAGGCCTACGGGGTGCGTCCCGACATGGTGATGGGGCACAGTCTCGGCGAGTACGGTGCGCTGGTCGCCGCTGGTGCGATGACGTTCGACGCCGCCCTGGAGGCGGTCAGCGCGCGCGGGCACGAGATGGCCTCCCTGGCGCTGGACGACAACGGCGCGATGGCCGCCGTCTTCGGGCCGCTGCCCGAGATCGAGCGCATCGTCGGCGCGATCGAGGGCAACGTCGTCATCGCCAACATCAACAGCACCAGCCAGGCGGTCGTCGGGGGAGCCACCGCCGCGGTGGAGCAGGCGGTCGCGGCGTTCCTGGCCGC
>DASUWU010000033.1:0-7752 GCA_036378315.1 Streptosporangiaceae bacterium | reverse complement strand
CAGTAACCGGGCTGGATTCAGTGACCGGGCCAGGAGGTATTCGGGGTGAAGCGGCCGACGATCGCGGACATCGCGCGGCGCGCGGGGGTGACCAAGAGCGCCGTGTCCTTCGCGCTGAACGGGCGGCCAGGGGTCTCCCAGGCCACCCGGGCGCGCATCCTGGCGATCGCCGAGGAGCTGGGCTGGCAGCCGAGCAGCGCGGCGCGGGCGCTGTCCGACGGCCGGGCCGGCGCGCTCGGCCTCGTCGTCGACCGGCCGGCCCGCACCCTCGGCATCGAGCCGTACTTCACCCAGCTCATCTCCGGCATCGAGGGCGAGCTGGCCGCCCGCGACGTCGCGCTGTTGCTCCAGGTCACCGCCGACCGCGAGGCGCAGCTCGGCAGCTACCGGCGCTGGTGGGCCGAGCGCCGGGTGGACGGCGTCTTCCTGGTCGACCTGCAGGTCGACGACGCGCGCATCGCGCTGCTCAAGGAGCTGGGCATGCCGGCGATCGTGATCGGCGGCCCGCAGGGCCTGGCCGGGCTGCCCGGGGTGTGGAACGACGAGGTGGGCACCGTGCGGTCGGTGGTGGAGTATCTGGCGGCCCTCGGCCACCGGCGGATCGCCCGCGTGGCCGGGCTGCCCGAGCTGTGGCACACGGTCACCAGGACCGAGGCCTTCGAGGCCACCGCCGGCGAGCTGGGCGTGACGCCGATCACGGTGCCGACCGACTACACCGGCGAGCAGGGTGCGCGGGCCACACGGTCGCTGCTGGCGTCGGTCGAGCCGCCGACCGCCATCGTCTACGACAACGACGTCATGGCCCTGGCCGGGCTCTCCGTCGCCGCCGAGATGGGCGTCCCGGTGCCGGAGCGGCTGTCGCTCGTGGCGTGGGACGACTCGGTGCTCTGCCAGCTCGTGCACCCGCCGCTCACCGCGGTGAGCCTGGACATCGCCGCGTACGGGGCGCGGGTGGCGAGGCTGCTGCTCGACCAGGTAACCGGCGAGGCGCCGCAAAGCGTGTGCCACGTGACGCCGGTGCTCGTGCCGCGCGGCAGCACCGCGCCGCCGCGCCGGCGGATGCGTTGACAGGCGGGTTTCAAGGGGGTTACGACCCATTGACTACTTAACCGGTTAATCGCTCTAATCGCGGGAAGACGCCGTGCGAAATCCGGTCGATTGGAGTCGACAGTGAAACCCCGCGCCATCATCGCGCTCGCCGCGAGCGCCGCGCTCCTCGCCGCCGGCATGGCCGGCTGCGGAGGCGGGTCCGACAGCGGCTCGAAGGGCGGATCCGCCACCAGGACGCTGACCTACTGGGCGAGCAACCAGGGCCGCAGCATCGAGCAGGACAAGCAGGTGCTCGGGCCCGAGCTGCGGAAGTTCCAGCAGCAGACAGGGATCAAGGTCAACCTCGAGGTCATCGGGTGGCCCGACCTGCTCAACCGCATCCTCGCCGCCACGTCGAGCGGCCAGGGCCCCGACGTGCTCAACGTCGGAAACACCTGGTCGGCCTCGCTGCAGGCCACCGGCGCCTTCAAGGACTTCGACGACGCGACCCTCGCGAAGGTGGGCGGCAAGGCCCGGTTCATCCCCTCCACGCTCACCTCGACCGGCGTCGCCGGCAAACCGCCGCAGTTCGTCCCGATCTACGGCCTCGCGTACGGGCTGTTCTACAACAAGAAGCTGTTCAAGGAGGCGGGCATCAGCGGGGCGCCGCAGACCTGGCAGCAGCTGGTCGACGACGCCAAGAAGCTCACCAAGCCGGACAAGGGCCAGTACGGCGTGGCGATCCTCGGCGCCAGCTACACCGAGGGCGCGCACTTCGCCTTCATGTTCGGCCTGCAGAACGGGGCCAAGCTGTTCCAGGGCGGCGCCCCGGGCTTCGACTCGCCGCAGATGGTGGCCGGCGTCAAGCAGTACCTCGACCTCCTGGCCACCGACAAGGTCGTCAACCCGAGCGACGCCGAATATGTCAACGACTCCCAGTACCTCAAGGACTTCGCCAAGGACAAGGCCGGCATGCTGATGATCCAGAGCTACGCCACGGCGGGCGTCAAGGAGAACGGCATGAAGGACTCCGACTACGGCGTGGCGCCGATCCCGCTGCCGGACCCGCTGCCCGCGGGCGGCCAGCGCGTCACCAGCCACGTGGCCGGCATCAACATCGGCGTGTTCAAGAACTCCAAGAACACCGACGGCGCCCTCAAGCTGGTGAACTTCCTGACCAGCCCCGACGAGCAGAAGATCCTCAACGCGCGGTACGGCACCCTGCCGGTCGCCCAGGCGGCCTACTCCGACCCGCGGTTCCAGACCCCGCAGACGAAGATCTTCCAGCAGGTGCTCGCCAACACGTCGGTGACCATGCCGATGATCCCCGAAGAGGCGCAGTTCGAGACCCTCGTCGGCAACTCCGTCAAGGAACTGATCGCCGACGCGGCGGCGGGCAAGCCCGTCACCGAGCAGACGATCAAGGACAAGCTCACCGCCGCCGACAAGAAGATGCAGTCGGGCGGATGAGCAGAACCGTTGCCGCCCCCGCTGTCGACACATCGACTCCGGGCGGCGAGCGCCGGCCACCGGCGCACCACGGCGGCAGGGCCGGGCGGCGGTTCCGCCGCGCGGCCCTGCCGTACGTGCTGCTGATCCCGGCGCTGGTCTTCGAGCTGGCCATCCACATCGTCCCGATGCTCGTCGGCGCCTGGATGAGCCTGCTCCACCTCACCCAGTTCTTCATCCGCAACTGGACGGCGGCCCCGTACGCGGGCCTGGCCAACTACCGCGTGGCCGTCGACCTGAACGGTCCGGTGGGCAGCGACCTGCTGCACTCGTTCTTCGTCACCGCCGGGGTCACGTCGCTTTCCCTGGCGGGATGCTGGCTGCTCGGCCTGACGGCCGCGGTGCTGCTGCAGAAGTCCTTCCGCGGGCGGGCGGCGCTGCGCACGCTGTTCCTGGTGCCGTACGCGCTGCCGCTGTTCACCGCTGTCATCACCTGGCGGTTCATGTTCCAGCGCGACACCGGAATCGTGAACGCCGTGCTCGGCGACCAGCTGCACATCATGAGCGGGCACCCGTTCTGGCTGCTCGGCGGCAGGAGCTTCGTCGCGCTGGTGATCGTGGAGATCTGGCGGCAGTGGCCGTTCGCCTTCTTGACCCTCACCGCCGGGCTGCAGAGCATCCCCACCGACCTGTACGAGGCCGCCGACATCGACGGGGCCGGTTTCATGAGACGGCTGCGTACGATCACGCTGCCGATGCTCAGGCCGGTCAACGGCGTGCTGCTGCTCGTGCTGTTCTTGTGGATCTTCAACGACTTCAACACGGCGTACATCCTGTTCGACCGGCCGCCGGGCGCCGCGGACGTGATCTCCATCCACATCTACAACGCGTCGTTCCTCACCTGGAACTTCGGCCAGGGCTCGGCCATGTCGGTGCTGCTGCTCGGCTTCCTCCTGATCGTCACCACCGCCTACCTGCTGGCCGGGAGGAGGCGGCTGCGCCATGCGTGAACCTCGCTGGCTGCGCTGGGCGCGGGTGCTCATCCTCACCGCGCTGACCGTCTTCACGGTCGTGCCGCTGTACGTCATGGCCGGCTCGTCGGTCAAGCCGCTGGTGGACGTCCAGGGGGCGTTCAGGTGGGCGCCGTCGCGGATCACCTTCCAGCCGTTCGTCGACATGTGGACGACGGTTCCGCTGGCGCGCTACTTCGTGAACAGCCTGATCGTCTCGCTCGCCGCGACGGTCTGCTCGGTGACGCTGGCGATCCTCGCCGGGTACGCGGTCAGCCGCTACCGCTTCGCGGGGCGTGGCACGTTCCTGACCGGGGTGCTGTCGACGCAGATGTTCCCCGGCATCCTGTTCCTGCTGCCGCTGTTCCTGATCTTCGTCAACATCGACAGGTACACCGGCATCCAGCTGTACGCCAGCCGGCTCGGACTGACCATCACCTACCTCACGTTCTCGCTGCCCTTCGCGATCTGGCTGGTGGCGGGCTACTTCGACA
Organism: Streptosporangiaceae bacterium; assembly: GCA_036378315.1. Taxonomy (GTDB): domain Bacteria; phylum Actinomycetota; class Actinomycetes; order Streptosporangiales; family Streptosporangiaceae; genus CALAED01. The sequence goes on along the minus strand of DASUWU010000033.1, from coordinate 3,770 downwards.
CGATCCCGCGGGAGCTGGACGAGGCGGCGCGGGTGGACGGCGCCGGGCCGATCCGCACGCTGGTGCGGGTGGTGCTGCCCGTCGCCGCGCCCGGCATCGTGGCCGTGGCGATCTACGCGTTCATCACCGCATGGGGCGAGGTGCTGTTCGCCTCGGTGCTCACCGACGAGAACACGCGCACGCTCGCGGTCGGGCTGCGCGCCTATGCCAACCAGGCCCAGGTCTATTGGAACCAGGTCATGGCGGCCTCGCTGGTGATCAGCGCGCCCGTCGTGCTCGCGTTCCTGGCGCTACAGCGTTATCTCGTCCAGGGTCTGACGGCCGGCGCCGTCAAATCCTGATAATTCTCCATAGCAACCCGAGAGGACCCGTAGTGGACCGCCCTTCGCCGTTTGGAACGCTCCGACATTCGGGGCGGGCCGGGCGTCCGCGTCTTCGAGATTCGGCGGAAACATGAGTGAGATCACGACACGGCCGGCCACCGCCCCGCTCGCGGGCGCGGGAGCGGGGAACGCACCGGCCACCACGATCGGCACGACGGACGGCACGGTTGACGACGCCTCCGGCGGGCTGCCGCCGACCGGAGACGTGCTGGCCGTGGACGTCGGCGGCACCAAGCTCGCCGCGGGGATCGTGGACATGACGGGCAGAGTGCTGCGCGGCGCGTCCCGTCCCACCCCGCGCGGCGGCGCCGGGGCAGAAGCGGTGTGGGCCGCGCTGGCCGATGCCGTGGCCGAGCTCGGGGCGACCGGAGTCGTCGCCGTGGGGATCGGCGCGGCCGGGCCCATCGACGTCGCCGCCGGCACGGTGAGCCCGGTGAACATCCCGGCGTGGCGCGGCTTTCCGCTGCGCGACAGGCTCGGCGAGCTCGTCCCCGACCGGCCGGCCGTCCTCGCCGGGGACGCGGTGGCCGCCGCCATGGCCGAGTACGTCCACGGCGCCGGTCGCGGCGCGCGCGGGATGCTGGGCCTCGTCGTGTCGACGGGCGTCGGCGGCGGGCTCGTCCTCGACGGACGGGTGCACGCCGGCCCCAGCGGAAACGCGGGGCACGTCGGCCACCTGGTCGTCGACTTCGCGGGGGCGGCCTGTCCCTGCGGGTCGCGCGGCTGTCTCGAAACCATCGCGTCCGGGCCCGCCATGGTGCGCTGGGCGCTCGACAACGGCTGGTCGTGCGACATGCCGGACGGCGCGGCGCTCGCGCTGGCGGCGCGGGCCGGCCACCCCGTGGCGGTGGCGGCCTTCACGCGCGGCGCCCGGGCGCTCGCCGCCGCCATCACCTCGGCCGTCGCGCTCTGCGAGGTGGACCGCGTGGTAATCGGCGGGAGCGTCGCCAAGTCGTGGGGGGTGTTGGCCCCGCCGCTGCGCAAGGCGCTCAGGTCGTACGCGGGGATGGGGTTCGTGCAGCGCGCCGAGGTGGTGCCGGCCCGCCTGGGAGCGGCCGCGGGACTGATCGGCGCCGCCGCTCTCGCCCGCCAGTCCGCCATGCTCGGGGTGTGACCGGCGCGGGGCGGGATCACCGCGCGGGCGGCCGGGCGTTGAAGGTCTCGATCCGCAGCAGGGGGCGGATGACGCGCTCGACGTCGCCCCGGACGAAGTAGCGGCGTATGTCGCCGGCGCGCAGCGCGTTGCCGACCGCCCCCATGATCATTCCCTGGTCGAGGGAGAGGTAGCGGTCGGCGATGCGGCCGCTGCGCACGGCCACCGCGTCCTTGAAGCCGCCGGGGCCGTACAGGCCGGGGAAGCCGGCGCGCAGCGCGGCGAGGTTGCGCATCGCCTCGGCCGGCGCGAACGGCAGGGCGAGGAAGGACGCGTGCGGGGTCACGACGCCGTCGCCGTACGCCTGGGGCGCCGGCTGCCCGGCCCGGCAGTCGCCGAAGGCGAGGTCGACGTTGGTCTGCTCCATGTCGGACGGGTAGCCGCCGGGATCCATGCCCATGGCGTCGACGCCCCAGGCCGAGTAGCCGCCGGCCGGGTTGCTGGCGGGGGAGAAGCCCCAGTAGCCGTACTTGGCGTCGGCCAGCCCATGGACGATCTGGCCGCGCACGTAGGTCGGGTGGTTGACGCCCCAGCTGTGCGGCGCCCAGTCCTCCTCCGGCACGAACAGGTCGGGCATCAGCGCCTCGAACATGTCGCCGCCCCAGGTGGGCACGAACTGCAGGCCGGCGTAACGGTAGGCGCCCTCGAACACCGGCACGCCCAGGTAGCTGGTCTCGAAGCCGACCGGCTGCTGTTCCAGCCAGCTCCAGTCGCAGGTCGGCGGGAACGTCCGGTTCGGCGCGAAGTAGTGGGCGCGGGGGAGCTGCCCGCGCGCGATGCCGATGTAGCTGGCGATGCGCGGCTCGGTGTTGAGGATGTCGTAGAGGTTGCAGGTGTACCAGACGTCGGGGCCGCGGCCGCGGTAGTTGTCCTTGACCGAGCAGCCGGCCGGTTCTGTGTCCCAGAAGCCGCCGCGGAGCAGGCCGGCCGGCACGTCGGGGCCGCGCCCCCGCGCGTCGTAGTAGAAGCCGAAGTCCATCGGCGCGAGCAGCGCCCGTGCCGCGGCGCGCAGCCGCGGCTCGGCGTTCTCGACGACCATGAGGGCGGCGGCGAACCAGCCGTTGTCGACGCTGGACAGGAACGGCGTGACCGCGCTGCCGTCGGGCGGCCACGTGCGCAGCACGGCGCCCGTCGCGGGGTCGTACCAGTTGTAGAACATGCCCGAGGCGGCGTGCCGGTCGACCGCGCTCATCGTGCGCAGCGCGGCCGCCATCCTGCGGTACGCGTCGCCGGCGTCGATGATCCCGGTGTCGCGGGCCGCGACGGTGCTCCACAGGTACGCGCCGATGTCCGTGGGGGAGGTGTAGCCGCCGCGGCTCGCCGGGTCGAGCGCGCCGCCGATGTTGTCGTCGGGCAGCCCCGTCTTCGTGTCGACCATCGCGGCGAGGGCGCGCCAGGCGTCCCGCCCGTAGGCGAGCAGCGTCGCGCGCTGCGCGGAGGTGAGGCGGCCGGCGCGCGCCGGCGCCGCCTGCGCCGCGGGCGCGCCGATCAGGAAGGTCACGGCGATGACCAGCGCGGACAGCGTGGCGGTGGCGCGCCGCACGGGGCGGAGGGGTCCGGACATGGAGGTCTCCCCTGTGGCGGGATCAGCGGAGGACGAACGTGACGACGGCGCCGGCCGGCAGCTCGTAGGAGAACGCGGCCGCGCCCTTCCGTACGGTGAACTTCTGCGTCCCGGTTCCCCAGTCGTCGTTGACCGCGACCACCGCGATCGAGCCGTCCGGGTTGCGGAACGCGACGTCCGCGATGGTGCCGGCCACGGTAGAGCCGATCCGCACCGCGCCGGGCCGGACGAACCTGGTGGCGTGGCCGAGGACGTAATAGTCGGCGGTACGGGTGACGGCGCCGGTGGACGGGTCGATCGTGACCACGCCGAAGCAGGTGCCGCAGCCGCCGTTGTGCGGCCCGCCGGCCGGGTCGAGCGCCAGGTTCCAGGTGATCACGGTCTTGGCCCAGTTCCGCATCGCGCCGACCGTCAGCATCGCCGTCTGCCAGTGCAGCGTGTCCGGGAAGGTGGTCGCCGGGTTCTGCGAGAGGCTGCCCGAGCATTCGGTGAAATAGATGGCTTTGTCCGGATGGGCGTCATGCATCGCGGACTGGGGTGACGGGTCGCCGAAATAACAGTGGTACGCCGTGCCGGCGAGGTAGCGGCGCGCGCCCGGGTCGCTCATCACGGTCATCGCGTACGCGGGGTCGGCCGGGTCGTCGGGCGGGCCGACGTCGTTCGGGTGCAG
>DASUWU010000032.1:0-64189 GCA_036378315.1 Streptosporangiaceae bacterium | reverse complement strand
CCGCCGTTTCACGTCGCCCACCAGGTCGGCCAGGAGATTCTCGACATCGCCCGGCAGCGGGTCGGCGTGCCGCTGTGGGTGCCGTGGCCGCCGCCGCGGGGCTGGCTGGTCACCGGTTTCCTGACTGCGGGGGACGAGCGCACGGGCGGGCTGGCGTGCGCCGTCGCGCTGTCCGGGCCGTCTCTGGTGAGCGGTCCGGCCGACATGCTGCTCGTCGCCGAAGAGATCGGCAGCGGCCTCGGCGCGTACATCGCGGGGCTCGACGGCCCCGACCCCGGCGGCGTCTTCGCCGCCTCACCCCCGCACGCCAAGCCGGAGGTCCGCGGCCACCCTGTGCCGCTGTGGGCGGTCAGGTCGGCCCCGGAAGACCGCGCGGTCTACGTCGGCGAGGCGCTCGGGCACTGGCTGTGGGCGGTGCTGTGGCCGAGCGAGGCCGGCGTGCTCATGCTCGAGGAGCTGCACCTGCGTGACCTGCGCGACCCCGACATGGAGCTGGACCTGCCGTACGGGGCGATGTGCCCCCGCCTGGCGTGAAGCGCCTCCGCGCGAAATAAGGGATAGGCTGCGAGCCGTGAATGCGCGGATCGAACAGGTCGTGACGTCGGGCAAATGCGTCATCGACGACGAGGAATACGACGTCGAGAACAACACGTGGATCGTGGGGGACGACGACGCGGTCATCGTGATCGACCCGGCGCACGACGCCGAGGCGATCCTCAAGGTGGTCGACGAGCGTGAGGTCATGGCGGTGATCTGCACGCACGGTCACGACGACCATCTGAGCGCCGCGCTCGAGGTGGCCGAGGCAGACGAGGACGACCCGGCGCCGATCGCCCTGCACCCACGCGACCGGCTGCTGTGGCGCCGCTACTTCCGCCGGCTGGCCGACGAGGGCGGTGAGGACGCCGAGTTCATGCGCGACCTCACGCCCGACATCGACATCGAGGACGGCGGGGTCTTCGAGATCGCCGACGCGCAGCTCGAGGTCATGCACACGCCAGGGCACACCCCGGGCAGCATCTGCCTCTACAGCGAGCAGCTCGGCGTGCTGTTCACCGGCGACACCCTGCACAAGGGCAAGCCGGGCGAGGTCGGCGGCAACTACCCCGACCTGCAGACCCAGCTCAACTCGATCGGCAGCCTGCTGGGGCCGCTGCCCAAGGACACCCGGGTGCTCCCCGGCCACGGCGAGGAGACGACGGTGGCCGACGAGGACGCGCGCTGGGAGAGCTGGCATTCCCTCGCCGACGAATCCGACTGAACCGGCCGTCGTGGCCGCCGAACAACTCGGGTTCGAGGGCATGCCGCGGCGCCTGTACGTCTGTACGCCGTCGCGGCTGAACTCCTGGCTGGACTGCCCGCGCCGGTACCGGATGACCTATCTCGACCGGCCGCAGCCGCCCAAGGGTCCGCCGTGGGCGCACAACAGCCTCGGCGCGAGCGTGCACAACGCGCTGGCGGCCTGGTGGCGGCTGCCGCCGCCCGAGCGCACCCCCGAGATGGCCGGCACGCTGCTGCTGCGCGGCTGGCTCACCGAGGGCTACCGCGACGCGGCACAGGCGGCAGACTGGCGGGAGCGCGCCAAGGCGATGGTGGAGCACTACGTCGCGGGGCTCGACCCCGCCGACGAACCGGTCGGCGTCGAGCGCACCGTGGCCACGCGCACCGAGGTCATGGCGGTCTCCGGGCGGATCGACCGGCTCGACGTGCGCGACGCCGAGCTCGTGGTCGTCGACTACAAGACCGGCCGGCACGTGCTGACCGCGGCGGACGCGCGCGGGTCGCTGGCCCTCGCGCTGTACGCCGTGGCCGCGGCCAGGGTGTTGCGCCGGCCGTGCCACCGCGTGGAGCTGCACCACCTGCCGACGGGCGGGGTGGTCGCCTGGGAGCACACGGACGAGTCGCTCCGGCGCCATGTCGCGCGCGCGGAACGGATCGCCGAGGAGTGCGGCGGCGCCGACGAGGCCTACCGCTCCGGGCTCGACCAGGCCAGCGTCGACGAGGTGTTCCCGCCGCGCCCCGGGCCGCAGTGTTCCTGGTGCGACTACGCCAGGCACTGCCCGGATGGCCAGCGAGCCGCCCCACGCAAGACCTCCTGGGACGGCCTGGCCGCCACTCCGGTCACCCCGGCGTAGTCGACGGAGCTGGTCGACGGAGCTGGTCGACGGGTTAGTCGACGGGCGGCCGTGCCGCGGGGGCGGGGGAGCGTTCTGCCGCGGTCCAGAACGCGGTGAGCGCGCTCGCCGTCGCCTCCGGAGCCTCGACGGCCGGCGAGTGGGCGGCGCCGGGGATGACCACCTTGCCGGCGGACAGGCGGTCGGCCATCTCGGCCTGCGCCAGGGGCGGCCACACGTCGTCGTTCTCGCCGAACAGCACGAGCGCGGGCAGCCCGGTGTCGTCGAGCACTTTGGCCATCTCGTGTACCCGATCGGGGGCGCGTACCAGCTCATCCGCCATGCCCGCGAGGCCGGCCGGCGCGTTGCCCAGCATGCGCCTGCGGAGGAAGGCCACGATCTCGGGTGGCTGGCCGCCCGCCAGCGCCTCGGGGCCGAGATAGGCGTCCCAGATCTGGGCGACCTCGTACTGGAGGAGGGCGGCCAGGAGCGCCCTGGCCCGCTCGGCCGCCGCCCCGCCGATCGCGGCTGGGCCCGAGCTCATCATGGTGACCGAGGCCAGCCGGTGCGGTTCAGCGATGACCACCTCGCGCCCGACGAGGCCGCCGAACGAGTGCCCGACCAGGTGCACGCGCGCCGACCCGGCCTGTGGCGGCCCCCCGCCTGGGACGATCGCGTCGAGCAGCGCGGCGAGGTCGGCGCCGAGCGCCGCGCAGGTGTACGCCGCGGGATCGTCCGGGCCCGGCGTCTCGTACTGCCCCCGCTGGTCGATCGCGATGACCCTGCGGCCGTCGTCGGAAAGCGCCGGCAGCACCGCGATGAAGTCCTCCTTGCTCCCGGTGAAGCCCGGCACCAGCAGCGCGGGAGGACGTTCGGGCGCCACGGACCCGGGAAGCGCCTCGAGCGCGGCGAACGTGCCCCGTGCGGTCTCGATGTCGAGCCGCCGCACTCCGGGGGGCAGGGACAGGAACGGGGGCGCACTCACGGCCCGCACCTTAACAAACCCGCTCCTCAACAAAGAGGTGCGAACGAGCAGCGCTGATAGCGTCGGCACCATGGAGCGACGGCCGGCGCGGAACGGGACGCCGGGCACATGAGTGCGCGGCCGGAGCGCGCCGCCGGCGGCGCGGCGGGGGAGGAACCGTGATCGCCATTTCGGCGCACAGGGCCGGTGAGACGCCGGAGGCCTACGAGGCGGCGGCCGCGGCGGGTGCCGACTACGTCGAGATCGACGTCCGGCGCACCGCCGACGGGGAGCTGGTCGCCCACCACGACGACCGGGCTCGCGGCATCAGGCTCGCCCGGGCGTCCTACCGCGAGCTGTGCGTCGCCGCCGGCCGCACGGTACCGCTGCTGCGTGACGTTCTCGCGGCCATCGCGGGCCGGGCCAAGGCTCAACTCGACCTCAAGGAGGCCGGCTGCGAGCGGGCCGCTGTGGCCATGGCCGTCGACGCGCTCGGCCCCGGCGGCGTGGTCGTGACCGGCCGCGGGACGGACGCGCTCGCGACGGTGAAGCGGGAGTTCGCCGGGGTGCGCGCGGCGCTGTCGCTCGGCCGGAGCTGGTACCAGCCGGCGGGCCTGGGCGACGCGTTCCCGCTCGGGCGGCTGCGGGCCTGCGGCGCCGACTGGGTGGCCATCAACCACCGGCTGGCCCGCCTCGGCGTACTCGAACGGTGCGCCAGGCACGGCTTCCCCGCGATGGTCTGGACGGTCAACGCGGAGGAGCCGATGCGGCGCTTCCTTCGCGACCCGCGCGTCGCCGTGCTGATCACCGACCGCCCGAACCACGCCGCCCGGCTGCGCCACGCGTTGTGAGGCCCGCGGCGGCCGCCGGCCGCCGCGGGTATGCCGGTGCCGTCAGCCGGCCGGCCGGGTCAGCCGGCCTGCTGGCCGGCTGATCAGTTGGCGGAGTCGGTCGGCGGCTGCTGGGTGGTCGGACGATCGCCGCGGCCGCGGCGCCGACGCCGGCGGCGGCGCGGCGCCTCATCGGCGCGGCCGGTGGAGCCGGTGGAGTCCTGGCCCGCCGGCGCCGGCTCGGCTTCGGCGCCGGGCGCCGCCGAGCGCTCGCCGTCGACCGGCCGGCCGCCGCGGGTGCGGCGGCGGGGACGGCGCTTGGGCCGGTCGGTCGCCCTGGCCCTGGTGCGCGGCTGGGACCTGGCGCGGCCGGTCTCACCGATGTCCTCGAGCTCCTCGGCGGCGAGCCCGGCGCGGTCGCGCTTGTCGCTGGGCAGCGTGCCGGTCGCTTCGGCCGGGATGTCGAGCACCGAGTACAGGTGCTCGGAGGTGGAGTAGGTCTCCTGAGGGGTCGGGAACGGCAGGTCGAGCGCGGCGTTGATGACCTTCCATCGCTGCAGGTCGGCCCAGTCGACCAGGGTGACGGCGATGCCGCCCTTGCCCGCCCGCGCGGTCCGGCCGATGCGGTGCACGTAGGCCTTGTCGTCTTCCGGGCACTCGTAGTTGATGACGTGCGTGATGTCGTCGACGTCGAGCCCCCGGGCCGCCACGTCGGTCGCGACCAGCACATCGATCTTGCCGGCGCGGAACGCGCGCAGGGCGCGCTCGCGCTGGCCCTGGCCCAGGTCGCCGTGCACGGCCGCCGCCGCGAAGCCTCGCCTGGCCAGGTCTTCGGCGACCCGGTCGCAGGCCCGCTTGGTCTGGCAGAACACCATGGTCAGACCGCGGCCGCGGGCCTGCAGGACGCGGGCGAGCAGCTCGGGCTTGTCCATCTGGTGCGCCTGCCAGACCTGCTGCACGACCGCGGGCATCGCCGCCGGGTCGGTGTTCGACTCGGCCCGTACGTTGGTCGGGCGGGTCAGGTAGCGGCGGGAGAGCGAGACGATCTCGCCCGGCATGGTGGCAGAGAACAGCATGGTCTGCCGCTGCTCGGGCACCAACTCGATGATCCGCTCGATGTCGGGAAGGAACCCGAGGTCGAGCATGCGGTCGGCCTCGTCGAGGACCAGCACGCCCACGTGGGACAGGTCGAGGTGACGCTGGCCGACGAGGTCGAGCAGCCGTCCTGGGGTGCCGACGACGACGTCGACGCCGTCGCGGAGCGCCCCGATCTGCGGCTCGTACGCGCGCCCGCCGTACACCGACAGCACGCGGCTGCCGAGCTTGCCGCCGGCGATCAGGAGGTCGTCGGTGACCTGCAGGGCCAGCTCGCGGGTGGGCACGACGACGAGGGCGTGCGGCGCCCGGCCGCCGTGCGGGATGCGCTGCAGGACGGGTATGCCGAAGGCCAGGGTCTTACCGGTACCGGTGCGGGCCTGGCCGATGATGTCGTGGCCGCCGAGCGCTATCGGGAGCGCCAGCTCTTGGATCGGAAAAGGTTCGACGATGCCCTCGGTCGCGAGAGCATCGGCTATCTCGGGGACGACCCCGAGGTCACGGAACGTAGTCAGGGCTTCCAGCCTCCATAGTGCGGGGTCCAACCTCCCGTAGCGCGGCGCCGCGAAGGTCTGGCGTGGCGCCTCGCGCCCGCCGACCTGCGTTCGTAACCGCGCGCTCGCGCGGAAGGGACCAGCCGTCGGTCATCGTCAATGGTACGGCCGCGGTCAGGGGTACGCAGCAGGTCGCTGCGTGCGGTCACATACCGCGACGGAGTGTACCCGCCACACCAGTATCCGCGCCATTTAGGAATCCATCTTACGCAACACCGGCGGATCCGCCGTCATTCCACCTCGGCGGCGACGCCGCTCAGCAGGGCGGGATGCCGGCCGGTCCGCACCGCGTTGGCCGACATCGGACAGTGTCAGCGTGTCGTGTCAGGATCTTGTTATTGCGTTGTCAATTTGGCGACCGTGGGGCAGCTCCCACTGTTGATGGTGCCCCACGGTCGCTCCTTCACGCGCCGGCCAGAGCCCTCGTACCGGCGATGTTCGAGGTATGCCCGACGATGCGGGATTAAACAAGACGACGGCGGGACGGTACCCGTGCGGGTCAAGCGCGGCAGTCAAGTCCGCCGTTCAGAGCGTGCCGAAGCCGACCTGGCGGGCCTCGTCTTCGGCGATCTCCAGGTAGCCGACGTGCTTGGCGGGGATGACGATCCGGCCGCCTCTGGAGTCCTTCAGCACGAACAGCCCGTCGGCCGACTGCAGCGCGGCGGCCAGCGCCTGCTCGACCTCGTCGGCGGACTGCTTCGTCTCTACGACCAGTTCCTTGGGAACGAGTTGAACACCCACCCGCACCTGCACGATGGCCCCCTCCGGCGACGCTCTCAGCTCCCATGGCCGATTGGCCGTGCGTTCTTATCGTGACACGCGACGGATGATCTCGGTGGCCGCTTACGTTCGCCGATCGCGGAACCGGCCGCCGGGGGGTGGGCGGTCGTCAGGAGGTGAGCGGGAAGCCGCTGATGCCCCGCCAGGCGAGCCGCGACGTGATCGTCGCCGCTGTCTCCTTCGGGATGGCTCGCTGCTGCGACAGCCAGAACCTGGCGCTGACCTGGGCCATGCCGACCAGACCCATGCCGAGGAGGTACGCCTCGTCGCTGGGGGCGTCGGTGTCCTGCTGGATGACCTTGGCGATCATCTCGGCGCACTGGTGGTTGGCCCGTTCGAGCCGGGCCCGGACGGGCGCGACGTTGCTCAGGTCGGACTCGAAGACCAGCCGGAACGCTTCGCCCTCGGTCGCGACGAAGTCGTAGAAGGCCTGCATGCTGGCCTGCACTCGCGTCTTGTTGTCCGTGGTCGACTCGAGCGCCTCGCGGACGATCTTGACCAGCGCCTCGGCGTGCTCGTCAAGCAGCGCCAGATAGAGCTCGAGCTTGCCGGGAAAGTGCTGGTAGAGCACCGGCTTGCTGACGCCGGCGCGTTCGGCGATCTCATCCATGGCCGCCGCGTGGTAGCCCTGCGCGACGAAGACCTCCTGAGCGGCGCCGAGCAGCTGCCTCCGGCGGGCCGGCCGAGGCAGCCTGGTACCCCGGGGACGGGCCTCCGGTGTCGTGGTCACCGCACTCTCCCCTCGTGCTTCGTGCGACAGGGCGACGATGTGGACTGAGATGTGGACTGAGATGTGGACTGACGGGTGGACAGACGATGTGGAGCCGGGACTCGGCCATATCCTACGCGCCGGTAATAGCCCGGGTCACTGATCGCGGCTTGGCCGTTGGCGGGCCGCCGGCCGCGGCGTCACCGCCGGCGGCGCGCGGCGCGGTCACCGCGTGCGGCGGCCGCCGCGTTCCCGGCCATGTCGATCTCGGGGCGCGTCCGCGTCAAGGTAGGCGACGTGCGCGTCGAGCGCGTCACCGGTAGTCGTCTTCGTCCAGCTCCACGAGCCGTGTCTGCTCAGCGGCGTCGGCCTCGTTGGCGTCGAAGGGCACCTGCATCGTCCACCGGAGCCGCTCGTCCTCGCGCAGCTCGTCGTCGTCGCGCACCGGGGTGTGCTGTTCGGCCGCGTCGCTCTCCGGCGTCTCCACACCCATCGCTTCGGCGTCCTGCTCGCTCATGAGGTCCCCCTACCCCCTCTCTGGCCGTTCGCTAACCCGGCGTCGGTCACCGGTCGCTTCACCGCAGACGGAGAAAGGAAACGCCCCGGGACGTTCAGGGTAGCCGGTGCCGTTCGGTCGCGAGCAGCGGGGCCAGCAGATCGCCGTCGCGGTCGACCCTGGCCAGCACCTCGCCCGGCTCGAACACCGGCACCGAGTCGCACCCGTCGACCTCGTCCCACGTCACCGGCGTGGACACCGCCGGCTCGTCGGCGGCGCGCAGCGAGTACGGGGCCACGGTGGTCTTCGCCCCGTTGTTCTGGCTCCAGTCGACGAAGACCTTGCCCCTGCGCAACCTCTTGTCCATCTTGCTGACCACGAGGTCCTTGTGCTCGGCCGCGAGGCGTTCGGCGGCGGCCTTGGCGTACGCCGAGGTGCGCTCGGGCGGGGTCTCCGCGATGGGGACGTACAGGTGCAGGCCCTTCTTGCCGCTGCTCTTCGGGTACGCGTCGAGGCCGTCGGCGGCCAGCAGGTCGCGCAGCAGGCACGCCACCCGGCAGGACTCGACGTACGTCGCCGGCGGCCCGGGATCGAGGTCGAACACGAGCAGGTCGGCCTCGTGGACGGCGTCCCTGGGCCCGATCCGCCACTGCGGCACGTGCAGCTCGAGCGCGGCCAGGTTGGCGCACCAGACGAGCGTCGCCAGGTCGTCGATCACGACGTAGTTCAGCGACTCGTGCCGGCCGCCCGGCGTGGGCAGGGTCGCGACCCGCACCCAGTCGGGGGTGTGCGACGGCGCGTTCTTCTCGAAGAAGAACTCCCCGTCCACCCCGTTCGGGAATCGCTTGCGGGTGGCCGGCCGGCCGGCCAGGTGGGGGAGCAGGACCGGCGCGATCCGCGTGTAGTAGTCGATCACCTCGCCCTTGGCGAACCCGTGCTTGGGGTAGAGCACCTTGTCGAGGTTCGACAGGCTGAGCTTGCGTCCTTCCACCTCGACCCAGATCTTGTTCATGCCCCATCAGCCCAACGGACGTCCTCTGGTTTGATGTCCGCGCGCAGCCCGCGCCAGGACGGGTTGCGCATCCTGCCGTCCTGAGTCCACATGGTGTAGGCGACCTCGCCGACCAGGCTCGGTTCGACCCATTGCGCGCCGCGCGCGTACTCGCGCGGGACCTCGTCGACGAACGGGCTCGACTCCCGCCGCAGCGGCGCGAGCAGCGCGGCCATCTCGTCGAGCATGCGGTCGGTGAAGCCGGTGCCGACGTGGCCGACGAACCGCAGCCCGCGCTCGTCGTACACGCCGAGCAGCAGCGCCCCGACGCCGCCCGCGCGGCGGCCCTTGCCCGGCTTCCACCCGCCGACGATCACGTCCCTGCTGCGGAAGTTCTTGATCTTGCGCCAGTCGTCGAGCCGCTGCCCCGGCCGGTACGGCGAGCCGAGCCGCTTGGCGACCACGCCTTCGAGGTCCTGCTCGCGGGTGAAGTCGAGCAGCTCGCTGACCTGCCCGACGTCGCCGCCGTTGAGGTAGGACGGCGCCTCGATCGGCCCGTGCGCGAGCTCGAGCCCGTCGAGCAGCTCGCGGCGGTCGCGGTAGGGGAGGTCGAACATCACGTGCCCGTCCAGGTAGAGGAGGTCGAACACGATGTACCTGGCCGGCACCTCGCGGATCAGGCGCTGCGGCGGGTGCGCGACGTGCATGCGGCGCTGCAGCCGTTCGAAGCTGGGTCGCCCGTCGCGGTCGAACGCCACCACCTCGCCGTCCAGGACCGCCTGGTGGCCGGGCAGCATGTCGGCCAGCGCGGCCAGCTCCGGGTAGCGGTCGCCGACCTCGTTGCCGCGCCGTCCCGTCGCCCGAACGGACTCGCCGGAGACGTACGTGATGACGCGTACGCCGTCCCATTTGATCTCCAGGCCCCACTGGCCGGGGTCGCCGGGGATGTCGCCGGTGGTGGCGAGCATGGGCTCGACACGGTTCGGCATAGGGTCACCCATGTGAGGCTTTTGCCCCGTGCGAGCCATGGTGATACCCAGGTATGAAAGTAGCAAGTCGTGACATATGGTTACTATCGAACGTATGGTCGAAGCCGCTATGCTGGGAGTCCCGGCGGGTAAGGACAGTTCATGCGCAGCATATGGAAGGGCGCCATCTCCTTCGGCCTGGTGACCATCCCGGTCAAGGTCTATTCGGCGACCGAGCAGCGGGATGTTTCCTTTCACCAGGTGCACCGCAAGGACGGCGGGCGCATCAAGTTCCGGCGCGTCTGCTCGGTGTGCGGCGAAGAGGTCTCCTACGCCGACGTGGCCAAGGGCTACGAGCTGCCGGGCGGTGATGTCATCGTGCTCACCGACGAGGACTTCGCCGACCTCCCGCTGTCCACCAGCCGGCGCATCGACGTCCTGCAGTTCGCCGACGCCGAGCAGGTCGACCCCATCTACTTCAACAAGGCGTACTACCTCGAACCAGACGCCCAGGGCGACAAGCCGTACGTGCTGCTGCGCGACGCGCTGGAGAGCTCCGGCAGGGTGGCGGTGGTCAAGGTCGCGCTGCGCCAGCGCGAGTCGCTGGCCACGCTGCGCGTCAGGGACGGCGTGTTCGTGCTCGAGACGATGCTGTGGCCGGACGAGATCCGCACCCCCGACTTCCCGTTCCTCGAAGAGGACGTCGAGGTGCGGCCGCAGGAGCTGTCGATGGCCGCCTCGTTGATCGAGACGATGGCAAGCGACTTCGACCCCAGCGACTACAAGGACGCCTACCGCGAGGCGCTGCAGGCGGTCATCGAGGCCAAGGCCGAGGGCCGCGAGGTCGTCCAGCCGGCGCCGGCGGCTGAGGAGCCGGCCGCCGCCGACCTGCTCAGCGCGTTGCGGGCAAGCGTCGAGGCGGCCAAGAAGAGCCGCGGCGCGGGCACCGACACCGACACCGACACCAAGAGCGACGCGAAGGCGGGTTCCGCGTCCAAGTCCGGGCCGGACAAGAAGGGGCCGCCGGCCAGGAAGTCCGGGGGCGACGGCGCGGGCAAGGCCGACGGCAAGAAGGCCGCGAGCAAGAAGACCCCGGCCAGGAGCCGCAAGAGCGCTTAGCACGTGTCCCGGGCCCCGCGCGCTGCGGACATCGGCGGCCGGTGGCGTCGGAGTGAACTCTTGTGGGTATCGCCTCCGTCATGAGTCAGCCGATACCTGTCTGGCCGGGCGCCGAGGTCCCCCTTGGGGACCGCTCGGTCTTCGTACGGTCCACGCCGGTGGGCGGCGACTGCGCCGACCCCGACGTCGTGGAGTCCGCCGTGTACGTCCACGGGCTCGCCGGGTCGGCGACCAACTGGACCGACCTCATGGGTCACCTGTGCGACGTGCTGCGCGGCGACGCGATCGACCTCCCCGGGTTCGGCTACTCACCACCGCCGCCCGATCACGACTACTCCGTCGACGCGCACGCCAGGACCGTGGCCAGGCTCGTCGAGCTGCGGGGTCGCGGTCCTGTGCACCTGTTCGGCAACTCGCTGGGCGGCGCCGTCGTGACCCGGCTGGCCGCCCGCAGGCCCGACCTCGTCAAGACCCTCACCCTCGTCGCGCCCGCGCTGCCCGACCTGCGGCCGCGCGTCGGCCCGACCCGCATCGCCGTCGCCTCGGTGCCGGGGGTCGGCCCGTGGGCGCTGCGCCGGCTGCAGGCCGTGCCGCCGGAGCGGCGGGTCAGGTCGTCGCTCGAGATGATCTACGCGGAGCCCGGCCTCATGCATCCCGAGCGGCTGCGGGAGCTGGTCGACGAGATCCGCCGCCGCGACGCGCTCGACTACGCCGCGCCCGCGGTGCTGGGGGCGGCCCGCGGCATCGTCACCGAGTTCCTCCGCCGCGGGCCGCGCTCGCTGTGGCGGGACGCGGCGCGGGTCCAGGCGCCGACCCTGCTGCTGTACGGCGGGCGCGACCGCATCGTCGACCCGCGGATGGCGCTGCGGGCCGGCCGCATCTTCCAGAACGCCAGAGTGGCCGTGCTTCCCGGCGTCGGCCACGTCGCCCAGATGGAACGGCCGGAGCTCGTCGCCCGGGAGTTCAGGGCGCTGCTGGCCGACACCCGGGCCGCGCCCGTGGGCGTCTGACGCGGCCACGCGACGAACGCGCGACGGCCGCGGGACGGACGCGGGACAGGGCGCGGGACAGGGCGCGGGACAGGGCGCCGCGCACCCGGCGCCGGTTCGGGGAATGCGGCGCGGCGTGGCAAGGTTGTCCTCAGTCGGGGACAACGGGGTCCCCACCCCGAACCGCTGAGCGCTAGCCCAGGAGCATTACCGTGTCGCTGCCACCTCTGGTCGAGCCCGCCGCCGGCCTTTCGGTCGACGAGGTACGCCGCTACTCTCGGCACCTGATCATTCCGGACGTGGGGATGTCGGGGCAACGGCGGCTCAAGAACGCCAAGGTGCTGATCGTCGGCGCCGGCGGCCTCGGCTCCCCGGCGCTGATGTACCTCGCCGCCGCGGGCGTCGGCACGCTCGGCGTGATCGACTTCGACGTCGTCGACGAGTCGAACCTGCAGCGCCAGATCATCCACGGCCAGTCCGACGTCGGCCGGCCCAAGGTCGAGTCGGCCGCCGACTCGGTCCGCGAGATCAACCCGTTCGTCGAGGTCGTCGTGCACAACGAGCCGCTGACCCGCGACAACGTCATGGACATCTTCCGCGGCTACGACCTCATCGTCGACGGCACCGACAACTTCGCCACCCGCTACATGGTCAACGACGCCGCAGTGCTGCTCGGCAAGCCGTACGTCTGGGGATCGATCTATCGCTTCGACGGCCAGGCCAGCGTCTTCTGGGCCGAGCACGGGCCGTGCTACCGCTGCCTGTACCCCGAGCCGCCGCCGCCCGGCATGGTGCCGTCCTGCGCCGAGGGCGGAGTGCTCGGCGTGCTGTGCGCGTCGATCGGCTCGATCCAGGTGAACGAGGCGATCAAGCTGCTCACCGGCATCGGCGACCCGCTCGTCGGCCGGCTGACCATCTACGACGCGCTCGAGATGAGCTACCGCCAGGTCAAGGTCAAGAAGGACCCCGAGTGCCCGCTGTGCGGGAAGAACCCGACGATCACCGAGCTGCTCGAGGACTACGAGGCGTTCTGCGGCGTGATCTCGGACGAGGCGGCCCAGGCCGCCAGCGGCTCGACGATCACCGCGACCGAGCTCAAGGAGATGCAGGACCGCGGCGACGACATCTTCCTCGTGGACGTCCGCGAGCCGAACGAGTACGAGATCGTCTCGATCCCGGGCGCGACGCTGATCCCCAAGGGCGAGTTCGTGTCGGGCGCGGCGCTCGAGCGGCTGCCGCAGGACAAGAAGATCGTGCTGCACTGCAAGTCGGGCGCGCGCAGCGCCGAGTGCCTGGCCATCGTGCACGACGCGGGCTTCTCCGACGCCGTCCACGTCGGCGGCGGCGTGCTCGCCTGGGTCAACCAGATCGACCCCAGCCAGCCGACTTACTGACCAGCCCTTCCGCGGCTGTCGCCCTATCCCCGTCCCGCGCGCTCAGGCGCCCGGGGCGGGGATCTCGTTCATCGGCCCGGACGCGCCGACGGCGGCAACCGCGGGAAGGCGGGAAGGGCGGTCATGGCGTACGGAACGGATGGTCGAGGCCCAGGCTCGGCATCATCTCGGCCATCAGCTGGTCGAACATCGGCCGGGCGTCGTCGAACGCGAAATGCAGGTGCCCGAACACCTCGAGGCTGACGAAGCCCTGCAACTGGATCCAGCAGCCGAGAAACCGCACCATGACCCCGATCGGCAGCTCAGGGGCATCGAGGTACTCGCGGTAGCGCTGCAGCGGCTCGCGCAGCGCGGGAACGATCTCCTCGTCGGCCGGGACGTCGAACGGCTTCTTACGCCACAGCTCGAGGAACAGGGCGAGGAAGGTACGGGCGAACCGGCGGCCCCCCTCCTGCGCGAAGTCGCCGTGCTCGACCTCGAGGCCGGGCACGGGGACGCCGAACAGCAGGGCGTACTCCCGCTTGTGGGCCAGCGCCCACCGGCGGAACTCGCTGCTCGCCGCGATGAACTTCTCGCTCATGTCCCCTGGCGGCGCCGCCTCGAGCGCGGCGTGGACGCCGTCGGTGAGGTCGTTGAAGACGTCCCCCACCAGGTGCCTGACCAGCTCTTCGTGGCTGCCGAAGTACCGGTAGAGCGCCGGAGCCGTCATCCCCATCTCGCGGGCGATCGCGCGCAACGTCACCGCCTCCGGCCCCTCTTCGGCGAGGATCCGCCGCGCCGTCTGGATGATCTCGCGCATCGTCGCGGCCCGTACGCGCTCCCGCCGAGTCGTCTTGGCCATCCCCACATGCTTCCCCAAAAACGCTGTTGACGATAGTGAACAGTGTATGTAACGTTAACGCTGTTCATCAATAAACGGCGTTCACTTTAGTTACAGGCAGTAAGTCACTGCCCCGAGATGGAGGGCACGATGTTCGAGGCGTGGGGTCGCTTCGTCTATCGACGGCGGCGATGGGTCCTCTCGGTGGGCCTGGTCGCGATCGCGTTCGCGGCGATCTGGGGTACGGGCGTGTTCGGCGCCCTCACATCGTCCGGCGGGTTCGAGACGCCGGGCAGCAACAGCGACAAGGCGGCGACGATCGCGGAGCGCGCTCTCGGCCGTGGCGGGGCCGATGTGGTGGTCATGTACCGCAGCCAGGACCGCAAGGTCGACGATCCCGCGTACCGGGCGGCCGTCACCCGGGCACTGGCCGCCCTGCCGCCGGACAAGGTCGCCGGCACCACAAGCTACTGGTCCACGGGTGCGTCCCGGTTCGTCAGCGCCGACCGCAGGAGCACGTACGCGATCGTGCGGCTGACCGGCGCGGACGACCAAGCGCGCCGGGACGACTTCGACGCGGTCAGCGGCGCCCTGCGACACGTCGGCGGCCTCGCCGAGACCGGAATCACCGTCCGCCTCGGCGGCTACGTGCCGACCGCGGCCGCCGTCAACGACAGCGTGTCGCGCGACATCGGCAGGGCCGAGAGCCTGGCGATGCCCGCGCTGCTCGTCCTGCTGGTGGTCATCTTCGGCGGGCTGGTCGCGGCGAGCCTGCCGCTGGCCATCGGCGCGATCGCCATCCTCGGGTCCTTTACGGCCCTGCGGCTGCTCACCCTCGGCACGGACGTGTCGATCTTCGCGGTCAACATCACGACGTTCCTCGGCCTCGGCCTGGCCATCGACTACGGCCTGTTCATGGTGGCCAGGTTCCGCGAGGAACTGGCCACCGCCAACGCGGCGGCGGCCGGCACAGGAGACGATCCGGCGGGCGCCGTCCCGAGCCGGGACGCGACCCACGACGCGCTGGCCAGGACGATGGCCACCGCCGGCCGCACCGTCGCGGTGTCCGGGGTGACGGTCGCGGTGTCGCTCGCCGGGCTGACGCTGGTACCGCAGATGTTCCTGCGCTCGATGGGGTACGGCGGCGTCGCGACCGTCCTGACGTGCATGCTGGCCGCGCTCACCGTGCTGCCCGCTCTGCTCGCCGTCCTGGGCCCGCGCGTCAACGCGCTGTCCCTGGGCGGGCGGCGAGGACGGGCAGGAGCGCGCGGGTCCCGCGCTGGCCGTCCCAGCGGCGCCGGCGCCCCGCCGCCAGGCGGCGGGGCCTGGTACCGCCTGGCGTCCAGCGTGATGCGCCGCCCGGTGCGCTACGTCGTCGCGACGGTCGCGCTCTTGCTGGCGCTCGGCGCGCCGTTCCTCCACGTCAGCTGGGGCGGGGTGGACGGCAGGGTGCTGCCGGCAGGTACCGAGGCGCGGGTGGTCACGGAGACCCTCGATCACGACTTCCAGCGCAACGCCACCACGCCGATCGACGTCATCGTCACCGGCCGTACCGACCCGGCCGCGTTCGCCGGCCGCCTCGAGCGGGTGCCTGGCGTGTTGGGCGCGCAGGTGACCGGCGTGCGGACGGCCGGGCCGGACGGGCCCACCGCACGGATCTCGCTGCGCTACTCCACCGACCCGATGTCGACCGCCACCCGCGACATCGTCGTTCGCGTCCGCGACCTCCCGGCGCCGCACGGCACCCACGTGTACGTGGGCGGCATGACGGCGGAGCTGGTCGACCAGATGGCGAGCCTCGGCGCCGTGCTGCCATGGGTCGGGCTGGCGATCGGGCTGTCCACGTTCGTGCTGCTGTTCCTCGCGTTCGGCTCGGTGGTGCTGCCGCTCAAGGCGATCGCGATGAACATTTTGTCGCTGTCGGCGGCGTTCGGCGTGGTCGTCTGGATCTTCCAGGACGGGCATCTGTCCGGGCTGCTCGACTTCACCGCGACGGGGGCGATCGGGCCGGCCATGCCCATCCTCATGTTCGCGATGCTGTTCGGCCTCTCCATGGACTACGAGGTGTTCCTGCTGTCGCGGGTGCGGGAGGAGTACGACCTGACCGGCGCGAACACCGCCGCGGTGGCCGCCGGCCTGCAACGCACCGGTGGCATCATCACCAGTGCCGCGCTGCTGTTCCTGATCGTGATCGGCGCCTTCTCCACGTCCGGGATCTCGTTCATCAAGATGATCGGCGTCGGCATGGCGGTGGCGCTCCTGGTGGACGCGACGGTCGTCCGGGCGGTGCTCGTGCCGGCCACCATGCGGCTGCTCGGCCGCGTCAACTGGTGGGCGCCCGGCCCGCTGCGCCGCCTCTACCGGCGGTACGGCATCCGCGAGGCGGCGGACGCCCCGGCGGCACCCGAGCCCGTCGCCACCCTGACCGCCACGTGACCAGTGGCGTGTCCGGTCGCTGCGGCCGGCGTTTCCCGCGGCGACGGGCGGCCGGCCACGGGCGCTACCGCTGTGGGTCTTCAGCGGAGCCGGACGGACCGGGCTACGGGGAAGTAAGGTACGCAAGCGTGTTCCATGCTGACGCCCCGGGGGGTTACCTCGCCCCGCCTCCGGCGCCGCCACGGCGCCACACCCGTCAGGTGCTCGCCGGGGTCGGCGCGCTCCTGTCGGTCGTCGTCGCCGCCATCGCCGGCGTCAAGCTCGTCGGGGAGCTGACGAGGTCGCCGACGGTGGCCGAGCGGAACGCCGCCGCCACCCGCGAGGTCGCCGGGCGATGGCAGGCGTGGCCGGTCGGCAAGGTCTTCCCGCCCGCCCTGCCGTACACCTTGGACGTCGGCGGCACCGAGCGGGCGCGGCGGGTTGGCATCGACCCCGGCGCCGGCTGCGCCGCGGCCGTCGATCCGGCGATCGCGGCGACGCTGCGCGGCCACGGGTGCCGCGGCGCGCTGCGGGCGACCTATCTCGACCAGATGCAGGGCCTGGCGATCACGGTCGGCGTGGTCGCGTTCCCCGACGAGCGGTCCGCGCTCAGCGCCAAGGTGCGGCTGCCGCGGACGCCGGGGCTGCGGCCGCTGGCGCTGCCCGGGTCGGTCGTCGCGCGGTTCACCGACGCCGCCCGGCAGACCTCGGTGGCCAGGCAGGGCGGCCCGTACATCGTGTTCGCCGCGATCGGCTACGCCGACGGCCGGCCCGTGGCGAAGATCAAGCAGGAACAGACGGACCTCTATACCATCGCGCCCCAACTCGCCGAAGCGGTGCTCGCCCCGCTGGCGCAGCGGTCGGCGGTGGACTGCGCGCGGAAGGCGGTGTGGTCGTGCTGAGCCGGCTGCGCAGGGGCGCCGCGGCGGCGCTCGCCGTCGCCGTCGCGGCCGCGGTGGCCGGGCTGCCCGTGGGGACGCCTGGGGCCGTGGCCCGCGCCGACGAGATCCGCGACGACGAGTACCCCTACCTCGCGGCGATCGACGTCCAGCGCGCATGGAACGTGACCAGGGGCAGGGGCGTGACGGTGGCGGTGCTCGACACGGGGGTCGACGCCGGGCAGCGCGACCTGGCCGGGTCGGTCACCACAGGTCCCGACTACACGCGCGGCGCCAACCCGCCCGGAGTGGCCCCGGCCCGGCTGCACGGCACCCAGATGGCATCGATCATCGCCGCCCACGGCCATGGCGCCGGCGGTCTCGACGGCGTGGTCGGGGTGGCGCCGGAGGCGAGGATCCTCTCGATCCGGGTGTTGCTGGAAAACGAGGAACCCGGGTACGCGTTCTTCAACCGGAGCCCGCGCTACGAGGGCAGCCTCGCCAAGGGCATCCGGTACGCGGTCGATCACGGCGCCCAGGTGATCAACATGTCGCTGGGCAAGTCTTTCCCGAACAAGGCCGAGCGGCAGGCGGCCGCGTACGCCGTCGCGCACGGCGTCGTCCTGGTCGCCGCCGCCGGCAACGAGGGCGACTCGCGCAGCGCGCGCCGGCACGGGTACGCGCCGTACTCCTTCCCCGCGTCCTTCCCCGGCGTCATCTCGGTGGCCGCGGTCACCGCCGACCACCGGCACGCCGCCTTCTCCAACCGCAACTCCACCGTCCTGGTGTCGGCGCCTGGCGTCCACGTCGTCGCGGCCGGCCCCGGCGACTCGTACTACTTCGGCGACGGCACCAGCCCGGCGACCGCGTTCGTCTCCGGCACCGCCGCGCTGATCCGCGCGCGGTATCCGAGGTTGCAGCCGATCGTGATCGCCCAGGCGATCGCCGAAAGCACCGTGCACCGTCCGCGCGGCGGCTACGACGTAGGGGTCGGCTACGGCGAGGTGGACGCGGCCGCCGCTGTGGACGCGGCCGGTCGGCTGGCCGGGCTCAAGACCACGGGCGCCGGGCTCGACCCGCACTACGCGCTGGGCGATCCAGGCCCCGTGCGGGTGGCCCACCGCGACGCACGGTTCATCGCCGCCTACGCCACCCTGATCCTCGCCGGTCTCGTCGCCGCAGTGCTGTGCGGGCTCGCCGCGCTCCGTCGCCACGAGCCGCGGCATGAGGCGCGCCATGAGGCGATCGGGCCGCCGGCGATGTGGTAGCCCGCGCGCCGATCGCCGTGCCGAACGCGGCGGGCGGATGCCTCCGGCAGAATCGAGACATGCCGACCGACCCAGACGACTTCGCCGAGGACGTCCTTGACCTGGTGGAGCGGATCCCGCCGGGCCGCGTCATGTCCTACGGCGACATCGCCGAGTTCCTCGGCCGTGCCGGTCCGCGTCAGGTCGGCAGGGTGCTGGCGCTGTGGGGCGGCGGCGTGCCCTGGTGGCGGGTGATCCGCGCGGACGGCACGCCCGCGCCTGGGCACGAACGGCGGGCGCTCGAGCACTACCGCGCGGAGGGCACGCCGTTGGCGCCGCGGGCCGGCGCCCGCTCCTCCGTACGCGTGGACATGACTCGCGCCCGCTGGACCGGCCTCTCCTGACCCGGGCGGCTCCGCGGAAACGGCCGTCCGGCTCACACCGAAATTCCCGATCGGGAAGAATGCCGTGTCGGCGAGATCTTCGGGATCGGTGGGAGGTGGGCGGTGGCCCGGGAGATCAGGGCGCGGGTCGCCGCCTGCGCGCCGGCGGTCGCGCTGCTGGCGGCCGGCTGCTCGGGCGGCCCGGTGCCGGAGCCGCCGCCGGCCGCGGCGGCGACGAGCCCCGCGGCCCCGTCGGCATCGCCCGCCGCGCCGGCGAGTCCCACCCCGCCGCCCAAGCCGAGAAGGCTCGACGGCAAGGGACTCACCCGGGCCCTCGACCGCTACCTGAGCCGGCGGGCCAGCGAGGCGTCGCTGGTCATGATGGACCGGACGACCGGGATCACGTACCGGTACCGCCCCACCCACGAGTACGTGACGGCGAGCGTCGTCAAGGTCGACATCCTCGCCGCGCTGCTGTTGCGGCTTCAACGCGCCCACCGGAAGCCCACCGCGGCGGAGCGGGCGGACGCGGGCATCATGATCCGGTACAGCGACAACGAGGCGGCCGATCGCCTCTACACCCGGGTCGGGGGAGCGGCCGGCGTCGACGCGGCGAACCGGCGCCTCGAGCTGCGCCACACCAGAGCCGTCGACGGCCGGTGCATCGACCTGCTCTGCTGGAGCCTGACGAGGACCACGGCCGACGACCAGGTCAGGCTGCTGCGGGAGCTGGCCGGTGGCCGCGGACCGCTCACCGCGGCGAACCGGGCGTACGTGCTCGGCCTGATGGGCCGGGTGACCAGCGAGCAGTCGTGGGGCGTCAGGGCGGCCGCGCGCCACGGCGACGAGGTCGCCAACAAGAACGGCTGGATGACCCACGAGGCCGACGGCGACCGCTGGGCCATCAACAGCATCGGCCGGGTCCGCGGCCACGGGCACGACTTCCTCATCGCGGTCTTCAGCGCGCACAACCCGTCGGAGGGGTACGGCATCACGACGGTCGAGCACATGGTCGCCATGGCGGCGCAGCGGTTCCGCGCCACCACGCCCTGGCTCGACTGACCCGCCGCCCATCGGGCGGATCGCCGCGGGGCCCTCCGTCCGCGGCGACGACCCCCCATGAGCGATCGTGAACGATCACGGTTCAATGGACTCATATGTGCGGCTTTCGTGATGGTTCTGGGCTCCAGCCGGACCGTCGCACTCCGCGCCGGAAGCGGCGGTATCCGTGCTCCGTCCCTGGCCGGAGCGCCCCTGGCGGCTGAGGAACACGGCCGGATCCGGATGACGCTTTCTTCACCTGACGCCTTGTTTTGGTGATTGATTCTGATCTAAGGTCCCACACAACGCTCGTTATCGAGCACTGCCCGGAGGGGGCTCTCGGGCGAGCGGCTGGTCCCGCGGGGAGTCACGAAGATGCGTACACGATCACGATCGGCCGGCCGGCGCGGCGGCGACCGGCTCACCGCCGCCGCGGCGGCGCTGGCGCTCGCCGCAGCCGCCGGCTGCTCCGGAGGTGGCTCGGCGGGCTCGTCGCACGGGGCGGTCGTCGTCTGGCACGGCTACACCGACGCGGAGGGCACGGCGATCAACCAGCTCGGCCGCGAATGGAACCAGGCCCATCCGGACCAGAAGGTGGCGCTGACCTTCGCCGGCAGCAACGACGACGCGCTGAAGAAGACGCTCGCCTCGTTCGTCTCGGGGAAGGCGCCGGCGGTCGCCTACGAGTACGGCTCGTCGATCACGACGCTCGCCCGGCGCGGCCAGACGCAGGACCTCACCTCGCTGGTGAAGAACACGCCGTCCTTCAACTGGAACGACTTCTTCCCCGCCACCAGGCAGGCCGCGTCCACGCCGGACGGCAAGATCTACGGGGTCCCCGCACTGGTCGACAACCTGGCCCTCGTCTACAACAAGAAGCTGTTCGACGCGGCCGGGATCTCCTATCCGACCCCGTCCTGGACCTGGACCGACTTCCGGAACGCGGCGCGCAGGCTGGCCAACCCGAGCCGGCACCAGTTCGGCTGGGCGTACGTGAACGACGGCTCCGAGGACACCGTCTGGCGGTTCGTCGCGCTGCTGTGGCAGGCGGGCGGCGACCTGCTCACCGCGGACAACAAGAAGGCGGCGTTCGACTCGCCCGCCGGGCTGGCCGCCATGCAGCTCCTGCACGACATGGCGGTGACCGACCACTCCGTCTACCTCGACGCGGGCGACCAGCAGTACCAGAACCTCTTCAACTCCGGCAAGATCGCGATGCTCTGGACGGGTCCTTGGGACCTGTCCGTGATCAACAAGGACGTCGCGTACGGCACCGAGATACTCCCCGGCAAGGTCACCCACTCCACCATCGCCGGGCCCGACAACTACATGATGTTCAACAAGAACGACCGCAAGACGGCATGGGCCTTCCTGCAGTGGCTCGACTCGCCCCAGGTCCACCTGCGCTTCTCCATCGCCACCGGCGACCTGCCGTTGCGCGAGTCGGAGACCCGGCTTCCGGGTTACCAGGAGTTCCTCAACCGCTATCCGGCCGACAAGGTCTTCGTCGACAACCTGGCGAAGAACGTCACGAAGTCCCGGCCCAACATCCCGGCTTATCCGAAGATCTCCCAGGCCCTCGGCGTGGCGGTGCAGTCCGTGCTGCTCGGCAAGGCGCAGCCGCAGGCGGCGCTCGACCAGGCCCGCGACCAGGCCGACCAGATCCTGGCGGCGGAGTAGGGGAGCGGCGGAGCAGTGGCGACGGCGGTCGCGCGGGCGGCCAGCGGCGGCAGCAGGCGGCTGCGCCGGGCCGATCACGCCGCCGGCTGGGCGTTCGTGTCCCCCGCGGTGCTGCTCATCGGCCTGTTCGGCCTGGTGCCCGTGGTCTGGTCGCTGGTCCTGTCGTTCCAGGAGACCGACCTGACCTCGCCAGGCACCTGGACGGGAACCACCAACTACCGGCACCTGTCCCATGACCCGGTGTTCTGGCAGGCGGCCAGGCAGACGCTCGTCTACTGCGTGCTCTTCGTGCCGATCACGATGGTGCTGGCGCTCCCTCTCGCGGTGCTGCTCAACCAGCAGGTGCGCGGCATCGTCTTCTACCGGATGGCGGTCTTCGTCCCGCTGGTCACTTCGACGGTCGCCACCGGCGTGATCTTCAACTGGCTCTACAACCCGCAGTTCGGGCCGATCAACGCGGCGCTGGCCAAGGTGGGGCTGCCGCAGCAGGGCTTCTTCCAGAGCACGTCCGAGGCGCTGCCGGCGGTGGTGGGCATGACGGTGTGGGGCTGGCTGGGCTTCGCTGTGATCATCTACCTGTCGGCGCTGCAGACCGTGCCGCGCGAGCTGATGGAGGCGGCGGCCCTGGACGGCTGCGGGCGGGTGCGCGCCTTCTGGCGGATCGAGCTGCCCCTGCTCGCGCCGGCCTCGGCGTTCCTGCTCGTCTGGTTGACGATCAACGCGTTGCAGCTGTTCGACGAGGTGTACGTGACCACCAAGGGCGGGCCGCTGCACGCGAGCACCGTCCTCGTGTACTACCTCTACCAGCAGGCCTTCGTGAACTTCGACGGCGGTTACGCCGCCGCGATCGGCGCCGTGCTGTTCGCCTTGATCCTGGTGGTCACCGTCGCGCAGCTCTGGGTGAGCCGCAGGTCCTCACCGTACGAGACGAGGTGATCCGGGTGCCGGAGACCGTCGTACGACCGGGGCCGGGCTCCGGGGCGGACAGGTACGCGGGAGACCGTGCTGAGGGCTCCCATCGCCCGGGGGCGGGGGCGCGGCGGCGGCCCGGGTGGCCGCGATGGCTCGGCGGCCGGTCCCGCCGGCCCAGCCCGCTGCACCTGCTGCTCGTCCCGCTCGCGGTGGTGATGCTGGCGCCGCTCGGCTGGATGTTCCTGCTGTCGATCTCCACCCAGGAAGAGGCGCGCCGGTTCCCGCCTGGACTGCCGGGCGGGGTCCACTGGCAGAACTACACCAAGGCCTGGTCCGAAGGGCCGTTCGCGCACTGGCTGCTCAACAGCACGGTCGTGTCCGTCGCCTGCGTGGTGGGGAACCTGGTGCTGTGCTCGCTGGCCGGGTACGCGTTCGCGCGGATCAGGTTCTTCGGCAGCCGGCTGCTTTTCGTGGCGGTGCTCGCGACCTTGATGGTGCCGTTCCAGATCCTGATGCTGCCCACCCTCATCATCGTGCGGCAGCTGCACTTGGTCGACACCCTGGGCGCGTTGATGGCACCCAACCTCGCCACCCCGTTCGGGGTGTTCCTCATGCGACAGTTCTTCACCACGGTGCCGCAGGAGCTGGAAGAGGCGGCCCGCATCGACGGCGCCGGCCGGCTGCGGACGCTCGTCCGGGTGCTGCTGCCGCTCATGGGCCCCACCCTGGCCACGCTGTCGGCGCTGACCTTCCTGCAGGTGTGGAACGACTTCCTGTGGCCGCTGATCGCCATCCAGAGCCCCGGGAACATGACCGTCCAGCTCGGCCTGCAGAACTTCCAGGGCTCGCACCAGACGAACTGGCCGGTGCTGATGGCCGGCACCGTGACGAGCCAGCTTCCGGTGCTCGTGCTGTTCCTGCTGGCGCAGCGGTTCTTCGTGCGGTCGATCGCGACGTCCGGGTTCCGCTGAGCAGGGTCGTACGCAGGCCGGCGCGGGCCGGCGCGGATCACTAAGACGGTGACGACGTCGACCCCGGCGGCGCGGAGGCGGTCCAGCTCGGCCGGGTCGGCGGAGCCGTCGGTGATGAGAATGTTGATCTCGTCGGTCCCGGCGATCCTGGAGAAGGCGCGCCTGCCCACCTTCGACCCGTCCGCCAGCACGATCACGCGGTCCGCGGTGCGCAGGAGGCAGTGGTCGGTGCGCGCCTCGACGTCGTCATGGGTGCTGATGCCGCGGTCGGCCGCGATGCCGTCGACGCCGATGAAGACCAGGTCGAGGTTGATGTCGGCGAGCGCCCGGTCGGCGATCGGGCCGACCAGCTCGTAGGACTCCGAGCGCACGCTGCCGCCGCTGACGACAAGGTCGATCGAGGGGCGCAGGGACAGGTCACCGGCGATGTTGAGCGCGTTGGTGACGACCTTGAGCGGCCGGCCGGCCGCGCCGAGGAGGCGGGCCAGCTCGGTCGTCGTGGTGCCGCCGCCGAGACCGACCGAGTGCACCGCGTCGGTCACCAGCGTGGCCGCCGCCTGCGCGATCTGCACCTTCTCCTGCTGGTGCCGGCCGGCGCGGTAGCGCATGGGCAGCTCGTAGACGACTTCCGCCGACACCGCCCCGCCGTGCGTGCGCTTGAGCAGCTGCTGCTCTTCGAGCGCTCGCAGATCCCGACGGATGGAGGCGGGGGAGGCTTTGAGCTCGGTGGTGAGCTCGGCCACCGAAACGGTACCGTCCCTGGCGAGCCGCTCAAGGATCAGCCCGAGACGTTCCTCTTGCCGCATTCGCTCATTCTAGAGCGCCTGACGTGAAAGATCATCGTAGTTTTCGCGGTCCAACGCTCACCACCGTGTTCGTTTGGCGGTCGGATCAGCCCCCCGGACCGGAAACGAGCAGGTCACCCGCTGTCCGGACGTCAGCGCGGGGCGACCGTCCAGGTGCGCGCCCCGGCGGCCAGGCTCCCCGCATCGGCCCGGTCCGGCTGGCCGGCGGTGCCGCCGGCGGCTCGGGTGGACAGCGCCCCGCAGGCACAGCCGAGCGCGAGCGCCGCCGCGAGATCGCCCGAATCGAGCCAAGCGGCCAGGAAGCCCGCGTCGAACGCGTCGCCCGCCCCGACCGTGTCGACCGGCGTGACCTCAGGGCCGCGGGCGCGGATGATCGTGCCGTCCGCCGCGCGGGCCACGGCGCCGCGCCGGCCGAGCTTCACCGCCGGCACGGGCCCGGCCGCCGCCAGGTACGCGAGCGCGCCGGCCAGCGGCTCGCCCAGCTCCCGGATGGCCGCGTACGGGCCGGGCACGCCGCTCCCGCCGGGTGCGCCGGCGCCGAGCGCCGCGGCCAGCGCGCCGGCCTCCGCCTCGTTCGGCAGCAGCAGGTCGCAGCCGGCGAGGAGGCCAGGAGCCAGCCGCCACCCGCCGGCAGGGTCGTCGTTGGTGTCCAGCGACGTGGACGCGCCCGCCGCCCTCGCATCAGCGAAGAGCCCAGGCAGTCCGGCGGCGAGCCGTGGTTGCAGGAAGTACGAGGCGGCGTGGACGTGCCGGGCTGCCGGGCCGGCGAGGTCGGGCACGTGCTCGGGACCGAAGGCGGCGAGACAGCCGGGCGCGGTGAGGATGGCCCGGTCGCCGTCCGGCCGGTTCAGGCAGACGGTCAGCGCCGTCGGGAGGGTTTCGTGCCGCCGGCAGCGGCTGATGTCCACGCCGGCGGCGGACAGCGTGTCGAGCACGAAGTCGCCCGCCGCGTCGCGGCCCACCATCGCGACCAGCGCCGTCCGTAGCCCCAGGCGGGCTGCGCCGTGCGCGACGATCGCCGCGGACCCGCCGAGGGCCAGGGTGCCGCCGTCCACCAGCGTCTCGGTCTGGCCGGCCGGCGGCGCCTCAGGCGCGCCCGACACCAGGACATCCGGGTTGGCGTCTCCGATCACCAGCAGGTCGACCTGGCCGGCCGCCGGCGCGCTCACGTGGGCGTATCCGGCGATGGTCGCAGGGGCACCCGCAGCGCCGGCGGCAGCGCGTCGCCGTGCGCGGCCACCATCGCGTCGCACAGCGCCCAGATCTCGTCCACGGTCAGCGCCGCCGCGGTCGCCGGGTCGCACATGGCCGCATGGCGGATATGCCGGGGATCGCCCTCAACGGCGGCCGCGACCACGAGCTCCACCACGTTGAGGAAGCTCCGGTTGAGCGCGGCGAGCTGCGGCGGCAGCGCCCCCACGTGCTGCGGGTGCACACCGAGCCGGTCCACGGTCGCCGGCACCTCGACCGCCGCGCCGCGCGGCAGGTTCGTGATCAGCCCCGTGTTCGGCGTGGTGACCTGCAACGTACGCAGGGTCCCTGTGGCGAGGCTGTGGATGACCTGCGGGGCGTACTCGGCGGCGTCCTCCTCGCCCTCGTCGGTCGTCGCGTGGTGCCCGTCCCGGAGAGCGGCGTACTCGGCGAGGTTGTCGGCGCTGATCCGGACGTAGTCGCCGACCGGGATCCGCAGCCGGTCGATCTCGGCGGGCCGCGGCAGGTAGAACGGGACGTACTCGGACGAGTGCTCGCTCGTCTCGGTCGGGTAGCGGCCGAGCCGGCGGTACATGTCCACCCGTACCCGCCGCCGCAGCTCGGGATCACGGGTGATCGCCTCGTCCAGCGCCGGGTAGAGGTCGCGCCCTCGATGCCGCCAGGTCAGGATCCACGCCTGGTGGTTGACCCCGGCCGACAGGACGTCGACCTCCTCGTGCGGGACGCCGACGATCTCGCACAGGCCGCGTACGGTCCAGTAGACCGAATGGCACAGGCCGACCGCCTTGAGCTCGGGAGCCACCGCGGCGAGGTACTGCAGGTTCATCGCCATCGGGTTGGTGTAGTTGAGCAGCCACGCGTCGGGGCAGACCTCGGCCATGTCGGCGGCCAGCCCGTCCAGCAGCGGGAACGTGCGCAGCGCCCGGAAGATGCCGCCGATCCCGAGCGTGTCGCCGATGGTCTGCCGCACCCCGAACCGTTCAGGCACCTCGAAATCGGTGACCGTGGCGCGGTGGCCGCCGATCGCGACCATGTTCACGACGACGTCGCTGTCCCGCAGGGCCGTGCGCCGGTCGGCGCTGGCGACGATCCGCGGCTTGGCGCCGTGACGTTCCGCCGTACGGTGCGCGAGCGCCTCGGCGACCGCCAGCCGCTCGGTGTCGATGTCGTGCAGCGCGATCCGTACGCCCCCGAGCTCGGGCAGCGAGAAGATGTCGCGCAACAGCTGCCGCGTGAAGACGACCGAGCCGGCACCGACGAACGCGATACGCATCATGAGATCGAGCCTTCCAGAGGGTCCTGCGGGGAGAGCGGAGCCGCGGCGGCGCGCAGGACTCCCAGCAGCCGGCGCACTTCGGCCGCGACGGCGTCACGGCCTGGGCCCAGATAGCGGCGGGTGTCGACGAGGGCCGGATCGGCGTCCAGCCGCTCGCGCACGGCGGCGGTGAACACCTTGTTCAGCTGGGTGGCAATGTTGATCTTCGTCATGCCGGCGTCGATCGCGGCGGTCAGGTCGGCGTCGGCGACGCCGGACGAGCCGTGCAGGACCAGGGGAACGTCGAGGGCGGCGCGCAGTGCCGCGATGAGCCGGAAGTCGAGGGCGGCGTCGCGGGTGAGCATGGCGTGCGACGTCCCGACCGCGACGGCCAGCGCGTCCACCCCGGTCGCCGCGACGTACGCGGCCGCCTCGGCAGGGTCGGTGCGGGCGCCGGGCGCGTGGACGCCGTCCTTCCCGCCGATCTCGCCGAGCTCGGCCTCGACCCACACGCCGCGCCGGTGGCACAGCCGGACGACCTCGGCCGTGGCCCGGACGTTGGCGTCATAGTCCAACGCGGACGCGTCGTACATCACCGATCCGACGCCGAGCTCCAGCGCCTCATCGACCAGTGCCCGGTCGGTCGCGTGATCCAGGTGCAGCGCCACCGGCTCTCCGGCGGACTCGGCGACGGCTCGGACCGCGGCCGCGACCGGCCGGAGCGCGCCGTGGTAGCCGATCGCGTTCTGGCTGATCTGCAGGATCACGGGGGCGTGCGCGCGCGACGCGCCCGAGACGATCGCCTCGGCGTGTTCGAGCTGGATCACGTTGAACGCGGCGGCCCCCCGGCTCGCGGCACGGGCGGCCTCCACGATGGCGGCGGTGGGAACGAGCGGCATGCTCTCGGCGGTCCTTCTGACGGCTTCGGACGGGACGGTTCCGCCGGCGGGCGGATCAGACGGACGCGGAGCGGAGGATCACCGAGCGGCTGAGGTGGCGCGGCACGTCGGGATCCAGCCCGCGGGCGAGGCCGCGGGCGACGGCCAGCCGCTGCGCCATGATCAGCGAGGCTGCCGGGTCGAGCTCCTGGCGCACCCACAGGCCGCCGGTCGCGGCGACCTCGGCGGCGAGCCCAGGTGGCGCCGCCCCGAACATCCACACCGCTGAGTTCTCGCCGGTGACGGCGATCGGGCCGTGCCGGTACTCCATGGCCGGGTAGGACTCGCTCCAGCTCAGCGACGCCTCGCGCAGCTTGAGCGCGGCCTCGTCGGCAAGCCCGACCGTCCACCCGGTGCCGAGGAAGGTGAACTGCGTGCGGTCGGCGACGCCGTCGGGCAGCGGCCCGGCGACGGCCCGTTCCGCGTCGGCGATGGCGCCGGCGAGGTCCTCGCCCAGGTGAGCACGGAAGAGGGCGAGCGCCGTGGTGGCGAACCGGGTCTGCACCACCGACCGTTCGTCCGCGAAGTCCAGGACGACAACCCTGTCGGCGGCCTCCATGACGGGGGTGTCGGCGTCGGCGGTGACGGCGGTGATCGCCGTTGTCCCGCGGAGCCGGCCGAGGAGCTCCAGCACCTCGGTGGTGGTGCCGGACCTGGTCAGCGCGAGGACCCGGTCGTAGCGGCGGCCGGCGGGCATCTCGGAGGCGGCGAACGCGTCGCTCTCGCCCTGCCCCGCGTGCTCGCGAAGCGCCGCGTACGACCGGGCGATGAAGAGCGAGGTGCCGCACCCCACGACGGCGACGCGCTCGCCGGGCTCCGGCAGTCCGGCCAGCACGACGGGGGCGGCGGCCAGCTCGGCGGCCCGCCGCCAGCAGGCCGGCTGGTCGGCGATCTCGGTTTCGACATGAGTCGGCACGACAGCTCCGTTCTGAGCCGCGACAACATCTTTGACTGGTCGTGATGATTTGATAGCACGATCGATCAAAAATGCGCAACATTGAAGACGAAGTCTGATCAGAGCCCGGGTGTCCCGGAGCGGGCGGACGGCGCGGGTGTCGCGATGGTGATGGGCAAGGCCGGCGGCTCAGGGCCTCAGCCGCTCGGGCGGCCGTTGACGAGGGACTGACGGCCCGAACGGCCGGACCTTCAGTCCTGCCCGCGGCGCCGGCGTGGGGGGACGCTGAGGACGTCACCTTCCCCGATGAGGAGGACGGGAGGCGTGGTCATGAAAGTGACGGGCAAGGACATCGTGACGACGGTGTTCATGGGCGCGATCGTCGCGGTTTATGTGGCGTACGTGCGCGGAGTCGACCTGCCGCTCATCGCCAGCACCCGGGGCACCACGGCGGCTGTGCTGATCCTCGGCATTGTCGGCGGCTGCGCGTTCGGCACCGCCGGCGAGCTGTACGCCGAAAAGGAGCGGCCACGGCTGATGACGATGTTCATCGCGGTCGCGAACACGCTGGGTGCGGTCGCCGGCATCGCCGCGCTGATCGGTTTGATCACCGGGAGCGAGCTCGCCCTGGCGATCCTGTTCGCGGCCACGCTCGCGCTGTGGCTCACCGCGACCGCGCGACACATCTACGGCAGCTGCAGCACGCCGGCCGCGGGACGCCGTCGCACGCGCGACCACCATGAGGTGATCACGCGATAGGCCGGCCGGAGGTTGGTCATTTCTCCTGGGTGATGGGAAGGCCGGCCTCTTTCCAGGCGGCCATCCCGCCGGTGACGTTGAGGACGTCGCCGCGGGCGTGCCTGGCGATCAGACTGGCGGCCACCGATGAGCGGTAACCGCTCCCGCAGCTCACCGCGAGCGGCTTTCCGTTGGGCACCTCGCCGAGCCGTTCGGGAAGTTCGGCGCCGGTGATGTGCGTCGCGCCGGGAACGTGGCCGGCGGTCCACTCGCCCGGCTGGCGCACGTCGAGCAACCTCACCTGCCCCCCGGACAACCGCTCGTCCAGCTCGCGCACGGTGATCTGCGGGGTGGTCTCGACCGGCAATGCGGCGGTCCGCCACGCGTACATCCCTCCGCTCAGCCAGCCGAGCGGCAGCGGGTAGCCGATGCGCAGGAGCTGCCAGGTCGCGTCCCACAGGTCGTCGGCGCGGTCGAGTACCAGCAGGACCCGCTCGCCCGCGGGGACCACGGTGCCGGCCCAGGTGGCGAAGGCCGATCCAAGACCGACGTTGAGCGCCCCGGGAACGTGGCCGCCGCCGAACGCCTCCGGCGACCGCGCGTCCAGCACCACCGCCCCCGCCCGCGCGTTTTCGCCGAACTCCTCGACGCCCAGCGCCGGCGGTTCGCCCGGCGTGCCGAGCGGGGTGACGCCGCGGAGGTTCTGGGACCGCATCCGCCGCCAGTACGGCGGCACCGCTGGCAGGTTGTCCAGCCGGACGCACTCGCGGACGAAGCCCTCAGCGGAGTCGACCGCGGCCAGGATCGCGTTGGTCCGCCGTTCGTACCCGACGGTGGTGGACAGGCGGCTGCCGATGTTGCCTCCGCACAGCGAGCCGGCCACATGTGTGGGAAACACCTGTACCCCGTCGGGAAGCGGCAGCAGCTTGTGCTGGATCGTGTCGCAGAACACGCGGGCCGCTTCCCGTGCCTGTGCCGCGCCGCCGAGCAGGTCGGGACGGGCCAGGTCGCCGACGAGCAAGGCGCCGCCGGACAGCAGCAGCGCCGGCACGTCCGCGCCGGCCGTCCGGTCGTAGAGGAGGAGGCTGATGTGTTCGGGAGTGTGACCCGGCGTGTGCATCACCTCGACGCCGATGTCCCCGATCTCGATGACCTCGCGGTCCCGGAGCGGCCTGTGCTCGTACCCGAGGTCCGCGGCGGCGGAGCCCCACACCTGCGCTCCGGTGCGTTCGCGCAGCTCGCTCAGGCCGGACAGGTAGTCGTTATGGCCATGGGAGTCGGCCGCATAGGTGATGCGCAGCCCCGCCGCGCGCGCCGCGTCCGCATAGCAGGAGACGTCGCGGCGCGGGTCGAACACCAGCGCCCGGCCGGTCCGCTCGTCCCCGATCAGGTACGACGCGTGGCCCAGCGACTCCAGGTAGAACTGCTGAAAGAACACCGCCCTCACGCACCCTCTCTTGGGCGCTCGCGCGGATCCCGCTGTTCCATATCGACGCCTCCATCCCCGATTCCTGGCGCGGATCCACCGCCATCGCGGATGCCCGCCCGTGTCCTGGCGTCAGCGGCCGGCGGTACCGCCCCCTATGGGCCGATGGGTGACCCGTACCCACATGATCAGGACATATTGGCGACCGACGGGGAGCGCCGGGCCAGGGAAAGCCGGCGCCACGGGCGGCCGCGGCGTCGCCGTCACGACGCCGGGCATGGCGGGTGATAAGGCTCGTCCGGCAGGTAGCGGCGCCACTCGGCCGCCGTCACCGGAGTGCCGACGGTCGAGCAGATGAAGGCGGCGACGCGCGCGGCATCGGTGTCCCAGAGCCGAATCCTGGAGCCGGTGCCCGCGGTGACGAGGAGGGAGCCGTCACCGGCGAACACGTCGGTGTACACGGCATCGGCTGAGGCAGCCACCGTCGCCAGGGGACGGGTCCGGCGGCGGGCGGTCACCTGCCAGAGCCACACCGTCCCGTCTCCGGCCGTCGCCGCGAGCTGCCGCCCCGCGCCGTCGAACACCACCGACCAGACGTAGCTGGTAGGGCCGGTCAGGGCTGTCCCGCGCCGACGCGGATGCCGCGGATCGGTGATGTCCCAGAGCAGGACCTTGCTGTCCGCCCCTCCGGTGGCCATCGTCCGCCCATCGGGGCTGAAGGCGACGGTGAACACATAGCTGGTGTGGCCTCCAAGAGGTCTCCCGATGAGGTGTGGACGCGCGGGATCGGCGACATCCCAGAGATAGACATGGAAGTCCGCGCTTCCGGCCGCGAGGATACGGCCGTCCGGGCTGAACGACGGTGCGAAGGCGTAGTTCGCCGGACCGGTCAGCGGTGCGCCGGCGCGGACGGGACGGTGCGGGTCGCGCACATCCCACAGCCACACCTTGTGGTCGTTCCCCGACACGGCGAGCAGGCGGCTGTCGGGGCTGAACGCGATGCCCTGTACGGTGCCGACAGGGCCGGTCAGCCGCTTCAGCGGACGGGGCGTCGCGGGGGCCGACACGTCCCACAACCGCGCGCCACCAGTGGCCCCGCCCACGGCGAGCGTTCGCGCGTCCGGGCTCATGGCACCCGCGCCCGAGGCCGCGCCCGCCCGGAAGGCGTCGCGGATGACCGGCCCGAGCGGCACGGTGTGCCGGGGATCGGCGAGGTTCCATAGCCGCGCCGTGCTGTCCGATGCCGTCGTGGCCAGGATCCGCCCGTCCGCGCTCACCGTGGTGGTGAAGATGTTGCCCCGCTGGCCGGCGACGCCGGGTCCCGCATCGTCCCAGATCCGGGCGATGCCGTCGGCGGCACTGGTCACCAGCGTGCCCGACCGCGGGAAGGTCGCCGTCGTGACAGGACCCGGGTGGGGCAGCAACGCCGCCCGCTGCCACGTCGCGGTGTCCCAGATCCAGGCGTTCCCGTCCGAGCTCGCCGCGGCCAGGCGCCGGCCGTCAGGGCTGAACGCGACCGAGTTGACCCAGCCTTTCGGCCCGCTGAGCAGGCGGCCCAGCCGGACGGGACGACCGCGATCCGCGAGGCTCCACAGCCGTACCGTGCCGTCGGCGCTGCCCACCGCGAGCGTCGAGCCGTCCGGATCGAAGGCGACCGCGAAGGCCGCCTTGCCCGAACCGGCCAGCGGCCGGCCCAGCGGCCGCGGATTCATGCGGTCCGTCAGATCCCACAGCCGCGTCCTACCGTCGGCGGAGCCGGCGGCCAATTCATGTCCGTCCGGGCTGAAAGCAACGGATTGGGCGTAGCCACCAGGAGCGGACAGGGCACGCTTCAGTGGCAGGGGCCGGTCGATGTGCCGTACGTCCCAGAGCCGTACGGTCATGTCGGCGCTCGCCGCGGCCAGCGTTCGGCCGTCCGGACTGAACGCCACGGAATACACGGTCTGCCGCGGCCCGTCGAGCCGCCGCCCGCCAAGTGCGACACCAGCCGTCGACCTGGCATTCCGCGATCCGGCCGCGAGCCGCCACAGGAAAACGGCGCCACCGCCTCCGCCGCTGGCAAGCAGCCGACCGTCGGGGCTGAAGGCGGTGCTGTAAACCGTGTCGGGATGGCCGCGCAGCGGCGGGCCGAGCCGCGCCGGTCTGCCACGGTCCGCTATGGCCCACAGCTGTACCGTCCGGTCGGTTCCACCGGTGGCCATGCGTGTGCCGTCCCGCGTCACCGCCACCGCCTGCAACACGCCGGGCGAGCTCACCACGCGGGTGACGGACGGACCTGAGTACGACTCGAGCATGCTGGACCGCGCCTCCGGGGTACGCGCGGTTCGATAGGCGACGAGAGACAACTGCGCGGCCAACGCCACGTCCTTTGTCCGCAGCTTGTCCGCCTGGACGGCGACCTGCCGGGAGACGGCCAGGTCTCGCTGTACGTCGGCGGCTATGCGCTGCCGTACCGTTACGGTGGCCGACACCGTCGCGACCAACGACAAGGCGACGAGAGCGGCGGTGATCTGGCGGCGCCGCCGGTTCCGGCGCCGGGCCAGCCGCTCCTCCGCCCGCTCGTGATGTTGGCTGGCGGCGAGGAAGTCACGCTCCAGGCTGTTGAGGTCGGCGGCGTGCCGGGAGTCCGCCGCCCATTCGAGCGTCTCGGTGAGCCGGGGCGGCCGCATGAGCAGACCGGGATCCTCCCCGGAATCTCGCCACGCCTCAGCGGCGACCGTCAGGCGGCGGTGGGTCCGCAGGTCGTCGCGGTCGGCGTCGAGCCAGGCGCGCAGCCGCGGCCAGGCGACGAGCAGCGCTTCGTGGACGATTTCGAACTGGTTCGCGGTGGCGGTGATCAGCCGTTGTTCGACGAACCGGTCGAGGACGCGCGTCACCTCATCGCCTGGCGGCAGTTCGTCCGGGGTGATGCGACGCCGGGTGTCACCGGTGTCATCGGCGATGTGCACGAGGCGTACGA
The DNA here is from genome assembly GCA_036378315.1 of Streptosporangiaceae bacterium. GTDB lineage: Bacteria > Actinomycetota > Actinomycetes > Streptosporangiales > Streptosporangiaceae > CALAED01. The sequence goes on along the minus strand of DASUWU010000032.1, from coordinate 30,610 downwards.
AGATCCGCCGCGCGATCTGCTCCTCGGCCGGACTCAGCCCGGCGTAGACGTCATCCGCGGTGCGAGCCACCGCGCCGCCGATGCCGCCGCACTCCCGGTAACCGGCGATGGTCAGCCGGCCGCGCTGCGCGCGTTCCCACGTCGCGCGTAAGGCGTGGGACAGCAGCGGAAGGGCGCCCACGTCGTGCGCGTTCTCGGCGAGGCCGGGAGTTCCCGTCGAGCCGCCGAACTCGTGCAGCAGCAGCTCGACCAGCCCCGGCTCCAGTTCGAGACCGGCTTTTTGCGCCGGGATCACGATGGCCCTGCGCAGCTCCTGCTCGTTCATCGGACCGACGACGACCTGCGCGGTCTGCAGGACGTGCGCCAGCTCCTGGTGGCGCAGTGCCCGGGCGTAGAAGTCCGCGCGCAGCCCGATCACGACGATCGCCGGGCGGGTGGCCGGGTGGCCGAGGCGGTCCGGGTGCGTGCCTGTCATGGCCAGGAGCGCCGCGATGAACGCCCGTCGTTCCGGCTCGGCACAGCCGTCGGTCAGCAGTTCCTCGAACTGGTCCACGATCACGACGAGCCGCCGTTCGCCGGGCTCTTGCGCCTCCTTCTTCGTATGGGTGGGTTCCCGGCCCTTCTTTATCGCGGCGGTTTCCGCGTCGCGCGAGATATCGACCGCCGCCGCGCTTCGAGCGCGTTCCGCTAATTCGGTTATGTATGCGGGATCGCGGCGCTCGGCCTCAACGCCCACCCCGGCCAGGGTGGCGAGGCCGTTCAGGAGTTCGCCGACCGGGTCGGCTCCCGGCGTGAGGAGCATCGACGGCCAGGGCAGGGCGGGCACCAAGCCGGCCCGCAGGAGCGACGACTTGCCCGAACCCGACGGGCCGACCACCGCGATGACCCGCTCCCCACCTGGGGACGACGCCGCCAGGACGCGCTGGACCAGAACGTTCGTCAGGGCCTCGCGACCGAAGAACCATTCGGCGTCTTCGGGCTGGAAGCTCGCGAGGCCGCGGTAGGGCGCCTGGACGTGCGCCGGCCGCCGGCCCGGGCTTCGCCGCACCCGCCGAAGGGCCTCCAGCCACTCTTCCACGGCGGTCGAGTCGGTGACCCCGCACGCGCGCAGGATGTCGGGGAGCCTGGCCGGCTTGAGCGGCGGCAGGTGTCGGCCGGCGAAGTAGTCACCGGTGGTCCCGTACGGCAGTCCGGCGGCCTTCGCCACCTCCCGCACGGTCATGCGGGCCCAATCTCTCAATAGCGTCAGCTCGCGGGCGAAGTCCTGCCTCGTGACGATCCGACGAGGATCGGGACGGCCGGTCCCCCCGTGCGATTGACCAGACATGATCACCTTCACGTATTGTCACCGGGAAGTCGCTGGTGGGAATTGCCTGTCGTACGACTTTGTACGGGTATTTCGCCATTGCTTGTCGGGATCCCCTCCGGCGGCTCTGCTGGAGGTGTGGGGGACAGCGGCGGGATCGGGGTCCCGCAGTCATATGACGACGAATCGGCAGGTCGGTGGACGGCGCGCGGGGCGAGGCCCAGTCCACCCCGAATACGCGTCCGGTGCTGTGGCGAATGACGCAGTACGGACGCGCTTGGCATGTTCTGGTCAAAGCAATGGCGCTCACAGGGGATGGCCATGACGCGAAACGAATTCCCACGCCACCATGAGCGGCTCCGAAAGCAGAGCCCGACGTATCCGCCGACCGCACAGTCCCCGATGGCACAGTCCCCGATGGCACAGTCTCCGATGGCACGGTCCCCGATGGCGACGACGAAGTTCACCGGTCTGGTACGCGCGAACGGGGACATCGTCGCGGGGGACAAGGTCATCATGCGGGTGGAGCCCCGCCTGGCGCCCGCACTCTGGCAGCTCCCGCCAGCGCCCGACTCGTTCGTGGGCAGGGACGCCGAACTGGTCGCCCTCGACGCGGCGCTTGCCGCGGCGGGCGTCCGACGCTCCGTCGTGGTTGTGGACATCCACGGTATGGAGGGAATCGGCAAGACGTCGCTGGCCGTCCATTGGGCGCACCACAACACCGACAGCTTCCCCGACGGGCAGCTTTTCCTCGACCTGCACGATCGATCCACCGGCGATGCGGTGGAGCCCGCTCGGGCGCTCACCTTACTGCTGCAGGGGCTCGGCATGTCTTCCAGGGACATCCCCGCCGACGAAGCCCCCAGAATGGCCCTCTTCCGGTCCTTGCTCGCGGGGCGGCGGGTGCTGCTCGTGCTCGACAACGCGGTGAGTACGGGCCAGGTGGTGCCGCTTGTCCCACCCGGGCCGGACTGCGTCGTCATAGTGACCAGCCGGGCTCACCTGGAAGGGTTGATCGTTCGGTATGGCGCCGTCTCGGTGCCCGTCGGCCCACTGTCCATCGAAGAGTCCACGGAGTTGGCCGCTCATCTGCTCGGCCTCGAACGCAGCCAGGCTGAACCGCAGGCGGTCGTCGACCTCGTCACCCGGTGTGCCCGGATGCCGCTGGCCCTTCGGATGGTCGCCGCCGGGATGGCCTCCGGGTTGTTCGACTCCGTCGGGGACCTCGTCGACGAACTCGGCTCGACCGGACGACCCGACTCCCTCACCGTCGACGGGGATGCCGGTGGGCTGGCCCTGCGCTCGGCATTCGAGGTGGCCTACAACAGCCTCGATGAGGAGGAAAAGCGAGCCTTCCGGCTGCTCGGCCTCATTCCCGGCCCGGATTTCAGCGTCGACGCCGTGGCGGCCCTGCTCGACTCGTCCGTCTCGGAGGCGCGCCGGCTGGTCCGCGAGCTCATTCGCAACCACCTGGTCGAGCGGCGCGCGATCGGCCGACTGCACCTCCACGACGTTCTGAAGGAGTACGCCAGGGAACTGATGGCCGAGGACGGTGACGCGGAGAGCGCCGCGGCCATCCGGCGGCTGCAGACGTGGTACCTGGGCTCACTGCGCGCCGTGGCGGCTGTGCTCCGTTTCCATCCCACGCAGTCGATCAGCCCTGCCGACGGCGGCGCGCCTGGTGACTCGCCCGGCGGGGCGCCCTTCCCGGCCAACCAAGGACCGTCGGCGTCGCACATGGCCGGGGCCGGCCCGCAACACACGGATCCGGTGCACCGGATCAAGAAATGTCTGGCGTGGTTCGAGGCCGAACGCTCCGGGCTGGTCGCGGTGACCCGCCAGGCCGCCCAGCTGGACGAATGGGAGCTCACCTGGCAACTCGCCGACGCGATGTTCCACTTCCTACGGCGCGGCAGGTACAACGCCGACAACATCGAGATCCACCGGCTCGGGCTCGCCGCGGCCCGGAAGGCCGGGGATCGCCGTTCGGAAGCTGTCATGCTGGACCACCTGGCGGTGGTGCACTGCGACCTGGGCAAGTACGACACGGCGTCGGACGACGCGGCGATGGCGCGGGACCTCTTCACGTCGCTGGGTGACCGCCACCGCGCCGGCTGGACGCTCAACACGATGTCCCGGATAGAGCGCTTGCGGTGCCGCTACGAACTGGCGCTCGGCTACGGCGAGCAGGCACTTCAGGTGTTGCGTGCGGCCGGGGACCTGTACGGCGTCGGTGAGGGACTCGAAAAGATCGCGCAGGTCTACTGGCGGCTGGGGCGCTATCCCCTCGCGCTGCACTTCGCCCGCGAGTCGCTGCGCACGAGCCGCGCGCTGCGCAACGGCTGGGGCGAGGCCGACGCTCTGGAGACCATCGCGCGCATCCTGCGCCGCATGGGCCGGGGCGAACAGGCCTGGCGGTACGCCCAACTGGCCCTGTCGGTACGCGAGTACATCGGCGACCGGCGTGGACAGGGCGAAGCGCTCGACATCCTCTCGCGGATCCACCGCCGCGTCGGCCGCCTCGACCAGGCGCTCGGTTGCGTCGGAGCGGCGTTGCGCATCGGCAACGACACGCAGGATCTCGCGGGGATGGCCATGAGCTTGAACAACCAGGCGGGCATCCTCCGGAAACGCGGCGACTACCCGGCGGCGCTGCGCAGCGCCTTCGAGGCGTTGGAGATCTCCCGAAAGATCGGCGACCGGCACAGGGAAGGCGAGTCACTGGCGAGCATCGCCACGATCCAGCAGGCGTCGGGCCGGTACGACGAGGCCCTGCGGAACGCACGACTCGCCCTGGCCCTCCGGCAGGAGATCGGCGACGCCCACGGCGTGGGATCGACGTTCACCATCCTCGCGATGATCGAGCGCCGGCTCGGGCGGCACACGGACGCCCGGTGGCACGGCAAGAAGGCTGTGGCCGTCCAGACCGCCATCAGGGACACGTACGGGATGGCCAAGTCGCTCAACAACCTCGCCGAGATCGATCGACAGGTCGGCCGGTACGCCTCCGCCCTCGGCGAGGCGCGTGCCGCGCTCGCCAACCGCCGCGACATCGGAGACCAGTTCGGCATCGGTGAGAGCCTCGCGACGATCGCCCGGATCCAGTGCCGGATGGGCGAGCATCACCAGGCGCGGAGCAACGCCACCGCGGCACTGGAACTGCAGCGACAGATCGACGACCGGCCCGGGCAAGGGGTGACCCTCGACGTCCTGGCGCGGATCCATATTCGCATCGCGCGCTATGGGGAGGCGCTCGACTACGCGAACGAGTCGTTGCGAATCCGCCAGGAGATCGGAGACCGTTGCGGCGTCGCGGAGAGCATGACGCACATCGCCACGATCCTGTGGTACCGCGATCGCTACGACGAAGCGGGCTCGGTCGCCGGAGAGGCGCTCGCCATCCAGCGTGACATCGGGGACCTGGCAGGCATCAGCCACACCCTCTACGTCCTCGCCCGCATCCACTCCCGGGTGGGCCGCTATGACCAAGCCCGCGAGTGTGCCTACGGGTCGCTGCGGCTTTGCCGGGAGACCGGCGACAGGCACGGTGAAAGCGACGACCTGCTCACCGTCGCCCACATCGATCGCCGCCAGTCCGAATATCGCAGCGCCCTCCACACGGCGCAGATCGCGTTGGTCGCCAAACGCGAGATGGCCGATCAGACCGGTGAGGGAGAATGCCTGAGCCTCATCGGTCGCGTTCAGTGGCACATGGGCCAGCACGAGCGTGCGCTGCGCAATCTGTTCCAGGCGCTCACCCTCCAGCGTGCCGTTGGCGACTACTACGGCGAAGCGGAAACGCTCCAAACGGTCGGGCTCATCCATTGCCGGCTCGGCGAGTACGACGCCGCGCAGGACGACCTCATGGCGGCTCTTGAGATCGAGCAGAACATCGGCCACCTCGCCGCCGAGGGCCGTACGACCAACGCGCTGGCCACTGTGTGCCGCCATCGCGGCGCGTACAGCATCGCGGTGGGCCACGCGGAAAAGGCGATCCGCATCCAACAGGAGATCGGTGACCGGGACGCGGAAAGTGAGACCAGGGACAATCTCGCCCGGATATACCAATCGATCGGTCGCTACAAAAAGGCCTTGTTCTTCGCCAATAGCGCATTGCGCATTCGCCGGGAACTCGGCGATCGCCGCGGCGCGGCGGAGACGCTCGACACCTTGTCGCGTATCCGTCGCAAAATGGGCCACAACGAGTGGGCGCACCGCCTTGCCGCGGAGGCGTTGGCCCTGCACCGAGAAATCGGCAACCGGCACGGCGAGGCCGAAAGCCTTTACATGCTCACCTATGCGCGTTGGCGGCTCGGCGCCCAAGCCGACGCGTTGGCGAGCGGATCGGAGTCACTGCGCATTCGCCAGGAGATCGCCGACCTTTACGGGCAAGCCGAGTGCCTCGACCTGCTCGCCCGCATCCACCGATTCTATCTCCGCTATCCTCAGGCGCTCGAATACGTCACTCATGCCCTCGCGCTCCGGCGCGAAATCGGTGACCGGCACGGCGAAGGCGAGAGCTTGAACACCATGGCCCGCCTCATGCGAAAAGTCGGCAACCTGACGAGCGCGCTCGACTACGCCGAGCGGTCCTTGGCGATCCGGCTCGCGATCAATGATCGTCGTGGGGCGGCTGACACGCTCGACAGCCTCTCCCGCATCCTTATGCAGGCGGCCGATGACGAAGCGGCCCTGCGCCACGCGCAGCGGGCACTGGAGATCCAACACGCCATCGGCGATCAGTGGGGGCGCGGAGAGAGCCTCGTGCTCCTTGGCGAAATCAATGTCAGGCTCGCCCGCCCGGAACCGGCGCGCGAGCTGTTCGTGCAGGCGACCATCGCCTGCCGGAAAGTCGAAAACCGCGAAGGCGAAGACCGTGCGCGTCACTGGCTCGGGCAACTGGACCTCGCGATATCCGCGGAAAGCTCAGCGGTAGGGGAGTAAAGCCTATGACAGCGAGCGAAATGCAGCCGCGCTGGCATCATCCACCGGTGCGAAGTTTCTGGAAATCACTGGGGCCGGCCGAGCGCGCCGCCTACGCGCAGGAGGCCACCGAGCAGAGATTTCAGCCGGGAACCGTGCTCTTTCATGAAGGCACATACGCATCCCATGTCATGGTGATCAAGACCGGATGGGCCACGATCTCCGCCTATATCGACGGCCAGGAACGGATCATCGCGATCCGCGGTCCCGGCGACCTGATCGGGGAGCGGGCGGGACTGACCCGGCTCGTGCGATCCGCGACGGTGGCCGCGCTCGGCGACGTGACGGGCATGGTCGTGCCGGCGAAGCGGTTCCGACGACTCATCGCGCAGCACTCGTCCATGCGGAGGGTTCTGGAGTCCCAGGAGCGGGACCGGCTGGCCGAGGACGACAAGTTCCTGGGCGGCGACGTGGCGGCGGCCGAGCACCGGCTGGCCTACCTCCTGCGGGAGCTTACCGTCCGGCGCGGCCAGCAGACCCCCGCCGGGCCGACGCTCAGCCTGCCCATCTCACCTGACGAGATAGCCCGTTGGGTGGATGCCAACGCGGAGGAGATCGGCCGCATCTTGGGCGCCTGGCGGCGACGCGGCCTGATCTCCACCAAGCGGCACCGGCTACGGATCATCGACGTGCGGCGGTTGGGCGAGATCTACCGGCCGGCCGCCCCCCAGCCGCCGATGCCGTCCGGGCTCAATTGCTCGATCTTCTACGTCGACGTGGCCGAATTCGGCGCGCTCCATCGTGATGAGTCCGACCGCCAGGTGGTCAGGAAGCGGCTGTACGAAATCCTCCGGCAGGTTTTCGACCGCTCCGGAGTCCGGTGGGATGTCTGCCATCACGAGGACCGCGGCGACGGAGTTCTCGTCGTGGTGCCGCCGGAACTGCCCACCCGCTCGGTCGCCGATCCGCTGCTCGCGCTGCTCGCCGCCGAACTGCGGCGCCACAACAGGCGGGCAAGCGCCGCCGTGCGGATCCAGTTGCGGGCCGCATTGCATGTTGGACCGGTCACCTGGGACGGGGAGGGGGTCAACGGGGACGCCATCATCCATACCGCGCGGATGCTCGACTCGCCACCCCTCCGCCGGGCACTGCGCATGGCGCGGGCAGATCTGGCCTTCATGGCCTCCGACTACGTCTTCGACACGGTGCTCCGCCACAGTCCGGGCCTCGTGGACGCCCGAGAGTTCGCGCCGGTGCGCTTCGCACTCAAGGAGTCGCAGATCACGGCATGGCTGCAGGTGGCGAGCTCGGATCCTGCCGCCGCCCACTCCGTCGCGGAGGCGGTTGCCGCTTCCGAACCGGCCGGCGCGTCCCGGTCCGCGCCGGAGCGCGGTGACAGACCCGCCACCCACGCACACTTCCACGAGGCCGTACGGGTCAAGGGTGACCTGGTTCTGGGAGACAAGATCATTGAACGGTAGCGAGGCTGGCCGGCGTGCCGGCGTCCGGCCATCCTCAAGAGATCTTGCTCAGGTCGAGCGGATCCGCCGGCCGGTGCACGATGACGGGCGCGTTGTAGTCGAGGAATGCGAGCTGCTCTCCCGGCGACTCGGGCTTGAGCGGCACGAGCTTGACCGGATAGGGCTGGCCGGTCGTCGCGATGTACAAGGTGCCGTCGGAAGCCTCGAGCCCGATGACAGGCTTCCCGTCGATCACGGTCTGCTTGCCTTTGGTGACCTGGCCATCGGGCGTGAGCATCTCCTTGGCCATGGACCGGATGTTCACAAGGCTCTCGAAGTCCTTGAAGTCCTTGTCGCCCTTGGGTACCAGCACCCAGCGATTGCCGATGACCTCGGCGGCCGCCGCGCCGCCCAGGGCGCGGAACATGGCCGGCGCGTGCATGTAGAACCTGCCGCCGGTCTTGATGACCTCGACGGTGAACGTCTTGCCGCCCTCGGGGCCGGTGATCGAGCCCTTGGCGACGGTCCTCGTCATCCACAGATTCAGCTTGATCGTTTCGCCCTTGTCGCTCAGCGTCCCCTTCAGGTGGACCGACCGCGCGTTCTTGAGCGCCTGTTCCGCGGCGGCGAGGATCTCGCTGGACGACTTGCCGGCGATCCCGTTGCCCACGGTGGCGGGCCGGCTGGATACGGGCGTGCTGGAGCTGCTGGTCCCGCTGGACCCATTGGTCCCGTTGGTCCCGCACCCGGCGATGAGCAGCGTAGGGGCCACTGCCACAGCAATCAGCCCCCGAACAACATGTGATTGCATACTAAATTGACGCGTGTACTTCATTTAGGTTTACGCGACGTGCGAATGTGACGCGCCGGTCGCCGGCGTGCAAGCAAGCGGCGTCGAAGGACGTGGCTTCTCGGCCGCACCGGCCTGGCCTGGCCCTTAGTGGCCGTCAGTGCCCGGATCCGCGGCTGGGGACGGCGGGCGGGTGGCGAGAATCCGGAAGCTGATGCCGCCCCGGGTCCTGGTCACCGTGTCGACGTGAAACCCGGCCTGCTCGACGTACGGTGTCGGATCGCGGGTGAGGTAGTCGGCGCCCGTGCGGACGGTCGCCCGTTCCGCCAGCCGCATCGCCGAGCGCAGCAGCGGGTTGCTCGCGGGGCCGTGCTCGGCCAGCACGAACCGGCCGCCGGGCTTGACCACGCGGAAGGCCTCGCGGGCGGCCGCCAGCGGGTCGGGGATGGTGCACATGGTGAACGTGGACACGACGGTGTCGGCGCTGCCGTCCGGCAGGTCGAGTGCCTGCACGTCGCCCTGGCGCAGGTCGACCCGGTCGGCCATCCCCAGGTCGGCCGCCCGGCGGCGGGCGAGCGCCAGCATCCGTTCGGACAGCTCGATGCCCACGACGGTGACGCCGTCGGGATACAGCGGCAGGTTCAGCCCGGTGCCGACGGCGATCTCGACCACCCGGCCTCTGGCCTGTCCGGCGGCCCAGGAGCGGCTGCCGGGCAACAGCAGCGGCTCCCAGAACGCCATCTGCCGGTCGTAGCTGTCGGCGAGCCGGTCGAACACCCGGCGTACATCGGTGGTGGTCGCGGTCCGCATCAGTGAATCCTCGTCATCTCCGTATCCCGCCTCGGGCGACCGCTGCGAGTTCAGCACCGAGGCTAACGCTCGTCCGTGGCCATTTCGAACAGGGTGACGTCGACGAGTTGGCGCAGGATCGGATCAGCGAGGGGGAGGAGGTAGCGATATCTGGCCGGCAGCCCGTCGCGCATCCGCCGTGGAGGCCGGGAAATGGTGGCTGTCTCGACGACCCGTAGGCCAAGCCGTTCCAGCGAACGTGGATCGTCGCACGCCCACGCCCATCGCGCGATGTCGCGTTTGGCGGCCATCTGGAGCTGCCGGTCGAGCATCTTTTTCGAGTAGGTGTCAAAGGCGATCCGGGCGCCGGGGAACCGCCGCGCGATGCGGGTCAACGCCCCAAAAAGCTCGGACTCCGGCAGATAGACAAGCACGCCGTCGGCGACGAAGAAGTGTGGGCCGCCCTGGCCGCCGGCCACGGTGTCCAGCCAGTCGTCCTCAAGCACCGATGCCGCGATCATCCGCCGGCGCTCGGAGTCGGTGAAGAACTTCCGGCGCAGATCAATGGTGTCGGGGAGGTCCACGTCGAACCAATGGACCTGGCCGTTGTCCACCCGCTCGAATCGGGTGTTGAGCCCGGTACCGATCTCCACGACGGTTCCGGCGGGGTGCTCGGCCAAGAACGCGCGCACCCAGGTGTCGAAGATCGCGGTACGAAGTACGGTGAGGAACCCGCCCGTACCGCGGCCGTACTTGGCGACGTCGTAGTCGATCACCTCGAGTATCTCGGCCGCCTTCGGATCGCGCAGCACCGGCCGGCTCTTGTGGCTCTCTCTCGCTCGGGCGGCCAGCGGTATGAACAGCGTCTCCTGGGCGGCGCCGAGCCGCGCCCGATACCTCTCGACCATGCCAGCCATTACACCGCCTTCACGGTCGTGAAGGAGATCGTTCCTCGTACAGAAGCAGGGGTTGAGATCGCTACCTTCGATGCCGGAGGTGGGCATGAGCGAACAGGGCTGGCGGGAATTCCTCGCCGCGGAAGGCGTCGGCGACTGGGTCGTGTTGCACGGCGGTGCGACGGCGGTGTTCCCAGTACCCTCCCTCGGCGATGCGGCACGGCTCGCTGACGCGGTCGCGAAGGTGCCGGGCATCGAAGGCGCGGGTGTGCTGATCACCATCGCGGATGACCAGCTCACCGTACGGTTGACGCGAGGTATCTGGCAGCTGGAGCCGCGACACGTCGACATCGCCCGAGCGGTCTCGAGCGTCGCGCACCAGCACGGAGCCACCGCGGATCGCGCCCGCGCGCAGGAGGTCCAGCTCGCCATCGCGGCACATCCCGAGACCGCCGATGTTGGCTTCTGGCGGGCCGTCCTGGGGTACGCGGAACTGGCCGAGGACAACGCAGTCGACCCGCTCGGCCATGGATCCACGGTCTGGATGCAGGATCTCGACGATTCGAAGCCACTGCGGCACGCGATGCACGTCGACGTCTCCGTCGCCAGCGAGCATGTCGAGGCCCGCCTCGCGGCCGCGCTCGCCGCGGGGGGCCGCGTCGTCGACGACTCCAATGCCCCTGCGCACTGGACACTCGCCGACCGCGCCGGCAACCGCGTGTGCGTCTGCGCCTGGCCCGACGGTGCCACCGGCTCTGTCTGAACCCCCGGCTCTCCGCGCGCCGTGAAGACCGCGGTATCAACGACGGCGCACGGCCCTGCGAACGCTGACCGGCGTCCTCGTGTTGTTCCACGGGGGGCTACTCGTCCAGATGCGGGGGCATGGTGTTGTGATCGCCGACATCATCTGGTGCCGCAGTCTTTGGCCAGGGCTTTGTCCAGTTCGTTCCACTGCCTTTTGGACAGGGGCGGGGACTGGTACTGCAGGACGCCGTCGCCGCCGTTGGAGCACAGGTCGGAGATGAACCCCGGGAGGGACTGGTATCCGCTGCCGTCCAACGGTGCCAGGTTGGTCTCCGCGATGAAGATCGGCAGAGTGGTGAGGGTGTGGATCTCGTGGAACACCGGGCCGAACACACCGGAGAAGGTCCCGAGTTGGGATCCCCATCGGGTGTTGAGGATGCCCTCGACGCCGACCATGTCGACCTGGGATGCGCCGGGCCAGTAGGGGGTGGGGTCGATGGTGGTGCCGCCGGTGTCAGCGCCCGGGGCCCACATGAAGTGCGCCAGGCCGCCCGCGGTGGCGTCGATATCGGATCGCACGGTGTCCCACGCCTTGATCCACTGCGCGGGCGTGGTGCCTTCGCAGTCGCCCTGGGCCCAGGGGTACTGGCCGGAGACGTTGAATTCGCGGGCGAACGTGACGATGACCGGGTGCCCGAAGGAGGCGATCGCCGAGCCGAACGCGGCCAGGTAGCTGCTGATTGCCGGGCCGTTCGCGCCGATGGTGGTCATGGCCGGAAAGTGGGGTGCGTAGTTGCAGTCGCTGGGGCCTCCGCCCTGCCAGGGCTCGAGCTCCACGAAGGGGATCGCGCCGGCGGAGTACGCCTGGCTGGCGAACGAGGTGGGGAAGCTGTTGCCCCAGAACAGGTAGATGTTGGCGACGTTCGGATGCTGTCCCGCGATGGCGGAGTAGCCGCCGATGCCCTGCGCGCCGGTCCAGGTCCCCAGCAGGACGGCTGGGGGTGACCACGGCGCCGGGGCTTGACCGGCGGACGAGCCGGCGGGGCTGCTCGGGTTTTGCGTGTGCACGTCGGTGCCGGGGGATGTGGTGGCGGTGAGCGCGGCGACGAGAGCGACGATCGCCAGGATGAGCAGCAGCGGTGCCAGACTGAGCTGCACACGCCGGGCGGCGCGTCGGCGCGCCAGCCGGGCCAACTGCCGCGCGGCCTCGTTGCCGTGCGCGGCGGCCTGCGCGGCCAGCGGGGCCGGCAGCCAGGACTCACCCGGCGCCGGCGTGCCGCCGCAGGCCTCGATGACGGCTTGTGCGGTGGGCCGGGCGTCGGGGTCTTTGTCCAGGCAGGCCTCGATCAGGGCCCGCAAGGTCTCGTCCCGGCACGGCAGTGCCCGCGGGTCGGGCGGCTCGTGCACGATCCGGTAGAGCACCTGGGCGTCCGGCCCGTCGCCGAACGGGGTGATGCCGGTGGCGGCGTAGGCCAGCACGCAGCCGAGCGCGAAGACGTCCCCGGCCGGCAGCGTCTGCCTGTGCGCGGCCAGTTCGGGGGCGGTGTATCCGGCGGTGCCCACCCGCATCCCGGTGGCGGTGAGCGCTGTGCCGTCCAGCGCGCGGGAGATCCCGAAGTCGATGACCTTCGGGCCGTCGCGGTCCAGCAGGATATTCGAGGGCTTCAGGTCCCGGTGCACGATCCCCGCGGCGTGGATCGCCGCGAGGGCCTGGGCGATCCCTCCGGCCAAGGCGAGTGCGAGCGGCTCGGGCAGCGCACCATTCAGGTCCACGGCCTGCGCCAGCGAGGGGCCCGGGACGTACGCGGTGGCGATCCACGGGCGCTCGGCCCCCGTGTCCGCATCGATCAGCGCTGGGGTGTGGCCGCCGGTCACGGCCCGCACCGCGGCCACCTCCTTGGCGAACCGGGCGCGGAACACCGCATCGCGCGCGTACTCGGCCCGCACCCGCTTGACCGCCACCGGCCGTCCGGTGCGGCTCGCGGCCAGGAACACCTCGCCCATCGCCCCGCCGCCGAGCCGCGAGAGCAGCCGAAAGGAACCGATACGGGACGGATCACCCGGGGCCAGCGGCGCGAGCGCCACGGCCGCCCGCGGCCTCGGCGCTGGATCGACACCCTGACGGGCCGACCGCGCAGCGGGCTCGGGGCGCTCAAACGGCTCGGGCACCGCCGCGGCCCCAGAGCTCGCCGGTTCACCGTCGTCGGGCGGGACGGGGGCGGCCGCAGAGTGCAAGGCATGCGGCTGCGACCACCGTTCGCCGGCCGCGGGTAGCCGCCGCGGCGCCTGCGATGAAGCGTCACGGGCCTGGTCGGCACGCAGCCGGGCCGCCCACTCGGTACCGGCAGTTTCCGGCAGGCCCAACGCGGCCGCCAGCACCTCAAGGGACCGAGGATGCGGCCGGGTAGTGCGGCCGCGCTCCAGATTGCTGATCGCCCGCACACTCAACCCGGACTTGCCCGCCAACTCCTCCTGAGTCATCCCCGCGGCCAGCCGCTGACGTTTGACCCACGCGCCCGCGGCCAGCGCCTCGTCCATCCGGCCCCCTCAGCTTCGGATCACGACTCGCAACAGCGATTCTGACCAGCCCAACCGGAACTTTGCAATCCCCAGGAAGCCCCATTGTGCCGGTTGCTTTTCCGGTCAAACGTCATGGCCCCGGGCCGGTCGGTGACGGACGCTGATGGTCATCGACGGTACGCCGAACCCCGACGGAGCACCGAACGAAACCCACACCCTCCGTCGGGGCACGGAAACAATGTCCGGTCAACGCGACCACGAAAACCCCGCATAACACGGAAGGATTAATGATCAATTTACGAAGGGGCTGCGGCTGCGGGTCGCGGCCGCAACCGCCGAGCAAAGGACTCCAAATGCAATCTCGCCGTTTCCGCAATGCTCGCTCCTGGTCCGCCCCACTTATCGCACTCGGTGTGCTCACCGCGTCGGTGTCGCCGGCCGCCGCCGCCGAGACGTCGATATTCATCGCGTATTCGAAGCCGGGACACACGGGAACGCAAAGAAACATCAACGGCTGCGGGCCGCACAACATGCCCTACCCGGTGGGATCGTACGAATGGGTCGCCCGTGGCCAGTCCGGCAAAATGTACAACGTCTCCAACGCTGCCGGCGTGTCCGTAGCCACCCTCGCCTCCGATACAAATGCATCGTCATCACGTGGCGTTGGGTGGAAGAGCATCTTCATCGTCTGCTGATCGTACATCCGGTGAATCAAGGGGCCTCCAGATGTACTCCCGAGGCGTGATCCCGTACACGGCTCGGTATCTGTCGTGGTGGAGACCTTCCCGACGGCTCCCACTTCGATGAGCGTAGGGATCCGTGAGTAGAAAGGAAACACATGCGAAAATTTCGGAATTGGACTGTCGTGGCGGCGTCCACGGCGATGTTGGGAGTCGCCTTTACCGGGCTGGCGTTCTCTCAACAGGCACGAGCGGGGGGATCGCCTCCATCCACAACACTAGGTATCTACACCACCGACGAGGACAACACGGGCCAGTACCCGTCCTCGTGGCCGGACAACCAACAGCCTGACGTCGCCAATACCTACCTCGCATGGGGCCAACCCTGGCCTTCGGACTTCGTGGCAGCCGCCAAGGCTGACGGCGCCATACCGTTCATCGAGATCGAGGCCTGGGAAGGCGGACCGAGTTTCGACAAGACTCCGCAGTTCTCGAACATCGCGGCGGACGGAGACTCGGCGGACTCTTACTGCGGAGCCAATAACAACACCAATTGCGCGACCTGGCTATCAAGCCTAGGTACCAGTGCCGCGGCTACGGGCGGACCGGTGATCTTCACCTTCGCGCACGAGTTCAACATTCCTGATCAGTATCCGTGGGCGGCTAAAGACACCGGTAGCTGCGGATCGTCGCCCTGTACGGCGGCACAGTGGATCGCGGCCTGGGACAAGGTCCGAAGCATGATCAACGCCGGCGCCAATGGCAAGGCGTACTTCATGTGGGTTCCGGGCGCCTACAACCTCGATGACAGCTCGATCGTCAACCCCGCCCCTTACTGGCCCGGCGCATCGAACGTCGACATGGTCGGCGTCGACGGCTATCCACAGAGCCAGTTCGGTAAGACGAACTTCGCGAACACTCTCCAGACCACCTACGACATCATTCAAGGGCTGTCCGGCGAAAGCACGATCGCGCAGCCGAAGATCTACCTCGCCGAAACCAACCTGGCGACTTTGGGCAGTGGTGGCTACGAATCGATCTCGAACTGGATTTCCGACATGTGCGCCGACGGCGGTGACGGGTTCCTCGAGTTCGACGACGCCAACTGGGGCCTGCCTTCGATGACCGCCGCTCAGTGGTCGGAAGCCGACACAGCACTGGCGGACGACTGCTCAAGCGGTGGAGGCGCCACTCCGCCGCCGACCAGCAGTGCGCCCGTCGTGACTACCACCGCGGCTACAGCGGTCACTTCCACAAGTGTCACGCTGAATGGGACAGTGAACCCGGAAGGCTTGGCGACCACCTACACGTTCGACGGTGGCGTGGACACTTCCTATGGCGACCAGACGCCCAGTCCGCAAGAGAATGTCGGCTCCGGCACCTCGCCGGTCAGCGAGTCCACGATCATCACTGGGCTCGACCCATCAACTACCTACCACTACCGGATCGAGGCGACGAACTCCGCCGGTACCGCCTACGGGTCCGACGTCACGTTCACCACTTCGGCCAGTGGTGGCTGCTCGTCCAGCAGTGCTCCTGCGTCCAGCCCGCCCAACATCCAGTCCAACGTCCAAGGTAGCTGGGTGCAGCTCACCTGGGGAGCCGTCAGCAACACGACGCGGTACGAGGTTCAGGTCGCCCTCCCGAACGGGACGCTGTGGCACGACTCGACTGTCTCCTCCACGTCCGCAACGTACTCGCCTGTTCCGACAACGGGTACCTACCACTACAAGGTCCGGGCGCAGAACTGCGCAGGTAACGGACCATGGTCAGCGGTGAAGACCTTCACTGTGACGCAGTAAAGGGTCTTCTGAACGTCCGGCAGGGCAGCGAAACACGCCAAGGGCCCCTGCCGGGCCTTGAGGAGATCCTCGCAACGAAAATCTACCCAACGATCATGAAATTAGATCGATGAGGCATCCGTCACCTGGTCAAACGTGGAGCGGGTGACGGGAGTCGAACCCGCGTGACCAGCTTGGAAGGCTGGGGCTCTACCGTTGAGCTACACCCGCGCGGCGGCACCCTGGAGGTGCCGCCTCGCGTAGCGTACCGGGTTCTTGCCTGTTTCCGGCGGTCTTGGTCGGTCAGGCGGTCGTGAGCTCGTCGACGATCGAGGTGTGGACAGGATGCCAGCCGAGTGCCGCGCGCGTCTTGTCGGCGGAGACCGTTTGGTCGCGGGTGAAGAGGTCGGCGAGCGGGCCGAGCTCGGCGACCGCCTCGTGCAGCGGCCATGACGAGGCGCTGCCGCCGCCGAGCGCGGCGGCGATGCGGTCCAGGCGTACCGTCTCGGCGATGCCGTGCCAGACCGTGCCGGGCGCCGCCTTCTCGGCCACGAGAAGGTAGAGGTCGGCCAGGTCATCGAGGTGCACGACGGGCCAGCGGACGCCGGGCCGGCCGATGTAGACGCCGGTGCCGCGTTCCGCGGCCTTTGCGGCGAGCAGATCGTGGACGAGGCCGCCGCCGTGCCCGTACACCATGCCGGGCCGGATCACCCGGCCGCCCGCGGCGCGGACGCGGCGTTCCACCTCCGCCCGCCAGGCCGCGAGCGGGTGCGGGTCGGGCGGGCTGTCCTCGTCCGCCTGGCCGCCGCCGAGCACCGCGGCTCCGGTGGTGTAGACGAGCGGGGAGCCGGCCGCGACCAACGCCTCCGCACCGGCCAGGTCGGTGCCGGCGTCGACCGGCACGCCGGCGTGGACCACCAGGTCGAAGCCCGCCGCCGCGGCGGCGAGCGACGCGGGGTCGGTGAGATCGCCCGGGACCGTGGGGTACGCGGCAGGGCGTCCGCCCGGGCGCCGCAGCGACGAGACGCGATGGTCGCCGGCGAAGGCGGCGGCGACGCGCGATCCGATGTACCCCGTGGCTCCGATGACCAGGACGTTCATGAGGTCGCCTGCGGGCGGCCGGTCTCGGCCGCGCGCTCGGTCGCGTCGACCAGCCCGTGGTGGCGGACGGCCGTCTGGAAGCTCGGATGCGCGGGCCGCCCTTCGGCGATCGCCGCGGCGATCTCGCGGTAGACGGCGGCGACGCTGGCGGCCGGGCCGGGCGGAACGTCCGCGGGCACCACGTGGTAGCGGCTGGGGAGGGACGGTTCGGAGGTGGTCCCGTCGGCGGCGGTGACGCGGACACGCCAGCCGCCCCAGTTCATGTAGTGCGTCGGCTCGACGGGCGTGATGGCGAGCTTGCCCTCGGTTCCGGCGATCTTGATGAGGAAGCCGTCCGGGGCGGGCGCGTTGCCGCCCTGGATGCTGACCGACGCCAGGGCGCCGCCGGCCAGGCGGCCGAACAGCGCGATCTGGTCGGGAACGTCCTTCGGCACCGTCTCGCCCGTCTCGCTGATCTCGATACCGTCGCCGAAGGTGGCGACCGAGGCGGCGGAGATCTCGACGAACGGGCCCGCCAGCTCGTCGATCAGCGCCATCGTGTGGCCGCCCATGATCGAGAGGAGGTCGTTGCCCTGCTTGCGGTCGGCGCTCCACGCCAGGCCCCGCGGCAGCCGGCTGCCGCCGAGCGGATCTCCCGCGCTGATGACGCTGACCGACTCGACTTTCCCGATCGCGCCCTCGGCCAGCAGGTCTTTCACGAAGCGGGCGTCCGGCGTCCGCAGCCCCTGCAGCCCCACAACGTGCGTCACGCCCGCTTCCGCGGCGGCGTCGGCGAGCGCGATCGACTCGGTCAGGTCGACCCCCAGCGGCCATTCCGTGAAGACATGCTTGCCGGCCGCCAATGCCGGCCGGATCGCCGCGGCGTGGGCGGGCGCCTTGACCGACACGACCACCAAGTCCACGTCCGGGTGTTCGGCCAGTTCCCCGGCGTCGGCGAAGGCGTGCGGGACGCCGTACTGATCGGCGGCGCGGCGGGCGCTTTCCGGCCGGCTGGTCGCCACCGCGGTCACTTCGAACTCGTCGAGGCGGTCGAGCGCCGGCAGATGTGCCGCCCGCGCCCAGCCGCGGTCCGGTCCGGCGCCGACGATCCCCACTCGAATGCGCGCCATCGCATGCCTCCCGTTAGTTATGTACTGATTGGTACGAAACTAGGGGGCGGCGCCACGCCGCGTCAAGGGGTTAACGTACCGGTAGGTATGAAACTAGGAGGAGGTCTCGCATGCCGGGTGGGCGCCCCCGCGCCTTCGATCCGGACGCGGCGCTTGACCGCGCGCTGGAGGTGTTCTGGCGCCAGGGCTACGAGGGGACGACGCTGTCCGACCTGACCACCGCGATGGAGATCAACCGGCCCAGCATGTACGCCGCCTTCGGAAACAAGGAGGAGCTGTTCGGCAGGGTGCTGGATCGCTACCTCACCGGGCCGGGCGCCTTCGCCGAGCGGGCGCTCGACGCGCCCACGGCTCGGGACGTCGCCGCACGCATGCTGTACGGGGCGATCCGGCTGACCACCGGTCCCGACACGCCACGCGGCTGCCTGTGCGTCCGGGGGACGCAGGCGTGCGGGGAGGAGGGCCGGCCGGCCCGCCGGCAGGTGATCGCGCGGCGCGCGGTCGGTGCGGCGGCGCTCGTCGAGCGTCTCGACCGGGCGCGGGCCGAAGGGGATCTGCCCGCCGACTGCGACCCTTCGGACCTGGCCCGTTTCCTCATGACGCTCACCGACGGCATCGCCGTACAGGCCGCCGGGGGGTGCGGCGCCGACGAGTTGCGCCGGGTGGCGGAGACCGCGCTGCGCGCCTGGCCCACCCCCGCCTCGCCTGGCCCGCCGGCGTCCTGACCCGTTCAGGTCAGCTCCGAACCGGGCGGGGGCTCGTCGGCCAACGGCCGGACGTCCCACGGCCGCGCCCGGCCTGCGCGCTCCGCCGGACGCAGGCCTGGGGCCAGCGCGAGGGTGACCGTGATGGACAGCGCGGCCATGACCGCCATCGCGGTCGCGGGGGAGGTGTGCTGGGCGAGGGCGCCGGCGCCGGCGGCGCCGATCCCCTGCCAGGTGAGCATGCCGGACGAGTGCAGCCCGAGCGCCTGCCCCTGCATGTCGTCAGGGGTGAGGGAGATGAGGCGTTCCTGCAGCAGCAGGCTGGCCGCGTACCCGATCGAGGCCACCGTGACCGCGGCGATCGCGACCGGCGGCGCCGGGTGCAGCGCGAAGATGAGGTACGGCGCGGCGAGCAGCAGGCGGAGCGGCGGCCCCAACCGCGCCCGCCAGCCGCCAGGGATGAACCGGCCCGCCAGCGTGTCCCCGATGAGCATGCCGAACGCCGCGAACGCGAAGAGCAGACCGGCCTGGTGCGGCGCGTACGGCACGAAGATCGACTCACATCCGACGATCAGCCCGTTCGGCACCCACAACGCCAGGTAGACGTAGCGGCGCGCGGCCGAGGACCACAGCGCGGCGTTGGTCCGCCAGGTGCGCGCGATCGACGGGCGCCCGGTGGCGCGGGGCGGTCGGGCGCTCAGCCCGAGCCGCGCGACGATCGCCGTGGCGAGGTAGAGCCCGGCGCCGGCGAGCAGCGTGCCGCGCGGGGACAGCACGGTCACGAGCAGCCCGCCGACGGCGAAGCCGCAGATCTGCATGGTGCCGACCGACATGTTCAGCACCGACCGGCCGAGCACGTACCCGTCCGCGGCGAGGATCTCGCTCAGCAGCCCGTAGCGGACTCCGCCGCCCAGCGAGGCGACCAGTCCCAGCACCAGGATGACCCCGAAGACCGCGGCCACCGGCAGCCCCGGCACCGCGAGCACCGCGGTGCCGGTGCCGAAGGCGAGCGCGAGGCCGGCCAGCGCGGCGCGCGGCGGCAGCCTGTCGGCCGCCGACAGCAGCGCCGCCGCCCCGATCACCTGGGCGAACGACGGGCCGAACATGCTGAGTGCGGACAGCAGCGGCGAGCCGGTCGCCGCGTAGACCAGCGTGCCGAGCGCGAGTTGGCTCACCGTGCCGGCCGCGACCTGTACGGAGACGGTGGCGAACAGCGGCGCGAACTCCGGCGTACGGAACAGCTCCCCGTATGTGCGCATGCGGGGAGTCTGATCGGGCCCGTCGGCGGGCCGGTAGAGTTTCGCAAGACCGCGAAACAGACGGGGCTCCGGGCATATGGGCTGGTGGCGGACCAACGCCGACACGCTGGCGCGCAGCCGGTTCGTCATCTCGCCGCTCGCCGAGACCACGGCCTGCCTGATCGCACTCCAGCGGGGGACCGTCGGGCATCCCGGCCAGCGCGAATGGCTGGCGACGCACCGGCCGGCCTATCAGGACCGACTTGCCGGCGACCCGGTCACCGCGCTGCTCGTCCGTTCGGCCCTGCCCGGGCGCGGCTGGATCGCCGACTTCATCGCCCCGGCGCCGCCGGACGGCGACGCCCTGACGTTCGACGCGGAGCTGGGGCGGGTGGCGGAGACGCCGGCCGAGGCCGTTCGCGCCGACCTCGCCGTCGCGCTCGGCGGCCCGCCGCCCGCCGCGTTGCACCGCCCTGACCTGGCCCGCCGCGCCGCCGACCTCCTTGAATGGGTGTGGACTGAGACGGTGCTCCCGTCCTGGCCGCGGCGCAGGCGCATCGTCGAGGCGGACATCGTCGCCCGTACGGGCCGGCTCAGCCAGGGCGGCTGGGTCGCGGCGCTGAGCGGCATGCGTCCCGGGATGCGGTGGCTCGGGGACGGCCGGTTGCAGATCAATACGTACGACTATCCGCCCCGCGAACTGTCCGGCGCGCAGCTGCTCTTCGTCCCGGTCACCCCCGGCCACGGCTGGGTGACGTGGGAGCTGCCGCACCGGTACGCCATCGTCTATCCCTGCTCGGGGGCGCTGGCCGAGCCGGACCTCGGGCTGCCCGCGTCCGCGGCCCTGGGCAGGTTGCTGGGCCCGGCCAGGGCCCGCGTCCTGCTGCTGCTCGACGCGCCCAAGAGCACCACGCAGCTGGTGGCGCTGACCGGCCAGGGGCTCGGCTCGGTGGGCCGCCACCTCAAGGTGCTGCTCGACGCCAATCTCGTCCGGCGCAGGCGGGCCGGCCGGTCGGTGCTCTACTACCGCACGGCCGCAGGGAACGTCCTGGTGGCGGCCCAGCACACCGACGAACCACCGCGGGACCCCGCAAGCGACTGACGGGCCGGCGCCGGCGCGGCCTCGTCAGTCGTCGAGCGGCGCCAGGTCGAGGCGGCTCAGGCGGTCCAGGTCGGCGAGGACGTCGATTTCGACGATCTTGCCATCGGTGATGGTCATGCCCATGACGGCGACCGGCTGCCCGTTCGCCACGGTGACGAAGCCAGGGCCGCCGTTCACCAGCGCCGGCCGGGCGAACCTGGCCAGCCTGGCGAAGGCAAGCGCCCGTTCCGCGACGTTCCGCGCGCCCCTGACCAGCGCGGCGCCGCCCGGAGCCGCCCCGGTGTCGGCGCGCAGCACGACGTCAGGATCGAGCACGGACACCAGCGCATCGAAGTCGCCGTCCCGCGCGGCCGCGAGGAAGGCATCGACGACCTCGCGCTGCCGGTTCATATCGGGATCGGGCACGGGCGCGGCGCCGCGCACCCTGCGCCGCGCCCGGCTGGCCAGCTGCCGGGCCGCGGCCGCGGAACGCCCGACGATGGGCGCGATCTCCTCGAACGGCACGCCGAACATGTCGTGCAGCACGAACGCCAGCCGTTCGGCCGGCGCCAGCGTCTCGAGCACGACCAGGAGCGCCAGCCCGACCGAGTCGGCGACCAGCGCCTCGTGCTCGGGATCGACGCCGTTCCTGCCGCTCACCACAGGGTCGGGCAGCCGCCCGTCCAACGGCTCCTCGCGCCGGGACGCCCGCGAGCGCAGCATGTCGAGGCACACCCGCCCGACGACGGTCGTCAACCACCCGGCGAGGTTCTCCACGCCGCTGACATCGGAACGGCTCAGCCGGAACCATGCCTCCTGCACCGCGTCATCTGCCTCGCTCAGCGAGCCGAGCATGCGGTACGCCACCGCGCGCAGGTGCGGGCGGTGCTCCTCGAACCGGCCGGCCAGAAACTCCCTGTCGTCCATCGGTGGCACCCCTCAGTACTGTCCGTCATAGCACTGACGTACTAGCACCACCCGACGTGACAAGCGGCGAGCAGCAACGGTCGGCGTCGGGGATGTGTGGGCGCAGCCCCCACATCAGGGGTTCCAGGGGTCGTCCCCCTGGGCCAACACCGCGGGCCTCTGGGGAAGGCGGGCGAAGCTCGCCAACCATGGCAGACCGCCTCGTCGGGCTGGCCGGATTCGAACCGGCGACCCCCGCCACCCAAAGGCGGTGCGCTATCCAAGCTGCGCTACAGCCCGAGAACGACACGAGTGTAGCCGCACGCCGGGCCGGCGAGGGGGCGGCGCGGTCGCGGGCGGTCGGTTAGGCTCCCGGGCATGGCCGATCTCGCCGACTTCGCGCGGCTGGTGCCGGAGGACCATGGCCTCTGCGTCGTGTCCACGTTGCGCGCGGACGGGAGCATCCAGTCGTCGGTGGTCAACGCCGGCGTGCTGCCGCACCCGACCGGCGGGCACGATGTGGTCGGGTTGGTGGCGGGCGGCGGTACCCGCAAACTGGCCAACCTGCGCGCCCGCCCGCACGCGAGCGTCGTGGTGCGGGCCGGCTGGCGGTGGGTGGCCGCCGAGGGGCCGGTCGAGCTGATCGGGCCCGATGACCCGATGGACGGCATCGACGCCGAGAAGTTGCGGCTCTTGCTGCGCGCGGTGTTCTCGGCCGCGGGCGGCACCCACGACGACTGGGACACCTACGATCGCGTCATGGCCGAAGAGCGCCGCACCGTGGTCCTGCTGACCCCGCGGCGGGTCTATACCAATCCCTGAGCCCGTACGTCCGGCCGGCCGCACGTACCGCCCGGTACCTCGACGGCCCGGCCAGCGACCCGCGCCGCCGGCGCGGTGGTCCGCGCGGCGGTGGATGTGGCGCGGTGCGCGGGACCGCCGGGTTTTGGCCCGGTGCGGACAGCGGTGGGGTTGTCTCCGGGGTCCGCGCAACGGAGGATGACGGCATGGTCGCGGCGCAGGAGCGGAGGCTGAGCGCCCAGCGGGGGGCGTCCTGGGAGGACTTTCTCTCGGTGCTGACCGGCAGAGCGGTCTGGAAGCTGCTGGTCAAAGGCGTCAGCGTGTTCATGCCCGAATACGAGGTGTCGCCCAGTTCCGTGCTCGTCGCCGACAGCGCGTCGCTGTCCGGCCTGCCGATCTTCTTCAGCGGTGAGGCGGGCTTCGGCGTGCAGCTGCGCGAACGTACGGCCGGCCGGTTGCCCGCCAGAGAGATCTATGTACGCGGCCGCGAGGTCCGGTCGATCGGCATCGTCGCCAGCGGCTCGGCGGCCGCGATCGGCACGCGCGTGGTCGACGCGCCGCGCCTGCTGCGGTACGGCAGGAAGCTGACCTTCCAGACCCTGCTCGACGACGTCGAGGCCCGCTCGGTGATCCCGGCGGTACGGGCGGCCAGGGCCGTTGAGAACGTCATCTTCCTCGACCCGGTCGCGGGCATCGGGCTGTGCGGCGAGGTCGACCCGATCTCCCGGGCCGCCACCTGTCCGCTGGTCGCGCGGATCGGCGACCGCACCTCAGGCGCGATCCAGGTCTACACCTCGGGCGGCTGGGCGGCCCAGGCCGTGAGGTCGCGGACCTGATGGCCGGGTAGCCGGCGCATCCACACCGCGGCGCCGAGGGAGTCGGCGTACAGCCGGTTGCGCTCGAAGTCCAGCACCTGGGCGTGACTGAGCACCGCGCACAGCAGCTCCTCCCGGGTGCGCAGCGCGACAAGCGGACCGATCTGCGCGGTCGCGCCGGTGCTTTCCGCGAAGGTCCGCAGCATGCCGGCCAGCGCCAGCGCCTCGGGCGAACGGGGGCGTCCCGTGGCCGCCGCGTCGTCGCGGCCGATCGAGACCAGCAGGGCGGCGAAGTCGCCGACGAGCTCCTCGGGGCTGCGCCCGGCCAGGAAGTAGCGCAGCTGCCGGGTGTCCTCGCGTTCCGCCCCGGTGGCGCCGCCGGTCTCATCGGCCGCCTTGAACATGACGTTCAGGTGGTTGGCGCGCACGCACCGTTCGTACATCTCGACGACGACGTCGCCGAGCCGCGGATCGCGGGTCCACAGCCGCCCGCCGACGGCGACGCCGGGCGGGCGCCGGCCGGTGAGTGAAGCGGCGACGGCCTGATCGAGCTCGGTCGAGGTGTAGCCGAGCAGGTCGGTGACGACGTCCTCCACGTCCTCCAGGGTCTTGGTGAGATCGCGCTGGAGCTCCATCATCTGGTCGCCGTTGCGTTCCAGCGTGGCGATGCGGGCCAGCGCGGTCTCGACGTTCTCCCCGGGCGCGGTCGGCTCGGGCGTGGGGAGCGCCTCCATGGAGCTTTCTATGTCGGACAGCTTGCGGCGCAGCGCGGCCAGCGTGACCTTCTGTTTCTCCAGGTCCTGCAGCCGTTGCGCCTGTGTCCTGAGGTACGCCTCCGCCTGTTGCATCACGGTTCTGAGCTGTTCGATCTGGCCGGTGTTCTGGCGGACGCGGTTCTCCATCGCGGGCAGGAGATCCCGCTGCACTTTGAACATTTCCGCTTTGAGCTGTTCACCGACGGTGACGAGAACGCCGCTTTCCCTGTCGACTTGCTGGCGGAGTTCCTCGACCCGATTGACAAAGGCGTTGGTCTGATCCCGGCTCCGTTTTGCGGCGTAGAGCTCCAGAGTCCCGACGACAAGACACAACGCGACAAGGAGGATTGTCACGGCGCTCCTCGTAATCAGGGTCGTACCGTACGGGTTCGACAAAGGCTGCTCTGTGCCGGGATGGCCAGGGCGTGACGATAACGTACGATCCCGGTCCACTCGGCGTGAACTATGTACGAGGTGAGACAAATGAAGATTTTTCACTACTCAGAGCTGATATTTGTGTACATACCGGGCTAGCATCGCGCCCGGTCGGGTAACGCCGACGGACCATATGACCCAGCAGGAGGCAGCCGAGATGGCCGGCAAGTTCGTGTTGAAGAAAGACGCCGCCGGGCAGTTCCGATTCAACCTCGTAGCGTCGAATGGCCAGGTGATCGCGTCGAGCGAGGCGTACACCACCAAAGCAGCCGCCCTCGGGGGCATCGACTCGGTCAAGCGGCACGCCCCCGACGCCGTGACCGACGACCAGACCGACTGACATCAGCGGCGATCCGCTCGCCGGGCGCCCGCAGGGTGTCAACGGGGGTCGCCGGAACGCCATAGACTTGGGCCGCGAACGGCGTGCGAGCCTCCGCCGGCCGTGGCGGTGTCGCCTGTGCGCAGGCGCCACCCGCGGGCGGCGCGCCCGCGCGAGGTGAGCGCACGCCGACAACTCCGCTGCGCAGCGCGTCCGGCGGCGAGGCGCTCAGCAGCCGGACGAGGCCGCAATGCGCCGGATCAAGGAGACTTGCCCCAGTGAAGACCGATGTTGAGGAGCTGAGCCCGACGCGGGTCAAGCTCACCGTCGAAGTGCCGTTCGACGAGCTCAAGCCGAACCTCGACAAGGCGTACAGAGAAATCTCCAAGCAGGTGCGCCTCAAGGGGTTCCGCCCGGGCAAGGTGCCGGCGAGGCTGATCGACCAGTACATCGGACGCGGCACCGTCCTGCAGGAGGCGGTCAACGACGCGCTGCCCGGCCTGTACGGCCGCGCGGTGGAGGAGACCGAGGTGTTCGCCCTCGGCCGGCCCGACGTCGAGATCACCAAGCTGGACGACGGCGCCGAGCTGGCGTTCACCGCCGAAGTGGACGTCCGGCCGAAGTTCGAGGTGCCCGACTACGACGGCATGCCGGTCACCGTCGACGACGCGGTCGTCACGCCCGACGAGGTCGAGGAGACGCTCGGCAACCTCCGCGAGCGGTTCGCCTCGCTGACCGCGGCCGGACGCCCGGCGCGAAGCGGCGACTACGTCTCCATCGACCTGTCAGCGGCGATCGACGGCGAGGAGATCGAAGACGCCCGCACCACCGGGTACTCCTACGAGGTCGGCTCCGGCGGTTCCGTCGAAGGTCTCGACGATGCGCTGGCCGGCATGTCGGCCGGCGAGTCCAAGACCTTCACCGCCAAGCTGGCCGGCGGCGAGCGCGCCGGCGAGGACGCCGAGATCACCGTCACGGTGCAGAGCGTCAAGGCCAAGGAGATGCCCGACCTGGACGACGAGTTCGCCCAGCTGGCCAGCGAGTTCGACACCATCGGCGAGCTGCGTAGCGACATCCGCAAGCGGCTGGAACGGCAAAAGCGCCTGCAGCAGCTCGCGCAGGCCCGCGACAACGCGCTCGAGGCCCTGCTCGACAAGGTCGACTTCCCGCTGCCGGAAAGCGTCGTGGAAAGCGAGGTCTCCCGCCGCAACGAGCAGCTCGACCAGCAGCTTCAGCAGGCCGGGCTGACCAGGGACGGCTACCTCCAGTCCGAGGGCAAGAGCGCCGAGGAGTTCGATCGGGAGGTCCAGGAGGCCGCCCGCCAGGCCGTCAGGGGTGGCTTCCTGCTCGACCAGCTCGCCGTCCAGGAAGAGCTCCAGGTGGAGAACGAGGAGCTCAGCGAGTACGTCGTCACCCAGGCCATGCAGATGGGTGTGCAGCCGCAGCAGCTCGCCGACCACCTGGCCGAAAGCGGTCAGCTGCCCGCCCTGGTCTCGGAGGTTCTGCGCAACAAGGCGCTGAACCTCATCGTCGAGCACGTCAAGGTCACCGAGGAGTCGGGCACCGAGCTCGACATCGAGGCCATCCGCGGCGAGATCAGCGGAGAGCTCCAAGCAGATGCCGAGGCCGCCGAGGCCACGGAAGCCACGGCAGTCGACGAAACCGGGGCGGCGGCGGAGCCGCCGACCGAGGATGCCGCCGCGGGCGCCGCTGAACCGGCCGAGGAGACCGCGGACGACGCGAAGGCCGGCGACGCGAAGGCCGGCGACAAGCCGGAAGCCTGACCCGACCCCACTCTCCTTGATCGTGCAGGCCGTCCCCGCCCCGCGCTCGCCGGGCACGGGCGTGGTCGGCCACTCCAGGGAGCGTTCCCGGGCCCGGTGGCCCGGTGTGTACGTGTGCCCTCGTGTGCGTCGTGAAGCGTTGTGAGCGTCATGGACGTGCGGGTGTTGTGGTGCCACGTGTTCCCGCGGGTCATCCGGCCGCGGCCGGGGTGGGGCGCCGGCGGATGAGCCCGAAGTCGCCCGGCGGATACGCCCCGAGCGAAAACGCGTCTCTGGCGGCGTGATCGGCGTCTGGAGCGCGTTACTGTCCAATCATCGGACTCGATAGCGACGGAGGAAGACCCCCGTGAGCGAGGTTGAGAGCGAACCAATGAGCCCCGCAGAAGGGCCGACCGCGGTCGGCGGGCCCCGGCGAGACAGCCGCGATGGCCGAGATCGCCTCGTGCGACGGCCGTCGAGCCTCGACGAGCCGCGGCAGATCGAGTCACGGGTGGCCGAGTCGCCGTTGCTGCCGCTTTCCGACCAGCTTTTCCAGCGGCTGCTGCGCGAGCGCATCATCTTCCTGGGCCAGCAGGTCGACGACGACATCGCCAACCGCATCTGCGCGGAGCTGCTGCTGCTGTCGGCCGAGGACGGCCAGCGGGACATCTACCTGTACATCAACTCGCCGGGCGGCTCGGTGACGGCCGGCATGGCGATCTACGACATCATGCAGTACGTCCCCAACGACGTCGCGACGGTCGGCATGGGCCTGGCCGCGTCGATGGGCCAGTTCCTGCTCTGCGCCGGCACGCCCGGCAAGCGGTTCGCGCTGCCGCACGCGCGGATCATGATGCACCAGCCGTCCGGCGGCATCGGGGGCACCGCCTCCGACATCAAGATCCAGGCGGAGCAGATGTTGTACGTGAAGAAGACGCTCGCCGAGCGGATCGCCTTCCACACCGGCCAGCCCCTCGATCAAATCGAGAGAGACTCCGACCGCGACCGCTGGTTCACCGCCGACGAGGCCAGAGACTACGGCCTCGTCGACCAGGTGGTGCTGAGCGCCAACCAGGTGCCCTCAGAGGGCCCCGTTTCTTGAGGCCAGGACTGAGCGGAGGCACAGACATGAGTGACTTGATCCGGCCGAGCGTCACGGCAGACGCCAACCTGGGGGGCGGCGGGCACGGCCTGAGCCCCACGGCTCGATACATCATCCCGTCCTTCGTGGAGCGGACGACGTACGGGGTCAAGGAGATGAACCCGTACAACAAGCTCTTCGAGGAGCGGATCATCTTCCTCGGGGTGCAGATCGACGACGCATCGGCCAACGACGTGATGGCGCAGCTGCTGACCCTGGAGTCGATCGACCCCGACCGGGACATCAGCATTTACATCAACTCTCCTGGCGGATCCTTTACCGCGATGACGGCCATTTACGACACCATGCAGTTCGTCAAGCCGGACATCCAGACGGTCTGCATCGGGCAGGCCGCTTCGGCCGCCGCGGTGCTGCTGGCCGCCGGCACGCCGGGTAAGCGGGCCGCGCTGCCGCACTCGCGGATCCTGATCCACCAGCCGGCCACCGAGGGCACGTACGGCCAGTCGAGCGACATCGAGATCCAGGCCCGCGAAATCATGCGCATCCGCGAGCAGCTCGAAGAGATCATCGCCCGGCACTCCAACCGTGACCTGGAGCAGGTACGGGCCGACATCGAGCGCGACAAGATCCTTACCGCGGAAGAGGCCAAAGACTACGGCCTCGTCGACGACGTCTTCGCAAGCAGGAAGCGCCGAGCCGAGGTAGTGTCGTCGTAAGGGCGGCGGCCGGGTCCCACCCGGCCGGCCGTCACACTTCCGAAGGAGGGGCTTACCAACCGCCCCAGAGACGGTAACGTCGGAGCCAACGTCGAAAGCTTCCAGGGCGCGCATATCACACGCATCCCGGCAGCGCGGCCCCACGTAAAGGAGAGATCTGGGTGGCACGCATCGGCGACGGTGGTGACCTGCTGAAGTGCTCGTTCTGCGGAAAGAGCCAGAAGCAGGTGAAAAAGCTCATCGCGGGCCCTGGCGTGTACATCTGCGACGAGTGCATCGATCTCTGTAACGAGATCATCGAGGAGGAGCTGTCCGACTCCTCCGAGATGAAGTGGGACAACCTGCCCAAGCCGCGGGAGATCTACGAGTTTCTCGACTCCTACGTCATCGGGCAGGAGAAGGCCAAGAAGGCGCTGAGCGTCGCGGTCTACAACCACTACAAGCGGATCCAGTCCGGGGACAACAGCAAGGACGACGCCGTCGAGCTGGCCAAGTCCAACATCCTGTTGCTCGGGCCCACCGGATCCGGCAAGACGCTGCTCGCGCAGACCCTCGCCAAGCTGCTCAATGTCCCGTTCGCCATCGCGGACGCCACGGCGCTGACCGAGGCCGGATACGTCGGTGAGGATGTCGAGAACATCCTGCTCAAGCTGATCCAGGCCGCGGACTACGACGTCAAGAAGGCCGAGACCGGGATCATCTACATCGATGAGGTCGACAAGATCGCGCGTAAGAGCGAGAACCCGTCGATCACCCGCGACGTCTCCGGTGAAGGTGTCCAGCAGGCCCTGCTGAAGATCCTGGAGGGGACGACGGCGAGCGTGCCGCCCCAGGGCGGGCGCAAGCACCCGCACCAGGAGTTCATCCAGATCGACACGACGAACGTGCTGTTCATCTGCGGTGGCGCGTTCGCCGGCCTCGAGAAGATCATCGAGCAGCGGGTCGGCAAGCAGGGCATGGGGTTCGGCGCCGTGCTCCGTTCGAAGGACGACTTCGAGGACACCGCGGACGTGTTCTGCGACGTCATGCCCGAAGACCTGCTGAAGTTCGGGATGATCCCGGAGTTCGTCGGCCGGCTGCCGGTCATCACGTCGGTGCACAACCTCGACAGGGAAGCCCTCATCGAGATCCTCACCGAGCCCAAGAACGCGCTGGTCAAGCAGTACCACCGGCTGTTCGAGCTGGACGGGGTCGACCTCGAGTTCACCGACGACGCGCTCGAGGCCATCGCCGACCAGGCGGTGCTGCGCGGCACCGGCGCCCGTGGCCTGCGGGCGATCCTCGAAGAGGTGCTGCTGTCGGTGATGTACGAGGTGCCGAGCCGGGCCGATGTGGCCAGGGTCGTCATCACCCGCGAGGCCGTCCTGGAGCACGTCAACCCGACGCTCGTGCCGCGCGAACGCACCAACAAGCGCGAACCGCGAGAGAAGTCCGCCTAAGCGTAATTTCTGGACCAAAGTCGTCCCGATAGGGCGACCCGGTCCGGCATTCCGGCCACGAGCCCTACGGTCGAGCGCCCGTGGCGCTGGACCCCCGTGGCCTCGACGCCACGGGGGTGCGCTCGGCTGACCTGTTCCGGCCCCAGCCGATCGGGCCGGAAAGCCGCCCGCGGTGCCGTAGGGAGCCTGGCGCGACACGCGTGGGCGGCGACGGAGCGGCTCCCGGGCCGGCCGGGCGCATAACCGTGGCGCCCGGCCGCCTCGAAGAGCAGGAGTAGAACGACCGATCGTCCCCAGGGCCGCGCTACACCGCGTGCTCGACGTCGGGACGCATCTTGCGCATGAGGTCGGCCACCTGGCTGCTCTGCATGGAGGTCGCCGCCCCGGCGGTGCCGACGGACGGGACCGCGATCAACATGCCGAACGAGGTGTGGGTG
>DASUWU010000031.1:0-5765 GCA_036378315.1 Streptosporangiaceae bacterium | reverse complement strand
TTGACGTTGGAGGGTGACGAACTCCCAGAAGATCGTTTCCTTGACAGGGAAGAGAGCTGGCTCCGGTTCAACCAACGGGTGCTGGACCTGGCCGAAGACTCCGAGCTGCCGCTGCTCGAACGGGTGCGGTTCCTCGCCATCTTCGCGACGAACCTCGACGAGTTCTTCATGGTGCGGGTGGCCGGCCTGACCCGCCGGATGGCCACCGGTCTTGCCGTACAGTCGGCCAGCGGCCGGCAGCCGCGCGAGGTGCTGCAGCGCACCGCCGAGGTGGCGCACGAGCTCATGCTCCGGCACGCCGCCTGCTACCGCGACGAGATCTGCCCGGCCATGGCCAAGGAGGGCATCGAGATCCTCCGGTGGGAGAACCTCGCCGACACCGAGCAGGAACGGCTGCGCCGGTTCTTCCGGGAACGGATCTACCCGGTGCTGACGCCGCTCGTGGTCGACTCCGCACACCCCTTCCCCTACATCTCCGGTCTGTCGCTCAACCTCGCCGTCCTCGTCCGCGATCCCGACACCCAGGCGACGTACTTCGCCAGGGTCAAGGTGCCGCCGCTGCTGCCGCGGTTCATCGAGGCCTCGCCCAACAGGTTCACGCCGCTCGAGGACGTGATCGCCGCGCACCTCACCCAGCTGTTCTCCGGCATGGAAGTGGTCGAGCACCACGCCTTCCGGGTGACCCGCAACCAGGACCTCGAGGTCGACGAGGACATCACGGAAGACCTGCTGAAGGCCCTGGAGAAGGAACTGCTGCGCCGCAGGTTCGGCCCCATCGTCCGGCTCGAGGTGGAGGAGTCCATCACATCGGAGGTGCTCGACCTCATCACCTCCGAGCTCGGCATCGAGGAACGCGAGATCTACCGAGTGCCCGGGCCGCTCGACCTGGGCGGCCTGCACGCCATCGCCGACCTCGACCGCAGCGAGCTGAAGTACCCCGCGTTCGTCCCGTCCAAGACGGTGCTGCCGAACGACGCCGACGTCTTCGCCGCCATCCGCGAACGCGACATCCTGGTGCACCATCCGTACGACTCGTTCAGCACGAGCGTGCAGCGGTTCATCGAGACGGCGGCGGCCGACCCGCACGTCCTCGCGATCAAGCAGACGCTCTACCGCACCAGCGGCGACTCGCCCATCGTGGACGCGCTGATCGACGCGGCAGAAGCGGGCAAGCAGGTCGTGGTGCTGGTCGAGCTGAAGGCGCGGTTCGACGAGCGGGCCAACATCGAGTGGGCGCGCAAGCTGGAGGAGGCCGGCTGCCACGTGGTGTACGGGTTCGTCGGCCTGAAGACGCACTGCAAGCTGTGCCTCGTCGTCCGGGAGGAGCCCGACGGCTCGCTGCGCCGCTACTGCCACATCGGCACCGGCAACTACAACCCCAAGACCGCCCGGCTGTACGAGGACTTCGGGCTGCTCACCGCCCACCGGGAGATCGTCGAGGACGTCACCGACCTGTTCAACCACCTGACCGGCTACTCCAGGCAGATCTCCTACCGGCAGCTCCTGGTCGCCCCGCACACCCTGCGCTCGGGGCTCGTGCTGCGCATCGAGCGCGAGGTGGAGCACCACAGGGCCGGCCGCCCCGCCCGCATCAGGCTGAAGTGCAACTCGCTGGTCGACGAGGTGGTGATCGACGCGCTGTACCGGGCGTCCACGGCGGGCGTGCCGGTCGACGTCTGGGTGCGCGGCATCTGCGCGCTGCGGCCGGGGATTCCCGGCATGTCGGAGACGATCAGGGTGCGCAGCGTCCTCGGCCGGTTCCTCGAGCACTCGCGCGTGTTCGCCTTCGAGCGCGGCGGCGACCCCGAGGTGTGGATCGGCAGCGCCGACCTCATGCACCGCAACCTCGACCGGCGGATCGAGACGCTGGTGCGGGTCGGCGACCGCGCGCACCGCGCCGACCTCGTCCACCTGCTCGACCTGGCGATGGACGAGAACACCACGTCGTGGCGGCTGGACGCCGACGGCGTCTGGACCAGGCACCCCGCCGAGCGTTCCGACCCCCCGCCGCTCGACATCCAGAACTACCTGATGCGCACCAGGCGCTGGCGAACCGTGGACGGGTGAGATGGGTGATCCCGACGACATGACCCGCGCGGCCGGGGCGGTGCTGTGGCGCAGCGACGGCGTCGGCATCGAGGTGGCGGTGATCCACCGGCCGCGGTACGACGACTGGTCCTTCCCCAAGGGCAAGCTCAAGAACGGCGAGCACCTGCTGCTCACCGCCGTCCGCGAGGTCGAGGAGGAGACGGGGTTGCGGCCCCGCCTCGGCCGGCGGTTGCCCGCCCGCACCTACCTCAAGGACGGCCGGTCGAAGCGTGTCGACTACTGGGCGGCGACCGGCGAGCCCGGGACGTTCGAGCCGAACGACGAGGTCGACCGCGTCGAGTGGCTGCCGGTGAGCTACGCCGAGCAGCGCCTCACGTACGCCCACGACGTCGATCTGCTGCACGAGTTCGACGCCGGGCCGCGGCACACCACGCCGATCGTCATCCTGCGGCACGGCTCGGCCGGCGAGCGGACCGACTGGCCGGCCGACGACGCGCTCCGGCCGCTGGACGCGCGCGGCCTGGCCGAGGCCGCCGTCCTGGCCGACCTGCTCGCCGCTTTCGAGCCGCTTGAGGTGATCAGCTCGACCACGGTGCGGTGTGTCGGCACCGTGGTGCCGTACGCGATCCGCACCGGCACCGGACTGCGCACCGAGCCCGCCTACACCATGGCGCCGGTCGGCCTGGGCCCGGGCGCCCTGCCCTCGACCGGGGCCGTGACCGGCAGCCTGGCCAACCTGGCGGCGGCGCGGGCCGCGGTGCGCGAGCTCGCGGCCGCGGGGACGCCCGCGGTGATCTGCACGCACGGCGAGATCGTGGCCGATCTGATCACCGCGCTGTGCGTCGAGCTGGGCGGCAAGACCCCGGAGGAACCCGGCCTGCCCAAAGGCGGCTTCTGGGTGGTCCATATCGGCGGCGACGAGCTCGCCGCCCTTGAACGGCACCAGGCGATCCCGCGAAGCTGAGCCCGCCGGCCGGTGCTCGGCGGTCAGCCGCCCAGCCGGCGCAGGTGCCTGGGGTCGGAGGCGCGGCGCCACACCGCGTCGACCTCGTGCAGAGCGGAGACGGCCGCGCAGTACTCGACGCCGGACAGCGCGCCGAGAGTGAACGACTCGCGCGGGTCGGTGACCGTCTCCGCCGTGCCGGCCAGGTGCCGCCTGGCGAGCACGCCGTCCTGGACGCGGCCCAGGACCTCCTGCATGCTCTCCGCCTGGGCGGCGACATTGGCGGCCGGCCTGCCGAGGGCGGGGGCGGCGGCCTCGGCGGTGTAGCGCGCCCGCTTGGCCGCCTTGCGCGTCTCGTGCCGGGCGGCGTCGTGGTCCTCGGCGGTCTGGATGGTGGCGTACGTCCTGGCGAGCCGGTGCCACGACCTGATGACCAGGCGGGGCACCTCCTTGTCGATCGGGCGGCGCGCGCGGGCGGTCAGCGGCGGCGCGGCGACCAGCCGGTCGAGCGCGTCGAGCAACGCGAAGTAGCGGGGCTCCTTGAGCGTCGCGGCCAGCCGCCGGTAGGCGGCCTGCTCCTGCTCGGCCATCGCGTCCAGCCACGGGTGCGACCCCTCGGCGGCCAGGTCGGCCAACCGCCCGGCGAACCGCTCGCGCAGCACCTCGAGGTCGCGCACCTCGCCGAGCGCGTCGGCGAGCCACTTCAGCTCCGGCTGCAGCTGGTCGGTCTTCGCGCGGTCGAGTACCGGCCCGTAGCTCTTGAGGATGCTGCGGATGCGCCGGACGGCCACTCGCATCTTGTGCACGGAGTCGTACTCCCGCAGCCTGACCCTGGGGTCGTAGGCCAGCAGCGTGTCCACCTGGCCGGCGAGGTAGCCGACGGCGACGTCACCGGCCGTGGACCACGTGGGTCCCCGCCCGCCCGCGCTCGCCGGCACCCGCAGCAGCCTGGCCAGCTTGCTGCCGGACGCGGCGCGGCGCGCGCCCGCCCTGCGCAGCCGCTTGCCCGCCCGGGTGAGCAGGTCGGTCGAGCCGGCGGGGCCGAGCTCCACCTCGATCTCCCGCCAGGCGGTCACGGTCGTGTCGTCGACGACCTGGTCGAGCACCTGGCCGGACACCGAGTCGTCGGCCACCTCGGCGAGCACCTCGCCGGCCGCGCCGAGCAGCCTGGTGACGGTCCGGCGGGTTTCCAGCCTGGCCACCGGGCGCAGCCGCTCCCCCCGGGTGTACGCGGTGACCAGCGAGGCGAGCCTGGCCGGCACGTTCTGGGTCTTGCCGAGCGGGGCGCGCAGCTCGTTCTTCGCGTCGGGGCCGCACGGGATCTTCAGATGCCAGCCGGCGTCCTCGCCGCCACGGCGGCGGCGCAGCGTGATGCCGCGGGCGGCCAGCCGCAGATCCTCGGTGTCGAAATAGGCGGCGACCAGGAGGTGTGTCTCCGGCCCGGCCACGCCGGCGCAGCCGGGTAGCCCGCTCAGATCCGGGACCACGAAGCCGGGATCGACGTCGTACTTCCGTTCGATCTCCACGATGTCCGCCATGGCCGCAACCCTCCGCCCAGAGGTTACCCACTGGCGAACATCATCCCATTCGAAGGTTAACTGTCCGGTTCCGCGATGTCCGGTCGTTCCGGTTATGTGCGCGTTGCCACGTGTGGGGACCCGGCGCCGGGGAATCCAACCAGGGCGGTGGAGACGGGAGGGTCATGACGGAAGTTCAGGTTTGGCCGGGCGACGCGTACCCGCTCGGCGCTCACTTCGACGGGGCCGGCACCAACTTCGCCGTGTTCTCCGAGGTCGCGGACCGCGTCGAGCTGTGCCTGTTCGACGATGACGGGGCGGAGACCAGGGTGCCGCTGCCGGAGACCGACGGGTTCGTGTGGCACGGCTACCTGCCGGGCGTGACGCCCGGCCAGCGCTACGGCTACCGCGTGCACGGGCCGTACGAACCCGCGCACGGACACCGCTGCAACCCGAACAAGCTGCTGCTCGACCCGTACGCGAAGGCGATCGCCGGCGGGATCGACTGGGACGAGTCGTGCTTCGGCTACAACTTCGGCGACCCCGAGTCGCGCAACGACGCCGACTCAGCGCCGCACACGATGCGGTCCGTCGTCATCAACCCGTATTTCGACTGGAACTCCGACCGGTCGCCGCGCACGCCGTACGAGGAGACGGTGATCTACGAGGCGCACGTCAAGGGCCTGACGATCAAGCATCCCGACATCCCCGAGGCGCAGCGCGGCACGTACGCCGGTCTCGCGCACCCGGTGATGATCGACTATCTGCGCGACCTGGGCGTGACCGCGATCGAGCTGATGCCGGTCCACCAGTTCGTGCACGACGGCGTGCTGGTCAAGCGGGGGCTGCGGAACTACTGGGGCTACAACACGATCGGCTTCCTCGCGCCGCACGCCGCCTACTCGTCGGCCGGCGAGCTGGGCGAGCAGGTGATGGAGTTCAAGGCGATGGTGAAGGCTCTCCACGAGGCCGGCATCGAGGTGATCCTCGACGTCGTCTACAACCACACCGCCGAGGGCAACCACCTGGGGCCGACGCTGTCGTTCCGCGGCATCGACAACGCCGCGTACTACCGGCTCGTCGACGACGACCCGCGCTACTACCTCGACACCACGGGCACCGGCAACAGCCTGCTGATGCGCAACCCCCACGTACTGCAGTTGATCATGGATTCGCTGCGGTACTGGGTGTTGGAGATGCACGTCGACGGGTTCCGGTTCGATCTGGCGGCGGCGCTGGCGCGTGAGCTGCATGAC
>DASUWU010000030.1:0-70152 GCA_036378315.1 Streptosporangiaceae bacterium | reverse complement strand
GCCGTCTCGCGAATGCCGATGGTGCCGCCGGCGCCGGGCCGGTTGTCCACCACCACCGGCTGCCCCCATGCGGCGTTGAGCCGCTCGCTTACGATGCGCCCCATCACGTCGGTCGCGCTGCCGGGTGTGAAGGGAACGATGATCTTGATCGGCCTCGAGGGATAGTTCTGCGCGCCGGCCGCGCCGATGAAGAAGAGTGCCGCAAGGAGTAGGAGTTTTTTCATACGCGCTTTTGCCTCGCCCAGTAGTGCGGATCGGATTTGGAACGCTTCAGTGCCTCCTCGCTTTCGTAGCCCGGCGCCATCGACGCCGCGGTACCCGCGAGCACCTGGTGGTGGTCGATGTTCAGGAGCCGCAACCAGCTCTGCTGCCCCATGGTGAGCGCGATGAAGCAGCCGAGCTCGACCAGCTCCGGTTCGGTGAAGTGCGCGTGCAGCCGGTCCCAGAGCTCGTCGTCGGGGGTCAGCCGCCATGTGATCGCCTCGGCATAGGCGAGCGCGGCCTTCTGCCGGTCGTCGTAGCGCTCGGACTTCTCGAAGTTGAGCAGGTCGTCGTACTGCGCCTCGCGCAGCCCCTGCTTGGCCGCCTTCTCCGAGCGCTGGTTGCCGCAGTACTCGCA
This sequence comes from Streptosporangiaceae bacterium, assembly GCA_036378315.1. GTDB lineage: Bacteria > Actinomycetota > Actinomycetes > Streptosporangiales > Streptosporangiaceae > CALAED01. The sequence continues at coordinate 69,533 of DASUWU010000030.1, read as the reverse complement.
CTTGACGCTGCGCGAGACGTACACGCGGCACAGCTCCTTGATGGCGTGGTCGCACACGCCGCCACGGAAGATGGCCTCCCAGGAGTTGGCGAACGACCAGAAGCATGCCGGCACGTGCGCGCGCACGGCCGAGCTCTCCGGACGGGGGGTGCCCTCCCGCCGGCAGCGGTCCATCTCGGCCCGCATGTCCGCGTCCATCTGCTCGACGGGGACGTAACTGATGCGTTGCTTGCGGCCCATCAGGCGCTACTCCCTTTTCTTGACCCCCTTGTGGATGCGAAGCCTGGTATGACCGTTTCGCCCTCTTGCGCCGCGGTCAAGACTCCGCGCCTGGTTGTTGGAGACATCTCCATACGCGGTCCGGGGTGACCGGCAACTGCAGGGCGGAACGGTCGTGGCCGGCGAGCGCGTCCCAGACCGCGTTGACGACGGCCGGCGGCGCGCCGATGCACCCCGACTCCCCGGCGCCCTTGGTGCCGAGCGGCACGTTGGGATTCGGCGTGACGTGCTCGCCCAGGGCGATGTCCGGCATCTCGGCCGCGGTGGGCACCGTGTAGTCCAGCAGGGTCGCCGTGACCGGCTGGCCGTCCTCGTCGTAGACGACCCGTTCGTACAGGGCCTGCCCGATGCCCTGGGCGATGGACCCGATGATCTGGCCCTCGACCGCGCCGGGGTTGATGACGACGCCGCAGTCGTCGACCGCGGCGAGGCGGCGGATCGCGACCACGCCGGTCCGCCGGTCCACCTCGACCACGGCGACGTAGCTGCCGAACGGGAACGCCTGCGGCGGCGTGAAGATGTCCTCGGCGGCCAGCCGTCCGGTGCGGGCGGCGACCTGGTCAAGGGACATTTCGGCGCCGCTCGGCGCGCCGGTCGCGCCCGCCCCGGCGACGCGGAAGATCCCGCCGGCGTAGGTCACCTCGCCGCCGAGGAGCTCGACCGCCCGCGCGGTGGCCGCGGCGAGCAGCGCCTGGCAGGCGCGGTAGAGCGCCGACCCGCCGACCTGCACCGATCTGCTGCCGAAGGCCCCCGCGCCCTGCCGTACCTCGCCGGTGTCGCCGAGCACCACGGTGATCCGCTCGGGCGGCACGTCGAGCGCCTCGGCGGCGATCTGGGCGAAGGTCAGCTCGTGGCCCTGCCCCTGGGAGCTGGTGCCCACCCTGGCGACGATCTCGCCGGCCTCGGTCACCTCGGCCGCGGCGAACTCGCCGAGCCCGCGGGCGCCGCCCGAGCGCTCGATCCAGCTCGCGATGCCCACGCCGAGCAGCGGCGCGGCCCCGTGATCGGCTTCGCGTTCGGCCCCATCTTCGGCCCCGTGTTCGGCTTCGCGTTCGGCGCGCCGGCGCCGTTGCTCGGCGCGGAGCTCGTCATAGCCGGCGAGCTCGAGGGCGAGATCGAGCGCCGATGCGTACCGGCCGCTGTCGTACACCGCCCCGGTGGGGGAGGTGTAGGGGAAGGCGTCCTCGGGGATGAAGTTGCGCCTGCGGAGCTCGGCCGGGTCGAGCCCGAGCCGCTCGGCGAGCCGGTCGACCGTGCGCTCGATGAAGTACGCCGCCTCCGGTCGGCCGGCGCCGCGGTAGGAGGCGGTGGGGGCCTTGTTGGTCACCACGCTGCGCGCCCGCACGTGCAGGCGCGGGACGGCGTACGGGCCGGCGAGCACCCAGCACGTCATGTCCGGGATGAACCCCCCGGTGTGCGGGTAGGCGCCCACGTCGGCGACGATCTCGACGTCGAGCGCGAGGATCCGGCCGCGCTCGTCGGCGGCGATCCGCATCAGCGCGTGCTGGTCGCGGCCGTGGGTGGCCGCGGTGAGCGCCTCGGCGCGGTCCTCGATCCACCGGACGGGCCGGCCGAGGCGCATGGCGAGCGCGAAGACCGCGAGGTACTCGGGGTGCGTCTGGCTCTTGGCCCCGAACGCCCCGCCGACCCGCGGCGCCGCCACCCGCACCGCCCCCCGGTCCAGCCCGAACGCGCCGGCCAGGTCGCCGGCCAGCCGGTGCGGCGCCTGGTGGGAGCACCACACGCGGTACGTGCCGTCACCGCGTGGCTCCACCACGATGCCGCGCGGCTCGATCGACATCGGCGACACGCGCTGGTCGTCCAGCCTGGCCTCGACCACGACGGGAGCGGCGGCGAGGACGTCGTCCACCGGAGCGCCGTAGGTGTGCACGGCGGCGACGTTGCCGCACCCGTCGAACAGCGCGGGGGAGCCGGTCTCGGCGGCCGCGACGGGGTCGAGGACGGACGGCAGCGGGGCGAGATCGACGTCGACGAGCTCGGCCGCGTCGGCGGCGGCGTAGCGGTCGGCGGCGGCGACGACCGCGATCGGCTCGCCGGCGAACCGTACCCGGTCGCCGGCCAGGGCCGGGCGGCGCATCTCCGGCGGCGGACCGCCGCGCGGCGGGCGCGCCACGTCGGGCAGGCCGGGCAGGTCGCCGGCCGCTGCGGCGTAGGCGACCCCGGGCGCGGCGCCGGCGGCCCGCACGTCCACGCCGCGCAGCTCGGCGTGCGCGAGATGGCTGCGGGTGAACGCGGCATCCAGGCAGCCTGGCGGCCGGATGTCGGCGACGTAGCGGCCGAGCCCGCGCAGCAGCGGCACGGCGTCGGGCCTGGGCAGCCGCCGCCCGGTGTACCGGCCCGCCGGGGCGTGTGGACGATCCATGCGCGGCAATCTTATGCAATCGTTTGAACATGGCGGCGCCGGCGTTCGACTACCGCGCGGCGGGCGACCTCGGTGAGGCGCTCGACGTGCTGGCCGCGCACGGCGAGGACGCCAAGGTCCTCGCCGGCGGGCAGAGCCTGGTGCCGATGATGCACCTGCGGCTCGCCCGGCCGGGCGTCGTCCTCGACATCAACCGGCTGCCGGGGCTCGACCGCGCGGCCGTGGTGGACGGCGAGCTGCGGCTCGGCGCGCTCGTGCGCCACCGGCGGCTGGAACGTCCCCCCGTCGCCGACCCGCTGGGCGCGCTGCTCGCCGCGGCCGCCGGCCACGTCGGCCACCTGCCGATCCGCGTCCGCGGCACCTTCGCCGGCAGCCTGGCCCACGCCGACCCCGCGGCGGAATGGTGCCTGATCGCGGTCGCCGTCGGCGCCAGGCTGGTGCTCGCTTCGGCGTCCGGCGAACGCGTGGTCCCCGCCGGCGACTTCTTCGACGACCCGTTCGTGACGGCGCTGCGGCCCGACGAGCTGATCACCGAGGTGCGGCTGCCGCTGCTCGGCCCGGCGGCCGGGGTCGCCTTCCGCGAGCGCGCCTCCACGGCCGGCGCGTTCGCCCAGGCGGCCGCCTGCGCCGCCGTCGAGGTCGAGGGCGGGCGGGTGAGCGCCGCGCGGCTCGCGGTCGGCGGCGTCGCCGGGCGCCCGCTCGCGCTGCCGGCGGCCGCCGCCACGGTGGTGGGGTCCGACCCGGCGGATGTGGCCGCGCGGCTCGGCGAGCTACGACAGGAGGTGGTTGCCGCCGTGGACCCGCGGGACGACCCGCTGGTGCCCGCCGACTACCGCCGGGCGCTGGCCGCGGAACTCGCCGCCGACGCCGTCGCCGCCGCGGTCGGCGACGCGGTGAAGAGAGAGGCGGCGCGCCGATGAGGCTGATCGTCAACGACCGTCCGTACGACGTGGACGTGCCGCCGCGCAAGACGCTGGCCGACACGCTGCGCGACGACTGCGGGCTCACCGGCACGCATGTCGGTTGCGAGCAGGGCGTCTGCGGGTCGTGCACGGTGCTCTACGACGGCGAGCCGGTCCGCGCCTGCCTGCTGTTCGCCGTCCAGTGCGCGGGCGTACGGATCCGCACGGTCGAGGGGCTCGCGGCCGACGGCGAGCGGCTGCACCCGGTGCAGGAGGCGTTCCTGCGGCACGGCGCGCTGCAGTGCGGCTTCTGCACGCCCGGGTTCCTCATGCTGCTGGCCGGGGCGCTGGCCGAGCCGGCGGGCGGCGAGCCCGACGAGGAACGGCTGCGGGAGATCGTGTCGTCGAACCTGTGCCGCTGCACCGGCTACCTTCCCATCCTGGCCGCGGCCAGGGAGGCGGCCGCGCTCCTCGCCGGCGCCGACGGCACTCCCTAGCGGCGGCGCCGCGGCGGGCAGGTGGACTGCCGGACGACCAGCGCCGGCGGCAGCAGCACGGACTTGGCGGGGCTCGACCCGTTGGCGAGCCGCTCGAGCAGGACACGGGCGGCCTCGGCGCCGATCTCGTAGTGCGGGATGCGCACCGAGGTCAGCGGCGGGCGCAGCTTGTCCATGAATCTGATGTCGTTGAAGCCGACCACGCTGACGTCGTCGGGGCAGCGCAGCCCCCGCTCGGCGAGCGCGTCGTAGGCGCCGAGGGCGAGCAGGTCGTTGCCGGCGAGGATGGCGGTGAACCGGGCCCCGCCGTCCAGCAGCCGCCGGACGGCCATGGCCCCCTGCTCCTCGGTCCAGTAGTCGCACACCTCGACGAGTGCGTCGTCGGCGACGAGACCGGCCTCGGCGACGGCCTCGCGGAAGGCGCGCAGGCGTACGGTGCCGGTCGACGTCGACTGGGGGCCGGCGAGATGGGCGATCCTGCGGTGGCCGAGCTCGACCAGGTGGCGCATCGCCGCGCCGACCCCACTCGCGTCGTCGCAGATCACGCTGGGGATGGGGGCGGTGTCGACCTTGCGGTTCACCAGGACCATCGCGACGCCGTCGCGCACCAGCTGCTCGAGCAGCGGATGGCGGAGCCGGGCGGTGGCGAAGATCAGCCCCTCCACCTGGCGGGTGCGCAGCGACGCCACCTGTGCCGCCTCGCGGTCGGCGTCGTTGTCGGTGTTGACGATCAGCGCGCTGTAGCCGGCCTCGCTGAGGACGTCTTCGATGCCGCGGACGATGGGCGGGAAGAGCGGGTTGTTCAGGTCGGGGATGACGGTGCCGATGGAACCTGACCTGCTGGTCTTGAGGCTGCGCGCGATCGGGTTGGGCCGGTAGCCCAGCTCGGCAGCGGCCCGGCGCACCCGCGCCGCGGTCTCGTCGTTGACGAGGGAGCGCGTCTGCGGGTTGAGCGCCCGGGAGGCCGTGGCCGGATGCACGCCGGCCCGCGCCGCGACATCTCGAAGGGTCATCGAGCGCATGCAACGAGAGTACGTCAGTGCAGCAACTTTGCAGCCCCCGGTTCAACCGCGGGGACGCGCCACTCAACCGCGGCGCCGCGCCACCCGGGCGAGCGGGCGGGTGTCGAGGAGTCCCGTGTCGTCCGTCCCGGCCGTGACGAGCCGCGTGTCGGCGAACCCGGTGCCGGGCCGTCCATGGTCGGCGCGCAGCCGGGCGATGGCGGCGATGGCCGCTGGGTCGACCTCCCCGTCCGTGGACAGGCCTTCGACGGGGGACACGGCGGTCGCGTAGAACTCCTCGGCCGCGGCGCCCGCCAGGTCCAGGTGCGTCTCGATCGCGCGCAGCGTCGCGTCCCGCCGCGCCGGGTCGGTCACCTCGACGGCCGCCGCCAGCCACCCGGTCAGGAACCGGTCGACCACGCCGGCGTGGGCGTCGAGCCACGGCCCGTGGCCGGCCAGCACGGTGCCGAGATACGGGCGGATCGCGTCGGCGGCGCGGGCGATCCGGTGGCAGCCGGCGCCGACCGCCGCCACGTCGTGGCCGGAACCGAGCATCGTGGCCGCGTACCGCCCTGACAGCAGGGCCGCGCGGCGGCGCGGGGTGGTGCCGGCCGGCTCGACCCGGTAGTCGGCGTCGCGCCGCAGCCCGGCGCCCGCCAGCAGGTGGTAGAGCGTGAAGGCGAAGCCCGAGCCCGGGATGTCGACGGCCACCGTCCGCCCGCGCACGTCCTCGTAGCTCCGCACGCCGGGGGCGCCGACCAGCGAGAGACCGAGGCCGCGGTCCACCGCGGCGATGACGCGCACGTCGTGCGTGCCGCCGAGCGGGTTGCCCGGGTCGAGGCGGTAGGCGAGCACGTTGTCCGGGCTGGTGAGCACGAGGTCGTACGCGCCGTCCAGCAGCGCGCGGAACTGGTCGCGGGACGAGGTGACCGCCACCTCGGCGACCTCGAGACCGCGCGCGGCGAAGTGCCCGCCGTCGCCGGCCGCCCGCGCCACGAGGGACGTGCTGAACAGCCCGACCGTCAGCCGGGTGAGGCCGGTCGCCGCCATGCACCACGCTCCTTCATGACAATCGATTGCGAAGTCCCAGCGGAAAGAGATACCGCCAGGTCGTGCTGCGGTCATCCTATTGACACGGTTTTGTGCCCAGACGATGATGCCGAGTACCGCAAACGATTGCGATCGCGGGCCGGGGGTTCGGAAGAAAAGAGAAGCCGATGGCACTGCAGATCCGAGGAAGGGCGGGCCGGCGGCGGGGAGTGCGGCGCCGGCACTACTGCTCCCTGGCCGTGGGTCTGGGCGTGGGACTCGTCCTCTCCGGGTGCGCCGGTGCGGCCAAGCAGCAGAACGCGGGCGGCAAGAAGTCCGGTCCTCTTGTGATCGGCGCCTCCCTGCCGCTGTCCGGCGACTTCTCCCAGCCGGGGGGCGAGGCGCGCCGCGGGTACGAGATCTGGCGCGACATGGTCAACGCCAAGGGCGGACTGCTCGGCCGGCAGGTGCAGCTCAAGATCATGGACGACGCGAGCAGCCAGGACACCGTCGTCTCCGACTACACCAAGCTCATCACCCAGGACAAGGTCGACCTGGTCCTCGGTACGTTCTCCTCCCTGCTGAACAATCCGGCCTCCGCCGTCGCTGAGAAGAACGACATGCTGTTCGTCGAGCCGGCCGGCGGCGCACCGGCGATGTTCAAGCGCGGCTTCAAGAAGCTGTTCTTCGCCCAGCAGGCGACCGCGCCGCACCAGGCGGACGTCTTCGTCTCCTGGATCAAGAGCCTGCCGGCCGACCAGCGGCCGAAGACCGCCGCGTACCCCACGCAGGACGACCCGTTCACGCGTCCGGTCATCGACTCGATGCGGGCGCAGCTCGAGGCGCTCGGGGTCAAGACCGTCTACACGGCCGTCTATCCCGCGAAGACCACCAACTTCCAGACGGTCGCCAGCACCATCGCGGCCAAGAAGCCCGACTTCGTGGCGCAGGGCGCTGTGTTCGAGGACGGCGTCGGCCTCGTCCGCTCGTTCAAGCAGCTCGGGTTCTCCCCGAAGATCCTCTTCCAGACCTCCGCGCCGAGCAACAGCAAGCAGTACAGCGACGGCGTCGGCGTGCAGAACACCGAAGGCGTCTTCTACACCGTCAGCTGGAACGAGAAGGCCAAGACGCCGCTGAACGACCAGTTCGTGGCCGCCTACCGCAAGCGCTTCAACGCCGACCCGGCCGAGGACGCCGCCGACGCGTTCGCGACCAGCCAGGTCGTCCAGGCGGCCGTCCAGGCCGTCGGCGCGATCGACCAGGACAAGCTCGCCGACTGGCTGCACGGCCACCAGGTGCAGACCATCCTCGGGCCGCTGCACTGGTCGGCCACCGGCGAACCCCTGTCGACGTTCATCCTCGCGCAGTGGCAGCACGGCACCGTCGAGATCGTCGCGCCGCGCGCGGCGGCCACCACGACCACGATCGTGAACCCCAAGCCCCCATGGCAATGATGAGAGGTCCAGGACGCGGCTCCGTCTCCGCCCTGTCGCGGCCTGGACCCACCCGGCTCGGACCGGTCCGACCGAGACCCGCCCCGGTGGTCGGGCCGGTCCGAGGCACCACGGCGACCACGCCGCGGGAGAGCGGGAAGCCCGGGGCGCACCGGAAGAGCGGGGAGCACGCCAAGAGCGGGGGGGACGTCGCGACGTGAGGGAGCTGGCCCAGGGCGTCGTGCTCGGCCTGCTGATCGGCGGCATCTACGCCCTCATGGCGTCCGGCCTGACGCTCGTCTTCGGCGTCATGCGGATCATCAACGTCGCGCAGGGCGCGTTCCTCATTCTCGTCGCCATGATCACGTGGAAGGTGTGGTCGGTCACCGGCCTGGACCCGATCCTCCTGTCGATCGCGACGACGCCGCTCATGTTCGGGTTCGGGTGGGTGCTCCACCGCGTGGTGATCGCCCGCCTGCGTGACGCGCCGCCGTCGATGTCGGTGCTGCTGACCTTCGGGATCGCGCTGTCGATCGAGGGCCTGCTCAACGTCACGGCGGGCAACAAGTTCCGGTCGGCGACGCCCGCCTACTTCTCGCAGTCGTTCAGGGTCGGCTCGATCTCGCTGCCCAAGGCCCAGGTGTACGGGTGCGTGGCGGCGCTCGTCGTGCTCGGCGCGCTGTATGTCGTGCTGCAGCGGACCTGGATGGGCCGGGCGATCAGGGCCTGCGCGCAAAACCCCGGCGGGGCGGCGCTGGTGGGGATCGGCGAGCAGCGCGTGGCCGCGTTCGCCTTCGCGCTCGGCACCGCGACCGCCGGTGTCGGTGGCTCCGTGCTGTCCGTGCTCTACCCGTTCTTCCCCGCCTCGCACTACGACTGGATCTCGCGGCTGCTCGGCATCATCGTGCTCGGCGGCATGGGCAGCCTGCCCGGGGCGCTGGCCGGCGCGGTGATCCTGGGCCTCGCCGAGACCCTCACCGCGACGTACGGGTCGCTGCGGTGGGCGACGCTGGTGTTCTACCTCGTCATCATGGTGGTGCTCCTGGCCAGGCCGTACGGGCTGTTCGGCGCCCGGGTACGCGAGGACGTCGCGGCATGACCGGCCGGGGGCTGCCACGCGCGCTGCGCTCGCCGCACGCGCTCGCCCTCGCCGTCCTGCTCGGGCTCGCCTGCTACCCCCTCGTCGTGCCGGGCGCGACCTACTACCAGACAGTCCTGCTGCTCGCCTTCATGCTCGCCGTCCAGGCGATGAGCTGGAACATCATCTCCGGCTTCACCGGGTACGTGTCGCTCGGGCACAGCGCGTTCCTCGGCCTCGGCGCCTACACCGCCGGCATCCTCGCCGCGCGCCTGGGGGTCAACCCGCTGGTGCTCGCCCCGGCCGGCGGCCTCGTCGCGGTCGCGGTCGCCGTCGTCATCGGCGCGGTGGTGCTGCGCGTCCGCGGGCACGCCTTCGTGATCATCACGATCGCGCTGCTGCTGGCCATGCAGCTCGTCGCGACGAACTTCGCGTCGCTCACCAAAGGATCGGACGGCATCACGCTGCCGCTGCCGCCGTGGCCGCACGATGTCCAGAACGTCCCCTTCTACTACATCTTCCTGGGCCTGACGGTCCTCACGTTCGGCTTCAGCGCGTGGATCCGCAGGACCAAGTTCGGCACCGGCCTGGTGGCGATCAGGGACGATGAGGGCAAGGCGGCGGCGATCGGCGTCAACACCACCGTCTACAAGGTCCTCGCCTACGCGGCCAGCGCGCTGTTCGTCGGGGTGGCCGGCGCCGTCTACGCCTACTTCCTCACGTTCCTCAACCCCATCGGCGCGTTCTCCATCCTGCCCAGCGTGGCGATCGTGCTGGCCGCGCTCGCGGGGGGCCGCGGGACCCTCTACGGGCCGCTGATCGGCGCGTTCATCGTCCAGTTCGCCGGGGAGACCGCCACCGTGTACGGCGGCGGGGAGCAGGCCAGGCTGCTGCTGTTCGGCCCGGCGCTGGTGCTCGTGGTGATGTTCCTGCCGCACGGGCTGCTGCCCACCCTCCGGCGGTACGTCGAGCGGCGCCAGGCCGCCGGACGTTCCGTGGAGTTCATCGACCAGACAGGGGCGCTGGCGCGCCGGCCGGTCACGGTCGTCGACCGCGACCGCGCGGCGGAGACGCGGGCGGACGCCGAGGCGGGCCGGCCGCTGCTGGAGTTCCGCGGCGTCCAGAAGCGGTTCCAGGGGCTGCGGGTACTGACCGGCGTCGACCTGAGCGTCCGCGCGGGGTCGATCACCGCGCTGATCGGGCCGAACGGCTCGGGCAAGACGACGCTGTTCAACCTCGCCTGCGGGTCGCTGCGGGCGGACGCCGGCGAGGTCGTCTTCGCCGGCCGCCGGATCGACCGGATGCCGCCCTGGCGGCGCGCGCACCTGGGTATCGGCCGGACCTTCCAGGTCACCCGGCTGTTCCCGAGCATGACGGTGCTGGAGAACGTCGTGGCCCCGATGCCGTCGTTCTCCTGGCGCGGGCTCGCCGCCGGCGCGGTGGCCGGGCACGAGGCGGAACGCGCCAGGGAGCTGCTGTCCTTCGTGGGGCTCGACCGGTTCGCCGGGGTGCCGGCGGGGTCGCTGTCGTACGGCCAGCGCAAGCTGGTCGAGCTGGCGCAGGTGCTCATGCTGGAACCAAAGCTGATCCTGCTCGACGAGCCGGCGAGCGGGGTCAACCCGAGCCTCGTCGACCGGCTCGTCGAGATCATCAAGGAGCTCAACGCCCAGGGCATCACCTTCCTCGTCGTCGAGCACAACATCCCGCTGGTGCTCCAGCTGTGCGACCCGGTCGCCACGCTGTCCCGCGGGGAGATCATCGCCGAGGGGCCGCCGGCCCAGGTCCGCGCCGACCCGGCCGTGCTCGCCGCCTATCTCGGCGGGACGGCGGACGATACGCCGGATCCGGGTGGCCGGCGCGCCGCCCGGCTGGTCGACGCCGCCCAGGAGGGCGGCCTGACCGTGCGGGAGGACGGGTCGTGACCGACGCCAAGGGAACGCCTGCTGGCGCGCCGCGCGGCGCGCTGACGCTGCGCGGCGTCTGCGCCGGGTACGGCGGCGGCGACGTGCTCCACGAGGTGGACCTCACCGTCGCGCCAGGGTCGATCACGTGCATCGTGGGCCCGAACGGCGCGGGGAAGTCGACCGTGCTGCGGGTCGTCAGCGGCCTGCTCGCCCCGCGGGACGGCCGCGTCGAGCTCGACGGCGAGCCGATCGGGCACCTCGGGCCGCCCGCCGTGCTGGCCCGCGGGGTGGCCCAGGTGCCGCAGTCCCAGGCGCTGTTCCCGCACATGACCGTGCGCGAGAACGTGCTGCTCGGCGGCTACCTCATCCGCCGCGACAAGCGCCTGCTCGAGCGGCGGTACGCGGCGGTCGCCGAGCTGGTTCCGCTGGTGCGGGACCAGCCCAGGCTCCGCGCCGGCAACCTGTCGGGCGGGCAGCGGCGCATGGTCGAGATCGGCCGCACGCTGATGCTCGATCCGGCCGTCGTGCTGCTCGACGAACCCTCCCTCGGGCTCGATCCCAAGAGCCTGGCCGCGGTCACCGACCTGATCAAAGACACCGGCCGGCGCGGCAAGACGATCCTGCTCGTCGAGCAGAACGTCCGGCTCGGCCTGTCCATCGCCACGCACGGCGTCGTCATGGAGGGCGGCCGGGTCCGGCTGCGGGCGACGGCGCGGGAGATCCTGCACCACCCCGACATCGCCTCGCTCTACCTAGGTGGCGCCGTCGTGGAGGAGGCGCGCCATGGATGAACGCGTCGCCGCGGCGGTCTCGCACTGGGGGCCGCGGTTCACCACCAACGGCGTCACGGTGGCCGACTTCGAGCGGGTGACCGCCGGCATCGACCGCTGGGAGGACTGGTGCGCCGCGTGGGTCGCGGCCGCCCGCCCGCACGAGGAGCTGGGCCGCGAGGCGCTGCGCGAGGGGCGGGCCCGCTCGGCCGGCGCCCACCTCGCCCAGGCGGCGGTCTACTACCACTTCGCGAAGTACCTGTTCGTCGACGACATGGACCAGTTGCGCGCCGCGCACGAACGCGCGGTGGCCTGCCTGACCGACGCGCTGCCGCATCTCGACCCGCCCGGGCGGCGGATCGAGATCCCGTTCGAGGGGGCGCGGCTGGCCGGGGTGCTGCGGGTGCCGGCTGGTCGGGGACCGCATCCGGTCGTCGTGCTGGTCCCCGGGCTCGACTCGGCCAAGGAGGAGTTCCGTACGACCGAGGCGCTGTTCATCGAACGCGGCCTCGCCACGTTCTCCGTGGACGGGCCCGGGCAGGGCGAGGCCGAGTACGACCTGGCGATCCGCGGCGACTGGGAGGTGCCTGGCGCGGCCATCCTCGACCGGCTGCTGCGGGAGGAGGACCTCGACGCCGGCCGGGTCGGCGTGTGGGGGGTGAGCCTCGGCGGCTACTACGCGCCGCGCTGGGCCGCGGGGGACCCGCGGGTGCGGGGGTGCGTGGCGCTGGCCGGGCCGTACGACTTCGGAGACTGCTGGGACATGCTGCCCGGGCTCACCCGGGCGGCGTTCAAGGTGCGGTCCCGCAGCCGTACGGACGAGGAGGCCAGGCGGCGCGCGCACGAGCTCTCGCTGGCCGGCCGGACGGCTTCGATCAAGGCGCCCCTTCTCGTCGTCACCGGCAGGCGGGACCGGCTCATCCCCTGGAAGCACGCCGAGCGGCTGGCCGACGAGGCGGCCGCGGCCGGCGCCGCGGCGCGCCTGCTCCTGCTGGAGGACGGCAACCACGGGTGCATGAACGTCTGGCCGTTCCACCGCTACCGGACGGCGGACTGGCTGGCCGGCGTCCTCGGAGCGGCGGGTTCCGGTCGGACGAATCGTGAGGTTGACACGGATCCGTCGTGAATTTAGAGTCGATGCAATCGATTGCATTACAATCGATTGCACGGCGGCGTATGAGGAAACAGAGCGGCGTACGAGGAAACGGGGCCAGATGACCGACTCGGACCTGCCCGCGCACAAAGTCGGCTGGATCGGGACCGGGCGGATGGGGCTTCCGCTCGCCCGGCGGCTGCTCGCCGCCGGATTCCCCGTCTCGGTGTGGAACCGCACGCGGGCCAAGGCGGAGCCGCTGGCCGCCGAAGGCGCGACCGTCGTCGACCGCATCGCCGATCTCGCCGGCTGCGACTTCGTGTTCACGATGGTCGCCGCGTCCGCCGACCTGGAAGACGTCGTCCTCGGCCCGGACGGGCTGCTGTCGGACGGCGTGCGCCGGCCCGACGTCATCGTCGACTGCTCCACAGTGTCCGTGGAAACCTCCGCGCTGGTGCGGTCCGCCGCCGCCGACCGCGGCGCGGACTTCATCGCGGCTCCGGTCAGCGGCAACGGCAAGGTCGTCGATGCGGGGATGCTGACCCTGGTCTGCTCGGGGCCTGAGGCGGCGTTCGAGCGTGTCCGCCCGCTGCTCGAGGTGCTCGGCCGCCACGCCACGTACGTCGGCGACGGGGAGCGGTCGCGGCTGGTCAAGATCTGCCACAACCTGCTGCTCGGCATCGTCGCCCAGTCGATGGCGGAGATCACGGTGCTGGCCGAGAAGGGCGGCGTGTCCCGGGCGGCCTTCCTCGAGTTCCTCAACAACAGCGTGCTCGGCTCGACCTTCACCCGCTACAAGTCGCCCGCGTACGTCAACCTCGACTTCACCCCGACCTTCACGCCCGTCCTGCTGCGCAAGGACTTCGACCTGGGCCTGGCGGCGGCCAGGGAGCTGGACGTCCCCATGCCGCTGGCCGCGCTGACCCACGCGCTCGTCCAGAGCGCGGTCTCGCAGGGGCGGACCGAGGAGGACTTCGCCGTCCTGCTCGAGCTGCAGGCGACGAACTCCGGCCTGCGTCTCAAGCCAGAGGATGTCGAGGTCGACGACGGGCTGTCCGGCGGACCGGCCGGCTCATAGGCGCCGGGCCCGCCCCGCGCGGACCGTCACTCCGGATGCGGCGGGCGCTGGTCCGGCGGGTCAGTGGTCGCGCAGCGCGTGGGCGAGCTGTGCCTTGCTCATGGACGAACGGCCCTTGATGCCGATCTCGCGGGCCCGCTTCAGCAGGTCTTCCTTGGTCCAGTCGTCGTAGGACGGGCTCTTGCCGCCCTTGCGGCTCACCTGCCGGCGGGAGCCCTTCGCCGAGGCGTTGGCGATCCTGGCCGCCTTTTCTTTGCTCTCCCCGCGGTCGCGAAGCTTCCGGTAGGTCTTCTCGTCCTTGATCTGAGCTCGTGGCATGCCGGCCACCTCCTCGATTCGGACCTACCCGCCCGGACGGATCCATGCATGGGCGCCCTGTCGCGGCGAGAATTGGGTGCGAGGGGCGGTCACTCGATTCCGGTGAGCCCGGCGAGTTGGCGCAGCCGGGTCTCGTCGGCCTCGCTCACCGGATAGGCGCCCAGAATGGCCTCCACCGGCCATGCGCGATGGCGGCAAATCACCTCGATACCGATGAGCCGGCCGGTTTCGTCGAGGTCGACGACGGTGCCTTGCTCGATCTGCCGCGTCGCGGCCGGACGCTGGTCGCTGAGGTAAATGTAGAGGGCGTCGGTCTTCTGGTCCTCGATGACGTGCATATCTCCAGCGTCCCCGAATGCGCCGCGCCAGGCCAGACGACTTTCATATGTCGGGGCAAGTCGTGCAACGCCCGGCGCGGCGGCGGCGGGGCGACAGGCGTTATGACGTCATGCGCTTCAGCAGATGCTCCTTGCCTTGGTCGGCGCCCTTCTTGCTTTCGGCCTGCGCCCGGCGGAAGAAGTCGGCCAGCTCGGTGTCGCCGGCCCGTTCGGCGTCCTGGATGTACGTCTCCAGGCGCAGCGCGTTGCTCAGACACTGCTCGACGAACCAGATGAGGTTGTAGTCCTTGTCCTTCGTCCCGGTGACGTGGCCGGTCTCTTGCTGAGTCATCCAGCTTCGCTCCTTCGCGGTTCCTGTCGGTGTTTGCGCCCCCCTACCCGTGACGTCCCCGGCTACACCAAGGCCGGGCGAGCGCGGTCCCGCCCCGGCGGTAGCCTCGCCACATGGGCGGGCAGCCCGGAGAGCCGGGGCGCTTTCACGGGGGGATGCCGCCTCGCGGGAGGACGCGATGGGCATCGCTGGCACGCGGCTGGTTCCGCTCCTCGACGAGGGGCTCGGAAACTGTGCCTATCTGGTCGACCTCGGTGACGGTCGGGCGCTGGCGGTGGACGCGTCGTGTGACGTACGGGCGCTGCGCGCCGCGGCCGGCCGGCGCAACCTGCGGGTGGCGTTCGCCGCCGAGACCCATCTGCACGCGGACTTCGTCTCGGGGGTGCGGCAGCTGGCGGCAACCGACGGCGCCACCGTCCTCGCCTCCGCCGCCGGCCGGCGCGCCTTCGACCACGTCCGGCTCGATGATCTCGACGAGGTGGACCTGGGCGGGCTGACGCTGCGCGCGCTGGCCACGCCGGGGCACACCGACGAGCACCTGTCATACCTGCTGCTCGACGGCCGCAGCCCGCTCGGGGTGTTCACCGGCGGCTCGCTGATCGTGGGGGCGGTGGCGCGCACCGATCTGGTGGACCCGGCCAGGACGGAAGAGCTCGCCCGCGCGCAGTACCGCTCGGTGCGCCGGCTCGCCGAACTTCCTGACGAGGTCGAGGTCTGGCCCACCCACGGCGCCGGGTCGTTCTGCGCCGCGCCGGCCGGCGGGCGGCGCACCAGCACGATCGGCGCGGAGAAGGCAGCCAACCCGCTGCTCGCGGCCCCGGACGCCGATGCCTTCGCCCACCGGCTCATCGAGGGCCTGGGCAGCTTCCCCGCCTACTTCAGGCGGCTGGGCGAGGTCAACCGCGCCGGTCCTTCCGTGCGCGATGCCGCGCTCCGGCTCGGCCGGCTCGACGCGCCCCGCGCCCTGGTTGCGCTGGCCGAGGGCGCCGTCGTGGTGGACGTCCGGCCGGTCGACGACTTCATGGCCGGCCACGTCGCCGGCGCGGTGTCGATCCCGCTGCGGCCGCAGTTCGCCACCTGGCTGGGCTGGCTCATCGACCCCCGTACGCCGGTCGTCATCGTGCGCGACCCGACCCAGGATCCCGAGGAGATCTGCTGGCAGGCGATGAAGATCGGTCACGACGTGATCCTCGGGGAGCTCTCGCTCGCCGACTGGCGGGCGGCCGGCGGCCCGATCATGGCGCTGCCGCTGGTGCGGCCGGACGAGGTCGACCCCGGCCTCGTGGTGGACGTCCGGCAGGACGCCGAGTACGCCACAGGACATCTCCCCGGCGCCGTTCACATCGAGTTGGGCGACCTCGCCGACCTGGCCGTGCACGCAGCCGACATCGGCATCGCCGGCGTGCTCGCTCCCGACCGGCTTTGGGTGGTGATGTGCGGGCACGGCGAGCGCGCCGCCACGGCGGCCAGCCTGCTGGCCAGGGCCGGGCACCCTCGGGTCGCCGTCATGGCAGGCGGCCCGGGCGACTGGGCGCGGGCCACCGGGCGCCGGCTGCGGGAGGGCGGCTGAGCGGGCCGCGCGCGGGGCGTCAGGCCGCCAGCTGCGCGATGTAGGGGGCCAGGACGTGGCCCCAACCGCCGGTGGACTCGACGGCGCTGCGGACCGCGGGGGCGTCGAGGCCATGCCGTTCGAAGTGGCGGTGTTCGAGCCGCACGCGCGTGCGGCCGTCACCGTCGGCGATGAAGCGCACCTCGACCTCGCTGGCGTGCTCGGGATCGGGATCGAACTGCCACCTGCCGTTGAGGTGCCAGGCCAGGACGAGGCGGTCGGGCGGCTCGTAGGCCATCACGCGGCCGGTGTCGCACTCGCTGCCGTCGATGCCGACCTCGTACCAGCGGCCGCCGGCCACGGGCTCGACGATGAAGTCGGCCATGTCCACCGCGCCGATGCTGTACTCACGCGGCCACCAGGTGCCCAACTGCTCGGTGAAGACCTTGAACGCCTGCTCCGGCGTCGCGGCGACGACGATCTCCTTGCGGACGGCGTCGGTCACGTCGGTCGGCTGGGCCATGGCCTCGTCCCCCTGTCGCAGGTGTGCGGCACGCCGAGCGAGATCGGCGCACCGCCGGCCGGGGCCTGGCCGCCGTGTCCGCGCTCGCCGCGCATTGGTAAGCCACCACTAACAGTACGCTAGGGCTTACCGAGACCGCTTGACAAGAGCCGGCGCCTACGCCCTGTCACTGGCATCAGGTGGTCCTGACGGGCCGAGCGTTGACAAGACGAGCGCGGGCAACTAGTGATGTAAACGCTATAGAAGTTTTTAGTTTGCTCGAAGATCCACCTGCTGACGAGGTGGGCGTGGCGTGGCGGTGTGGTGGCGGATCGCTATCGGATCTGAAACTGGAAAGGATGGTCGGCCGGTGAGAAGCTTGAAGAGACCAGCCCTCCCTGGCTCTGTGGGGTTCTGGCTCGGCGTGGCGGCCTGCTCGGGAGCGGTCTTATATCTCCCGGCGTACCCAGCGGAATCCCCGCCGCCATCGGCGGAAAGCGCGCCGGACGGCGTCGAGCGCGATGATGCCCGGGTCTAGGACACCGATGCGCCGCGGTCGCGCAAGGGTCGACGGGCCTGGCGGCTTTATGCTTGCCGCACCTGCCAAATCCTTCAAAGGATTGGAATTCCACGATGACTGACCCGCGCAAATTGGCGCTATACGAGCAGTTCGCCAAGATAGGAAAGGCGCTGGCGAACCCGGTCCGCCTGGTGCTTTTGGACCTACTGGCGCAACGCGAGTGCAGCGTGGAAGAGCTTGCCGAGGAAGCCGGGATGAAGGTCGGCAATACGTCGGCTCAGCTCAAGGTGCTCACGTCGGCCGGATTGCTGGCGACGCGCCGGTCGGGCACGCGGGTGTTCTACCGGCTCGCCGACGACGGCGTCGGGACCCTGGTCGAGCAGGTCCAGGAATTCGCGGCCGCCCGGCTCGCCGAGGTGGAGCGCGCGGCGCACGACTACCTGGGAGACGTGGCGGCGCTCGAACCCGTGGCCCAGAAGGAACTGGCCAGGCGGTTGGAGGCGGGCGATGTCGTCGTCCTGGACGTACGGTCGGCGACCGAGTACGCCGCCGGCCATATCCCCGGTGCGATCAACGTGCCCCACGACCAGCTGCTGGCCCGCCTGACCGAACTGCCGGTGGGGGCGGATGTCGTGGCGTACTGCCGCAGCCGATACTGCGTCTTCGCGCCGGACGCGGTACGGTTGCTGCGCGACCACGGGTACGTGGCCAGACCGCTCGATGGCGGGTTGCCCTCCTGGCGGCGCGCCGCGCTGCCGGTCGAGATCGAGAGGTTGGGCGCATGACCGCCCGGCCTGGCGGCTTCACCGCCTTCCCCCGCCGACCTCCACGGTGACGGCCGACCGGCTGGCGCGGGGACCGCTTTCACACCCGCATCTCTGGTACCAACTGCTTCTTTGGACCTTTTCGCAACGATTCCCTCTTTTGACGCACTAACTTCATTCGTGCCGCTCACCCCACTGGTGTGCGGGAGCTCCACCGGGCGGGCGGCCGCGGCGTCGACGCCTGGCCACAGGTGGTTCGAGGTGGGGTGGAGTTGCGTGGTGGCACAGGGTTGATGCAATCGCACGGGTGCTGTAGTGTCCGGCTATCATCTTCTAAAGAGTTTTAAAGATGGCCCGCCTATTGGTCGATACATTGCGCTGCCGGCGCTGTTGTCGTCGGTAAGCGACTATTCCTGTCCGTGTAGCGAGCGCACCACCGTACCGGAATTCGGCTCTGGTTCGATGAGAACTTGACGATTGTCGAGGCTATGCGTCTACCTCCTCGCAGGCAGGTTGGGCCGCTCGGGCACAGCATTGCCGATTTGACTCCGGGCGCCATATGCCCAGGTAGCTATATGATCGGCCTTGCGCTATTCGTGGCCGGATTCGGAAAGATGTCGTGGCGGCGGTCGATCATCATTGACTTCATGTGCATTCACCTTTTCACTGCTGCTGGGCGTATCGAGTCGCATAGAGGTGGGTGCCGTGAAAGAAAACTCGAAGCCGTCGATATGGCCGGAGCTGCCGGTATGCGGTTGACTGAACCGATCCTGGCGAACCTCAGCGCCGGTGGGCTCACCTCCTACGGCTTCGCCGTCGAGGCGGCGATCGGCGACCGGCCCATGCGCTATCTGATCGGGCGCCGTTTTTCCGGGGACATCGCGGTGACCTGCCTGTTCGTCGTCCGTCCGGACAAGCTCGCCGGCACCCACGTCTGGATAAAAGAGGATTTGAAGCGCCGGAGCTGTGACGTACAAACCTATGTCCCCACGATGAAGCGGCCGGTGTGCCTGGTGGAGCGCTACATCTTTGACTGCCTGCCGCTCACCGACGTCGGATACCTGGATCTCATGGCGTGGCGCTATCCCGGGCTCGGTATCGAGCCCGCGGACATCGAGATCGACATGTCATGGAGCCGCTGGCAGGCCGCCGAGCACCGGTGCTACCTCGGTCCGGCGACGACCCCTGGCCTCACCGTCACCGAATCCGTCGACCCGGCGAGTGGGGTCGTGGTCGCGCGTGCCGTCGCCCGCCGCCGGGAGATCGTCCGGCGCTGGGAGATCCTCGAGCTTGGCCAGCCGGACACGGTCGGGCTGCCCAGGCGGATCAGGGTTTCCCGGCGAGCGGCCGGCGCGTGGATGGAGTTCCACCGGCACGACGAGCCGGTCGTCCTTCCTGACATCGACTTCGAGGCCGACCCCGGGCGGCTCCGGCAGCTCCTCGAGCGCAGCCTGCCCGCGGCAGCGTAACGCGGGCCCGCGCACCGGGCCCGCGCACCGGCCGGGCGCGCCGCCGGCGACCCCGGGTGCGGCTCACTCGAACGCTTGCGGCCCCGCGCTCCGGGCTGTTTCATGAGTCCGCCGCCGCGGAAGGCGGCGGCGGACGATGATCGTTATGGACGTCCTCGACGGATGACGGGGCAGAGGCCGGGCTAGTCGACCAGGCGTTCCCGGCATTCGAGCTCATGCGCGAACTGATGCCACACGTCGCCGCAGAGCAGGGCGAGCGTGGCGATCGACTTCAACCGGTACGGGGGGATGGCGCCGACCATCTGGTCCCAGTCACCTGTGCTGATGATGTGAGTGTGCAGCCATCGCAGCAGCTCCCGCCCGGCATCGGTCTGCTTCAGCGACGGATCCTTCGCCAGGCTGTGCAAGATCGCGCGCGTATCGATCTCCGCCTTTTCCTTCGGCGGTCGTGTCCGGCGCTTGTCCACCGAGTCGAGCGGGGTGGGTTCCGTGGCCTCGGGAAATGTCCGTGATTCGTCGTGTTGATTAATGTGGGAATCCATAGTGCGAATCGGGTCTTCACCTCTCCGCATACGCTGGCGGACGTCATGTGCGGTGCCCACCGAGATGCCGGCCGTCGCGGCGACCTCCCGGAGTGACGCGGTGGGTCGCGCGGTGATCACCTCGGCCGCGCGGCGCCGGCCTTCTTGACTATTCAATGGACGAACTCGGCCATCGGCTCCGACTCTTCTGCTCAACTGCGTAATTTCCGAAGTTGAGCGCCCCCGGATCGCGCTGACAGTCTTATCAGAGAGTCCGGTGTAGGATCCGATCGCCCGGTCGGAAAGGTGGGCGTGAGTGGAAAGGATCCGCGCCGCGGCGGCCCTGCGGTCGGCGAGTGTGAGCGGCAGGCCGTGCACGATATTCGCGCGGACGGCCTGGATGAACGCTTCCTCTTCCGTGCCGTCGAAGAACTCGACATCGATTTCCTGCTTCCCGGTGAGTAGTGCGGCCCGCAGCCGGTGCATGCCGTCGATGACGCGCATGGTCTCGCGGTGGACAAGAATGGGAGGAAGCGTGGTTTCCATCTCCGCCAGACGACGAATATGTTCTTCGTCGATGCCGAGGAGCCGCGGCGAGTCGGCCGGAAGGAGCGAACTGATCGAGACGATTTGTGTATGGCGAGACGGTGACACGATGGCAGCGCCCCCGTCGGCGGCCTGGTTCAGCTGGGTTTTCAGACGGCCGGCTTCGTGTTCCATCCTCAGCCCTCTTTCATCCATAATCATCGGACGAGCCTCCGAGTCAGGCGACCGCCCCTTGATAATTGCGGCTTGAAGGGGGCATGAAACGATATGCGGCGGACGAGTGGAAACGCTCCTGATACCGTCCTTGGATGCCGCTCCGGCGCCCAGGCCGATGCCCGGCCATATCGTTGGATCCGCAACCATTGCGTATTCAAGTACCACTCGATGTCGCCGTCGTGGTCGTGCCGACGGTCGTTCTGCCAACGACCCGGACGACCGGCTACAATGTGTGACAAGAAAAATTCCGCCCGTGACATTCGCGCACCCCTCCGCCCTATTGGCGCTGCGGTGAGCGTAAAATACGGCTGCGATTAAAGCCATGCGTGACACAGCTTGACAGCATGTGGCAGACGGTATTGGCTTCATTGTGGATCCGCATCTACTATCTCGGCTACCGCCTGTGCGGCACCAGGCGCGCTGCGGGTCGCCAGGCTTGTCAAGATGTACAGGGCACAAAATTCGAAGGCCCGGCTGGCATGAGGTGACCCGATTTCGGCCGGTCAATTACCAGATGGATGCAATGTCGTTACGCCCGCCGACCGTGTCTTGGCTCCCCGGTGTGACGTGGCCGATCCGGGCCAAAGCGAAAGGGGCCCGGCGGCGCGCCGAGCCCCTCTCACCATGCCGAACGCCGTTCTGTCACGGCGGGGGCCGCCGCTCAGCCGCCCGGCGCGAGCCGCCGGGACAGCCACGCCAGCGACAACGGATATCGATGTTCGAGGCCGCTGTGCCCGCCGGGGAAGAGTTCGAAGTGAATGACATCCGCCGGCACCCCGATATCGAGCAATGTCTCCCGAAAAGCCTGCGCGCCGATATCGAAATACTGCTCGTCAGCCATTCCGCAATCAATCCATATCGCCCGCATCGCGCGCATCGCGGCGGCCTCCCTGGAAGCCATGCGGATCGGATCCCACTCCAACCAACGCCTCCACACGTCCGGCCGCAGCAGCCCGCTGTGCGGCTCGAACGGCAACTCGGGGACACCGTCGTCATCGGGCGAAAAGCACGCCGACATGCCCTGCAGGATGAGCAGCGACAGGTCCGCCGGCTTGGTGAAGGCAGGGCGCTGCTGGAAATCCTTCCACCAGCGGCCAATGTCCCCGTCGTAGGCCCGCAGAAAGCGCAGGCACATCGGGAACTTCGCGGCACAGGTGTATTCGAAGAATGCGTCGCCGGCGTGCGTGGCGAGCCCGCCGAACAAGTCCGGGCGCAACATCGGCGTAATCATCGCGCCAAAGCCCCCGCTCGACTTTCCGGCGATTCCGCGATGGTCGCGGGCCGCGAGGGTGCGATAGCGTGCGTCCACCCACGGCACCACTTCTTCGCACAGATAGGAGTGATACCGTCCGGTGCCTGCGGAGTCGACGAACTGACTTCCGCCGTAGGCCGTCCAGGCGTCGACATACACCACGATGGCGGGCGGTGCCAGCTCCCGGGCGAACACCTCGTCCGCGGCCTCGACCAGGGGCTGCTGGAACGGCGTCCTGTTGCGCCACATTTCCAGGTGCCCCAGGTAGCCCTGCAGCAGGTAAATAGCCGGATAACGGCGATCGGGCTCCGCGTCGTATCCCGGTGGGACGTAGACCCAAAGCGGACGCGCATGCGGGTCGCCCAACGGGTTGTTCCGAAGTAGCTCGCTCTCGATCACGTGCTCGTCGAGGCGACCGGTCAGCTCGCCGGACCAGGGCAACATCTCTCCTCCAAGGCAAACCAGATTTGAGCGGCTTGACGATATCTTGGGCGGCCTATTTCACTGACATTGTGCCGGTTGGTCGGGGACCCGTCGATTCCTCAGGGAGCAGCCTTGGCAGGACTCATGAATCCCATGTTCGCGGTCAGGTCGGCCCGCCGCGACGGTATTGACACCGGCGCTTGGAAAAGAGAGCCGGGCCTGCGAAAAACGATACGCGCAGGCCGGCTGGCAGCACGGCTGCTGCGCATTATCCTGCTGACCGGATTAGCGGCCGCGCGAATGGCCGCCATCGTGGTCACGCGGAGAAGGCCCGCCAGGTCGGCGCGCCTGGCCGCCGTTCTCGCCAGACTGCTCGAACGGCTCGGCGGCGCGTTCATCAAGGCGGGCCAGCTCGCCGGGACGCGGGTCGACCTGGTCGGACCGGCCGTCGCCGGCGCGCTCGGGCGGCTCCACGACGCGGTGGCGCCCATGACGCGGCGGCAGGCGAACCAGGCCATCCGGCAGGCACGGCTCCCCGCCGCCGCCGACATCGCCGCGGCGCTCGCCGGCCCGCCGGTGGCGAGCGGCTCGATCGCCTCCGTCTACCGCGTCGTGATCGACGGCCGTCCCGTCGCGCTCAAGGTCCGCCGGCCGCGGGTCGGCGACGCGATCACCGCGGACATGGCGATCATGCGGGCCATGGCGAGGGCGGTGACGTGGCTTCCCTGGCTCCGCCGGGTGCCGTTGACGGAGATCATCGACCAGGTCGGCGGCTGCCTCGAAGGCCAGCTCGATTTCGCGGCCGAGGCGCGGAACCTGGGCAGGATGCGGGACTACCTGGCCGATCTTCCTGGCGTCCGGGTCCCCGCCGTCATCCCCGAGCTGTGCGGCGATGGCGTCCTCGCGATGGAGTTCGTCGACGGCCTCACCCACGGGTCCGTCCGCGACCTTCCCCGCCCGGTCCGCGAGGCGGAGGTCGCCCTCCTCGTCCGCGCCGTCTACCGGTTGCTGTTCGTCGCCGGGTTCGTGCACGTCGACCTGCACCAAGGCAACTCCTACTTCCTGCCCGACGGCACGGTCGTCCTGCTGGACGCGGGTTTCGCCTTCCAGCTCAGCGCCGCGGCCAGGCGCAGCTACACGGAGTTCTTCGGCGGCATGATCCAGGGGGACGGGGCGGCTTGCGCCGACATCCTCAGGTCCACCGTTCGGGGCGAGGCGTCCGACGCCGATATCGACGAGTTCCGGCGCGGCGTGGCGGAACTGGTGGTCAGGAACGTGGGGTCGGCCGTGGGCGACTTCGACCTGCCGGGCTTTTGTTTCGAGCTGTTCAACCTGCAACGCCGTTACGGCCTGTACGCCGAGCCAGAGTTCATCTTCCCGATGCTGTGCCTGCTCAGCCTCGACGGACTCGTCAAAGAGCATCACCCATTAATGGACTTCCAGCTCGAGGCCGCGCCGTACGTGATGCAGAGCCTCATTTCCGAGCCGGCCGGCCGCCATGTGCTCGGCAGCCCAGAAGACAACACAGCGGGAACCGCGACCGGCGGGGAAAGGCGATGGCGATGACGGACCGGACCGTGATGACGGCGGAGTTCGACTTCGACGATTTCGACATGGCGTGGCTCCGCGCCAAAGAGGGCGTCAAATGGCGCATGCCGGGCCCGGACGTGCTGCCGGCCTGGGTCGCCGACATGGATTTCCCCGTCGCGCCGCCGATCCGCGCCGCGGTGGCCGCCGCCGTGGAGCGCGGGGATCTCGGCTATCCGGCGTGGTCGAACTGGACCGGCCGCAATCCGCTCGCCGAGCCGTTCGCGCGGCGGATGGCCGAGCGGTACGGCTGGGAGCCCCGGCCGGAATGGCTCCGCAACTACAGCGACATCCTGCAGGTCATCCAGATCGTGCTGCAGCTGACCACCCAGCGGGGCGAGGCCGTCGCCCTCCAGACGCCCACCTACCCGCCGTTCAGAAAGACGATCGAGCTGATGGGCCGGCGCACGATCCCCGGTCCGTTCGAGCGCTCCGCGCGGGGCTGGGAGTTCGACCCCGAGCGCCTGGAGGCCGCCATCGCGGAGTCCCACTGCCGGACCCTGATGATCGTCAACCCGCACAACCCCACCGGGCGGGTGCTCACCCGGGCCGAGCTCGAGGCGCTCGCCGGCATCGCGCTCCGGCACAACATGCTGATCATCGCCGACGAGGTGCTCGCCGACCTGGCCTACCAGCCGCACGAGCACGTCCCCATCGCCTCCCTGGGGCCGGACGTGGCCGACCGGACCGTCACCCTCACCTCGGCGACGAAGGCGTTCAACTTCGCCGGCCTGCGCTGCGCGGTCGCGCACGTGGCGCCGACCCGGCTGCGCGAGGTCATCGACGCCCAGCCGCCCGACCTGTACGGCCCGGTCAACGTGCTGGGGGTCGAGGCGACGAAGGCGGCGTGGGAGCAGGGCGACGCCTGGCTGGCCGCGCTGCTGCGACACCTGGACGCCTGCCGCGCCCTCATCGGCGCCGTGCTGGCCGAGCGCGCCCCCGGCATCGGCTACGACCCGCCGGAAGCGGCCTATATGGCCTGGCTGGACTGCCGGCGTCTCGGGCTCGGCGGCGAGCCGGCCGACTTCTTCCGTACGGAGGCGCGGGTGGAGATGCTCGCCGGCCGCGGATTCGGTCCCGAGGGCACGGGTTTCGTCCGGCTGAACTTCGGGACGTCCACGGACGTGCTCACCCAGATCCTGGACCGGATGACGGCCGCCCTCACGTGATTTCATTTTCGAAGGAGTTCCCATGACCATGTCCGAGGACAGGGTCGCCCGGCGCTGGTCCCGCGGCGGGATGCCCAACCGCATCTACGATTTCACCATCAAGCACGAAGGGCTGTATCGGCTGGAAAGCCGCCTCGTGTGGGGAGCCGACAACCGGGCCTTTTACGCGGAGCTCGATTCGCTGCGCGACCTGCCCGCGGGGTCGAAAGTGCTCGACATGCCGTGCGGCGGGGGAGTGGCCTTTCGCGGGCTGCGGCCGGAGATGGACATCCGGTATGTGGCCGCCGACGTTTCCGAGTTCATGCTGGCGCGGGCGCGGGCCACCGCGGCGCGCCGCGGGCTCACCGACATCGAGTACGTCCATACGAACGTGGAGCGGATGCCGTTCGAGGACGGCGGTTTCGACGTGTGCCTGAACTACAACGGCCTGCACTGCTTTGCCGATCCGCCGGCGGCGCTCGCCGAGATGGCGCGCGTCACGCGGCCGGGCGGGACGCTGCGCGGCACCGTCGTGGTGTCCGGCGGCCCCTCGTTGTCGGCGAAGGCCATCGCGTTCTTCCAGCGGACCGACCAGTTCGGCCCCGGCGGGAGCGCCGCGGACGTCACCCGCTGGCTGACCGGCGCCGGGTTCGATGAGCTGCGGCTCGAACGGCGCGGCGCGTGCCTGTTCTTCACGGCCAGACGGGCCGCCGCCTGACGGGTGAACGTTTCCCCGGGTCGCAATTGACTATAAATTTCTAAAGTATGAGCGATTGAGATCGGAGCAACGCCATGACGACCGACAGCGTCACCGAGACGGTAGCGCCCGACGTACGTTCCTTGCTGGCCGAATACCGCACCGTGGTGGTGCCGGCCGCCGTGGATTTCCTGGAGGAGCGGATCTCCGCCAACGAGCTCAAGGAACTGTGGCGCCCGTACTACTACGGGCCTTTTCACGACTACGACCTCACGGTCGAGCGTTCCTGGCGGCAGGTCTCCGGCTCCGACGGCAGGCTGGAGTCGGGAATGCCCACCGCCGACCCCCGGTTCAAGGTGCCGCTTTCGCATTTCCCGGTGAGCACGGCGCACAACAATATCGACCGGCTGATCGAGGTGCTGGCCATCGAGCTGGGCGACCGGACCATCGACAAGACCGAGATCCGTGAGCGCAAGGTCGACTTCGCGCACATCGTCGACCGGCTCGACGCGCTGATGGCGTCCCTGGCCGAGTAGCGGCCCCGATGAACGACGTACGCGCCGCCTGGCCGGTCCGCCCCAACCTGTGGGCGGACCGGCTCACCTCCTACGCCTTCGGCGTGGAAGCCGCGATCGGGCAGAACCCGATGCGGTACCTGCTGGCCCGCCGGTTCGACCTGACGGCGCCGACGAGCGCGCTGACCATGCTGTTCGTCATGGAGCCGCGGGTGCTGTTCGGCACGTACGTCCGGATCGACGAGGACCCGGGCGGGTGCCGGGTGCAGACCTTCCTGCCCACGATGGCCCGCCCGGTGCAGGTCGCCGAGGCGTTGATGTTCGACTGCCTGCCCCTCACGGACGTGGGCTACCTCGACCTCATGGCCTGGCCGCATCCGGGGCTGCGCGCCCTGCCGGCCGCCGACGCCGGGCCGGCCGCCGACGCCGGGCCGGCGGGGACGACGAGGACGCTGCACTACGCGGGACCGGACAGCGTGCCCACACTGCGCGTGCACGAGGTGATCGACCTTGAGCTCTCGATGGTGGTCGAGCGCATTTTCGTACGGGACGGGCGGCCGGTGCGCCGGTGGGAAATCGTGGAGCGCGGCGTGGGACAAGAATCGTTACCGCTGCGTATCAGGGTCTCCAGGCCGCCGACGGGACACGAAACAGAGTTTCTCAGGGCCGGCCCGCCTATTTCCGTTCCGCAGGCCGTCTTCGACGCCGAACCGGTGCGCCTTCGCGACTGGGTCGAGCACCGGTTAATGGATGCCGGCGGAACGTGACGAAAACCATCGGTAGCCGGTTCCACCTGCAAAAAAGCGTATCCACTACGACGGCGGCCGGGACCGATAAGGCGCGTATCGGTCCGCCCGGCCAGAGAATTCTGGAGTTATCGCCAGGGCATTGTGTGCTTGACAGTCCCGGCCGCCGTCGCGACCATCATAACTATATTAGTTATTAGTAATCCGACGCAGGGGCAGGAGCGTGGGAAATGGTACGGCACCGGCTCACAGCTATCGGCATTGCCGTTCTGGTTTTGCTTTCCATGGCAGGCTGCGGGCGCAGTTCCGCGGAAAGCTCCAATGGATTGCCGAGCACCTTCCATGTCGGCGTGGTTCCCAACGTCTCCCCGGACAAGCAGCGAGCCCAGTACGAGCCGTTCCGCAAGTACCTCAGCAAGCGGCTCGGCACCAAGGTCGAGCTCTTCGTCGCCTCCGACTACGCGGGCGTGGTGGCCGCGCTCCTCGCGAAGAAGATCGACATCGCCTACCTCGGCGGCCTCACCTACGTGCAGGCGGCCCAGCAGGCCAGGATCACGCCGCTCGTGACCGAGGTGGACCGCGAGACCGGGACCCGCGAGTACCTCTCCGCCGTCATCGTGAAATCGGCCTCCCCGTTCACGTCCACGAAGGATCTGGTGGCGGCCCGCGCGAGCTTCGCCTTCGGCGACCCGAGCTCGACCTCGGGCAGCCTGTATCCGCGGGCCATGCTGGACCAGGCCGGCGTGCGTTGCAGCACCCACGACATCTCGCAGTGCCCGCCGCTCAAGAAGGTGACCTTCACCGGCGGCCACGACGCGACGGCGGCGGCGGTCTACAACGGCAGCGTCGACGCCGGCGGGATCGAGCTGCGCATCCTGCACCGGCTGGAAAAGCAGGGGTCGGTGCCGGCGGACGCGCTCCGGGTGATCGAGACGCACAAGGTCATGGGCTACCCGTGGGTGGCGAGGGAGGGGCTCGGCCCGGCGGCGCGCGGCGCGGTGGTGCGCGCGTTCACCTCGATGTCCGACCCGACACTGCTCGATCTGATGCGGGCCAAGCGGTACGTCCAGGTCTCCCCGAGCGACTACACCGAGATCCACGATCTCGCGGCGCGGCTGGGCCTGCTGACGCCGGCACGCTGACCGGCCGGGGCCCATGATGCGCATCGAGCTGCACGACATCCACGTGAGGCTGGGCGGCCGGCCCGTGCTGACCGCGATCGACCTGACGTTCGGCGAGGGAGAACAGGTCGCCGTGCTGGGCCCGTCCGGGGCCGGCAAGACCACGCTGCTTCGGGTCATCGTCGGGGCGGTCGTGCCGCACCGGGGCGAGGTGCGGGTCGACGGAGCCGACCCGTTCGGGTCGCGCGCCGGGCTGATGCTGCTGCGCCGGTCGATCGGGTGCGTCCGCCAGCGCGACGACCTGATCCACGGGCTGAGCGCCCGCACCAACATCCTGGCCTCCGTCTCCTACGAATGGCGGCTGCGCGACTGGGGAACCGTCCTGCTCGGCAAGGTCCCCAGGCGGTTCGCCGGCGGCCTCGCCGAGATCGCGCGGCGGCACGAGATCGAGGACGTGCTGACCGCGCCGGTCGAGCGGCTGTCCGGCGGGCAGCGGCAGCGGGTCGCGGTGGCCCGCGCGCTGTTCGGCGCGCCGCGGCTGCTGCTCGCCGACGAGAGCACGTCGGGGCTCGACCCGGTCCGGGCCGGCCGCGTGCTGGACGACCTGCAGAGCTCGGGGGCCACGCTCGTCGCCACCACCCACGACCTGAGCGTCGCGCAGCGGTTCCCCCGCGTGGTGGCGCTGCGGGACGGTGCGGTGATCTTCGACGGCGACCGGGCGGACGCGATCGACCTGAAGCAGATCTATGGAGGCGAGACGACGTCGGAGCCCGTGTCATGAGCGCGGGCACGTCGTCGTCGCCGGCCGGCGCGTCGCCGGCCGGTGCCGCGCCGCTCGACGCGCCGGGCCGGTCCCGCCGGTTCTGGCCGGGAAGGCCGCGGCCGCCGGCGCCGCCGGGGGATGGCTCGAGGTCGCGCGGTTGGTACCGGGCCATGGCCCTCGCCGGGCTCGCGGCCGGCGGCTGGTCGCTGTACGAGACGGGAGTGGGTCCGGGGTCGCTGCTCGCCGGACGGGACGGCGCCGCCAGGATGCTGCGCGGCCTGCTGCCGCCGGATCTCGGCTCCGACCTGCTGCGCCGGCTGGGCACCGCCTCCCTGCAGACCGTGGAGATCTCCATCGCGAGCCTCGTCCTGGGCGCCGCGCTCGGCCTGCCGCTGGCGTTGCTCATCGCCGGCAACGTCGGCGCGCCGCGCTGGCTGTCCAACCTGGCCAGGGTCGCGGCGACCACGCTGCGCAGCGTGCACGAGCTGCTGTGGGCGCTGATCTTCGTGGCGACGGTCGGGCTCGGCCCGACGGCCGGCGTGTACGCGATCGCGATGCACTCGGCCGGCGTCATCGCGAAGCTGTGCTCCGAGCAGCTCGAGGCCGTCGACCCGGCGCCGGTCGAGGCGATGCGGCTCACCGGCGGCTCCCGCGTCGCCTGCGCCCTGCTCGCGGTGGTGCCGCAGGCCAGGGCCAACCTCGTCTCGCAGCTGCTCTACCAGTGGGAATGCAACATCCGCAGCTCGATCGTCGTGGGCTTCGTCGGGGCCGGCGGCATCGGTGAGGCGCTCGGCATCGCGCTGCGGCTCTTCCGCTACCAAGAGCTGGCCACGCTGATCTGCGCGGTCTTCGTGATCGTCGCCGCGGTCGACCAGATCTCCCGGATGATCCGCGCCCGCGTCGGCGCCGTTTCCTACGCGATCCCCGGCACCCGCCGTCGATCAATACAAATCACAGCTAGGAGAACATGATGAATTTCCTGTTCGTGCTGCACGACCCGCCGTACGGCACCGAGCGCACCTACAACGGGCTGCGCTGGGCCCGGCAGTTGCTCACCGGCGGTGAGAACGAGGTCCGGGTGTTTCTCATCGGCGACGCGGTGGCCTCCGTCCGCGCCGACCAGAAGACGCCGAACGGCTTTTACAACATCGAGACGATGGTGCAGGGCCTGGTCGAGCACGGCGCCGCGGTCGGGATCTGCGGCAGTTGCCTGGACGCCCGGGGCATCAAGGAGGACGACCTGGTCAAAGGCAGCCACCGGTCGTCCATGAAGGAGCTTGCCGCCTGGACCGAATGGGCCGACCAAACGATCAACGTCTGACCGGCGATTCACGGAAAGGAGCACGACGATGCCTCGCACAGTCGCCGTTCTCGGCGCGGGCGTCGGCGGCCTGCTGACCGCGCATCACCTGCGGCGGACGCTGCCGGACGCGGACAGGGTCGTCCTCGTCGATCGGGATTTCCAGGCCTCGCTCGGCCTGTCGTTACTGTGGGTGCTCCGCGGCTGGCGGCGGCGCGAGGACGTGCGCGTGCGCGTGTCCGCCGCCGCCCTGCCCGGCGTCGAGCTGGTGTGGGGCGAGGTCCGCGCGATCCGGCCCGACCGCCGCGTCGTCGAGACCGGCGGGGGAGAGCTCTCCTACGACGCGCTGGTCATCGCGCTCGGCAGCGAGCTCGATCCGGCCGGCACCCCCGGATTCGCCGAGGCGCTCGGCGCCGGCGCCGCGCACGAGTTCTACACGCTGGACGGCGCGGCGGCGCTCCGCCGGCACCTCAACCGGTTCGCCGGCGGGCGCGTCGTCGTCGCCATCGCCGGGCTCCCGTTCAAGTGCCCGGCGGCACCGTTCGAGGCGGCGATGCTGGCCGCGGACGCGCTGCGCGGCGCCCCCGCCCGCCCGGCGTTCCAGGTCGATGCCTACACCCCCGACCCGCTGCCGATGCCGGTGGCCGGGCCGGCCGTGGGCGAGGCCCTGGTCGCCATGCTGAAGGAGCACGAGATCGGGTTCTACCCCGGCCAGACGGTCGCCTCCGTCGACGCCGGCGGCCGGGAGCTGTGCTTCGCCGACGGCCGCCGCGTGGGCTACGACGTGCTCGCGCTGGTGCCGCGGCACCGCCCGCCGCGGGTGGTCGCCGATCTCGGGCTCAGCCAGGCGGGTTGGGTTCCGGTGGACGCCGCGACCTTGGCGACCGAGCTCGACGGTGTGTGGGCGCTCGGCGACGTCACCGCGCTGACGCTGCCGAACGGCAAGCCGCTGCCCAAGGCCGCGGTCTTCGCCGAGGGAGAGGCAGAGGTGGTGGCCGCCGGCGTCGCCCGCCACCTGGGATACCCGGCACCCGACCTGCGGTTCGACGGCCGGGGTTCGTGCTACATCGAGATCGGCGATCGCCGGTCGGCCAAGGGCGAGGGTCTCTTCTTCGAGTCACCGGCGCCCGTGGTCACGCTGCACGAGCCCTCCCGCGCCTTCCACAACGAGAAGCGCGCGCAGGAGGCCGACTGGCTGCGCCGCTGGGCCGGCTGACCGCCGCAGCGGACCGCCGCGGGGGCAGGCGCTCCCCGCGGCGGTCCGCTCTTTTCCGGCCGGCTTCGCCGGCCTTTCCAGCGCCTGGATGCGCGAATCGGCCGCCGCGGCGAACGTTGGTCGGGGGACCTGACGTTCGCGGCGGCGGCCGATAGGACGATCGGTGCGATCAGGACGATCGGTGCGGTCAGTGTCCCGTCGCGCAGGTGCTGTAGCCCTCGCGGATGATCATGGCGGCCATCGGGATGTAGGCGGAGGGGTCCTCGGGGACGACGGCGCCCAGGCCGTCGCAGTAGCGGTTGTACATGCAGAAGGCGGCGGCGATCAGGACGGCGTCGTGGATCTCCGTGTCGGTCGCACCGGCCTCGCGCGCGGTGTCGACCATCTCCTGGGTGACCGCGTTGCCGCTCTCCTTCACCGCGTCGGCGATCGTCAGCAGGGCCTTCAGCTTCGGCGAGACCGGCGCGCTGCTCGGGTCGGACAGCACCTTGTCGACCATCGCGCGGCCCTCGTCGTGCTGCTGGGCGCTGACCTCGCTGTGGGTGTAAAGGCAGAACTTGCAGTCGTTCAGCTGGGAGACGCGGGCCGCGATCAGCTCGCGGTCCGCGCGGCTGAGCGAATGGGCGTCGCGGAGCAGCACCTCGGCCAGCTGGCTGAGCGGCCGGCCGGTCTCCGGGCGGTACCGCATCAGACCGGGGGTACCTGGCATGAGCTCGGGGGGCATGGAGATGTAAGGCATTGACGGCTCCCTTTTGGCACGCAGCCACCCTGCGCGCCCATTTCCAGATTCGTGCCGCTCCGTGGCCGCGCGGCGGTCCGATCGCGTTCCACGCGGAGCGGCCGGTGCTACCAGGAGACCGCTTGAGAAAAAGGTAGTCAAGTTTTGGGTTCCGGCATTCGACGTGGGGAATCCGCGCAGTCGATGCGCGCCGGAGCGAGCAAATGTCAGTACGAACCCTTCGCCGCGGCCGCGTTACGGTGGCGATGCCCGAACCGCCAACCCGGCCTACCACCTGCCCGCGATGTCCGCATTGCCCGACGAGAAAAGGCTATCGCCCGATGACCATCGACGAACTGCTAGCCGAGGCCCGTTCCGGGCTGGTCCGCCTCGAGCCGTTGGAAGCCGCGGCCGCCGTTTCCAAGGGGGCGCGGCTGGTCGACACCCGTCCGCAGTTCCAACGCGAGGCCGGCGGCGAGATCCCCGGTGCGATCCTGGTGGAACGCAACCATCTCGAATGGCGTCTCGACCCGGCATGCCCGTGGCGCATACCGGAGGCCAGCGACCATGACATCGCCTGGATCGTAGTGTGCGACGAGGGCTACTCCTCGTCTTTGGCCGCCGCCTCCCTGCGATTGCTCGGCCTGCACAGGGCCACCGACCTGGCCGGCGGCTTCCAGGCCTGGAGAAAGGCCGGCCTGCCCGTCATCCCGCCCAAGGCGGTGCCCGCGGTAAACGCGCTTCGCGGATAGCCTCGAAATGGCCGGCGCGGAATGCCGCGCGCGGTCGTCGACGGTCCGGGTAAACGACGTACGACGATGTACAAACGCCGGCCGCGGACGTTATCGTCGCTGTCGTGGACGCGGGGAGCGTGATGATCACGCAGGGTCAATGGAGAGCGGCGCGAGCCGCCGTCCGGGAGACCGGAGAACGGTTCGCCGCTCTCCTCGAGGCAGTGGACGCCCGCGTCATGGCGACCAGGCACTGGTCGGTGGCCGACACGGCCGCGCACGTCGTCATCGTGGCCTGGTTAGACCACTACCTGCTGAACCCCGACATCGATCCGCCGCCGGTTCCCGGGCTCGCCGACGTGCTCGCGGCCACGACCGTGGACACCGTCGAGATGCTCAACGATCACTGCCTGCGGCATTTCATCGAGCGCGACCCGCGCTGGCTGGCCGCGCGGCTGCGCGCGGACATCGACCGGCTGCTGCAGGCGAGCGAGGACCTCGACCCGGAAATGCCGGTGGACTGGCTCGGCGGCTCGCGGGTCCCGCTCGGCGGCCTGCTCGCCCACCTCGTCAACGAATTGCAGATTCACGGCTGGGACATCGCCCGCGCCACAGGTTCCCGCTGGGAAATGGCGCCGGCGGACGCGGCCATGTTCATGGAGCTGTTCGTCTGCGGCCTGGCCAGGCATGGCCTCGGGCGGCTGCAGGAACGGGCCGAGCCCCCGCCCGAGCGGCGCATCGCGGTGGAGTTCCGGTCCAAATACACCGCCCCCGCGGTGCTGGTCATCCGCGGTCACAACGCGTTCCTCGGCGAGCCGGGCCGGAACATCGACGTTCGCGTTTCGTATGACCCGGTGACCCTCAACCTGATGCTTTTCGGCCGGCTCAGCCGGCTGCGCGCCGTGCTCACCGGCAAAGTCCTCATCGGTGGGCGCCGGCCCTGGCTGCTGTTCGGCTTCCTGCGCGCCGTGCGCTTTCCCTCCTGACCGCACGCCCGCCTTCCTCGCCGCCGCCTCGGTATTGCGTGCCCGCATCCCGTGCAATGCGTCCTCGCCAACATCGGCGCCGCCGGCCGCGCACCGCACAGACCGAGAAGATGAGCCGCTCCACTCTTCTATGGATTGCTACACAATCGGCTGACAGGTTTTTTCGAGTGCCTTTCCGACGCCGCGGTATGGCGGGCTCGGAGCGGGTGAGGAGAACCAGTTGGCAGGCATTTGGCGGATGCTCAGGAGCCGGATTCTCACGCCCGGTGCGGCGGCGGTCCGGCTCAGTAAGCGCGGTTTCCACATAAAGGATCCCGCTGCCCAAGAATTGCTGGAGACGATTGGCCGTAGTTTCCTGACCGGGTACGCCTGCGCGGCGCGGGCCCGGTCGCCCGAGGAGGTGGCCGAGCCGCTCGGCCGGCTGCCCGCCAGGTTCCGCGGGTTCGCGCACGAGGGCGCCGCGATGGGGTTCGCCGTGGTCGACGGCCTGTCCCCGGCCGGCCGGCGCACCGGCCGGCGGTTCGCCGGCTACCTCGCCGGGCCGGGCGCCGACCACATCTACATGGCGTACATCGGCCTCGGCTGGGCGCTGGCCAGGCTCCCGCGGTTCCGCTGGCCCACGCCCCGCCTCGACCCGGTGCTGCGCTGGCTGGTCCTCGACGGGTACGGCTTCCACCAGGCGTACTTCCGCACCCGCAGGTACGTGCACGACCAGTTCGAGCACGCGGGTTTCCCGTGGCCGGCCGGGGGCTGGTACGCGTCGCGCGTCATCGACCAGGGGATCGGCCGGG
This sequence comes from Streptosporangiaceae bacterium, assembly GCA_036378315.1. Classification (GTDB taxonomy): domain Bacteria; phylum Actinomycetota; class Actinomycetes; order Streptosporangiales; family Streptosporangiaceae; genus CALAED01. Next base: position 35,018 of record DASUWU010000030.1, on the reverse strand, counting down.
CGCTGTGGTTCGTCGGCGGTGCGGACGCCGGCGTCGTCGCCGATCTCATCGAGGGTTTCCCCGCGCGGCGGCGCGCCGACCTGTTCAGCGGGGCCGGCCTCGCCGCCACCTACGCGGGCGGGGCCGGCGCGACCGAGCTGCGCGGGTTCTTCGCGCGCGCCGGCGAGTTCCGGCCGCAGGTGGCCCAGGGCTGCGCGTTCGCGGCCGAGGCGCGGCGCCGTGCCGGTCTCGACGTGCCGCACACCGAGCTCGCGGCGCAGGTGTTCTGCGGCATGACCGCCGCCGAGGCGGCCGATGTCGCGACCAAGAACCGTCCCGCGCCGGCGGCGACGGGCCCGGCGGTGCCGGGTGAGGTGCCCGCCCACGAGGTGTGGCGGCGGTGCATCGCCGATCAGTTCGCATCGTTGGGGAGGTGTTAGCCCGTGGCCGCAATCCGTGGCAGGCTGCGCGGGCAGCTGCCGGGAATCATCGTCGTGGCGCTGTCCGTCGTCCTGTTCTTCGCCGGCCGGCTGCCGTCGGCGCCCGCCAAGGTGCGGGCCGACGTGGCGAGCCGGTTCGCGTTCACGCCGATGTCGATCGCGCTGCCCGGCGGCTACAGGCAGCAGACGATCCGCAAGGTGAACAAGGACTACGCGCACATCGACGCGTGGATCTCCTCGGTCGGCGCCGGGATCGCGATGAACGACCTCGACGGCGACGGCCTCGCCAACGACCTGTGCGTCACCGATCCGCGCATCGACAGGGTCGTGGTGGCGCCGACGCCTGGCGCGCGGTCGACCAGGTACGCGCCGTTCGCGCTGGACAGCGGGACGCTGCCGATGAACGACCACATGGCGCCCATGGGGTGCGTGCCCGGCGACTTCAACGAGGACGGCAGGACCGACCTGCTCGTCTACATGTGGGGCCGCACGCCGATCGTCTACCTGCAGAAGGCGACGGCGACGAGGCTGGACGCGGCGGCCTACCAGCCGACCGAGCTGGTGCCGAACGCGGGCGGCCCGACGTACACGGGCGCCGAGTGGAACAGCAACGTCGCCACGGTCGACGACTTCGACGGCGACGGCCACGACGACATCTACATCGGCGACTACTTCCCCGACGGGCCGGTGCTCGACGCCAAGGTCAGCGGCGGGGTGGCGATGAACAGGTCGCTGTCCAACGCGGCCAACGGCGGCGATGACCACATCCTCCGCTGGACGGGCGCCACCGCGGGTGCCCGCCCGTCGGTCGCCTTCACCGACGTCCGCGGCGTCCTGCCGGAGAAGGTCTCCAGGGGCTGGGTGCTGGCCGCCGGGGCCAACGACCTCGACGGCGACCAGCTGCCCGAGCTCTACATCGCGCAGGACCACGGCCCCGACGCCCTGCTCTACAACAGGTCGGTCCCGGGCCGGATCCGGTTCGCCGAGGTGAAGGGCGTCCGCACGCCGACGGTGCCGAAGTCCAAGCGGCTCGGCGCCGACTCGTTCAAGGGCATGGGAGTCGACTTCGCCGACCTCGACCACAACGGCCTTTACGACATGTTCGTCAGCAACATCACCACGACCTTCGGGCTGCAGGAGAGCAACTTCCAGTTCATGTCGACGGCCCGTGACCAGGCCGACCTGCGGGCCCAGCTGCGGCGCGGCGCGGCGCCGTGGAAGGACGAGAGCACGCGGGCCGGCACGGCCTGGTCGGGGTGGGCGTGGGACGTGAAGATGGGCGACTTCGACAACAGCGGCGATCCGGCGATCGTCCAGGCGACCGGGTTCGTCAAGGGCCAGGTGAACCGCTGGGCGCAGCTCCAGGAGCTGGCCATGGCCAACGACGGGCTGGTGGAGCACGAGAGCTGGTGGCCGCACGTCAAGGCCGGCGACGACATCGCCGGAAACCAGACGCTGCACTTCTTCGCCAGGGAGGCGGGCGGCGGGTACGTGAACGTCGCCGGGCCGCTCGGGCTCGCCATCCCGGTGCCCACCCGGGGGATCGCGACGGGTGACGCCGACGGGGACGGCCGGCTCGACATGGCGGTGGCCAGGCAGTGGGACGAGCCGGTGTTCTACCACAACGACAGCCGGTCGGCCGGCGCGTACCTCGGGCTGCGGCTGATCCACGACACCCATGACACCCACGACACCCACGACACCGTGAACGCCGCCGGCACGTCCGGCGCCGCGGGCGCCGGCGGCACGCTGCCCGCCGCCGGCTCACCCGTGGTCGGCGCGCAGGTGAGCGTGACCACGCCGGACGGCCGTACGCAACTGGCCAGGGTCGACGGCGGCAGCGGCCACTCGGGCAAGCGCAGCGAGGACGTCCACATCGGCCTGGGCCGGGACGTCACCGGGCCGGTGCGGGTGCACCTGCGCTGGCGCGACCGGGCCGGCGCCGTCCATGACCAGGACCTCAGGCTGGCGCCCGGCTGGCATGTGCTCCAGCTCGGCGCCCAGGCCACCGAAAAGTGAGAAAGGTGACGACATTGCCCCCGACATCGGCCGACACGCAGGCAAGCGCGAGCCCTCCGCGGCACAACCCGAAGGTCGTCAAGGCGCTGCGCAACTTCGCCATCTCGATTTCGGTGTTCAACATCCTCGGCTACACGGTCTTCGGGTTCGAGCAGCCGTGGTCGTGGCCCTTCATCGCGGTGGGCGCCGGATACGCGGTGGAGATCGGCCTGGAGCTGGTCGGCGCCCGGGTCGAGGGGCGGGCGCCCCGGTTCCGCGGCGGCGGCGTGCGCGGCCTGCTGGAGTTCCTCTATCCCGCGCACATCACCTCGCTCGCCCTGAACATGCTGATCTACGTCAACGACCAGATATGGGTCATGCTGTTCGGGGTCGTGGTCGCGGTGGGCGGCAAGTGGGTGCTGCGGGCGCCGGTGCGCGGCCGGCCGCGCCACTTCATGAACCCGTCGAACTTCGGCATCGTCGTCATCCTGCTGCTGTTCCCGTGGGTCAGCATCGTGCCGCCGTACCACTTCACCGAGTACGTCTCAGGACCGGTCGACTGGATCATCCCGGCGGCGATCCTCGCCGCGGGCACCATGCTCAACGCCAAGCTCACCGGCCGGATGCCGCTGATCGCGGCGTGGCTGGCGGTCTTCGTGCTGCAGGCGGTGGTGCGCGGCATCGTCCTCGACACCGCCATCCTCGGGGCGCTGGCCGCGATGACCGGGGTCGCCTTCGTGCTCTTCACCAACTACATGATCACTGACCCGGGGACGAGCCCGTCCAGGCCGGCGTCGCAGGTGGCCTTCGGCGCCGCGGTCGCGCTGATGTACGGCTTCTTCGCCGGCGCCGGCATCACCTACGGGCTGTTCTTCGCCACCGCCCTCGTGTGCCTCGGCCGCGGCGCGTTCCTGTGGGCCCTGCACCTCGCGCTCGGCGCCGCCGGCCGCGAGGCCGCCGTGCCCGCGGCGGGAGTGGAACTCCCCGCGCTGGCCGCGGCGGGCCGGCCGGCCGATCAGCCGGCGGGCCAGCCGGCGGATCAGAAGGTCGTGCCGGCATGAGCGTCGTGCCGGCATGAGCCCGGCCGGGCGATGGGCGATGAGGCGAGGAGAGGAAGGGTTTCCAGTGTCTAGGCTCGCGGTGTCGAGGCCGGCCGTCGTCGGCATGGCCTGCCGCTATCCGGACGCCGCGTCCCCGCGCGAGCTGTGGGAGAACGCGGTCGCCGGGCGGCGCGCCTTCCGGCGGCTGCCGGAGGAACGGATGCGGCTGGCCGATTACTGGGACCCCGACCCGGCCGCGCCCGATCGCTTCTACGCCCGGCAGGCGGCGGTCATCGAGGGCTACGAGTTCGATCGGGTCGGCTACAAGATCGCGGGCAGCACCTACCGCTCCACCGACCTGACCCACTGGCTGGCCCTCGACATGGCCGCGCTGGCGCTCGCCGACGCGGGCTTCCCGATGGGCGACGGGCTGCCGCGGGAGCGCACGGGCGTCGTCGTCGGCAACACGCTCACCGGGGAGTTCACCCGGGCGAACGTGATGCGGCTGCGGTGGCCGTACGTCCGCCACACCGTCGGCGCGGCGCTGGCCGACGGCGGCTGGGACGCCGGCAGGGTGGACGCCTTCCTCGACGACCTGGAGGCCCGCTACAAGAGCGCGTTTCCGGGCGTCGACGAGGACACCCTGGCCGGCGGCCTGTCCAACACCATCGCCGGACGCATCTGCAACTACTTCGACCTCAAGGGCGGCGGGTACACGGTCGACGGCGCCTGCTCGTCGTCGCTGCTGTCCGTGGCCACCGCGTGCAGGGCGCTGGCCGACGGCGACCTCGACGTGGCGATCGCCGGCGGGGTCGACCTGTCGATCGACCCGTTCGAGCTGGTCGGCTTCGCGAAGACCGGCGCGCTGGCGAAGGACGAGATGCGGGTGTACGACCGCGGTTCCAACGGCTTCTGGCCGGGCGAGGGCTGCGGGATGGTCGTGCTGATGCGGGCCGGGGACGCCGCGGCCGCCGGGCGCCGTGTGTACGCCGAGATCGCCGGCTGGGGCGTCTCGTCCGACGGCCACGGCGGCATCACCCGCCCGGAGGCGGCCGGCTACCGCCTGGCGCTCCGCCGCGCCTACGAGCGGGCCGGCTTCGACATCGGCACGGTGCCGCTGTTCGAGGGGCACGGCACAGGCACCGCCGTCGGCGACGCCACCGAGCTGCGGGCGCTGTCCGCGGCCAGGGCCGAGGCGCTGGCCGCCGCGCCCGCCGCGCCCGCCGGAACCCGCGCCGGCGCCGCCACGATCAGCTCGATCAAGGGCGTGATCGGGCACACCAAGGCCGCCGCGGGAGTGGCCGGGCTGATCAAGGCCGTGATGGCCGTCCATGAACAGGTGCTGCCGCCGGCCATCGGCTGCGTCGATCCGCATCCGATCCTGGCCGAGCGGCCCGCGATGCTGCGGGTGCTGCGCGCGGCCGAGCCGTGGCCGGCCGGCGAACCGCTGCGCGCCGGCGTCACCTCCATGGGGTTCGGCGGCATCAACACCCACATCGTGGTCGAGAACGCCGCGTCGCCCGCGCGTCCCGGCACCGCGACCGCGCCGGCGGCACTGGACGCGCGCACGGCGGAGCTGGCCTCGTCCGTGCAGGACGCCGAGCTGCTCGTGATCGACGGCGCCGCGCCGGAACGGTTGCGCGACCGGATCGCCCGGCTCGTCGAGTTCGTTCCGGCGCTCTCGTACGCCCAGCTCGGGGACCTGGCGGCGACCCTGCACCGCGAGGCGGGCGACCTGCCGTGGCGGGCGGCGGTCGTGGTGTCGTCCCCCGAGGACGCCGAACGGCGGCTGCGGCGGCTGCTGGCCGCCATCGACGCGGGGGAGACCTCGCTGTTCGACGCCGCGGGGCGCTGCTTCCTCGGGCATGCGCGCGGGCGCGGCCGGATCGGCTACCTCTTCCCCGGACAGGGGTCGGGCCGGGGGCAGGCCACGGGGGGCGCGCTGCGCCGCCGGTTCGCCGAGGTCGCCGAGGTGTACGCCGCGTACGAACGGATCGCGCCGCGCCCGGCTCCGGGTGACGGGGCGCGCGACGGGGTGGCGACGGCGGTCGCGCAGCCGCGCATCGCCGCCGGCTCCGCGGCGGCGCTGCGCGCGCTGTCCGCCCTCGGCATCGAGGCGGAGGTCGCGGTCGGGCACAGCCTCGGCGAGATCTCGGCGCTGCACTGGGCGGGCGCGATGGACGCGGACGCGCTGGTGCGGCTGGCGGCCGCCCGCGGACGGATCATGACCGAGCACTCGGCCGCCGGCACGATGGCCGGGATCGACGCCACGCCGGCGGCCGTGACCCAGTTGGGCGCCGGGCTGCCCATCGTGATCGCCGGCTACAACGGTCCGAACCAGACCGTGATCGCCGGCTCCGCCGAGGCGATCGAGGCGTTCGGGCGGCGGGCGGACCTGGCGCGGGTGCGCTGGACCGGGCTGCGCGTCTCGCACGCCTTCCACTCGCCGCTCGTGGCGCCGGCGGCCGACGCGTTCGGCCGCTGGCTGGACGGCGTGGACTTCGCCTCCATCGGGCGGCGGGTCGTCTCCACGGTGACCGGCGAGGCGCTGGGCGCGGACACCGATATCGCCGGGCTGCTCCGCGCGCAGATCACCGCGCCCGTGCTGTTCGCCCAGGCGGTGGAGCTGGCCGCCAAGGACATCGACCTCTATGTCGAGGTGGGGCCGGGCCGGGTGCTCACCGGGCTGGCCACCGGCGTGACGGAGGTGCCGGCGATCGCGCTGGACACCGACGACGAGTCGCTGCGCGGCCTGCTCGCCGTGGTGGGCGCCGCGTTCGCGCTCGGCGCGCCGGTCCGGCGGGAGCGGCTGTTCGCCGGCCGGCTGACCAGGCCGCTGGCGCTGGGCGCCCCGCTGCGGTTCTTCGCCAACCCCTGCGAGACGCCGGCCAGGCGCTGGCGCGAGTCGCGGCCCGCCGCCACGGCCCCCGAACCAATCGCGGACGAGCAAGGCGTGACCGGCGCGCCGGAGGCGAGCCTGGAGTTGCTGCGCGGCCTCGTGGCCGAGCGGGCGGAGCTTCCGGCGGCCATGGTGACCGACGACAGCCGCCTGCTGGACGACCTGCACCTGAGCTCCATCACGGTGGGGCAGATCGTCAACCAGGTCGCGCGCCGGCTGGGGCAGCCGGCGATGCGGTCGCCGACGAACGTGGCGACGGCGACCCTGCGACAGCTCGCGGACGCGCTCGACACGATCGCCGCGACCGCCGCAGAAGCCGCGGGCCCCGGCGCGGCGGCCGGACCGGCCGGGGCCGCGCGCGCCGGCCATGCCGTCGAGGTGCCGGGCGCCGCCGAGTGGGTCAGGGCGTTCCGCGTCGACCTCGACGTACTGCCGCTCCCGGCGCCGGCGCCGGCACCGGCCCCGGTGCCGGCGCCGGGCCGCGCGGCCACCCCGTGGCGGGCGTACGCCCCTGCCGGCCATCCGCTGGCCGAGCCGCTGCGCGTCGCGCTGGAACGCGCGGACCTCGGCCCCGGCGTGCTGGCCTGCCTCCCGGCCGACTGCGCGGTCGACGACCTCGAACCGGCGCTGCGGGCCGCAAGGGACGCCGCGGGCGACGAGCGCGCCGGCCGGTTCGTCCTCGTGCAGGGCGGCGGCCGGGGCGCCGCCGGGCTGGCCAAGACGCTGCGGCAGGAGGCCCCCCGGCTGTCCGTCACGATCGTCCACCTGCCCCTCGGATCCTGGCCCCCGGGCTCCTGGCCGCTCGCGTCGTGGCCCGCGGACCGCGTGGTGGCGGCGGTGGCGGCCGAGGTGGCGGCGACCGACCGCTTCGTCGAGGCGTACTACGACGAGAACGGCGTCCGGCGGGTGCCCACGCTCCGCCCGCTGCCGGCCCGCCGGCCCGGCACCGGCACCGGCGACCGTGCCGGCCGCGGCGGGCCGCTGGACGCGACCGACGTCGTGCTGGTCACCGGCGGCGCGAAAGGCATCACCGCCGAATGCGGGCGCGCGCTGGCCGGGGACGCCGGCGCCCGGCTGGCCGTCATCGGCCGCTCGGCCGACGACCGCGACGCGGAGCTCGCTGCCGCGCTCCGGCGGCTGGCCGAGGGCGGGGTGACCGTCCGGTACGCCCGCGCCGACCTCACCGACCCCGCCGACGTCAGGGCGGCCGTCTCCCGCCTGGCCGCCGAGCTGGGACCGATCACCGCGGTCCTGCACGGCGCCGGACGCAACGAGCCGATGCTGCTGACCCGCCTCGACATGGAGGAGATCCGGCGGACGTTCGCCCCCAAGGTCGACGGGCTGCGGGCGGTGCTGGCGGCGGTCGATCCCGACCGGCTGCGGCTGCTCGTCTCGTTCGGCAGCATCCTGGGCCGTACCGGCCTGCCGGGCGAGGCGCACTACGCCGCGGCCAACGAGTGGCTGGCCGAGCTGACCGCCGAGTTCGCCGCGCGGCACCCCGCCTGCCGGGCGATGTGCCTGGAGTGGTCGGTCTGGTCCGGCATCGGCATGGGGGAACGGCTGGCCGTCGCCGAAGGGCTGGCCAGGGACGGCATCACGCCGATCACCCCCGACCAGGGCGTGCGGATGCTGCGGCGCCTGGTGGCCGACGCCGCCGCGCCGCACACCGTGGTGATCAGCGGCCGTACGGGTGGGATCGACACCGTGCGCCGCGACGCCCCCGAGCTGCCGCTGCTGCGGTACCTCGAGAAGCCCCTGGTGCGCTACCACGGCGTGGAGCTCGTCACCGAGGTCGAGCTGAACGCCGGGACCGATCCGTACCTCGCCGACCACCGCCTCGACGGCAACCTTCTGTTCCCCGCGGTCATGGGCATGGAGGCGATGGCACAGGTCGGCTGCGGCGTCACGGGCCGTACGGAGGTGCCGGTCATCGAGGACGCCGAGTTCCTCCGGCCCATCGTGGTGCCGCCCGACGGCACCACCGTCATCAGGATCGCCGCCACCGTCACCGACGACGACACCGTCGAGGTGGCCATCCGCAGCGCGGAGACCGACTTCGCCGCCGCCCACTTCCGGGCCAGGCTGCGCTATCCGGGCGCGGAGGGATCCGCGGCTTCGGCGGGCCCGACGGACACGAAGGGTCCACGTGTTCCCGAGGGCCCGCCGACCCCGGTCGCCGCCGGGCTGCCGCCCGTCCCGCTCGACCCGGCGGGCGAGCTGTACGGGGAGGTGCTCTTCCAGGGGGAGCGGTTCCAGCGGCTGCGCCGCTACCACAGGCTCGCCGCCCGGCAGGTCGACGTGGACGTGGCGTACGAGCCGGGCGGGGAGTGGTTCGCCCGGTTCCTGCCGGGCCGGCTGCTGCTCGGCGACCCGGGGATGCGGGACGCGCTGATGCACGGCAACCAGGTCTGCGTGCCCGACGCGACCCTGCTGCCGGCGGGGATCGACCTGGTCCGTCCGGCGGGCCCGATCGCGCCGGACGGCGGGCCGCTGCGCTGCTCGGCCGTCGAGCGGAGCCAGGACGGCGACACCTACGTCTACGACATCGCGGTACGCGACGCGGCGGGGCGGCCGGTCGAGCGGTGGGAGGGGCTGCGGTTGCGGGCGGTGCGCAGGAAGGACGGCCGCGGCCCCTGGGCGGCCGCCCTGCTCGGGCCCTACCTGGAGCGGACGGCCGAGGCCCTCATCGGCGCCCACGCGGCGGTCGCGGTCGAGCCGGCGGGCGGGGGCGCGCACGGCGCGCGGCGGCGGATCCGTACGGCGCTCGCGGTGAGCCGGGTCCTCGGCCGGCGGGCCGGCATCCGGTACCGGCCGGACGGCCGCCCTGAGGTGGACGGGCCGTGGACGATCTCCGCGGCGCATGGGGCGGGCGTGACGCTCGCCGTCGCGGCCCGGCGGGCCGGTTCCGGCACCGGGGACGGCACGGTGGCCTGTGATGTCGAGCCGGTCACCGAACGTACCGGCGCGGACTGGACGGACCTGCTCGGCCCGCACGCGCCGCTCGCGAGGCTGGTCGCGGCCGAGACGGACGAGGGAGCGGACGCCGCCGCCACCCGAGTCTGGGCCGCCGTCGAATGCCTGCGCAAGGCCGGGTCGTCCAGCGACGCCCCGCTCACCCTGACCTCCGCCGGGCGGGGTCCGTGGGCCGTGCTGTCCTCGGGCGACCGCCACGTGGCGACGCTCGCCACGACGCTGCGGGACGGAGCGAGCGGCGGCCAGGTCGTCTTCGCGGTCCTGGCGGCCCCCACCGAAGGGCGGTCCCCGGCATGATCGACTCAGCGGAAGGCTACTTCGAGTACCGGCACACGGTCGGGTTCGAGGACACCAACATCGTCGGCAACGTCTATTACACGCATTACCTGCAGTGGCAGGGCCGGTGCCGGGAGATGTTCCTCAAGCAGCGCGCCCCGGAGATCCTGGCCGAGCTGCGGGGCGACCTGAAACTGTTCACGCTGAAGGTCGAGTGCGAGTTCTACGCCGAGATCACCGCGTTCGACGAGATCTCGATCAGGATGCACCTGATCGACCTCGCCCAGACGCAGGTGGAGTTCGGGTTCGACTACGTACGCCTCGAGCCGGGCGGCGAGGAGACCCTGGTCGCCCGCGGGCGGCAGCGGGTGGCGTGCATGCGCGGCCCGAACAACGCGACCGCGCCGGCCCGGGTCCCCGAGTCGCTGAGCCGGGCGCTCGCCCCGTATCAACTCGCCGGAGTGAGGTGGGTGGCATGACCGTCAAGTCCATGACGTCGCTGCCGGGCACGACCCAGGGGTCCGCGCAGGGACCTGCGCGGGAGGCGGGGTCGCCGCGGATGGTCCACGCCGACCTCGCCGACGCCGCGTCGCTGCGGCGCACGTTCGGTGCGTTCGCGACCGGGGTGACGGTGGTGACCGTGGGCGGCCGGACGCCGCACGGGATGACCGCCAACTCCTTCACGTCGGTGTCGCTCCAGCCGCCGCTGGTGCTGGTCTGCATCGACCGGCAGGCGATCATGCACCGCCGGATCTGCCTGGGGTTCTTCGGCATTTCCGTGCTCGCCGCGCACCAGGAGCACGTCGCCAGGCATTTCGCCGATCTCCAGCGCCCCCTGGGCGAGGCGCAGTTCGACGGCATCGACTGCGTGCCGGGGCGGTTGACCCGCGCGCCACTGATCAGCGGCGCGCTGGCCCATTTCGAGTGCGAGCTGTGGCGCAACTGCGACGGCGGCGACCACACGATCTTCGTCGGTCGCCTGCTGTCGCTCGGCCACGTCGCCGACCAGGACGGCCTGCTGTTCTTCCGCGGCCGGTTCCGCCGGTTACAGCCGGACGCGTGACCGCGGGGAAAGGGGGTGCGGGACGGCGCTCAGCGTTGCCCGGTGGTCCCGTCCCTGGCGGGGATGGTGGGCGGCACGCAGTCGCGATAGGCCGTGGGGGACATCCCCACGAAGTCCTTGAACTTGGCGCTGAACGTACCGACGCTGGAATAGCCGACGCGAACGGTGATCTCCTTGACGGTCAACGACGTGGTGAGCAGGAGCCGCTTGGCCTCCTGGATCCGCACCGTCGTGAGGAACTGCCCGGGGGAGACCCCGGTCACCTCCCGGAACACCCGCGAAAAATGGAACCTGCTGTACATTGCGGACCGGGCCATATCGTCAATGGTGATCGGCTCGCTGAACCGCGCGTAAATATCCCGGATGACGTCATCGATGATCGCCGTCGCCGCCGCTGCTTCGTTCCCCATTTTCGGCCTTCCGTCCGTCGATCAGGCGCGCCTGCGGGGAGGGTACCTCGTGCATAATGCCGGATCCACCTGCTTGAACACGTGGCGTCGATTGACACCTGTGATATGCGCTTACACCATTAACCTATTGAATTTATAGTGCTGGCCCATGTCGCCGGCCAAAATAAAGGGGACGTGATGACAACTGCACCGCAGATCCAGGCGCAGACCGAGCGCATGCGTGCCGTCTGGGGAGCCGCCGACTACCAGCCGATCGCCGTACAGGATGTGTTGGTGAGCGAGCTGCTGGCGCGCGCCGTCGACGTCCACCACGGCGACCGGGTCCTGGACGTGGCCGCCGGCACCGGGAACACGGCGCTCGCCGCGGCCCGCCGCGGTGGCCTGGTGACCGCCACCGACTTCGTGCCCGCGATGCTGGACGCGGCGTCCAGGCGGGCGGCCGCCGAGGGTTTGGAGCTGCGCGTCGAGGTCGCGGACGCGCAGGAGCTGCCCTTTCCCGACGGCAGCTTCGACGTCGTGCTGTCGAGCTTCGGCGCCATGTACGCCCCCGACCAGCAGCGCACCGCCGACGAGCTGCTGCGGGTCTGCCGGCCCGGCGGGCGGATCGGCATGGCGAACTGGACGCCGGACGGCCTGGTGGCCCGGCTGCAGAAGGTCATCGCAGCGAGCATGCCGCCGCCCCCGCCGTCGGCTCCGCGCCCGACCCCGCCCGTGCTGTGGGGCACGGAGGAGCACTGCCGCCGGCTCTTCGGGCCCAGGGTGACGTCGCTCACCGCGACCGCCCGTACGGACGAATGGTGCGCGGCCTCGGCGGAGGCGCAGGTCGAGCTGCTGCGCCGCCATCTCGCCCCGTGGCGCATGGCGGAGCAGAAGCTGCCCCCCGAGGGCAGGGAGCGGATGAGCCAGGCCGCCCTCGTGGAGCTGAACAGCGCCAACCGGGCCACCGACGGGACGCTCGTGGCCGGCGCCGACTACCTCGAGGTGGTGGCCGTCGTCGCCTGAGCGCGGCCCCGCGACCCCGGCCGCGCGACATCGTTCGCGCGGCCTGGGCGGGCCGCCCACCGCGATCGCGTCCTGCCCCCGGTAGCCCAATCGGTAGAGGCATCCGCCTTAAAATCGGGTAGGTGCGGGTTCGAATCCCGCTCGGGGGACAGCGCGCGGGGGACATCGCCCGGACATATCGCCCGCGCGACCCCGCGCTCCCGGCTCCGCCGTACCGTCGCGCCGTACGGCTCTGTGTAAGTACAGGCTCACAGTGTTCTGTCGCCGTAGCAGCAGGTGAAGTGACCGGAAAAGATGGACTCGACGGTTCAGAGTGACGGTTGACGCTTTCGAAAGGCTCGACTAACGTTTCTGCTCTGACCGGCTCGCGGCCCGGCCGCGTCGGCGGCGTAGCCCCCGGGGGTCCACCAACGCCGCGACCCCTCGCCGCCGCATCCGTAGATCGCACCTGACCGGAGGACCGACCCATGGCCAAGCCAAATCCGATCCCAGACAGCTATCGCCGCATCACGCCCGCGCTCGTCGTGCGCGGTGGCGCCAAGGCCATCGAATTCTATTCCGAGGTCTTCGGGGCGACCGAGCGCATGCGCTATCCGGGCCCCGGCGACACGATCGCGCACGCCGAGATCGAGATCGGCGACTCCGTCCTGATCGTCGAGGACGAGTTCCCCGACCGGGGGACCAAGGCGCCGCCGGCGGGCGGGCTCGACGGCTCCCCGTCCTTCCTCTTCATCTACGTCGACAACGTGGACGCGGTCGTCGAGAAGGCGGCGAAGCTGGGCGCCAACGTGCAGCGGCAGCCCGAGGACCAGTTCTACGGGGACCGGGACGCCTACATCATCGACCCGTTCGGGCACGGCTGGACCGTCGCGACGCACACCGAGGACGTCACCGAGGAAGAGCTGATGCGCCGGATGGCCGACATGATGGGCGGCTGACCGATCCACTCGACGACGCAGACTCGACGCCATCGAGCCCCGCGGCCCCGCGCGTGAACCACTTCCGCGCGGGGCCGTCGGGGCTCGAGGCGTTCCGGGCTATTCCCAGATGACGCGCACCGACAGCGGCCCGCGCTGGCTGATCGACGGGCAGAACGCGATCCGCTGATCGGGCGCGAGGCGCGCGCCCGGGAAGCGCTCGGTGAGGAGCCGCAGGGTGATCTCGATCTCCCTGCGGGCGAGGGCGGCCCCGACGCAGAAGTGGGCGCCGACCCCGAAGCCCAGGTGGGCGCCCTTCACCGGGCGGGTGACGTCGAACTCGTCGGACCGCTCGAAGACGCTCTCGTCCCGGTTGGCGGCGGCCAGCCAGACGGCGATCTCGGCGCCGGCCGGCAGCCGCTGTCCGGCCAGCGTCGTGTCCTCGGTCGTCTTCCGCAGGAAGACGTGGAACGGGGTGCAGAACCTGGCGATCTCTTCGACGGCGTTCGGGATGAGGTCGGGGCGGCCGCACAGCAGCCGCCACTGGTCGGGGTTTTCGAGCAGCCGAAGCAGCCCGTCGGCGAGCGCGGCCGACGGGGTGTTGTGCCCGGCGATGATCACGCCGAACAGCTCGCCGGCGATTCCCGCCTCCTGCTGCGGGGCGAGCGGCCCCGGCTCCGGCGCCCACGCGGCGACCACGTCGGTGAGCAGGTCGTCCTGCGGGTCGGCCTTGCGGGCGACGGCGTACCGGCCGATCATCCGCTGCACGCGCACCCAGGCGTGCGCCGCCTCGACCTGCTCGTCCTCCGAGTCGAACCGGTGGCCCATGGCGAGGCCGGCCGCGACACGGGTGTCGTCGCCGATGGCGTCGTGGTCCTCGGGCGCGAAGCCCATGACCTGGCAGATGATCGACGTCGGCAGCGGGTTGGCGTAACCGGAGACGAAGTCCGACGTGGGGCCGTTCTTGGTGAGCCCCTCAAGCAACGCCGTGGCCTGTTTCGTGATGTACGGCTCCAGCGCGGCGACCTGGTCGGCCGACAGGCGTTCGGCGTAGGGCGCGCGCTGGTGGCGGTGCTGTTCGCCGTCCAGCATGAGCAGCGGCGGCACCATCGGATATCCCTGCGCCAAGACCGGGAAGACGCGCGGGCTGAACGGCGCCAACGGGCGCAGCACATTGGCCGACGAAAAGGTCTTACCGTCGCGCAGCACCTTTCGTACGTCGTCCAGCCGGGTCAACACCCACGCGTTGAGTGCGGACGAGAAAAAGATCGGCGTCTGCCGCCTGGCGCGCGTGTAGAACGGCCAGGGATCGTCCATGTGCACGCCGAACGGATCGTACAGGTCACCTAGTGATTCGGACATGAGGCCCACCTCGATCACGGGCGAATTATTTATCGCACCATAACCCGCGGACCGCGAATAATATATTGTTCGAATCCCCTAATGGGACTGGTGGCCCTGTTATGGGAAAGGCGCGGACGGTTGGCGCGGCGAAATTCAGCCCAGCCCGCCCTCAGGCTCGCCGTCGCTCGCCGTGGCCGCCGCTGCGGCGCCTCTGGAGGCGCGGTCGAGGTAGGCGCGCAGCGCGCGCAGGCCGCCCGGGTCGAGCCGGTAGATGTTGCGGGTGCCCTCGGAACGGCAGCTCACGAGGCCGCCGTCCTTGAGCATGCGAAGATGCTGCGACACGGCCGGCCGGCTGATCGGCAACTGCTTGGCCAGTTCGCCCACCGAGCACGGCCCGCGCGCCAGCAGCTCGAAGATCGCTCGTCTGGTGGGGTCACCGAGCAGCCCTAGGCCCGCATCTTCGTAAGTGACCACGAGCGTAAGCCTAAACTTACGCTCGTTTCTGTCGCAAGGTTCGTTGTGGTGACGCCGCCTCAGCTGCGCCTGATGACGGCGAGCCAGGCCCGCGCCTGGGTCACGCCGTGGATCATGTTGAGGTCGAAGGTCTCGTGGGTGAGGGATTCGACGGTCAACCCGTCCTTGAACTCCGCGCGCAGTTCTTCCGCACTGAACCGGCGTGGCCCCCAGTCGCCCGGCTGCCGGTCGCTGAAGCACATCAGGTAGCAGGCGCCGCCGGGGCGCAGCACCGACGCGAGGCCCGCGACGTACCTGGCGCGATCCTCGTCGTCGAACACGTGGAAGACGCCGCTGTCGATCACAGTGTCGACGGTGCGGGGCAGGCGTGGCAGATCCAGCGCGTCGGCGATCTCGAACCGCGCGCTCAGACCGCGCGCGGCCGCCTTCGCGCGGGCACACGCGATCGCGGTCGGCGCGAGGTCCATTCCGGTGGCGTCGGCGCCCCGGCTCGCCGCGAGCAGAGTGTTCTCGCCCGTGCCGCAGCCGGCGTCGAGGACGCGGCCGGCAAGCCGGCCCTCGTCGGCCAGCCGTACGAAGGTCGGCTGCGGCCGGCCGATGTCCCACGGCGGCGGAGCCGTTCCGGTGTAGCTGTCGTCCCATGCCTCTTTCATGTCGCGAGCGGTGACGACGAAGGCCTCCTCGCCTTTGGCGACCACCACGACCAGCAGGTGCCGCCCCGTGGAGGTGAGGCCGTAGACCAGGGTCGTGCCCTCCTGGCCGGGAGCGGACCAGTAGGAATGCTCGAGGACCGCCTCCCGCACCTCGTCCAGGCTCACGCCGTGCGCGGCGAGCTGATCATCCGACCAGTTGTCGTCCCGGACTGCCTTGAACAGTTCATGCGGCATCGGTGTTCTCCTTCGTGTCAACCATGCGACCAACACAGAATTGATAGAAAGTTCTATAGTTTCCCCGATAAGTTTACCCCAGTACCCGGTGGTCAGGCCATATAGCTAATACATAATTCTAAAGTAAAGCCAGGCCGGCGGCGGCCCCGCCCACCCGTTGCGACGGTTGACGCTTTCGAAAGCAGTCGCTAACGTTTCGGCAGGCCCTCCGTCGGGCCATACCAGGCATGGTCGTCATCAAGCATGCGCCTCCGATGCCCGAGGCCGCGTTGCTCGTCCGCAGGAGCTCCCATGGCCCTCAACGAACAAGAGACCTATTCACCAGAACGGCAGCGGTGGACGATCCTCGTCGTCTCCATCGCGTCGTTCATGGTGGGCCTCGACGTCCTGGTCGTCATGACGGCCCTGCCCACCCTGCGGGTGGACCTGGGCGCCAACGTGACCGACCTGGGCTGGACGATCAACGCGTACGAGATCGGCTTCGCGGCCCTCATCCTCACCGGCTCCGCGCTGGGCGACCGGTACGGGCGGCGGCTGCTGTTCTTGATCGGCATCGGTGTGTTCACCGTCTGCTCCATGTGGGGCGCGCTCAGCTCCAGTATCGAGATGCTCATCGCCGCCCGCGCCTTCCAGGGCATGGGCGGCGGCATCGCGACCGCGCTCGCGCTCGCCCTCGTCAGCGCGGCGACGCCGCCGGAGAAGCGCGGCGCCGCGTTCGGCATCTGGGGTGCGGTCACCGGCATGGCCGTGGCGCTCGGCCCGCTGGTGGGCGGCGCGATCGTGCAGGAGCTGGCCTGGCAGTGGATCTTCTGGTTGAACGTGCCCATCGGCGTCGTCCTCATCCTGGTGGGCCTGGCTCGCATCGACGAGTCCGAGGGCACCGCGCAGCCGATCGACTTCCCCGGGCTCGTGCTGTCCACGGGCGGTGTCGTCGCCGTCGCCCAGGCGCTGCTTCGCGGTGGGGACGCCGGCTGGACCACGCCGTCCGTGCTCTTCGGGATCATCGGCGGCGTCGTCGCGCTGATCGCCTTCCTGGTGTGGGAACACCGGTCGCCGGCTCCGATGATGCCGCTGTCGATGTTCCGCAACCGCAGCTTCACCGGCGGTGTCGGCGCGAGCTTCACCCTCGGCGCCGCGCTCTACGGCAACGCCTTCATGTTCGCCCAGTTCCTCCAGGTGGCCGAGGGGAACGACGCGCTCGGCGTGGGCATCCGGCTGCTGCCCTGGGTGTCGCTGGCGCCCTTCGTCGCGCCCATCGCCGGGTACCTGACCGACCGGATCGGGGAGCGGCCGTTGGTGATCACGGGCTTCGTCCTCTTCGCCGGCGCGTTCTTCGTCATCGGCCCGCTCGCGTTGTCGGGCGCCACCTACGGGACGCTCATCATCCCGCTGTTCTTCGCCGGCATCGGCGTCGCCATGTCGTACGTCACGGTGGTGTCCGCGGTGATGAGGTCCGTTGACGCCGAGCGCTTCGGCATCGCGTCCGGAGTGGCCAACACGGTCCGCCAGGTCGGCGCCGTCTTCGGCGTGGCGGTGGCGGTGGCCGTCTTCTCCAGCGTCGGCGGCTTCAGGTCCCCCGGCGACTTCGTCGACGGCTTCGGCCCCGCCGTGATCGTGCTCGCGGTCGTCACCCTGCTGGGCGTGGTGCCGGCCCTGGTCATCAGCCCCTTCGCCGCGCTGGCGAAGGCCAGGGCCGTCCCCCAGACCGACTCCGTCCACCCCTGACCGGGTTCCCCCGGGGCGTCGGCCTCGTCGTGTAAGCCGCCCTTCCCGCCGGCGAGGCCACGCTGACCGCCCCGCGCGAAGCCCCGCGACCGACCGGGGTCGTGGCCGCCGGTTCCCCCTCCGGCCGCGACCCCGGCCCCGCGCCGGCGTGGCGTGCGACGCCGGCGCGTTCGCCTGCGACTACGGTGTGTGATGATCGTTTCCGCCTCGCCGCGGTGTCCAGCGGGGCACATGGCCGCGAGGATCCGACCGGAGGAGTACGCATGTCAATCGTGAGGTCCGCGGCGGTCGCCCTGTCCACCGCGGCATTCGCCGGCGCCTTCCTGACGGAGGCGCCGGCGCAGGCGGCGGTGCGGCCGGCCGCACCCCGGTTGGTGTCCCATGTCACGCGGGCGATGGGCCCCAGCCAGCGGATCGCCGCCGGGAGCACGGCTCCCGGCCAGGGCTGGATGAGCTACGGCGGCACCGGCCTGTTCATCGATGTCGACACCAGCTCCGCGCACTTCACCGGCAACCCGACCTACACCAGTTCCGTCGGCGGTACCGGCGGCCAGTGGGCGCTGACCGGCACCAGCGCGATCTACTTTCCCACCGCGACCGGCTTCCGCATCTACGTCCGGTGGTCGGACGGAAGCGCCCTCACCCCCGCCACCGCCCAGGGGTTCGGGTGGTACGTCAACTGGATCGGCGTCGACAACCCCTGAGAGCGCCCACCCGGCAAAACGCGGGCCGGCCCGTGCGGTTTCGCACGGGCCGGCCCGGCCTCACGCAGTTCGCCGACAGAAGCGCTGCCTTAGGCGATGACCTCGGCGAGCGCCTCCGGCACGACAACGCTGGCGATCGGGACGTGGTGCAGGAGCGCACCGATCTCGATGTCGGCGGCGATCAGCTCGCCGAGCTGGCGCCCTTCGCTGTCGTAGAGCGGGTACTTGCGAGAGGTGCGGGAGACGTCACCCACGGGCGGCACCATCGCGATGCGCGACTCCAGCGCCACCACCTGGTCGCCGGTGTCGACGACCGTGCCGAGGTCCTCGATCTCGAACCGGGGGTACAGCGAGGTGACGCAGTCCTTGATCGGCATCACCTTGCCGCGACCCGGCAGCGGGCTCGGCTTCACTCGGGCGCCCTCGGCCTTCCAGGGCGTGTTGGAGACCTTCACCTGACCGAAGACCTCGCTGTGCCCGGTCACCTGGAGGGAGAGGAACTGCGCGGAGACCGTGGCCCCCGCCCAGTCCAGCTCGCGACCCTCAGCGGACACCGGGTCGTGACGACGGTAGACGCCCAGGCCGTGCAGGTCGACGATGTCCTCGCCCAGACCGTCGATGCTCACGTGGATCCGCTCGCGGACGGTGAAGGCCTCGAGGGCCGCAGGGGTCAGGGTGTAGGGACGGATCGGGTAGAGGTTGCCGGCCCCGCCCCAGGCCGACTCGTGACCCTTGACGACGTCGGCCGACGACAGGGTCGAGCCGTCGATGCCGGGTGCGATGCCCCGGTCGACTAACTGCTGGAGGATGTTCTGCGTGTCCATTTCTTCCCCTTTCGGGAATGGTGACGGTTGACGTCGTGCCTCAGGCGGTCAGCGACGCCAACAGTGCGTTGAGCGCGTCGACGAAATGCGCGAAGTCCACGATCCGCTCGGGCGTCTTGGTGGCCTCGGCGGTGTTGTCGCCCAGCTCGTCGGCGAGGACTTCGATCAGCCGGTCGAGGTTGTTGTGGGCGACGCTGACGGGAAAGAGCTTGAGCGGGAGCTCGTGCGCGGGGTCGGCCGCGGGCGGGCCGGACTCGAGGTGCCCGTCGGTGTCGGTCGCACCCCGCCACGTCTGCTCGATGGTGAGGTCGAACGGGTGGAAAACGTCGTAGTAGTACGGACGCCACAGTTCGCGCAGCACGTTCGCGGAGATCTTCCTCTTCAGGAAGTCCTTGGCCGCGGGGAGCACGGTGGCGTCGAACTCGCCGGCCAGCCGTGCCACATCCGGGGAGGTCGCTACCGGCGGCGATGGATGCAAGGCTGTCATGTGATCCTCCAGACGTACGGTTGGGACGTTCGCACGCTTCCGACCAACTCGCCGGAGAGTCTCCCGGCCGGTGTGCTAGTAGCAGTAGAGCACTTGAAATTCTTATAGTCAACATCCCGTGGTGAGATGCTCGCCGCCATCCCGGGCCGCCGGCCGCTCCTCCGCAGACGAACGCCGAGGTCAACCAGGGCGGGAGGAAGCCCGCTGTCGGCCAGGAATTCGATGTACAAGACTTTAAGAAGCTATAGCGACTGATCGGCGCCTGTTGCCAGGGGAGGTGCGTTCCCGCCGGTCAGCGGCCCGATTCTGAGTCGTCCGAGACCGACGGCATGGAGGCCGGGTCGTCTTCGAACATGGCCGCGAACCGGCGGAGCGCCATCACCCACCCGCCGGCGAACTTCGCGTACCGGTCGAGCAGCGCGGTGCTGAGGCACTCCCAGCCGTGATGGACCACGACGACCCGCGTCAGCGCCGGGCCGAGCCGCTGGAAGTGGAGCTCGATGGCGGTGTGCTCAGGCCCGGGCATCGCATCCCAGGTGAACGAAAAAGAGCTGTACGGATGCCATGCCGTGATATGGCCGCACTCATATTCGCTGCCGTCGTCGCGCATTTCGTAGATGCGCCCGCCGACACATTCTTCGACGCGCACGTCGGGGCCTTTTCCGGCGGCCGCGGGCCGCGTCTCCATGGGCCACCATGCGCCCAGGCGCCGGGCGAAGGTGTGGAACGTACGCTCCTGATCCGCTTCGACCATGAGAGCTTGCCGGATCGGCTCGTGCGGACTCACAATGCGCGCCCTCACCCCGTGGCATCGACATATCAGCGATGCCCAGTGTGCCAGATCCCGGGGTCAGCCGGCCGCGGCGGCGCCGCCGCCGGCGCGGCCATCCTCCAGGACGTCCCTGGCGAGCTCGAAGCTCTGCCGCCACAGGCCTTCGAGGTAGGCGCGCAGCTCCACCAGGGTGATCTCGCTGGCCCGGTAGAGCCGGCGGGTGCCGTCCCGCCGCTCGGTGATCAGGCCGGCGTCCTTGAGCACCTGCAGGTGTTGCGAGACCGCCGACCGGGAGACGTCGAAGTGCTCGGCGATCTTGCCGGCCGGCAGCTCCACCGAGGCCACCAAGCTCAAAATGGCGCGCCGCCGTGGCTCCGCGAGTGCGCGAAAGACCACGTCCGCGTCAAGACCTGATCGTTGAGGTGGCATCGTCGTTAGGCTAGCAGTCGCCTGGTGAACGCGGCCGGATGGCGGTCCTGGCGGGGACCGCGGCCGGTCGCGGCGGCCCGTCGCGGCGGCCGGGCGTGGGCGCCGGCAACCGACAAGGCACCTGCCTGCCGCATGATCGCTCCTCGCTCGTACCCCCGCATTTATCCCTCAGAGTGTAGGCAGGCGCTTTCGTTAGCGTCAACTTTCGAAAGCAATGACTTCCCCCTTGTATCAAAGGCCGATTGGTGAAATCGTGCCAACGAGCGGGAATCGTTTGATGTCAGTCAGTTACTTGTGAGGGGGACCACAATGGCGTTTGCGCACTCGGCATCGCTGAGCGCCGTGATCGACGAGACCGTAGAGCCGAACGCGGCCGAGATCGACCGGTCGGGCGCATTTCCCAGGGCGAACATCGAGGCGCTCGCCAAGCAGGGGCTGCTCGGGCTGATCAGTGCCGAAGAGGTCGGTGGCCGGGGCGGTGACCTGGCCGCGGCGGCCGACGTGATCGAACACCTCGGCGGCGTCTGCGGTTCGACCGCCATGGTCCTGCTGATGCACTACGCGGCCACCGCGCTGATCGAAGCGCACGGCGGCGAGGACATCCGCCGCGCGATCGCCGGCGACGGGCATCTGACGACGCTCGCCTTCTCCGAGACCGGATCCCGCAGCCATTTCTGGGCGCCGCTCGGCACGGCGACCGCCGCGAACGGGCACGTCGCGCTCGACGCCCGCAAGAGCTGGGTCACCTCGGCCGGAGAGGCCGACAGCTACGTGTGGTCGAGCAGGGCCCTCGCCGCGGAGGGCCCGATGACCCTCTGGCTCGTCCCGCGCGACACCTCGGGTGTCACCATCAGCGGCTCCTTCGACGGGCTCGGCCTGCGCGGCAACGCATCGAAGCCGGTCACCGCCGAGAGCGCGCGGGTCTCGCGCGAGGCGATGCTCGGCGCGGACGGCGCCGGCCTCGACATCGCGCTGCAGACCGCGCTGCCGTACTTCCTCGTGCTGAACGCCGCCTTCTCGCTCGGCCTGATGGAGGCGCTCGTGGCCCGGGCCGGCGCGCGCCTTACCGGCACCCGCCTTGAGCACCTCGGCCAGTCGATGGCCGAGCAGCCGGAGCTGCGGGCGCGGTTCGCCAAGCTGCGGATCCGTACCGACGAGGTCCGCGCCTTCCTGCGCGACACCCTCACCGCGCTCGGCACCGGCCGCGAGGACGCCACCCTGCGCGTCCTGCAGGTCAAGGCGGTGGCGGCCGAGGCCGCGTCCGAGGTGGCCGACGGGGTGATGCGGCTGTGCGGCGGGTCGGCGTTCCGCAAGGAGCTCGGCGTCGAGCGGCTCTTCCGCGACGCGCTCGCCGCGCGGGTGATGGCGCCCACGACCGAGGCACTTCACGAGTTCGTCGGGCGGGTCACCCTGGGTATGCCGCTCATGTAGCGAGGAACCTCTCAACCCCCCGAACGACTCAACCCCCCGATCGACGTACGGAGGTCAATTCGTGACTCTCGTGATGGGCGCCGTCGCCTACGATCCCAAGGTCGTCACCATCTGGGGCGGCTTCCGGTCGTGGCTGCGCGAACGCGACTTCGACTTCGACTACGTCCTCTACTCCAACTACGAGCGGCAGGTCGAGGATCTCGTCGCGGGCCGGGTCGGCGCCGCGTGGAACTCGCCGCTGGCCTGGGTCAGGGCCGAGCGGCTGGCCAGGGCGGGCGGCCGCCCGCTGACCCCGCTGGTGATGCGGGACACCGACCGCGACCTCACCTCCGTGGTCGTGGTACGGGCCGACTCGCCGTTCAAGGACGTCGCCGACCTGAAGGGCGAGACGGTCGGCGTCGGCGCGGTCGACTCGCCGCAGGCCACGCTGATCCCGTGCTCCTACCTGCGCGCGTCGGGGCTGCGGCCCGGTTCGGACGTACGGATCCGCCGCTTCGACGTCGGTGTCGGCCTGCACGGCGACCACATCGGCGGCGAGCGCGACGCGGCCCGCGCGCTGATCGCCGGCGAGGTCGCGGCGGCCTGCATCATCGACGGCAACCATCTGCTGTTCACCCAGGAGGGCACGCTGCCGTCCGGCAGCACGCGGGTGATCGCCCGCACGCCGGCGTTCGACCACTGCAACATGTCGGTGGGCGACGCGAGCGACCCGGAGGTGGCGCGGTTCGGCGACCTGCTGAGCTCGATGTCGTACGCGGACCCGCAGGTACGGCCGCTGTTCGACCTCGAGGGCCTGACCGCGTGGCTTCCCGGGCGGACGAGTGGGTATGCCGCGTTGGAGGAGGCCGTCCAACAAGTCGGCTTTTATGACGACAACGGCACAGTGACAGCGGCGGAGTACATGCCATGACCAATCCTCCGATCCCGGCGATATTGGACCTCGAAGGGATCGGGTTCGACGAGGGCGCCCACCTGCTGCTGCAGCGGGCGCTGCACGACACCCCGCCGGGCGCCGAGCTCGGCGTGGCCGGCGGCGATCGCGAGTTGCTCGTCCACCTCGATTCCTGGTGCCGGCAGAAGGGGCACCGGGTCCGGCGCGCCGACGACGCGGCATCCGGCGTGCATTCCTGGGTGATCCGCGGCCGCGCCGACGTGGACAGGTGGGCGGGCGCCGAGCGCGCCGGCGGGCCGGGCACCGACGGGATCGTCGCCAGGGCCGACCCGCGCTGGGGGCTCGCCGCCCGCGGCGCGCTGGTCGAGCCCGGCGGGCCTCCGGTGCCGTTCGACCTCATCGAGCGCGATCTGATCTGGGCCGACCTGGCGCCCAAGCTGTACGCGAGCGCGGTGGCGTCGCAGTGGAAGCCCGACGAGGTGGTCCCGTGGGACGCCGAGTTCACCCTGCCCGACGAGGTCGAGCAGGCGGTCGTCCAGGTAATGACCTATCTGGTGGAGAACGAGCAGGCCGCCCTGGTCATCCCGGCCCGCCTGCTGAGCCGGATCCACCCGCACTTCCATGAGGTGCAGCAGCTGCTCGCGGTGCAGGCCGCCGACGAGGCCCGGCACATGGACGTCTTCACCCGCCGGGCGCTGCTGAAGGGCGGGGAGCTCGGCACGTCGTCGGTGAGCGGGCGGGAGTCCCTCGCCACGCTGATCACCGAGCCGGACTTCTCGCTGGCGTCGTTCCTGCTGTCCGTGCTGGGCGAGGGCAGCTTCCTCAACCTGCTCAGCTTCCTCGACGCCAACGCGCCCGACCCGGTGACGCGGCAGGTCACCCGGCTGGCGCGGCAGGACGAGGCGCGGCACGTCGCCTTCGGGGTGGGTCATCTGCAGCACCAGTCGAAGGTCGACCCCGCGTTGCGCGGCCGGCTGCGGGCCGCGGTCGAGCGCCGGCACGACGCGCTGGTCGACACCGCCGGGCTCAACCAGGACGTGTTCGACGCGTTGATCGTCCTGGCCGCCGGGGAGTGGACGCCGGCCGCCATCCGGCATGGCTACCAGCGGGTGCAGGCGCTGCAGCAGGAGATGGACGAGGGCCGGCAGCACCGGCTGATCAGGCTCGGCTTCCCCGCCGACGAGGCCGTCGAGCTGTCGTCGCTGCACACCCGCAACTTCATGTAGCTCTTCAAACCCGTAGCGCACGGTGGTGCTTGACGGTGTCTGCCGTCCATGTCATGGTCGAGACTATATGTTTTGTTAGTAATAAGCCGTTCCGTGGACGGCAGAACGGATGACGACCATGACGACGACAGATCCGTTGGCGAGTGATTTCGGGATCCGTCCGGCCGGCCCGGAGGGCTGGGTCGAGCGCGCCCGCAAGGTGGCGCGGGCGCTGGCGGTCGACGCGCCGCAGCGCGAGCGCGAAGGCAAGCCGCCGCACGCGGAGATCCGGTTGCTGAAGGACGCCGGTCTCGTCACGTTGCTCGGACCCGAGGAGTACGGCGGTGCCGGCGAGAAGTGGACGACCGCGCTGCGGGTGTGCCGGGAAGTGTCGGCGGCGGACGGCTCCATCGGCCAGTTGCTGGGTTACCACTACCTGTGGGCCTGGGCGGTCCGGTTCTTCGGCACGGCGGAACAGATCGCCAGGTACGACGAGCTGTACACGCGGAACTGCCACTTCTACGGCGGGGCGATCAACCCCAGGGACAACGACGTCGTCGCCGTCGACGAAGGCGACACCCTGCTGTTGAACGGCCGCAAGTCCTTCGCGTCGGGCAGCGTGGTCTCCGACCTCACCTGCCTGCTCGGCACCCTGCGGGACGGCCGGCCGGCGTTCGTGGTCGTCGAGTCGAACGCGCCCGGCCTTTCGTACAACCATGACTGGGACAACATGGGGCAGCGGCTGACCGAGTCGGGCAGCGTGACGCTGGCCGACCTGCGGGTGCCGTGGTCGGCGGCGATCGGGTACGCCGACAAGCAGATCAGGCCACTGGTCTACAACAGCCTGTCCCTGCTCACCCTCCAGATCATCATGACGAACATGTACCAGGGGATCGCCGAGGGCGCGCTGGCGGCGGCCGCCGAGTACACCCGGACCACCACGCGGCCCTGGCCGTACGGGGGCGACAACAAGGCATCGGCCACCGAGGAGTGGTACATCCTCGAGGCCTACGGCGACTTCCGCTCCAAGCTCTGGGCCACCGAGGCGCTGATCGACCGGGTCAACCAGGAGATCTCCGCGTTGCTGCACGCGCCGCGCGAGTCGGTCACCATCCAGCAGCGCGGCGCGACCGCGGTGCGCATCGCGGCCGCCAAGCAGCGGATCATCAAGGACGGCCTCGAGGTCTGCACCCGCGTCTTCGACGTGATGGGCGCCAGGGCCACCGCCGCGCGGTACGGCTTCGACCGCTTCTGGCGCGACCTTCGTACGCACAGCCTGCACGACCCGGTGGCGTACAAGCAGCGCGAGGTCGGGCGGTACGCCCTGCTCGACGAGTATCCCGAGCCGAGCTTCTACACCTGACGGCAGCCGGCGCGGCCCGCCGCCGGCAGGCCCAGCGCGCGGAGCAGGTCGGCGAACGCGGCCTTCTCGCGGGCCGGGTCGACGAGCGGGCGGAGGGCCAGGCAGCGTTCGCGCAGCTCCCGGTGGATGCCGTCCCTGTCGCGTTCCACCGCCGACAGCAGATCGGCCAGCGCGGCCGCGTCGCCCGGCGGGAAGTAGCCGGGGTAGTCGTCGCCCAGCAGCCCGATCGAGCCGGGGATGGCCGACGAGATGACCGGGACCCCGGCGGCCAGCGCCTCGGACACCACGTTGGCGCCGCCCTCGTGCGAGGAGGTGAGCACCATCACCCGGCTGCGGGCCAGCACGGCGAGGGCGTCGGCCCTGGGGACCGGGCCGAGCCAGTCGTAGCGCGGGTTGGCGGCCGACTCGGCCGCCGCCCGCGCGGCCAGCGCCTCGTCGCGCGCCGCCCCGACGTGGACGACCCGCACCCGGGACGCCTGCGGCAGCAGCCGCACCGCCGCGGCCGGCAACAACGGGTCCTTCACCGCCCGCACGTGCGCGAGGAAGGCCACCTCGAAGCGGTCCCTGCGGGCCGCCCGCGGCGGGATCGGCGGCACCGACTGCGTGATCACGTGGGTCCGCCGGGCCAGCTCGGGACCGAGCTGGCGCAGGCCGTGCGGTTGCAGCACCACGAGGCGGGCCGCGCGGGCCAGCACGCCGGGATCCACCCCGGTGGCATCGAGATCGGGGTACAGGTCGGTGCCGGTCATCGCGATCACGATCGGCGCGTCGGGATGGTCGGCGTGGAAGGCGCGGACGGCGGGGGCGCTGCGCCGCGCGTGCAGCGCGATCAGCGCGGCGTAGTCGCCGCCCGCGTAGTCGTTGCGCATCTCGACCGGCCAGCCGAGCTCGCCCAGGATCCCCGCCCACCGGCGGGCGGTGACCCCGTTTCCCTGGTCGCTGTCGACGGGCGCGGGCGTGACGATGAGGATCACGTGGCCACCGCCATGGTCACCGCGGCACCGCGCAGGTGCGGAAACCGGCCAGCACGTCCTGCCGCTCGGGCGTGAAGTAGTTGCGCAGGATGGAACGGAGGTAGCGGCCGCGGGTCGCCCAGGCACCGCCGCGCAGCACCTTGCGGCTGCCGAAGAACTGCTCGGAATTCTCGAAATAGGCGTCCCGCTCGAAGTTGGGATAGGCGGCGAAGTCGCTCGCCGTCCATTCCCAGACGTTCCCGATCATGTGCCGGCAGCCGGCCGGGCTCTCGCCGGCCCGGCAGGCGCCGACGTCGACGGGGCCGAGCGACCGCCAGTCGGTCGCCGCCGTCTTGGCGGTCGGCTCGTCGTCGCCCCACGGGTAGGTCGGCTTGATCCAGCTTCCGCCGGAGGCGGCGAACTCCCACTCGGCCTCGGTCGGCAGCCGCCGCCCGGCCCAGCGGCAGTACGCGTCGGCCTCCCACCACGACACGTGGCACATCGCGACGTCCGGGTCGAGGTCGACCCACGTGTCGAAGATCCGGCGCTGCCACTCGCCGGGGCCGCCGCGCCAGTAAGCGGGGAGCGTCGCGCCGGTCGCGGCGAGCCAGGCGCCCTGGTCGGCCCAGAGCCTGGGCTCTGTGTAGCCGCCGGCCTCGACGAAGGCGGCGTACTCGCCCTGGGTGACCGGCGCGCGGGCGATGGCGAAGGGCGCGACCTCGACGATGTGCGCCCACTTCTCGTTGTCGTAGACGAACGGGTCCGACCTGCGGGCGCCGAGCGCGAACCGGCCGCCGGCGACCTCGACGTCACCGGCGACGGCGCCGGCCTCGCCCTGGGTGCCGATCCCCTCCGGGGGTTCGGCGTCGGTGCGGCCGGGCAGCACGGGCGGCGCGTACCCGAGGCTCTGCCGCGTGTAGGTGAGCGCCTCGGTGTGGGTGTCGTAGTGGTGCACCGTATAGCGGGCGAAGTGGTGCACCACGTCGAGCGCGTCCGGGCGGAGCACCTGCTCGGCCACCCGCTCGGCGACGGTGCGGACGTACTCGACGGTCCGCGCCCTGGTGGGCAGGTCCAGCCGCCAGCGGGTGTCGTGCGGGATCGCCCCGGAATCGTACACGGCGTCGCCGAAGGACAGGATCGGCTCGTGCCCGCAGGCCTGCCGCAGCACGAACTTCTCCTGGAACCAGGCGAGGTGGCCTATCTCCCAGATGAGCGGATTGACCGTCGGCAGCAGCGGGCCGACCATTTGCTCGTCGGTGAGATCCGCGACGAGTTGCAGCGCGCGTTCGGCACCGTCGGTGACCCAACCAGCCAGTTTCTCCGGGTCCACAGCGTATGGCCGCATCGCGCCTCCTGCCGAATCGTCGCATCATTGTCACGCTCATTTCGTACGATATTCGGGTCGATGCATTTCGACCACCCCAGGGCGGCTGCTAGAATAGATGAGTTGTGCTTGTCGGCCCATTTTTTTCACGTTGCCTATTGACAACGGCGGTCGGCCGGCCCGTACGCGGCGAATGGACCAGCGGAGGTGACGGCGGCAATGGAACCGAAGCGCCGGCTCAGCCAGTTCAGCCACGGCGCCGGTTGAGCATGCAAGCTCGCTCCCAGCGAGTTGGCGCAGGTACTGCGCTCTTTGCCATCGGTCAGTCACCCTGAGCTGCTCGTCGGCACCGAACACGGTGACGACGCCGCCGTGTGGCGCCTCGACGACGAACGCGCCCTGGTGGCGACCGTGGACTTCATCACCCCCATCGTCGACGACGCGCGCGACTGGGGCCGGATCGCCGCGGCCAACTCGGTCTCCGACGTGTACGCGATGGGCGGTCGCCCGCTGTTCGCGCTGAACCTGACGGCGTGGAACAGCTCGGAGCTGACCACCGACGAGCTCGTCGAGGTGCTCGCCGGGGCCGCCGAGATCTCCGCGGAGTGCGGGTATGTCACGATCGGCGGGCACACGATCGAGGACGAGGTGCCGAAGTTCGGCCTCGCGGTGATCGGCGAGGTGCCGCCCGACCGGATCCTCACCAACGCCGGGCTTCGCCCGGGCGACGCCCTCGTGCTGACCAAGATGCTGGGCACGGGCGTGATCGCCACGGCGGTCAAGTCCGGGCTCGCGTCCGACGAGGTGGCCGCCGCCGCGGTCGCCTCCATGCGGCTGACCAACGCCCGCGCCGCCGCCGCGGCCATCCGCGCGGGCGCCGCCGGGTGCACAGACATCACGGGGTTCGGCCTGCTCGGGCACCTGGGCGAGATGGCGGCGGCGTCCGGCGTCGACATCGTCATCGACGTGGCGAGCGTCCCCGTGCTGCCCGGCGTCCGCGAGCTCGTCGAGCGCAAGGCGATCGCCGGCGGCACCCGCCGCAACCTCGAGTGGGTGCGTGACCGGGTGGCGCTGGACGGCGTCGACGAGGTCACCGCCTTGATCCTGGCCGACGCGCAGACCTCGGGTGGCCTGGTGTTCGGCGCCGAACCGGCGCCGGCCGACGCCGCGGTGGCCGAGCTCACCGGCGCCGGCGTGCCGGCGGCCCGCATCGGCGAGGCCCGTCCGGGAACCGGCCGCATCATCCTCCGCTGACCCGCCCGCCCCGGCCGGGCGCTACTACGAAGTGAAGCCAAAGGCGCGGTTTCGCTCCCCCGTCGAGGGACGTCGAGGAATATACTTGTCAAGTATTCACCCTCCGGAGAGGGGTCCTCACGTGAAGCACCAGCGTCGCAACTACGGCCAGTACTGCGGCCTGGCGGCCGCGCTCGACATCCTCGGCGAGCGCTGGACCTTGCTGATCGTGCGCGAGCTCCTGACCGGCCCCTGCCGTTACAACGAGATGCTGGCCAACCTGCCGGGGATCGGCACCAACCTGCTGGCCGACCGGCTGAAGTTCCTCACCGAGGTGGGCGTGGTCAGGCAGCGCCCGCACGGGGGCTCCAAGGCCAAGACCTACGAGCTCACCGAGCAGGGTGAGGCGCTGCGCGAGGCCGTGCTCGCCCTGGCGCGCTGGGGTCTCGGCACGCTCGGGACGCCGGTGGCCGAGGACTTCGTGCGGCCCAGGTGGGGGGCGCTCGCGGTCGAGGCGATGATCGATACCGGCCAGGCCCAGGCGGGGCCCGACGAGATGTACGAGTTCCGGCTGGACGACGAGGTCTTCCACGTCAGCGTCGAGGGCGGCGAGGTCAAGGTGGCCTACGGCAAGGCACCGACCGAGCCGGCCCTGGTCGTGCACACCGACGCGGTGACCTTCGTCGAGATCGGGGCGGGGCGGCTGAACCCGCTCGAGGCGACGCTCACCAAGCGCGTCGTCATGGAGGGCGAGGAGGAGGCGGTCCTCCGCTGCTCCCGCCTGCTCGGACTCATGGCTTGAGAAAGCGACAGCCGCTCGGGTGCTGCCCAGACACAGGTGCAGGGTGTCGGCGGCTGTGCACTGTACGACTTTAGAAAGATATAGTCAAGACTATCTCCAAAGACTTAATATCTATATAGTAAGTCCCACGATCGGGCGTTGAGGGCCACTGACACCCACGGTCCCGCGGCAGGCTGCTGCCGCCCGTTTGAAGGGGCTTACTGATGAGAACTCGACTATCTCGTGGCCGCCTGCGCGTCGCGTTAGCCGCGGCCACGGCGCTGGCGGTGGGCACCGCGTCGACCACGGCGGCGGCGCGGGCCGATACCCGGCACGGTACGAGGCCGGACAACGTCGTCATCGTCTGGAACCAGGCCGGACTTGACGCGATCATCAACTCGCGGCTGGGGCCGCCCATGGTGGCGCGCGCGCTGGCGGTCCTGCACACCTGCGTCTACGACGCGTGGGCCGCCTACGACCGGCGTGCGGCGGGGACCGAGTTCGGGACGTGGCTGCGCCAGCCGCCACGCGAGCGCACCCTCCGCAACAAGGACCTGGCGATCAGCTACGCGGCCTACACCGCCGCCGTGGACATCTGGCCGGCGCTCACGTCGAGGTTCGACGCGGTGATGGCCGACCTCGGCTACCCGACCCGCGCGACGACGCGGGCGGGTCGGATCGGCACCCTGGCCTGCCGGGCGGTGCTCGACGACCGCCACCACGACGGCTCCAACCAGCTCGGTGACCTGGCTCCCGGGGCGTACTCCGACTACACCGGATACCAGTCGGTGAACGAGCCGATGAACATCAACGAGCCGATGGCGCAGAGCTCGGTCGCCGATCCGAACCGGTGGCAGCCGCTCGTCTACACCGACGCGTCCGGCCAGGACCAGACGCAGTGGTTCACCGGGCCGCAGTGGTACAAGGTGAAGCCGTTCGCCCTGCGGTCGTGGGACCAGTTCAAGCTGCCCCCGCCGGCCAGGTACGGAAGCCGCGAATACGTCCAGCAGGCGAACGAAATGGTCGATTTCGCCGCGCATCTCACCGACAAGCAGAAGGTCATCACCGAATACTGGGCCGACGAGGGCCCGGGCTTCGAGGGGCCGCCCGGCACCTGGTCGCGGATCGCCCAGTACGTGTCGCACCGCGACCATCACAGCGTCGACCAGGACGCGAAGATGTTCTTCGCGATGACCAACGCGATCTTCGACGCGAGCATCGCGGTCTGGGGCACCAAGCGGAAGTACGACTCCGTGCGCCCGGCCACGGCGGTCCGTTACCTCTACTGGGGCAAGCGGATCCCGTCGTACTCCCGCGCGGGCACCGGCCCACAGATGATCGACGGCGCGGACTGGTGGCCGTACCAGCCGCGGTTCTTCGCCACTCCGTCCTTCCCCGAATACCCCTCGGGGCACAGCTCGTTCGGCGGCGCCGGGGGAGAGGTGCTGAAGCTGTTCACCGGAAGCGACAGGTACGGCGGCTCGGTGACCGTCAAGGCCGGGTCGTCCCGGATCGAGCCGGGCATCTCCCCGCGCACCGACATCACCCTGTACTGGCCGACGTTCTCTTCGGCGGTGACCGAGAACGGGATATCGCGCCGGTACGGCGGGCTGCATTTCAAGGACGGTGACCTTTACGGCCAGCTGGCGGGCCGCAAGTCCGGCGACCTCGCCTGGGCCAAGGCGACCCGCCTGTTCGCCGGAAAAGCCGACTGGAGCGATGGTGACCACGGACGCGGTGTGGGTTCGCCCACCCCGTGAGCCGTTTTCTATAGATAGTCATTGCCCGCATTGGTCAGACACTAAGGATGGAGTGGAATGACTTCCAGGAGCAAAAGGCGTTCGCTCCGGATCGGCTTCGCGGTCGGTCTGGGATCGGCCCTGACGGGGTTCGCGGCATTGCTGATCTCGCCGGCCGCGGCATCGCCGGCCGGCGCGCACGCCAGATACGGCGGCGACTCGGTGCGGTTCAGAGAACTCGCCCTGCCCGGCACGGACCTGGCGAACTATCGCCGGGTGCCATCGCCGGAGCACGCGATCCGGGTGGCCAACAAGCAGAAGCCGGGAATCACCTTTGCCGACTACATCGGGGAGCCGGTCCATGACCACGGCATCGCCGGCGTCGTGTTGTTGGACTACAACGGCGACGGCAACCTCGACATTTTCGTCACCAACGGGCCCGGCCGGCCGAACAGCCTTTACGAGAACGAGTTGGGCCGGGGCCGCGGTGGCCGGAACCTGCGGTTCGCCGACGTGGCGCAGCGCGCCGGAGTGGGTCTGACCAGCCTCGACGCCAACGGCGCCTGCGCCGGTGACATCAACAACGACGGCCACGAGGACCTTTACGTGCTGGGCAGGAACGCGCCCAACCACCTGCTGCTCAACCGCGGCAACGGCACGTTCAAGGACGTCAGCGACACCAGCGGGTCGGGCGCCGGCACGTACAGCCACGCGAGCTGCACGATGGCCGACTTCGACGGCGACGGCCGGCTCGACATCGCCATCGCCAACTCCTTCGACCTGAAGCAGGCGCAGGCGATCTTCGCCATCCCGTACAACCTCAGCCAGCCCAACCAGCTGCTGCACAACGTCAACGGCCACGCGTTCACCGACGTCAGCGACAGCTCCGGGTTCTCGCACATCGACGTGGTCAACCCGCCGCAGGGCGCGACCCCGCCGTACGCGGACATGTCGTGGGCGATCGCCGCGGTCGACTACGACCAGGACGGCCACGTCGACCTCATGGTCGCCAACGACCAGGGCGCCTACCCGATGGCGAAGTACGGCGGCCACGACCGGGGCCTGCTCCGCGTCTACCACAACGACGGCACCGGCCATTTCGCCGACGTCACCCACCAGGTCGGCACCGACGCGCCGGGCGGCTGGATGGGCCTTTCGTACGGCGATTTCAACTTCGACGGCAACCTCGACGTGTTCGACACGAACGCCGGCGACTACATGTTCCTGCCGCTGCCCGAGATGGGCATCAAGCAGGGCGATCTCAGTAGCCGCTGGATCCTGCAGCGCTCCGACCACACCTTCGCCGACCCGCGCCGGTCGACGCTGCCGGATCCGGTGAAGGACGGCGCCGACCCCGACCTCGGCGGGCTGAAGGCCACGCCATGGGGCTGGGGGACGTCGACCCTCGACTACAACAACGACGGTTACACCGACATCTTCTACCACGGGTCGATCGACGGGATGTTCTGGGTGACCGCCGAGAACCCGGGCGCGCTGCTGGAGAACAGGGGCCCGCAGGCGCTGCGCAAGGGCTTCTACCCCTCCTTCTCCTTCGACAGCTCCTTCGAGAACTCGGGGATGGACCAGCGCCACCGGACCGTCACGGGGGTGGCCGTCGGCGACCTCAACAAGGACGGTTTCACCGACATCGTCACCGTCGCGCAGTCGCGCAAGGTGGGCGCGCTGACCCCGTACACCGAGGACGCGCAGGTCAACTTCGGCTCGCCGTTCGACAAGGGCGCTTCGTACCTGAAGACGTATCAGCGTACGGGCGGGGGGCCGGCCATCCCGACCATCACCCTGCGCCCGACCGACGCCTACACCAGTGACGGCAACCTGTCGGTCGCCATGAACGGCGGCAACGGGAACCGTTCCGCAACCATCCGTACGCTCGGCACCAAGGGCCTCACGCCGGGCGGGCGGGTCAACCGTGACGGCATCGGCGCCGTCGTCAAGTTCACCCCGCAGGGCAGCCCGGCCGAGATCCGGCCGGTCATCGCCGGGTCCAGCTTCGCGTCGCAGGACGCGCTGGCCGGCACCTTCGGGATGGGCCGGCACCGGGTCGGGACCGCCGAGGTCCTGTGGCCGGGCGGCGTCCGCAACAGGCTGTACGGCGTCCGCGCCGGCGAGCAGATCACCTTCCCGGAGATCCCGTGCGGCTACGACACGTCGCTGTCGTTCCACCAGTACACCGGCTGCGTCACGCGCGCCCTCGGTGACCTGGTCGCCTCGCGGCAACTCTCGCGCGGGCAGGCGCAGCGCTTCTTCCTCAGCGCCATCACGGCCTACCAGCAAGCCCGGTAAAACCTTTGAACCATCGGCCGCGGCGCCGCCGACTCCGGCGGGCCGCGGCCGACGGCCTATCAAAAGACCGTATTCCGGGGAAACCGGCTGCCGAATCCGGCCATCGCGAGCAACGATCTTGCCGATCATGGAAGATATTGATGATCTAGCGAGGTCCGATAATCCAGCGGAGAGTTGTCGCCATGCAGCCACCGGGAGCCGACCCCAACCAGCCGCCGCATTCGGCGAACTCACCTGGCCCGGGGTCGCCGCCACCCGCGTACGGCCAGCCGCCCACCGTGGTCAATGTGAACAACTACTCGGCCCCGCAACCGGCGTACGCCTGGGTTCCGGTCATCGGCAGCAGCCCTAACGGCAATATCCACATCGTCCACCTGCTGATCACCCTCTTCACCTGTGGCGCGTGGGCCCCCGTATGGATCATTCACGCGATCATCATGGCCGCGAACGACAAGCGCAAGGTGGTCTATCCGGTGCCGCCCATGCCGGCGCCTCCGTCCACCATCGGGCCCGGGTACGCCCCCGGAATCCAGGCCGACCGCAACCAGCAGGCGCTGGCGATGGTGGCGCACCAAAAGAGCCGGCGCGCCGAGGCCAGGCGGCTGGCCGCCGGCGACCCGTTGACCGCGAAACAACTCGGCGTCGGCCGTCGTGACCTGCGGGGACGCCAGTACGACGACGGAGGGCTGATCGATATCAATCGCGTGCCGGCGGAGATCTTCACCCAGTTCACCGGCATAACCGCCGACAAGGCCGCCCACATCATCGAGGTTCGCGCCAGTCTCGGTGGCGCCTTTTCCTCCGTCGAGGAGCTGATGGTCGCCGCCGAGATCCCGCCCCACCTGGCCGACGAAATCGCCGAATACGCCATCGCCATCAGGTAGCAGCGGGGCCATCAGGTAGCAGCGGGGCGCCGCGCGCTACTGCGCGCCTTGTTCGACGCGCCGTTTGAGGTCTTTGAGCGCCATATCGACGATCATCTTTTCTATCTTGCGGCGGACGGGCGGCAGCTTCAGTATCGACGCCTCGACGGAGAACTCGTGGGTCACCTCGGTGCCGCCGTCGCGGTCGGCGAGGAGGTATGCGCCGGACGAGTTCGATATCTTTTGGCCGGGCTCGGCCATGGTCCAGCGAACGGCGTCGTCCCCCT
>DASUWU010000029.1:0-27756 GCA_036378315.1 Streptosporangiaceae bacterium | reverse complement strand
GATGGGGTCGTTGTCGGCGTAGACGACGCGGACCTTCGGGTCGATGGACTGGGCGACTTCGTGGACGTTGTCGGCGGAGGGGATGCCGGTGCCGATGTCGAGGAACTGCCGGATGCCGGCCTCTTTGACGAGGTAGGTCACCGCCCGGCGCAGAAAGCGGCGGTTTTCTATGGCGGCGATCCGGACGGCCGGAAAAGCGGCCGCGGCGGTGTCGCCGGAGATCCGGTCGGCCTCGAAGTTGACGCTGCCGCCCAGCCAGTAGTTGTAGCGCCGCGCCGCGTGCGCGACCGTCGTGTCGATCTCGAAGGGATCTTCCCAGTCCTGGTCGGTCGGCGCTGTCGGGTCTGGTCGGCTCACGGTCCCCTCCACTGAGTCCGTACGCGTGAGTCTCGCGTGAGTCGGTACGTGCGCGTGGGCACGTCCACCGCCAAACGCCAATTATGTCAGGGCCGCCAGGAGGCCGGATAGTAAGTAACTTGGTGTAAATTTCGCCATTTCAACACGGCTGGTGGTTCGCTGATCGCCTGTCAGGACAGCGACTTTTGTCAGGCTGGAGTCAATTCGAAAAGGCGAACCAACGCGGAGGTGGAGGACGTGGCGCGCTCGGGTGCTCGCGAGCCGGGAGCTCGTCATATCGCGGCATACCGGCACATCATGGAGTGTGGACGAAAACGTGCTGGCCTGGCTGCTCACGCAGGACGTGGCGGTCCGGTTCCAAGCTCGACGTGACCTCATGGGCCGGCTCGACCCCGACCTCCAGCAGCGGATCAGCCGCGAGGGTGCCGGCGCCGTGCTGCTTTCGGCACGCCGGCCGGACGGTCACTGGGGCCGCGGCTTCTACCAGCCCAAATGGACCTCAAGTCACTACACGCTGCTCGAACTCAAGAACATGGGGTTGAGCCGCGACAACCCGCCGGCCGGCGAGACCGTCGGGTTGATCCTCCGCCAGAACAAGGGTCGGGACGGCGGGCTGACCCC
Source organism: Streptosporangiaceae bacterium (assembly GCA_036378315.1). Classification (GTDB taxonomy): domain Bacteria; phylum Actinomycetota; class Actinomycetes; order Streptosporangiales; family Streptosporangiaceae; genus CALAED01. The sequence goes on along the minus strand of DASUWU010000029.1, from coordinate 26,778 downwards.
CTCGAAGACCATCAAGGTCAGTGACGCCTGCGTCAACGGAATGGCGCTCGGCTACGCGTCCTACTTCGGTGCTCCTGAGGAGCAGTTGGCCAGCATCGTGGACTTCCTCCTTGACCAGCGCCTCCCTGATGGTGGCTTCAACTGCGAATTGAACAGGTCCGGTGCTCGGCACTCCTCGATGCACACCACGGTGTCCGTCCTGGAAGGGATCACCGATTACGAGAACAGCGGCAATCGCTACCGCATCGATGAGCTGGCGGCGGCACGGGCCACGGCGGTCGAGTTCCTCCTGAGGCACCACCTCTACCGCAGCGAGCGGACCGGGCAACCGATCAACGCCGAGTTCACGCGCCTCCACCATCCGGGGCGGTGGCACTTCGACGTGCTGCGCGGCCTGGACGCCCTCGCGGCGGCGCAGGTCGGTCACGATCCCCGCATGGACGATGCGCTGGACGTCATCGCCGCGCGGCGACGCCCAGACGGCCGGTGGCATGCCAACAAGGCGTATCCGGGCGCGACGCATCTGCCACCCGTCCCCGCCGGCGAGCCGAGCCCGTGGATCACACTCAGCGCGCTGCGGGTCCTCACGACATACCGCGCGGCTAGCTGCTTGTCGCGGTTAGAAGAAGGCAACGTTGTCGAACGAGACGCCGGGGCCCTGGGCGGTGGAGGATGCGGCGCGACCGAGGTAGATGTAGGAGCCGCGGTAGGTGGTGTCGGTGGCCCGGATGGCGGTACTGGTGACGTCGTAGCGGTGGGCGTACACGGTGGTGCCGGACACCCGGATGCTGATCTTCGCGATGGTCCGCGTCTTGAGCGCCGGAGTCGCGATCTTCTTGAGCAGCACGGTGGCGGTGGGGTCTTTGCGGTACAGCTCCAGGCTGCCGTTCTGGCGCAGGATGACGGTGTACCCGCCGTTGAGGGTGTTGCGGGCGTCGGTGAAGGCGTGATCGTACCGGCCGGAAAGGTAGACCCCCGCCCACCTGGTGGCGTTGGATCCGAGGGCGTCGTAGCGGATCCAGGCGTGCAGGATGTAGCTGGTCGGGTTGGGTGGCACGGCCCAGCCCTGGCGGACGAACAGCGGGCTGGTGCCGCGCTTGATGGTCCACCATCCGGGCGCGGTGAAGGAACCGCGCTGCGCGGGACCAAGCGCGTTGGCGGCCTGGGTTTGGGACATGTGCCCGTACCAGTAGGTCTGGCTCGCGAAGGGGTCGCCCCTTCGTTGGTAGGCGGCCTTGTCGCCATGCAGGTATACGGGATCGTTGCCGTCGACCCCGACCACGCCCAGCTTGTAGAGCCGGTCGCGGCGGTACTGGCGGTCGACGTCGTATCCGGACACGATCAGGCCGGCATCGGCGTAGCTCTTGATGGTCGCGTCCGGCAGCCCCTGCCACACGGACACGTATTTCAGCCCGTCGGCCACGATGGCGGCGGGCGTGTCGGTGGCGGCCTGCGTGGTCCCCCCGACGAGGACCTGGGCCTGCAGCCCGGCGTTCTTGGCCAGTACGGCGTCGGAGCGGGAGAAGGTCTGGATCCGCACCTGCTGGCCCAGCCCCCGCCGAGTGATCTCACCGATCACCAGCTTCATCGCGGCGGTGTCCTTGGGGTGCGCTAAGAGCGCCTTCTTGCCGGCGAACTCGTCGAGGAACTCATCGAGCAACATCGGGTGGGAATCGGTGGCGCCGGCGCCCCACCAGGAGTGCGCATCGATCGTGAGTGCCTTGAACGCCCTGCTGTCGAGATCGGCGATATTGCCGGTGGAGGTGGTGATCCGGTCCACGGTCACGTCGTGGAAGACGGCGCCGGCGCCGTCCGCAAGCACATGGACGTCGAACTCGAGTAAGTCGGCGTCCCGGTCCGCGACCCCATTGGCGAACGCCTGCTCGGTGTTTTCTGGCGCTAAGTAGGCGCCGGCGCCGCGATGTGCGACGAAGAACTTCGTGGGCAAAGCGGCCAGCGAAGCTCCCGCGGCTAAGGCATGGGCCACGCGCGTCGGCGCACCGGCGGACGCCCCAAGGGCGAGCGCAGCGGCGAGCGCCCCTCTGCTCAACTTCGCATGTATCGACATAACGGAAGGACTGTAGAGCAGGGAAGGCGTCGGCGGACCGCCCGCGTGGCTTGATGCGGTGGCCACTCCTGGTCGCTGGGTGGCCACTCCTGGTCGCTGAAGGCCTGCCGTTCCCGGCAGTGCAAGAACCCGAGGCCGGTGTCCATCTCCTCTGAGCACGGTCGAGCCGCATCCAGGAGGGCCGTGGCCGTATCGCACGGGGGGCTCGGCCGACGGCGATTACCCAAGATGAGACACTTTGAGTGATCGAGTCGCTGCTTAATGTGAGTACGGGGGTAGGGCTGGTGACTGACGTCAGAGTCGGGTTTTCGGCAGGGGAATCCTCCGCCTGGATCGGGGTGGACCTCTCGCCGGACGGGTCGACCGGAAACGTGCGGGCCATCCTGGTCGGGGAGGGGGCGGGGCTGGCCATCCTCGAGAACTGTGAGCAACTGGCGATGTACCTCCAGGTGGACGTTCGGCCGGTAGCTGAAAACGATCACAGTACGGACGGCGGGGCAGGGGGGAACGGGAAGAATATCCGGGTGGATTTCCCTGCCTCGACGGGCCGCGATTACTGGCTCGACGTGGAGATCGCCCCCGGCGGGTCAACCGGAAACCTGGAGGCCGTCATGGTCGGCAAGAGCGCCGGCCAGGAAGCCCGGCAGAGCGCCCAGGTTCTGGCGGGCTTCCTCGACGTGCCGGTATCTCCAGGTGATCAAAGCCCGGGTCGTGGAACAGGTCCCTGACCTGGACTTCAGGCAGGAACGGACAGCCCTCGGGTGACTCCACGGCACCGGGCTTCGGCGATCAGGCCGGGGTGTCGACGCGCTTTTTGGCTTCGGAGGCGGCGTCGCCGGACGGGGCGGCCGTGCGGCGGGAGACCAGCAGATGGCGGGCCGTTCCCCAGATTCCCCGGCGGAACAGCAGCACGATGATGATGAAGATCGAGCCCGTGACAATCCCGGTCTCCTCGAACCCGGCGGTGGCCAGGAAGTCCTGGAGCTTGACGACCAGCGCCGCGCCGATCGCGCCGCCCCACAGCGTGCCGATGCCGCCGAGGATGACCATCATCACGACCTGCCCGGACGTCGTCCAGTAGACGCCGTCGAGCGAGGCGAAGCCGTGGCCGATGGCGAACACGCCCCCGGCGATCCCGGACAGCGCGGCGGACAGGACGAAGGCCAGGAGCTTGTAGCGGTCGATGGGGTAGCCGAGGGCGCGGGCACGGGCCGGGTTGTCGCGGATGGACTCCAGCACCCGGCCGAACGGCGAGCGGATGATGCGCCAGGCGACGAGCAGCCCCGCGAGCACGAACGGCAGGGCCGCGTAGTAGAAGTAGAACGGCTCGGACAGATCAATGCCGAAGAAGTTCCTGGGGATGCCCTGCAGGCCGTTCTCCCCGCCCGTGACGTCCCGCCACTGGTTGGCGACGAAGTAGATCATCTGGGCGAAGGCCAGGGTGACCATGGCGAAGTAGATCCCGGTCAGCCGTACCGACAGGAAGCCGATCGGCAGCGCGAGCAGCGCCACGAACGCCGCGCCGCCCGCGATCGCGACTGGGAACGGCATCCCGGTGTGCAGCGCGATGAGACCGGTGCAGTACGCCGACCCGCCCCAGAACGCGGCGTGCCCGAACGACAGCAGCCCGGTGTAGCCGAGCAGCAGGTCGACGGCCGCGGCGAACAGCGCCCAGCAGACGATGTCCAGCGCCACCGGCGGATAGATCATCCAGGGCAGGGCGAGGGCGGCGAGGAGCCCGACCGCCAGGAGCAGCCGCCCGCCCCCGCCCGAGCTGACCAGCCTGGAGAGGATCACCTGAACACCTCCTCGCGTCCGAACAGCCCGGCCGGGCGCCACAGCAGTACGGCGGCCATGAGGATGAACACCAGCGTCTGGGAGAGCGCGGGCACGTACAGGTTGCCCAGTGCCGACACCACCCCGACGGCGAAGCCCGCGACGACCGAGCCGAACACCGACCCCAGGCCGCCGATCACCACCACCGCGAAGACGGTGATGATCAGATCGGCGCCCATCAGCGGGTTGATCGCCCGCATCGGCGCGGCCAGGACCCCGGCGAACGCGGCCAGCGCGATCCCGAAGCCGAACACCGGGGTCACCCACCGGCCGACGTCGATGCCCAGTGCCCGGGTCAGCTCGGGCCGCTCGGTCGCGGCCCGGACGATCGTCCCGACCCGGGTACGGGCGAGGACCACCCACACCGCGCCGCACACCACCGTCGATGCCACGAGCACGAACACCTGGTAGGCCGGATAGGTGAACAACCCCAGGTCGATCGTGCCGCCGAGCCCCGAAGGCCGGGGATAGGGCTGGGAGTTCACGCCGTACTCCCGCTTCACCAGGTCCTGCAGGATCAGCGCCAGCCCGAACGTGAACAGGAAGTTGTAGAGCGGGTCAAGCGGCGTCAGCCGCCGGATGAACAGCCGCTCCAGGACGATCCCGGCCACCCCGAGCAGCGGCGGGACCAGCACCAAGGACAGCCAGAAGCTCAGCCCGAACGAGTCGAGTGCGATGAAAGCGCCGAAGGCACCGAGCATGTAGAACGCGCCGTGGGAGAGGTTGACCACGCCGAGCATCCCGAAGATGACGGCGAGACCGAGGGCGAGCAGGGCGTAGAACGCCCCGCCCACCAATCCGTTGAACGCCTGCTGGAGCACCCTGCTCGCCTACAGCTTGCAGGCCGGGTCGGGTTGTGGCTGGAACGCCTCGGCCGCCGGGATGGTCTTGAGGATCTTCTGGTAGTCCCAGGGCTCCTTGACCTCGCTGGACGGCTTCACCTGCGACAGGTAAGCGTCGTGCAGCAGGAGGTGGTCCTGGGCGCGGATGGTGCCGTTGCGGGCGAACATGTCGTCGATCTTGCGGCCCTCGAGCTGCTTGACCACCTCGTCGGACTTGTCCGTGCCGCCCCGCTGGACGGCCTCCAGGTACTGCATGGCCGCCGAGTAGTTGCCGGCCATGTTGGCTGTGGGGCGCTTGCCGGTCTTGGCCTGGAACTTGTCGGCCCAGGCGCGGGCCCTGCTGTCGAGGTTCCAGTACCACATGTCGGTGTAGCGGGTGCCGGCCAGGGCGTCCGGGCCGAGCGAGCGGATGTCGCTGAGGACCAGCAGCCCGACCGCCAGCCCGATGCCCTTGTCCCTGAGCTTGTACTCGTTGTACTGCTTCACCAGGTTGACGAGGTCACCGCCGGCCTGCATGGTGCCGATCACCTGCGGCTTGGGCTTCAGACCCGGCGCCTTGAGCAGGAACGTGGAGAAGTTGTCGTTGGGGAACGGCGTCGGGTCGGACTTGACCACGGTCCCGCCGGCCGCCTTCACGGCCGCGCCGAACCTCTCCTGCATGTCCTGCCCGAACGCGTAGTCCGGGTAGACGATGTACCAGTTCTTGGCGCCGTCCTTGGTCACCTCGGCGCCGGTGCCGTGGGCCAGCATGTAGCTGTTGTAGCCGTAGTGGAAGGTGTACTTGTTGCACTGCTTGCCTTCCAGCTCGGTGCTCGCCGCGCCGACGTCGATGAACACCTTCTTCTTGTTCTTCGCGACGTTGGCGACGGCGAACGCGGCGGATGACGTAGGCACGTCCAGGATCACGTCGGCGTGCTTGCGGTCGTAGAACTCCTGCGCCTTGGAGTTGGCGATCTCGGGCTTGTTCTGGTGGTCGGCGGACTCCACCTCGACGTCCTTGGCCACCGCCTTGTCCCCGTACTTGGCCTTGTAGTCGGCCACCGCCATCTTGACGGCCTCGACCGTGGCACGGCCTGAGGTGTCGGCGTAGACGCCCGACTGGTCGTTCAGCACGGCAAGCACGACCTTGCCGTCGCTGATCTTCCCTCCGCCGCCGCCCGGTCCGCCCCCGCACCCGGCCAGCACCAGCCCCACAGCGGCCAGGCCGCCGCTCCAGCCTATGACTCTCATCAGGCCTCTCCTCAATCTCCAGGTTCTCGGCCGTGGTCAGATTCCGAGGTATTCGAGCAGCTCGTGCTCGCGTTCACGGACCTGGTCGTTGTCCAGCGACTCGACGATCCGGCCCTCGGCGAGCAGGTAGTGGCGGTCGGCCACGGTGGCGGCGAAGTGCACGTTCTGCTCGATCAGCAGGACGGTGACGCCGGCGGTTTTGATCTCGCGGAGGATGTCGCCGATCTGGGCCACGATCAGGGGCGACAGGCCCTCCGTGGGCTCGTCGCACAGCAGCAGCCTGGCGCCCGTCCGCAGGACGCGGGCCAGCGCGAGCATCTGCTGCTCGCCGCCCGACAGCTTGGTCCCGGCGAAGCGGCGCCGGTCGTACAGCCGCGGGAACGCCTCGTACACCCGGTCCAGCGACCAGGGCCGCGGCCCCCCCGACCCGCCGCTCTTCCGTACGGGCGGCAGCGTCAGGTTCTCCTCCACCGACAGGGCGGCGTAGATGCCCCGGTCGTCCGGGACGAAGCCGAGGCCGGCGCGGGCCCTGCGGTGCGGGGCGAGGCCGGTGATGTCCTGGTCGAACAGCGAGATCGTGCCCGCCGTCCTGCCGTACGCGCCGTGCAGCCCCATCAGGCAGCGCAGCAGCGTGGTCTTGCCCGCGCCGTTGCGCCCGACCAGCGTGACGATCTCGCCCTCGTCGACCCGCACCGACACCTCGCGCAGCGCCTGCGCCTCGCCGTACCAGGCCGACAGCCGGTCAACGCGCAGCATGGGAGTCTCCGAGGTAGGCGGCGATGACGCGCGGGTCGTGGCGGATCTCGGCGTACGGCCCCTCGACCAGCACCTTGCCGTGCTGCAGGACGGTCACCCGGTCGGCGAGGCTGGCGACCACGTTCATGTTGTGCTCGACCAGCACCACCGTGCGACCCGCGCGGATCTTGCGGATGAGCTCGATGGTGCGGTCCACGTCCTCCACGCCCATCCCGGCGGTCGGCTCGTCGAGCAGGAGCACCTTGGGGTCCAGGGCCAACGCGAGCGCCAGCTCCAGCGCCCGCTTGCGCCCGTACGACAGCGAGCCGGCGGGGACGTCGCGGTGGCCGGCGAGACCGACCTGGTCGAGCAGCTCGTCGGCGCGCCCGGCGAAGCGGCCCAGCGCCCGGTCGGAACGCCAGAACCGCCAGCCGAGGCCGGTGCCGCTCGCCAGCGCCAGCTCCACGTGCTGGTGCGGGGTCAGCCCGGCGAACAGGCTGGTGATCTGGAACGAGCGCGCGACGCCGAGCCGGGCGATCGCCTCGGGGCTGCGGCCGGCCAGCTCGCGGCGAGCCTCCAGCAGCACGCTGCCCGCTGTCGGCTTGAGGAAGCCGGTGAGCAGGTTGAACAAGGTGGTCTTGCCGGCGCCGTTCGGGCCCACCAGCGCGTGCACACTTCCCTCGGCCACGTCAAGGTCCACGCCGTCGACGGCACGGAAGCCGCGGAACTCCCTGATCAGAGCCCGCGCCGTCAGCACGGGGACCGATCCGCTCGGGGCGGCGCCCGCAGAGGCGGCAGCATGTCCGCTCTCCGTAGGCTCTCCGCCCATCCGCCCTCCTCGCGTCATGGCGCGACCCGAGGTCACCCGGGGCGCCGCTCTTGAGCACCGTGACCGTGAACGGTAGGTGGCGGTGGGTCAGCGGACAAGGTGAGAGGCATACACCTTCGAAGGGCTCAACATGAAGGGGACCCACACCACGGGCGGCGGGCGTCCATCTCCGGAGGGAGGCCGGGCTACGGGATGGCGCGGTGCCTTCACGCCGGGGCGGTCGCGATCGCCCTGAGCCGGTGCAGCCGAAGGCCGAGCTGCAGTTCCAGGTCGTTCTCGTGGCGCCCGCCCCGGCCGAGGATGTTGCTGGCGCGGTCCAGCCGCTTGAGCAGCGTGTTCACGTGCACGTGCAGCGCGCGGGCGGTCGCCGCGGCGTTGGCGCGGTGGCCGTAGTAGGTGCTGAGGGTGTCGACGAGGTCGGTGCCACGTCGCTGGTCGTAGTCGAGGAGCGGGCCGATGGAGTCGGCGATGAAACGGTCGAGCTCGCGGACCCGTTCGGTGTCGAAGATCATGGCGTAGAGGGCGTATCGCCCCGTCATGGCGCCCAGGTCGGTGTGTCCGATCGCTCGCATCACCGCGCCGCAGCGGCTGGCCAGGGAGAAGGCGCGCGCCCAGTCGTGATTGACCACCCGTTCGCCGACGACGACGACGGGGTCGCCCAGCGTGCGTCGAAGCCGATGGTGGACCTCCTCGACGGTCTTGTCGTCGTCGAGGCTGTGGAGGATCATCGTGGCCCTGCCCAGATGCTCGCCGGCCAGTCCCGAGCAGTCGCGGGCGATGTCGTGCAGGTGGCGCGAGAGATCGGTCGACGAGTACGCGGGGGAGTCCGCGACCAGGACCAGGTCCAGGTGGTCGGCGTCGATGTTGCGAGCCCGGGTACGGGCCCGCTGGGCAGGGCTGATCCCGGGGCCGCCGACCATGAGCTCGGTCAGAAGCTCTCCGCTCAACCGCTCGCTGGCCTCGGCGACGGCCCGCTCCTTGAGGATGAGCAGGCCCAGGATGTGGGTGGCCCGCTCGAGGGTGCGCAGGTCCATGTCGTCCGGGGCGCCGCGGTCGGTTGCCGCCTCCCGGCTCCACGCCAGCGCGCCGAGGTAACTGTCGCCCGCCTGGATCGAGGCGACGCTGTGGGCGACTCCGGCGGTGTCGACCGAGGTCGTGCAGCGGCCCGAGCGGTGTGCGTTCCTGACGGCATCGGCCAGGTCGATCTCCGATGGGGTCTGACACGCCGACGCCGAGTCCCGGCGAACGGGAGCGGCACCGGTCCTGTCGAGGAGCGTGACGCTTCCGCCGAGCTGGTCGGCGAGGAGCTGGGCGACATCGCCGGGTGCCCCGCCCTCCAGCACGACGCCGGTCAGGGCTTCGTGGATCGCCTGCGCCCGCTCCATGACGGCCATGTGTTCCTCGATCTTCCGGTACGCGATCCGCAGCTCCTGCAGGGCGGTCCGGCTCGCCTCGTAGAGACGGGCGTTGTCGAGGGCGACCGCGGCATGATCGGCGAACGCGCTCAGCAGCGCGATCTCGTCGGCCTGGAAGGATCGCTCCGAGCGGTCGGCGGCGAACAGGGCGCCCACCGCCTCACCCCGGATGACCAGCGGAACCCCGAGGAGCGCGACGAGTGCCTCGGTCGTCGCCACGCGGTCGAAGCTCGGGTCGTGGTCGATGACGGTCGTGGCGACGTAGTTGCGCACCCAGTGCGGGCTCCGGGTCGCCAGCACCTTGCCGCCAAGCCCCACATCGGCCGGTATGGACGCGGCGAGGAAGGAGGCAGAGATCGTTCCCTCCGACGCCCTGGCCGACAGCCTGCCGTCCGGCCCGACGAGCGAGAGGTACGTGAAGTCGGTGCCGATCAGATCGTGGGCGTTGTGCACGATCGACTGGAGCACCTCATCGAGCTCGCCCAGCGCGGTGAGCGACTTGGCGGTCGCGTACAACGACGAGAGTTCGCGCTGCCGGCGCATGAGCGAGCACGACTCGGACTCGCCACAGAGGCTGCTGGCCACAGTGCCATCCTCCTCGGCGTCAGGTGGGGGAAAGGCCTACCGGATCGGCCCGAGGTGTGGATGATGCACACCTCAGCCACAGAGTAACGGGCGTCCTAATATGACCGCCATCACTCTGCCTGCGCTCCCGCGCTCTCGACGAAGGCGGCATGTATGGCAACCTCCCTCGCCCAACGCGCTCGCCGGCTCGCCGTGCTGGCGACCATGGTCCTGTTGGCAGGCACGCCCCGGGTCCTCGGGGCCGAACCCGCCACCGCGGCGACCTCGACCGAGGTCGGCTCCTCAACGACTGCGCCGGAGTGCGCCGGGCTGGACCAGATGACGATTCCGGCATCGGTCATCAGCCTGCCGACACGAGGCGGTCGCGTCGAGTCGGCCTCGGTCACGACCAGCGTTCTCGGTGGCGAGACGGTGGAGTACTGCCAGGTCGACGCCGACATCTTTCCCGTTGATCCGGCCGCGCCCGATATCAAGATGCGCGTCGCCCTGCCCTCCGGCTGGAATCGTAAGGCGGTGGAGTTCGGTGGCGGCGGCTACAACGGCACCATTCCCGACCTGAAGCAGAATGTGCCGTTCGGCCCCACGGATCAGCCGGTGCCGTTGGCCCGGCGATACGCGACATTCGCCAGCGACTCCGGCCACCAGCAGATCCCGACGGCCCCGCCGTCACTCGACGGGTCGTTCGGCGTGAACGACGAGGCCTTGCGGAACTTCGCCGCCGGCGACGCGCTCAAGAAGACGCGCGACGCGAGCCTGTTCATCATCCGGCACGCCTACGGGGCGAAGCCGGCCGAGGTCTACTTCTCAGGAGGCTCGACGGGCGGCCGCGAAGCCCTCGTCGTCGCCCAGCGGTGGCCGGAGGCGTACGACGGAGTGATCTCCGCCTATCCCGCCTGGAACAACCTCGCCGAGGTGCTGGACCTGGGGTACCTGGCGCAGGTCCTGTCCCGCCCCGGCGCCTTCCCGGGACCCGACAAGCAAACGCTCCTCTACAACAGCGTCATGGCCGCGTGCGACGGGCTGGACGGCGTCAAGGACAACGTCATCTCGAACCCGCGCGGCTGCCGCTTCGACCCGCGCTCGCTTCGCTGCCCCGGCGGCGTCGATGCCGGTCCGACCTGCCTGTCCGACCTTCAGATCGGGGCCGTGATCGCCATGTCCACCCCGTTCAGGTGGCCGTACCGGATCGCCAGTGGCGAGACCCAGTACCCGGGCTTCCCGTTCCTGTCGGGGGCGGACATGAGGACACCGTTCCTCGGGTTCGGCACCACCGCGCCGGCCAACCCGATGCCGGTGACGAGCGGCTATGGGATGCAGTACTGGGATCAATGGGTCAAGTACTTCCTGACCAGGGACCCCTCCTACAACTCCCTCGACGTGGATCCCCGGCATCCCGGCAGGTGGCTCCACCGCATCAGCTACCTGTCCACCATTGAGGACCGCAACAACGCGGATCTGCGCCCGTTCGCCCGCGCCGGCGGCAAGCTGCTCCTGCTCCACGGCGCCGCGGACGAGCTGGTCTCGCACCGCTCGACGAACGACTACTACATGCGCGTGCGCGACCTGATGGGCCCCCGGGCGACCAGCGGGTTCATGCGGTACTACCTCGTTCCGGGGTCGAACCACGCGAACTTCGGCGCGCCGGCGTTCGCCGCCAGCTGGGACTCGCTCACCGCGCTCGAGCGCTGGGTCGAGAAGGGACAGCCGCCCACGAACCCGGTCGTGGCCGACGCGAACCACAACCGCACCCGTCCACTGTGCGAATATCCGGGCTGGCCAAGGTACCGTGCCGGCGATCCGGACAGCGCATCGAGCTTCGTGTGCACGCGCTGACGTAGGGGACCGCGGCGCGCGGATGGTCGGGCCGGAGCGCACTCCACTCCGGCCCGACCACGGCGCGAGATCCCGTCCCCGCCCGGGAAACCGGCCAGCCCACTCCGTAATCGCCGTTCCCGCCGGCTGGGCCGCCGGCGTATCCGAGATGGAAGGTGCTCCCACGGATGCTCGGCTTGATGCAAGACCGTCCGCTGTCCCTGCCGCACGTCTTCCGGCGGGTCGAACGCTACTTCGGGCACAAGACCGTGGTGTCCGGCCGCGTCGACGGGGAGACGACCATGACCTGGGCCGACGTGTGCGCGCGGGTGCGGCGCCTGGCCGCGGCCCTCGACGAGCTCGGCGTACCGGCCGACGGCCGGGTGGGCACGTTCGCGTGGAACAGCCACCGCCACGCCGAGCTGTATCTGGCGGTGCCCTGCACCGGGCGGGTGCTGCACACCATCAACCACCGGCTCTTCGGCGACCAGATCACCTATATCGTCAACGACGCCGCCGACGACGTGCTGTTCGTCGACCGCTCCATCCTGCCCACCGTCTGGCCCCTCGTCGACACCTTCACCACCGTGCGCGCGGTGATGGTCATGGACGACGGCAGCGACGCCGAGATCCCCGACGACGCCCGCATCATCGACTACGAGGACCTCTTGGCCCGGGCCGGGGACGCCGGGCGGGAGTTCGCCGTCGACGACGAGAACACCGCCGCCGCGCTGTGCTACACCTCGGGCACCACCGGCAACCCCAAGGGGGTGCTCTACAGCCACCGCTCGATGGTCCTGCACGCCGGCCTGTTGCTGATGGTCGACACCTTCGGCATCAGCGAACGCGACGTCGTCATGCCGATCGTGCCGATGTTCCACGTCAACGCCTGGGGCCTGCCCTACGCCGCCATGCTCTGCGGGGCCGACCTCGTGCTCCCGGGTCCGGCGATGTCCCCACCGGAGCTGGCGGGCATGCTCGCCCGCCACAAGGTCACCTTCGGCGCCGCGGTCGCCACCATCTGGCGGGGGCTGCTGCCTCTCCTCGACAAGCACGACCTGTCCGCGGTGCGCCAGATCGTGTCCGGCGGCGGCGCGGTCGACGAGGCGCTGACCCGCGCCTACCAGGACGCCATCGGCGTGCCGCTGACCAACGCCTGGGGCATGACGGAAACCAGCCCGGTGGTCACCACCTCCCGCATCGCCACCGTCCACGACGGGTACACACGCGATCAGCGGCGCGCGCTGCTCGGCACGCCGGGGCCGGCCATCCCGCTCACCGAGCTGCGCATCGTCGGCGACGACGGGCGCGAGGCGCCCTGGGACGGCAGCACGCCCGGTGAGCTGCAGGCGTGCGGCCCCACCATCGCCGCCCGCTACTTCGGCGCGCAAGCCGCCGCGGACGCGTTCACCGACGACGGGTGGCTGCGCACCGGTGACGTGGCCACCATCGACAGTCACGGTTACGTACGCATCGTCGACCGCACCAAAGACCTCGTGAAGTCGGGAGGTGAATGGATCTCCTCGGTCGAGCTGGAAAACGCCATCATGGACCACCCCGATGTCGCCGAAGCCGCCGTCATCGGCGTCGCCGACGTCAAATGGGGCGAACGGCCCGTCGCCTACGTCGTCGCCCACCCCGGGGCCGCGCCCACCGCCGAGGCCCTGCGCGATCACCTCCGCGCCCGGGTGGCCTCCTGGTGGCTGCCCGACCAGGTGTTCTTCCTCGACGAGATACCCAAGACCGCCACCGGGAAGTTCTCCAAGCAACGACTCAGGTCCATCTACGGAACCGACAAGCAGTGATCCCGCACAGCAATGGAGCGCAGTGCCATGACCATCGAACCCCGGCTGGTCGTCACCGGCCGTGAAGCGGACGGCACCTCCGTGTTCGTCGTCGACAAACCCGCCGACCCCACCACCATCGCCGCGTTCCCCGGCACCTTCTACATGATGTGGGGCACGGACGACGGCGGCGCCACCGTCGGTACCAAACCTCACGAGCCCAAGATCAGACCCTTCTTCCCCGGCCCCGGCGGCACCCGTGCGCTGTTCCTCCGCTTCGCCCCCTACTCCTCCGAACCAGAACCCGCCGGCGACCCCGACGCGCTCGCCGCCGAGGCGGCAGACAAGCTCCCCGGCCTGCTCGACGTGTTCGAAGCCGACAACCCGGGCATGCACACCACCGACAGCATCGACTACGGCATCTGCCTCGAAGGCGAGCTTCACCTCGAACTCGACAACGGCGAGGAAGTGAAACTCACCCCCGGCGCGCTCGTGGTCCAGCGGGGCACCCGCCACGCGTGGCACAACAAGAGCGACAAACCAGCGCTCATGTGCTACGTCCTCGTCGGCGCCACCCGCGAAGGCTAGCCGGCGTCAACCGTCTCGCTTGACCGAGCGGGCGCGCAGGTGGGCGCGCTCGCCCTGGCGGCCGAAGAGGCTGAGCACCTCGACCGGGCTGGGGTCGGCGCTGCCGAACCAGTGCGGCACGCGGGTGTCGAACTCGGCGGCCTCGCCCTCGGTCAGCACGAGGTCCTGGTCGCCGAGCAGCAGGCGGAGGCGCCCGTTGAGGACGTAGATCCATTCGTAGCCCTCATGGGCCTTTTGCTCGAGCGGGCCCCGCCGCGCCGGGATGATCATCTTGTACGCCTGGACGCCGCCGGCCCGGCGGGTCAGTGGGATGAGGGTCATGCCGTTGCGCTGCACCGGGCGCAGGTGGACGCGCGGGTCGCCGGTGGGCGGCGCGCCGACGAGCTCGTCGATCTGCACTCCGTACGCCTGGGCGAGCGGCAGCAGGAGCTCCAGGGTGGGACGGCGCCGGCCGGCCTCGAGCCGCGACAGGGTGGAGACCGAGATGCCTGTCTCGGCCGACACGTCGGCGAGGGTGGTCTCGCGCTGCCGGCGGATCGTGCGCAGTCGAGGCCCGACCGTCGCCAGCACGTCGTCCGTGTTTGCCATTCCAGCAAGTTTACTTGCCGCCAATGGCACGCCTGGCCGATGGTGGTGACCATGAACAGGAGAGTCGATGTCGCGGTGCTCGGCGGCGGTGCCGCCGGGCTGAGCGCGGCGATCATGTTGGGCCGGTCCCGGCGTTCCGTGGTCGTGGTGGACGCCGGGGCGCCCCGCAACGCACCTGCTGAGGGCGTCCATGGGTTCGTGACCAGGGACGGGGTCGATCCGCTTGAGCTCGTCAAGATCGGGCGTACCGAGGTGGAACACTACGGCGGCGAGGTCCTGCGGGCGACCGCCGTCGTGGCCCGCCGTACCGACGACGGGTTCGAGGTGGAGCTCGACGACGGGCCGCCCATCATGGCGCGGCGGCTGCTGGTGACCACCGGGCTCACCGACGAGCTGCCGGCCGTCGCCGGGTTGCGCGAGCGGTGGGGCCGCGACGTGCTGCACTGCCCGTACTGCCACGGGTGGGAGGTGCGCGACCAGCCCATCGGGGTGCTCGCGACCAACACCGACTGGGCCGTCCACCAGGCGCTGCTGCTCAGGCAGCTGTCGGCGGACGTGATGCTCTTCCAGCACACCGCGCCGGCGCCGACAGAGGAGCAGTCGGCCCAGCTCGACATATGGGGCATCCGCGTGATCACCGGGCCGGTGGAGTCGCTGGAGGTGACCGACGACCGGCTCACCGGCCTACGGCTCGCCGACGGGACCGTCGTGGCCCGGTCGGCGGTGGCCGTCGCGCCGCGGCTGGTGGCCAACTCCGGTGTGCTCGCCGGCCTGGGACTCGAACCCACCCCGCACCCGATGGGCATCGGCGAGTTCATCGAGGCCGACCCCAAGGGGCAGACGTCGGTGCCCGGGGTGTGGGTCGCCGGCAACGTCACCGACCTCATGGCGCAGGTCGTGTCGGCGGCGGCCAGCGGGGCGACGGCGGGCGCCGCGATCAACGCCGACCTCGTCACCGAGGACACCCTGCTGGGCGTCCGGATGTTCACGAAGGAGTTCTGGGACGACCGGTACGGGTCGACGGACCGCGTCTGGAGCGGCAACCCCAACCCGCAGCTGGTCGCCACCGCCGTCGACCTCCCGCCGGGCACGGCGCTCGACGTCGCCAGCGGCGAGGGCGCCGACGCGATCTGGCTCGCCGCACGCGGGTGGAAGGTCACCGGCGTGGACGTGTCGCAGGTCGCTCTGGACCGGGCCGCGCGGCATGCCGCCGAGGCGGGCGTGGAGGTCACCTGGCGGCAGGGCGACGCCAGGTCGTGGGATCCGGCCCCGGCGCGGTTCGACCTGGTGACGGCGCAGTACCTGCACCTGCCGAGGCCCGCGCTGGAAGCGCTCGTGCGCCGGCTGGCCGCGGCCGTACGGCCGGGCGGGACGCTGCTGGTCGTCGGTCACCATCCCAGCGACCTGGAGACGGGGATCCGCCGGCCGCGGTTGCCGCACCTGATGATCACAGCTGAGGAGATCGCTCCCCTGCTCGACCCGGCGACGTGGGACGTCGCCGCGTCGGCCCCCGCACGGACCGTCACCCACCCGGACGGCGAAACGATCACCATCCACGACACCGTGCTCCGCGCGCGTCGCGCCTGACCCGAACACGGCCGAGAAGCCGGCCGCTTCGATGCGCCGGGCGGCTGAACGGTTGTGGATCCTCTCGCGTATCTCTGCCCAGTGGGTGTTGGCATGGGACGAAGGCGGAGGAAGCAGCGTGGAGTCTCGACCTGTTCGGCATGGCCATCCCGCCGAACGTGCTCGTTTCGCTGTTGTCATGGTTTGCGGGTTGGTGCTGGTCCTGCTCTCCGCGAGCTGCGGCCGTTGGGCGGGCGGGGTTGGTCCCCTCGATTCCGGCAAGATCGTCAAGGACACGGCCTGGGGGCCGCTGTCCGACGCCAGCCGGAAGCTCATCTATCTGGTCAGGCTGGCCAACCTCTGGGAACTGCCCATGGCCGAGGAGGCCATGACCCGCGCGCAGAGCCCGAAGGTCAGGGAGATCAGCAAGACAATCGCCTACCAGCACAGATACGTCCTGGAGCCGCGGGTCCGCTCGGTGGCCGCGCAGCTCGGCATCACGCTGCCGACCAGACCCACCGCCCAGCAGGCCGCCTGGATGACCGACATCAGGAGCAAGTCGGGCGCCGCCTACGACGTCACGTACGTCAAATGGCTGCGATTCGCGCACGGCCAGATATTCGGCCTGATCGGCCAGGTGCGCGGCACTACGACAAACACCGTGGTCCGGAGCTTCGCGGATGACGCCAACAAGTTCGTGATGCTCCATATGCAACTGCTGGAGAGCACCGGCCTCACCAAACCGAACTCGTTCCCCCCACCCCCCAAATATTACTGACCGCGAGATCCCCTAAATCGCTTCATCGCCGGCCGCCGCGGTTCCCGGCCGGAGAGCGAGGCGTGGGCGAGCACGATCGCGGCGGCGCCGGCCCGCACGAGGTAGAGCGCGGGCGGCCGGGATGCGCTGGCCGGGAAGGGCGACATGGGCTCGCCTCCACCGTGGCCGATGCCGGCCCGTAAGGTTCGTGGTATGGCGGATCGACGGCCCGAGAGCCGCGGCCGGGCGGGGCCGCGCCACGGCGCCGGAGCGCTGCGTGCGGTCGGCGTGTTGGGCCTCGGGCTGATGGCCGCCACGGCCTGCGGTGGCCCGAGTCAGGCGCCGGGCCCCACCGGGTCCGGGTCGCGTCCCGCGCCGCCGCCGGCTTCCACGGCGGCCACGGCCTCGACGGCGGCTCCGGGACCGGTGGCGCGATCGGGTTTCATCGCCTTCGGTGACTTCGGCACCGGGGGGACGGCACAGCGCGACGTCGCCGCGGCCATGCGCCGCTGGGCCGCCGCCGGGCACCGGGTCGACGCGCTGGTCACGACCGGGGACAACGTCTACCCCAGCGGCCAACCAGGCGGCTACCGGGAGCGGCTCGACCAGCCGTACGCGGGGCTGCGGCGACCGCTGTGGGCCGCGCTCGGCAACCACGACGTGGTCGGCGGGCACGGCGGCCAGGAGCTGCGGCACCTGGGCCTGCCCGCGCCGCCGTACGCGCGCGCCCTGCCCGGCCTGCAGCTGCTGTTCCTGGACGCCAACCGCGTCGACGCGGCGCAGACCCGCTGGCTGGACGCCCACCTGGCGGCGCCGGGCCCGCCGTTCCGCGTCGTGGTGTTCCATCAGCCGGCCTGGTCGTGCTCGACGCACGGCTCGACCGCCGCGGTGGACTCCCGGTGGGTGCCCGTGCTGGAACGCCGCACGGTCGCGCTGGTGCTGAACGGCCACGACCACAACTACCAGCGGTTCACTTCGCCGCGCGGCGTGACGTACGTCGTCACCGGCGGCGGCGGTGCCGCGCTGTACCCGGTGCGCGCCGGCTGTCCCGGCACGCCGCCGCGCGCCGCCGCGGCCGCCCGCTACCACTTCACCGCGGTCGAGGTGGCCGGGCGGACGATGACGGTCACCGCGGTGACCGCGGACGGGACCGCCATCGACCGCGCCGTCCTGCACCGCCCGCCGGCCTGACCCCTCAGCCTGCAGGGCGCAGTCCGGCCAGGGTGACCTGCACAAGACGGCGGACGGCGGCCTCGGACGGCAGGCCGGCGGCGGCGCCCAGCGCGCTCAGGCAGTAGCCGGTCAGCTCGCCGGCGACGATGTCGGCGCGTACGTGGCCGGCCTCGGCCGCGTCGGCGATGAGGCCGCGGACCAGGTCGTGGAGTTTCCGCCGGGCGTCGGCAAGGTGCTGATCTTGGTGGAGGAAGGTCACGAGTTCCACGTCGTGGTGGCCGCGGGTCCGGTGGACCAGAAGGGCGTAGGTGCGTAGCACGGCCTCCAGGCGTTGGCCCGGGTCACCGGCGCGGTCCCGGACGTCGGCCAGCTGCTGGAGGTGGCCGATGATCTGCCTGGCGTGCCAGGCATGCAGGATCGCGTCGATGTCGGTGAAGTACTTGTAGAGCGTGGCCCGGCCGATGCCGGCCCGCTCGGCGATCTGCGACATGGTCACCGCCCGGCGGCCGTGCTCGAGCACCAGCGCCGCCGCCGCGTCGAGGATCGCGTCCCGGACCTGGTGCCGGTGCGCCTCGATCGTCTCGTCCCACAGCCTCGGCACCCCCAAACTATACGGCCCGCCATGTATGGATACACTCGTCGTTGTTCGTAGACAAGTGTCTCGATAATCAGGATCGAGGTGTTGGAATTGATGGCAGAAGGGCAGGCCGCGGGCGGGGGGCACCCGCTGGGGCTGACGGAACCGATCACTCCTGACGACCTGTACAGGACCCGGCCGCCGTGGGACATCGACCGGCCGCAGCCGGCGTTCCAGGCGCTGGCCGAGGCCGGTGCCCTCCGGGGCCGAGTGCTCGACGCGGGATGCGGCACCGGCGAGCACGCGTTGATGGCAGCCGCCGCCGGTCTGCCGGCGACCGGCATCGACCTGGCCGCCACCGCGCTGCGCACCGCCGAGCGGAAGGCACGCGGGCGCGGGCTGGCGGCCCGTTTCATCCGCCACGACGCCCGCCGGCTCGCCGAGCTGCAGGAGACCTTCGACACGGTGCTCGACTGCGGGCTGTTCCACATCTTCAAAGGCGACGACCGCGCCGCCTACGTGGCCGGCCTGCGCTCGGTGCTCCCGGCCGGCGGCCGCTACTTCATGCTCGCCTTCAGCGACCGGCAACCCAACCAGTGGCAGCGGCACCACGTGTCGTACGGGGACATCACCGCCGCCTTCGCCGGCGGATGGCGGCTGGACGCCGTCGAGCCGGCCGCCATCCACACCACCCTCGGGCCGGACGGCATCCCCGCCTGGCTGGCCACCGCGACCAAGGCCTGACCCCCACCCGAGCGCGACATCCCCGGACAAGGAACCTTCATGCTGACCTGCGAAACCACCATCGAGACCGATAGACCGGGCCGCTACCTGGCCCAGCTGTGCGGGCACGCCGCCGCCATGGGAAAGACCGGCGGCGGCCACGGGCCCCGCAGGCACCCGGGCGCTGTCGAGCTCGCCCGCGGCGAGGTGCGCGTCCACGTAGAACACTCCGGCACCAGCGGCGTCATCACCATCACCCCATGGGGCCGGGTCACCCTCGAAACCACGGCCGGCGCGCTCACCCTGCGCGTGGACGCCACCGACCGGGACGGGCTCCAGCGGATCCAACAGGTCCTGACCCGCGACCTGGAACGGTTCGGCCGGCGCGACCGCCTGACCGTGACCTGGCCGCCGCCCGACACCACAGGCGCGGAATGCGCGATCAGCGACCAAGCGGCGGCCGGTTCACCGGCCGCGATTCCCCGCCGCCGTCGCCGCCCTGGCGCCGCGACCATCCTCGCCGCCGTGCTCGTCGCCGCCGTCGTCGCCGTCCACGTGGCCCTGGGCGGCGCAATCCTGGCCGCCCCCCGCTGGACCGGCATGTCCGTCGCCATCATCGCGATCATCATCGCGGGCAAAGTGCTGCTGGTCGTGCGGCGCCGCCGCCGGCCGGGGCGGTCATCCTCATGACCTGCGGGATGGGCGGCGAGAAATGGGCTAGATGGACATGTACCGCTTGACGGTCGATCCCGCGGGGACCAGGCCGCGCAGTCCTTGGGCCGTCGGGTTGATGCCGCCGGCCCCGAGGAACTGCCGAAGGAAAGGGATGGCGGGGCGGGGCCGCCCGACCCGCCTGACAGCCCCATCCGCACTTCTGCTTGACTCGAAGAAAGGGAGTCCGGCCGTGAAAAGGGGGAGCCATGAGGTGCACGGTGATCGGGGGTACCGGGTTGATCGGTTCGCAGGTGGTCGAGAAGCTGCGCGCGGCCGGGCATGAGGCCGTCCCCGCGGCGCCGTCCACGGGTGTCGACCTGATCACGGGGGAGGGCCTGAACCGGGCGCTGGAGGGCGCCGAGGTGGTGGTCAACGTGGCGAACTCGCCGACGTTCGACGAGGCGTCCTTGGACTTCTTCCGCACCTCCATGACGAACCTGCTGGCCGCGGGGGAGCGCGCCGGCGTCAGGCATCAGGTGATCCTGTCGATCGTCGGCGTGGACCAGGTGCCGCAGATGGTCTACTACCGTGCCAAGACCCTGCAGGAGGACCTGCTGCGGCAGGGGCCCACGCCGTATTCCATCGTGCGGGCCACCCAGTTCTTCGAGTTCATGGACACCGTCGTGTCCGAGACCGCCGGCGACGGCGCCGTCCGCCTGCCCGCCGTCCGCCTGCAGCCGATCGCCGCCGCGGACGTCGCCGCCGCTGTCGTCGACGTCGCCACCGGCCCCCCGCTGCGGGGCATCCGCGACGTCGCCGGCCCGGACGTCTTCCCCCTCGACGAACTCGGCCGGGTCACCCTGGCGGCGCACCAGGATGACCGGACCGTCATCACCGACGACAAGGCCGGCATGTTCGCGGTCGTCACGGGCGACGTGCTCACCGCGGGCCCCGACGCGCGCATCGCTCCCACGCACTACCAGGACTGGCTCCAGCCGGCCAGGTGAATCGGGGCGGGGTGCCCCGCCCCCGGCGCCGCCCAGGCCGCGGGCCCTGACCGCTCGGTCGGTTATGGTTGAACCATCAACTCTCGGTGTGTGGTGGTCACTATGGGCGAACGCGGTGGCGGCGCGGTACGGACCGTCGGGCGGGTCGACGACAGGCGGCGTCTCGGCCCCGACGAGCAGGTCGACGACAAGGCGATGGTGTTCGCGGGAAGCGACCCTGCGCTGACCGACCCGTTCTTGTTCCTGTCGGAGGACTGGTTCTCCAAGCCGGGGTTCGACTGGCACCCGCACCGGGGCATCGAGACGGTGACCACCGTCCTCGACGGCGTCCTCGAGCACGGGGACAACCTCGGCAACGCCGGCGCCCTCGAACCAGGCGACGTGCAGTGGATGACCGCCGGCCGCGGCATCATCCACCGCGAGCTCGCCTACCGCGACGAGCACGCCCACACCTTGCAACTGTGGCTCAACCTGCCGGCGGAGCGAAAGCTCACCGACACCCGCTATCAGGACCTGGTCGCGGCCCGGCAACCGCGGGTGACGCTCCCGGGCGCCGTGGTCGATGTCGTCGCGGGCACCGTCGGCGGCGTCACCGGGCCGGCGCGGCGACATGTCGACGTGCAGGGCGTCGTGCTGACCATGGAGCCGTCGGCTGCGCTGGACTACCCGCTGCCGGCCGCGCACCGTGCCTTCGCCTACGTCCTGTCCGGCGAGGCCATCATCGCGGGGCGGCGGCTGCGGGCGGGGCAGACCGCCTGGTCAGACCCGGTCGGCCCGGACGCGGCGGGTCCCGGCGCGGGCGAGAGCATGCTGCCGTTCGCCACCCCGGAGGGCGACGGGGTGACCCGCGTCATGGTCTACAGCGGGACGCCGCTGCGGGAGCCGGTCGCGGTCGGTGGGCCGTTCGTGATGAACCATCCCACAGAGATCACGCAGGCGTTCGTGGACTTCCGGGCGGGGAAGTTCGGCGACGTGCCCAGGCAGGCCAGGCTCGCGTACGACAGGTGAGCCGCCCGGCGCGCGCACCGCTTTGACGGGCCCGCTCTTGATAGACCCGTTCTAATAGACCCGCGGATCGCCCCAGACGACAAAGCTCTTGTAGGTGAAACAGTCGCCAGGGCTGTCGATGACCAGGATGAGTTTGGTGGCGGCGGCAAAGCTGATATCGATCGGGGCGGGCCGTCGATACAACCCGCCGCGCGAAACGATCTGCTCGCCCGAATCGGCCTGGTCATCGTCGTCGGCATCGACATAAACGGAAAAATTCGCGCTCGTATCGCGATCGACCGCGTCTGCGGTGTCGGCCACCCCGACGGTGGCGGTCAACCGCCGATACGACCCGCCAAGGTCGACGACGATGGTCTCGTCACCGCACAGGCTCTTCTCGCCGAAACTGTGCGCGTATACCTTGCCCGCCATCTTCCAAGAACCGACGAGCCAGGCATCGCCGCTCGGGTTCATGTCGGCCAGGTAGTGCGGTGAGCCTCCTGCCGCGCCGGTGGACGGCGCCTGACCGGCCGCCGCGGAACTCGGCGGCGGCCCGGCGGCCGTGACCGTCGTCGTGACGGTGGCCGTGGGCGCCACCGGACCAGAGGCTCCGCCAGGGCTCCGGAACTGCAGCACCCCCGTGACAACCGCGCCGACCATGCCTAATACGCCGACGAGAACGGCGCTGACGGCGGTGATGATGGCGGCCTTGACGGTCTCGGGCTGCCGGGAGAACCAGGCGCCTTCCTTGCGGGAATGCTCGGGCCGCTGCGACATGTTCGCGTTCGCTTCACTGCTCGGGCGCACCCGAACAGAGTAGTGGCGTCATCACCCGCGCGAGGGGCGTCCGGACGCCGCGGCCGGGAGCGTGGAACGCCGTGCGTCACCGGCGGTCAACGCGTCGACGGGCGCTGACCGGCGCAGCGCGGCGAGCACGCGGTCGAGGACCGCGGCGAAGGTGGCGCGGTCGGCACTCGAGGTGCCGGCGAACAGGCGTGTGGTGCCGTCGTCACGGTCGGCGTCCCAGGCCGCGGCCAGCGCCCGGCCGCGCTCGGTGAGCGTGACGTGGACCGCCCGCCGGTCGGTGGGATGCCTCGTACGGGCCACGAAGCCGGCGTCTTCCAGTGCGTCCACCAGCCCGGTCACGTTGCGCGGAGAGCAGGCGAGCAGCTCGCTGAGCTCGCGCTGGGTGAGCCGGCCCCGGCGGTGGAGCAGCCAGATGACCTCACCTCTGGCGGGAGTGAGCCCGCTCTCGGCCAGGCGGCGGTTCATCAGGCCGTTGAGCACCGCGGCCAGCTCGAACAGCCGGTCCACGATCTCCGTGTCGTCGACTCCCACGCGCCACCTCGATATAGTGAAGCACACTTCACAGTGTTGGAAACTTCCTAATCCTGCTCCAGACATTATCGCGGGGGGACCTGAGGCATGACGACCGGACACGACGCCGCCTCCGTACGCGCGCGCGGCTGGGCCGAGCGGCCGCTCTGGCAGCTGGGCCTCGGCGCGGCGCTGGTCGCCGCGGCGGCCGGTGTGATCGTGTACGCGGCCGCGCGGGCCGCCGGCGTGCCGATGGAGCTGACCGAGGTGTTCGCGCACGATTTCGGGCGCATGCCGGTGCTGGACATGGTGTGGGCGGCCCTCCTGGAGGGAGGGGTGGCCGGTACGGCGCTGGCCGCCGCGTGCCGGCGATGGACCAGCCGCCCGCGGTCGTCCTTCCTTGTGCTCGCGACGGCCGGCCTGATCGCGTCCTTCGTCCTGCCCATCACGAGCGACGCCAGCACCGCGACCAAGGTCGTCCTGTCGATCAGCCATGTCGTCGTCGCGGGCATCATCGTCCCGGTACTGGCGCTGGCCCTTCCGCGCGGTACGGCGCGGAACGGCGCCACCTGAGCCGGCTGAGGCCGCGCTCGGAGAAGTGCGGGGCCCGGTGCGCGGGCGTCGCCGCACCGGGCCCCTGGGACGTGCCGGGTTGGGGGATTACGCGGCCGAGCAGGTCGCGGTCATTCCCGTGCCGGTGCCGGTGGCCTGGAAACCGAAGTCGGTCGACTGGCCGGCGGCGATGGAGCCGTTGTAGCTGACGTTGGTGAACTGAACGGTTCCTGTGTTGCCGCTGCGGCCTGCGTTCCAGGCGCTGGTGATGCCGGCGCCGGCCGGCAGGGCCGAGGTGACCGTCCAGCCGGTGATCGGCGCGGCGCCGGCGGTGACGTGGAAGTTGGCGGTGAAACCGCCCGTCCACTGGTTGATCGACACCGTCGCCGTGCAGCCGCCGCCTGCCGGCGGGGTGGTCGGTGGCGTGGTCGGTGGCGTGGTCGGCGGGGTGGTGGGCGGAGTCGTCGGTGGCGTGGTCGGTGGGGTGGAGCCGCCGTCGGACAGGGTCGGGGTCGACCAGGTCCGCCAGTCGGCCAGGTTGCCGGCTTTCAGGCTCGAGATCCTGAACGTGCCGGCCGAGCTGCCCGTCCGCAGCAGGAACTTCTGGAGGTTCTGCTGGAGCGGGGTCCGCCATTCGGGCCGCACCGCGCAGTGGGTGCCGTCCTGGACGTCGGACCAGTACGTGATGTTGTCGCCCGCGCCGAGCGCCTTGTAGACCTCGGCGCCGCCCAGTGCGGACACGCTGCCCGATCTGGCGGCCAGCCAGTCGATGTGCGGATTTTCCATGATGAACAGGCCGCGCGGCGCGACCATGGCCACCATCTCGTGCGTGTCGATCGGCAGGTTGCCAGGGTTGCCGGTGAAGGAGGTGAACGCGTCTCCCAGCCACGGCTGCTCGCTGTAGGCGCTGCTGAGCGGCTGGGCCCCGCTTTCCTGGGCGATCCCGCGGAGGACGGGGACGCCGGCGCTGCCCGACTCGATCGGCATGGTCAACGCGATGCGCTGGTCGAACACCCCGATCGTGAAGGCGCCCTTGCCGAACCGCGAGCATCCTGTCACGCCGAGCGAGTCCGCCTTGAGGATACGGCCGCCCGACTGCTCGATGACGTCGATGATCCGGCTCACCCCCCAGGCCCAGGCCATCAGCAGCCCGGTGCCGCTCGTGGAGCCGTAGATGCTGTAGAACGCGCCCTGCTTGTTGTTGCGGGCGGTGCCTTCCTTGCCGACGGCCATGGGGTCGTAGTTGATGATGGCGACGCCGGAACCGAGGATGGTCGAGGTGTCGGCGCCGAGTCCGCCCACCACGACGACGGCCGGGAACGGCCCGGTGCCGCTCGGGAGCTGGACGCCCGCCGAGAAGCCGGCGCTCCTGCCCTGGTCCGACACGTTCACCGTGATGTTGGTGTTCGTGACCGTCCCGGTCACGCTCGCCGGCTTCGCGGGCTTCGTGCCGTAGACGAATCTCTCCGCCAGTTGCTTGATCTCCTCCCGCCGGCAGCGCCAGTCGGACTTGGCGGTGATGCGGGTGCCATTCAGCCTTGTGAAGGGATCGGGGAGTTTGGAATTGGCGGCAACCGAGCCGGGTATCGACACCGGGCAGTCGGCGCCGTCGTCTTCGACGCCCGCGGCGGCCGCGGCCGTTGGGGTTTTCGCTACTACCGTTATCGCGCCGGCGACCGTGAGCGCCATTATCGAAAGCACGATGAGCGCCGAACGGATCATAGAGCGGCCCGAGCTGATGATCACCAAGACTCTCCTTCCGGTGGGTGATGAAGAGGCGACAGCGATCGATGATCACTTTTCGCTTCGGGTAGGAGTTGTCGTGGGGGGCGCGGCCCCCGCTGATGGCGGAACAGCTGACGGTGACGCGTTCGCGCTGGGAGCGCATGGCGACAGGTGCCATGCCACTGAACGTCACGGAGGCTTTCCGAAACTTTCGGAAATATGGCGAAACGGAGTCTAGGTTGAAAGGAACTACGGGTCAACGTCCGTGCTGAATCGCGCACTG
The DNA here is from genome assembly GCA_036378315.1 of Streptosporangiaceae bacterium. Taxonomy (GTDB): domain Bacteria; phylum Actinomycetota; class Actinomycetes; order Streptosporangiales; family Streptosporangiaceae; genus CALAED01. The sequence continues at coordinate 1,145 of DASUWU010000029.1, read as the reverse complement.
CCGAGTGGCTGAGCAGGAACAACGCGGGCCGACTTGCGAAAAGGGCGTTGAAAGTTCCGGCCGCCGATTGCGTAGCGTGATAGCGCTATCCCACGCGCTCTCGGCGGCGGGTGGCGTGGCATACCCACGCGGGGACATAACACCGTCCGGCGCCCACATGTGGCGCTTGATCCCCCGATTCAGCGCGATTTCGGGATAATGCGGGTCAAGTGTCATGCCGCCGGACGGCGGGACGGGGAGTCGAGCAGCAGTGAGTGTCGGGGCCACCTGAGGCCGCGTAGGCGGCAGTGCGGGTGGCGCGTGGGGCGGCCCCGTGCCAGGGTCGGCGTATGCTCTCGCGAAGCCGTGTCGCGGCCAGGCTGCCGGCCCAGGACCTCCAGCGGGCACGAGCGTTCTATGCCGACAAGCTGGGGTTGGAACCGATCGATGAACGGCCGGGCGGGCTGCTGTACGAGTGCGGCGGCTGCCACTTCGCCCTGTTCGCCTCCGCGGGCGCGGCCGCCGGCACGCACACCCAGATGGCCTGGACGGTCGACGACATCGACGCCGTCGTGGCCGGGCTGCGCGCGCGGGGCGTGGTGTTCGAGGAGTACGACGGCCCAGGCCTGAAGACCGTGGACGGCATCGCCCACGTGACGGGCAACTATCCTTCGACCGGGGCCGTCGCCGAGCGCGGCGCGTGGTTCCGCGACAGCGAAGGCAACCTCCTCGCCATCGGACAGCCCATCTACTAGGCCGGGCACGGCCTGGCGCCGGTCGGGGGCGCGATGAACCTAGAACGGCACAGGACGGCGCTCGCCGCGGCCGCGGCCCTCGCAGTCAACGCGGCGGTGGCGGCCATGACGATGGCCGCCATGCCGCCCGCCGGGAAGGCCGCGCACGCCGCCGCCGCGCTGCGCTTCGTGGAACCGACCGCCACGCACATCGCCGGCACCACGGACCTGGCGGTCGCCGCTCCCGCGGGGACGACGGCCGTACGGTTCTTCCTCGACGACGTCCGACTGTCCGAGCTCACGGACCGCTACGCGAAGCAGACAGGGACGCCCCCCGCGTGGACGACCGCCACCGATGCCGGCTGGTTCCCGGCCGGCCGCCACACGCTGCGGGCCGAGGCCGACACGCCGGCCGGCACGCTGACCGCGCGC
>DASUWU010000028.1:0-53753 GCA_036378315.1 Streptosporangiaceae bacterium | reverse complement strand
CGAGGTCGGCGTTCAGCAGGTCGCCGACGAAGTACTCGAAATCGGTGGGGGACAGGGTCCGGAAATCATATTCGGGCATCGGCCGGGTGTGGTCGTGGCGGGTCGGGAGAGCGCGCCGGTTTTGTCAGCGAGGTCGCCGATAATGGTATTTGGCCGGACAGGTTGGCGGGGAGGCATCCGTGAAGATCACGCACCTGACGTACGCGCGGGTCGCGCCCGACGCGACGCCGGATCCGCCGCGCCCCCGTCCGAAAGGGGACGGGGTCGAGAAGTTTCTCGGCGACCACATCGAGTCATTGTTCGCGATGGCGAAAAAGCCGGACGCCCCACCGCCCGGGCGAATTGACGGCGAGGAGGCGCGGCGGCTTTTTCGTGATCTGCACGCGGGCTCGGCGAGCGATTTCCTCACCGCGGCCTACGCGCTCACGCTGCGGCTCATCGGCAGGATGAACGGCGCGACGGCCGAGGGGCTGCTCGTCTGCCTGCGCGCCGACACCCCTGAGCACGGCCGCGTCGCCGGCGTACTCAAGCTCGAGGTCGTCACGCCGAACGGGGCGGTGCTGCGCGAGCTCGACTCCGGCGAGACGGTGCTCGCCGCCGTCACCGACCTGCTGGACAGCCCGGGGAAGCTGCACAAGGGCGCGCTCGTCACGTCCGGGCTGGCCGACGGCCAGGTGATCTGCGGCGACCGCCTCGCGCAGGCCGCCCTGTACTTCCCCAAGGCGTTCGACATCCGGACGTTCTGCCGGCCGAGCGACGCGACCAAGGCGTTCTTCGACGCACTCGAGGAATGCGCCGGGCCGGTCGCCGCCGAGGTCGTTCCCGAGGTCGCCGCGGCCTGGCCCGCCGTACAGCCAGGGTCGCCGGACGAGGTGCTCGCCGAGCTCGCCCAGAAGGTCCCGGGGCTGACCGCCTCGCTGCGCGCCGACATCGCCGAGCGGCTGCGGAACGCGGCCCGCCCGGTCGCCAGGCTCGACACCCGGCGCACGGTCAAGGAGACCTACCAGGCCGGCGCGATCACCGTCTCCGGGCCCATCGACGAGATGCGCCGCCGGGTGCGCCGCGTACCCATCGGCGGCGGCCCCGGCTGGCAGATCATCGTCGACTCGCCGGAACGGCCGGTGACCGCCCACCAGTGATGCCGGGTCCCGTGACCGGAGGCGCGCGGTCCTAGGACCTCGAATTCCAGGACTGGCCAGGGCTTTTTCACGTCGCTTTCACCGTCCTTTGCGCACGGGCGAACCGGGCGTAGGGTCCTGGGCAGCGTGGGAGCGCTCCCAAACCAGCGCGCTCCCGGGGCCACAGGGAGAAACCTCGTGACCAGAACCCTCGGCCGACGAGCCCGCGCGTTGATCGCCGGCTGCGCCGCCGCCTTCCTCATCCTCGCCAGCCAGTCGATCGTCTCTTCCGGCTCGTCCGCCCGCGCCGACGACGCCCCGGAGCAGCTGAAGAACGGCGCCTTCGACAACGGGACGGCGGGCTGGTTCACCTTCGGCACCTCGGACGTGAGCGCCGCCGACGGCCGGCTGTGCACCACAGTCCCCGGCGGCCTCGCCAACCCGTGGGACGCCGGCATCGGGCAGAACGACCTCCCGCTGGTGAACGGCTCGACCTACACGCTGGCGTTCGACGCGTCGGCGGACCCGGCGTCGACGTTCCGGGCCAACGTCCAGCTCCAGGTGGACCCCTTCACGGCGTCCTTCTCCCGTGACCTCCCGCTGACCGCGGACACCCAGCACTTCGAGTTCACCTTCACCGCCGCCGGGGACACCAACCAGGCGCAGGTGGTCTTCCAGGTCGGCGCCAACCCGGCCGACTACCATCTGTGCATCGACAACGTCTCGCTGCGCGGCGGAAACCCGCCGGCCCCGTATGTCCCGGACACGGGGCCGCGGGTGCGGGTCAACCAGGTCGGCTACCTGCCGCACGGCCCCAAGAACGCGACGTTGGTGACCGACGCCAATGACCCGGCGCCCTGGCAGCTCAAGAACTCGGCGGGCGACGTGGTCGCGTCCGGCTTCGCCACCCCGCGCGGCGTCGACGCGGCCTCGGGCCAGAACGTCCAGACCGTCGACTTCAGCTCCTTCACCGGCTCGGGCACCGGCTTCACGCTGTCCGCGGACGGCGAGACCAGCTTCCCGTTCGACATCTCGGCCGACGTGTACAAGCAACTGCGCTCCGACTCGCTGCAGTTCTTCTACATCCAGCGCAGCGGCATCGCCATCGACGGGAACCTGGTCGGCGACCAGTACGCCCGCCCCGCCGGCCACCTCGGCGTGGCGCCCAACCAGGGCGATACCGACGTGCCGTGCCAGCCGGGCGTCTGCGACTACCGGCTCGACGTGCGTGGCGGCTGGTACGACGCCGGTGACCACGGCAAGTACGTCGTCAACGGCGGCATCGCCACCTACCAGCTGCTCAGCGCGTTCGAGCGGACGAAGACCGCGATCAGCGCGGGCGGCGGCGCGGCGCTCGGCGACAGCACGCTGCGGGTGCCGGAGCGCGGCAACAAGGTGCCCGACATCCTCGACGAGGCGCGCTGGGAGCTGGAGTTCATGATGCGCATGCAGGTGCCGGCGGGCCAGCCGCTGGCCGGCATGGCGCACCACAAGGTCCACGACCAGAACTGGACCGGGCTGCCGATGCAGCCGCAGGACGACCCGCAGCCGCGCGAGCTGCACCCGCCGTCCACGGCCGCCACGCTCAATCTCGCCGCGACCGCCGCGCAGTGCGCCAGGCTGTACGCGCCGTACGACGCCGCGTTCGCGAGCAAGTGCCTGACCTCGGCGAAGACCGCGTACGCCGCGGCCAAGGCGCACCCGGACATCTTCGCCAGCGGCGCCGACAGCACCGGCGGCGGCGCCTACAACGACAACAACGTCAGCGACGAGTTCTACTGGGCCGCCGTCGAGCTCTACCTGACCACGGGCGAGCAGCAGTACCTCACCGACCTGACCGCGTCGCCGCACCACACGGGCGACGTGTTCACGGCGACCGGGTTCAACTGGCCGGACACCGCCGCGCTCGGCCGGCTCGACCTGGCGACCGTGCCGAACGGCCTGCCCGCGGCCGACCGGCAGCGGGTCAGGCAGTCGGTGATCACGGCCGCCGACTCCTACCTCGCGACGCTGACCGCCGAGGCGTACGGCCTGCCGCTGCCCGGCGCCAGGAGCAACTACTTCTGGGGTTCCAACAGCAACATCATCAACAACCTGATCGTGCTGGCCACGGCGTACGACCTCACCGGCGACAAGAAGTACCAGGCGGGCGCGCTGCAGGGGATGGACTACATCCTCGGCCGCAACGCGCTCAACCACTCGTACGTCACCGGCTGGGGCGAGGCCAGCTCGCAGAACCAGCACACCAGGATCTACGCCCACCAGCTCGACCCGAACCTGCCGCACCCGCCGCCAGGGTCGATCTCCGGCGGCGCCAACGCCGGCCTGGACGACCCGTTCGCCGCGAACCTGCTGGCGGGCTGCGCACCGCAGTTCTGCTACGTGGACGACATCAACTCGTACTCGACGAACGAGGTCGCCATCAACTGGAACTCGGCGCTCGCCTGGATCTCCTCGTTCCTGGCCGACCAGCGGGACGGACAGGTGCCCGCGGCCGGCGCGTGCAAGGTCGGGTACGCGGTGAAGGCCGCGTGGTCCGGCGGGTTCGCCGCCGACGTGACCATCACCAACACCGGGGCCGCGCCGGTCAACGGGTGGACGATGCGCTGGGCGTGGTCCGGCGACCAGAAGGTGACGGCCGGCCGGCTCGCCGCGGTGTCCCAGACCGGCGCCACGGTCACCGCGACCAACGTGCCGGCCAACAAGGTGATCAGGCCGGGCCGGTCGGCCACGTTCGGCATCACCGCGAAGACCGCTGGCGCCAACCCGCCGCCCGGCCTGTTCACCCTCAACGGGAGGGCCTGCGGGTAAACCCGTCCGGCGTTCTTGACAACAAGAATTGTCGGTGCGAGCTTGGAGGCATGTTCGACGTCGCCGTCATCGAGGATCCGGCCGCGGCCGAGGTCTCACTGGACCCCGTCCGCGCCCGGATCCTCGCCGAGCTCGCCGAGCCAGGCTCGGCCACGATGCTCGCCGGCAAGATCGGCCTCGCGCGGCAGAAGGTCAACTACCACCTGCGCGCGCTGGAACGCCACGGCCTGGTCGAGCTCGTCGAGGAGCGGCGCAAGGGCAACGTCACAGAACGGCTGATGCGGGCCACGGCCGCCTCGTACGTGATCTCCCCGGCCGCGCTGGCACCGGTCCAGCCCGATCCGGGCCGGGCCCCCGACCGGCTGTCCGCCCGCTGGCTGCTCGCCCTAGCCGCCCGGCTGGTCCGCGAGGTGGGCGGGCTCATCGGCGGCGCGGCCAGGGCCGGCAAACCCCTCGCCACGTACGCGATCGACGCGAACATCAGGTTCGCCAACGCCGCCGACCGGGCTGCCTTCGCCGAGGAGCTGGCCGCCGGGGTCGCCCGGCTGGTCTCCAGGTACCACGACGAAACCGCGCCGGGCGGTCGCGATCACCGTGTCATCGTCGCGCTGCACCCCACGCCGACCGCCGGGCAGGAAGCCGGCCGGCCAGGCGGGCGGCCAAGCGGTCAGTAGCACGCGACATCGGAGGTATCTGTGCTTTCATGCTGCCCCAGGACCAACTGGACCAACTCCGGCAGCGGGAGGCACGGCGATCATGGCCATCAACGAGGAGCTCAGCCAGACGTTCAAGGAGTTCGACCAGGACGGGGACGGGTACATCACAGCGGTGGAGTTCAAGCTGGCCATGGCCGGCCGGCACGAACAGATCACCGGCGACGAGATCGACTCGATCTTCGAGCACGCCGACAGCGACGGCGACGGGAAGATCAACCTCATCGAGTTCATCGTGGCCTGGGACGCCTGACGGGGCGACATTTTGGGCGTTACTCGTAAAGCGGGGTAAAAGCCGTTCCATACCGCTCGCCCGGACCTTTACCGTTTCATGGGTGTGACCTGCCGATGTACGGAACAAATCCCTCTTGGGGGTGATCTCCTCACCCCCGGGAGGTCAGTTGTTCCAAACGCAGGCATGGCCCGTTCGGGTGCGGATGATGGTGATCACCAGCGGCATCGCGGCGCTGGTGTGCATCGCGGTGAGCGTGCTCGCCCTGCTCATGATCCACACCAGGCTCAACAGCTACAGGACGCAAGAGACGATCAGCGCCCAGTTCAGGACCGTCAACCTCCTGCGCAGGAACGAGCTGCCGCCCGTGCTGCCGTACTACAACACCGCCGCGATCCAGATCGTCGACCATGCCGGGCGGCCGGTGGCCGCGACCAAGGAGCTCACCGGCAAGCCGCCGATGGCAGGCTTCGTCCCGTCCCCGGGCACCGTGACCGATCACCGGGTGCTCTGCCCGCCGGAGGGGTTGAGCGGCTGCCAGACCGTCGTCGTCACCCGGATCCCGTACACCGGCGGGGACTGGACCATCTACGCCGCCACCCCCGCGGTGCCGTGGTACGTGGGGGGACCCGCCGCCGGCATGGCGTTCATGGGCTCCGCCGTCCTGGTGGCCCTCACCGCGCTGGGGACGTCCCGTACGGTCAGCCGGACGCTGGCGCCGGTCGCCGCGATCAGAGCCAAGTTCGCGGAGATCACGGCGTCCGATCCGGGCCGCAGGCTGCCGGTGCCGGAAAGCGGCGACGAGTTCCGGGCCCTGGCCGAGACCGCGAACGCCGCCCTGGACCGGCTCGAAGCGTCGCTGAAGCAGCTCCAGCGCTTCACCTCCGACGCCTCGCACGACCTGCGCAGCCCGATCACCGCCATCCGGGCCCGGCTCGAGGAGGCGCTGCTGCACCCCCACGACACCGACTGGCCGGCGACCGCGCGCGAGGTGCTCGGCAGCCTGGACCGGCTGCAGGCCATCGTGACCGACCTGCTCACCCTCGCCCGGCTGGACGCCGGTGTGCCGCGCGAGATGGACTCCATCGACCTGCCGGGGCTGGTGTCCGCCGAGCTCAAGCGCTACCGGCGGGTCAAGGATGTGAAGACCGACCTGGAGGCCCAGGTGACCGTGGTCGGCGACCGGCTGCGCCTCAACCGGCTGCTCACCAACCTGCTGGACAACGCCGAACGGCACGCCAGGTCGCAGATCAAGGTGGTGGTACGGGCCGAGCGCGACGACGCCGTCATCGAGGTGCAGGACGACGGCTGCGGCATTCCCCGCGAGTCCAGAGAGGTGGTCTTCCAGCGCTTCGCCCGGCTGGCGGCGGCCCGCCACAAGGACGTCAACGGCACCGGCCTCGGGCTGCCCATCGCCCGCGAGATAGCCAAGGCCCACGGGGGCAGCCTGACCATCGAAGACAGCCCCGTCGGGGCCCGCTTCGTCTGCCGTATCCCGCTCAATCCCGAAGATTGACCCCCGCAGCGGCACTCAGTCAGGGGGTCGGAACGACCTGGAAGGCCTCGGCCAGCCGGCCGTCGGGCAGGCCGCGGTCGCGCGCGTTGGCGGCGAGCCAGCCGCGCAGCATGTCCTCCAGGCCGGTCATGTGGGAGGTCTGGCTGGCGTGGGCCCTGAGCGCCGATAGCTTGCGGTCGAAGACGTCGGTGACGTCGACGTGGTGGTTGGGCGCCGGGCCGCCGGTGATCCACACCTCGCGGGCCGACCATGCCTCGAGCCCCTCGTCGCTGAGCAGCTCGGTGAAGGTGTACGGGTTGCGCGCGTCGGGATAGACGGCGTCGAGCGCGGCGGCGCCGACCGCCCGGTGGTCCGGATGGTTCGCGTAGATCCGCTCCAGGTTGCGCTCGGGGTTGGGGATCAGCACCCGGTCCGGCCGGACCTGCCTGATCACCCTGGCGATGTCGCGGCGCAGGCCGAGCGTGGCCTCCACCTGGCCGTCCCGATAGCCGAGGAACCGCACATCGGCCACCCCCACGCATTTGGCCGCCGCGGTCTGCTCGGCCCGGCGGATCCCGGGGATCTCGGCCCGCGGCACGTCGGGGTCGTAGCCGCCGGCGTCGCCGTCGGTCACGATGAGATAGGTGACCTCGATGCCCTTGTCGGTCCAGGTCGCGACGGTGCCGGCCGCCGCGAAGTCTATGTCGTCCGGGTGCGCCATGACCGCCAGGGCCCGCCGCACCTCATCATCGTCAAGCACGCTGCCCACCGGACCATCCTACGAAGGTCACGAAGAGGTCTGGCGCGGCAGCCCGGTTCGGGGGTAGGCACGGAGTATGAAGAAGCTCATCAACGCGCCCGCCGACGTCGTACCGGACGCGCTGCGCGGCCTGGCCGCGGCACATCCGTCGCTGCGGGTCGACGTCGACGACCGGATCGTCGTCCGGGCCGACGCGCCCCGCCAGGGCAAGGTCGGGGTCGTTTCCGGTGGCGGCTCCGGCCACGAGCCGCTGCACGCGGGTTTCGTCGGTTTCGGCATGCTCGACGCCGCGTGCCCGGGGGAGATCTTCACCTCGCCGGTGCCCGACCAGATCCTCGCCGCCACGACGGCGGTGTCCGGCGGGCAGGGCGTCCTGCACGTGGTGAAGAACTACACGGGGGACGTGCTCAACTTCAAGATGGCCGCCGAACTGGCCGACGACGAGGACATCGAGGTCGCCACCGTCGTGGTCGACGACGACGTGGCCGTCGAGGACAGCACGTACACGGCGGGGCGGCGCGGCACCGGCGCCACCGTCTTCGTCGAGAAGATCGCCGGAGCGCTGGCCGAGGCCGGCGCCGGGCTCGCCGAGGTGGCCGCCGCCGCCCGAGAGGTCAACGAACGCACCAGGTCGTTCGGGGTGGCGCTGACGGCCTGCACCGTCCCGGCCGCCGGCGAGCCGACGTTCACCCTCGACGAGGACGAGATGGAGCTCGGCATCGGCATCCACGGCGAGCCGGGCAGGGAGCGGACGAAGCTGCGGCCGGCGAGCGAGATCGTCGACGCGGCGCTGTCGGCGATCCACGCGGACATGCCGCTGTCGGGCTCGGAGGTGCTCGTGCTGGTCAACGGCATGGGCGGCACGCCGCTGATCGAGCAGTACGTGGCGTACGACGCCGCGGCGCGCTGGCTCGCCGACCACGACGTGACGGTCGCCCGCCGGCTCGTCGGCAACTACGTGACCAGCCTGGAGATGGCCGGGTGCATGATCTCGGTCTGCCGGCTCACCCCCGAGCTCATCGGGCTGTGGGACGCCCCGGTCGAGACTCCCGCGCTGCGGTGGGGCCGGTGATGGACGTCGCCGACTGGATCCGCCGGGCGGCCGAGCTGGTGGCCGCCGACGCCGAGCGGCTGACCCGGCTGGACGCGATGATCGGCGACGGCGACCACGGGCTGAACCTCAACCGCGGGTTCGCCGCCGCCGTCGCCGCCCTTCCTGAGGGCGCGCCGCCCGGCAAGGCGCTCATGGCCGCCGGGCGGGCGATCGTGTCCAAGACCGGCGGCGCCTCGGGGCCGCTGTACGGCACCGCGCTGCGCCGGGCGGGCAAGGCCCTGGGCGACGCCGGCACCGTCGACGTCGCGGCCCTGGGCGCGGCGCTGCGGGCCGCCCTCGACGGGGTCCAGGAGCTCGGCGAGGCCGTCCCTGGTGACAAGACCATGGTCGACGCGCTCGTCCCGGCCGTGGCCGCCTACGGCGAGGCACAGGCCGGCGGGCTCGCCGCCGCGACGCGGGCGGCCGCGGATGCGGCGGCCAAGGGCGCCGAGGCCACGATCCCGCTGCAGGCGCGCAAGGGGCGGGCCAGCTACCTCGGACCGCGCAGCATCGGCCACGAGGACCCGGGCGCCGCCTCCACCGCCCTCATCCTGCGCGCCCTCGCCGAGGTCGCCGAGGTCGCCGGCGCCGCGGACTGACCGGTACCGTGACCGGCTCCGGTCGCGGAGGGAAACCGGCGGCGGGGGTCGGGCGTCCTATCGATGGGGGAAAATTCAGGGGAGAGCATGCCATGACCTACGCGCAGTTCCTGCCGCAACCCACGGGTCAACAGCCGCCACCCAGCGCGCTGCGCCGGCGGCTCAGTTACGTCTGGGCGGTGCTGCCCTTCGTCACGATCGGGCTCGGCACCCCGTTCGTCATGGCCTACGCCGCCGTCCGGCTGCGCAGCGGCCGGCAGTGGATGGCCACCGGGCTGTACGCCGCGCTGTTGGTGCTCATGTTCGTCACGGCCGGCCTTCCCGAAGACTCGGCCGGCCCCACGCTGGCCGTCGTCTTCCTGCTGCTGTTGATGCTGGCCGGGACGGTGCACGCCCTCGTCATCCGCTCCCGGGTGGTCCAGCCCGCCGGCAGGAACGCGTTCGACGCCGCCGTCGACGTGGCGAAGGAACGGCGGGCCGCCCGCGACCGGGCCCGCGAGCTGGCAGCCGGCGATCCGACTCTGGCGAGGGAGCTGCACATCGGCCGGCCCGACCTGCCGCGCTCCTTCGACGACGGCGGCCTGATCGACGTCAACACCGCGCCGCCCGCCGTCCTCGCCGGGCTGCCCGGCATGACGCCGGCGCTCGTCGACCAGATCGTGCGCGCCCGCGCGGAGACCGGCGCCTTCATCTCCGTCGAGGAGCTGTCCGTCGCGGCGGAGCTGCCGCCGGCCCTGACCGACCAGATCGGCGAGTACGCCATCTTCCTGAGCTGACCTTCCTCCTGAGCTGACCTTCTTCCTGAGCTGACCTTCTTCCTGAGCTGACCTTCCTCCTGAGCTGACCCCCGGCCGACGGGACCGGGCAGGATGGAAGCCGTGAGCACCGTGGGGATCGTGATCGTGGCGCACAGCAGGGCGCTGGCCGAAGGGGTGGCCGAGCTGGGGCGGCAGATGGGGGTCGGCGCGGTGCGGGTGGAGCCGGCCGGCGGCGACGTCGACGGCGGCCTCGGCACCAGCGTCGAACTCGTCGAGGCCGCGGTACGCGCTGCCGACCAGGGGGCCGGGGTGGTGCTGCTTGCCGACATCGGCAGCTCGGTCCTCACCGTCAAGACGTTCATCGAGGACGCCGACGGCCAGGTGGCGTTCGCCGACGCGCCGCTGGTCGAGGGGGCGATCGCGGCGGCGTCCGCGGCGGCCGGCGGGGCCGGCCTGGCGGCCGTGGCGCGCGCGGCGACGGAGGCGTACGACTTCCGCAAAACCCGCTGAAGCGGCGGGCCCGGGGCGATGCGTCTGCGATCAGTCGGTGCCGCCTTCTAGGCTTACAAGCGTGCCGAAGCAACCGAGCCAGTCCAAGCAGTCGATCGAGCAGCTTCTCGACGGGCTGAACGATCAGCAGCGCGCCGCCGTGGTGCACGAGGGCGGGCCGCTGCTCATCGTGGCCGGCGCCGGTTCCGGCAAGACCCGGGTGCTGACGCACCGCATCGCCTACCTGCTCGCCGAGCGTGACGTCCACCCCGGCCAGATCCTGGCGATCACCTTCACCAACAAGGCCGCCGGCGAGATGAAGGAACGGGTGGCCGCGCTCGTCGGGCCTCGGTCGCGGGCCATGTGGGTGATGACGTTCCACTCCGCCTGCGTACGGATCCTGCGCCGCGAGGCCAAGCGGCTCGGCTACCCGACGAGCTTTTCGATCTACGACCAGGCGGACGCGCAGCGGCTGATGGGTCTGGTGTGCCGCGAGCTCGACCTCGACCCCAAGCGCTACCCGCCCAAGTCCTTCTACCACCAGGTGAGCAACCTCAAGAACGAGCTCATCGACTGGGAGACGTGCAAGGCGCGCGCGTCCACGCACCTGGAGCAGACGCTCGCCGAGGCGTATGAGATGTACCAGACCCGGCTGCTCCAGGCCGGAGCGCTCGACTTCGACGACCTGATCATGATGACCGTCAACCTGCTGCAGGCGTTCCCCGAGGCGGCCGAGCACTACCGGCGGCGGTTCAGGCACGTACTCGTCGACGAGTACCAGGACACCAACCACGCCCAGTACGTGCTGGTGCGGGAGCTGACCGCGCCGGTCGACGACATCGGCCAGGCCGAGCTGTGCGTGGTGGGCGACGCCGACCAGTCGATCTACGCGTTCCGCGGCGCGACCATCCGCAACATCCTGGAGTTCGAGCGCGACTATCCGGACGCGACCACCATCCTGCTCGAGCAGAACTACCGGTCCACGCAGACGATCCTGTCGGCGGCCAACGCGGTCATCGAGCGCAACGCCGACCGCAAACCCAAGAAGCTGTGGTCCGACCAGGGCGACGGCGAGAAGATCGTCGGCTACGTCGCCGACAACGAGCACGACGAGGCCGCGTTCGTCGCCCAGGAGGTCGACCGGCTGACCGACGCGGGCGAGATCACGCCTGGCGACGTGGCCGTCTTCTACCGCACCAACGCGCAGTCCCGCGTCTTCGAAGAGGTCTTCATCCGGGTCGGCCTGCCGTACAAGGTGGTCGGCGGGGTCCGGTTCTACGAACGGCGCGAGGTCCGCGACCTGCTGGCCTACCTGCGGGTGCTGGCCAACCCCGAGGACACCGTGTCGCTGCGCCGCATCCTCAACGTGCCCAGGCGCGGCATCGGCGACCGGGCCGAGGCCTGCGTCGAGGCGTACGCCGCGCGCGAGAAGACCACCTTCTGGCAGGCGCTGCGGAGCTACCAGGAGGTGCCCGCGCTGGCCACCAGGTCGATGAACGCGATCGGCGAGTTCGTCGGGCTGCTGGACGAGCTGCGCGCCTCTGTCGAGTCGTCCACCCCCGCCGAGCTGGTCGACGTCGTGCTCAACAAGACCGGCTACCTCGCCGAGCTGCAGGAGTCCCGCGACCCGCAGGACGAGACCCGCATCGAGAACCTGCACGAGCTCGAGGCGGTGGCCCGCGAGTTCGAGGAGCGGCTGGAGGGCGGCGAGTCGGCGGCCGGCACCCTGGTGGACTTCCTCGAGCAGATCTCGCTGGTCGCCGACGCCGACCAGATCCCCGAGGGCGGCGCCGGCGTGGTCACCCTGATGACCCTGCACACGGCCAAGGGCCTCGAGTTCCCCGTCGTCTTCCTGACCGGCATGGAGGACGGCGTGTTCCCGCACTTGCGGGCGATGGGCAACCCCAAGGAGCTCGAGGAGGAGCGGCGGCTCGCCTACGTCGGCATCACCCGGGCGCAGCGGCGGCTGTACGTCACCCGCGCGGTGATGCGCAGCGCGTGGGGCGCGCCGCAGGTCAACCCGTCGTCGCGGTTCCTCGGCGAGCTGCCCGAGTCACTGCTGGTGTGGGAGCGGCTGGCGCCCACCTCAGGGGCCCCGGCGATGGCCGCGATGGCCGCCCGCCCCGGCGTCAGGTCGCCGGGCAACCGGGCCGTCCCGACGCTGGCGCCCGGCGACCGGATCACGCACGACTCGTTCGGGCTCGGCACGGTGGTCGCCGTGGACGGCGCGGGCGAGCGGGCCGCGGCGAGCGTCGACTTCGGCGGCGACTACGGCATCAAACGGCTCGTGCTGCGTTACGCTCCGGTCGAAAAGCTGTAGCCGCGGGGCAAGGCCGAAATTCCGGTCCGAAACCGTAAGTCGGTCCAGACCATCTAGGACGCGACGGCCGCCGGATCGGTTCCATTAATTCGTGGCCGGATCCGGGTCTCGACAGCGGGGTCGGATTGCCGTCATCATGCACGGTCATGACGGTCTTGCTGAGGCGGCGGGTCATCGCCGCCGCCATGGCGGCTGTCTGCATTGCCTTTTCCATGATCGTCACCATGCTGGCGCTGGCCGGACCGGCGCGGGCGGAAGCCGGGGGCGCCAGCCGCGCGGCGGCCGGCGGCGTCGCGCTCGCCGCGCCGCGGATCGTGGTGTGCGCCAAAGACTCCAAGAGCCGCATCGAGGGGCTCACGCCCGCGACGCGGGCGACGAACGAGGGCCTGCTGCCCGAGTGCGCCTACTCCGACCTCCAGGCGGCGGTCGACGCGGCCTGGCGGCGCGGAACGACGATCTACGTGCTGCCGGGCAAGTACAAGAACGCCACGGTCAACATCATCGGCGACGGCACGCCGGGCTGCGTCCGCTGCGACCTGCACGTCGAGGGCACCGGAGACCGCCCGGACGACGTCGCGCTGGAGGGCGGGTTCACCCGGCGCGGTGACTGGGCCAGGCGCGTCGGCATCTACGCCGCGCGCGCGAACGGCCTATCCGTGCGCAACGTCGCCGTGCAGCGCTACAGCGGGGCCGCCATCGAGGTCGACTGGACCGACGGGTTCGTGCTCGACAAGGTCATCGGTCGCTGGAACGGGTCCTACGGCCTGACGGCGGTGGGCGACGACCACGGAGTCGTGGCCGACTGCGCGGTCACCGGCAACAGCGTCGCCGGCATCGCCACGGCCCCCGTGGCCGGTGGCGCGGCGGCCCGCCCGACCGTCGAGGTCCGCGGCTGCCGGGCGTACGGCAACCTCATCGGGTACGCGGGCGGCGACTCGGTGTACGTGCACGACAACGACATCTTCGGCAACGCCGTCGGGATCTCCACGGCGGGCGGCGTCGGGCAGCAGCGCGGCGCCTTCATCGCCAACCGGATCTACGGAAACAACGCCAACCCCTACCGCAACGTCTGGTCGGGGACGTGCGCCAAGCCGCCGCGCGACCGCAGGGGAGCGGCGGTCTGTCCGGCGGCGGCGGTGCCGGTCGGTACCGGGCTGGTGCTGTCCGGCGGCCGGCAGAACACCTACGTGGGCAACCTGATCTACGACAACTGGCGGTCGGGCGCCAGCCAGCTCGGGTACGCGCGGGCCAACCGCTGGATGGGCAACCTCATGGGCATCGATCCCGCCGGGCGCGCCGCGCCGAACGGGCTCGACTTCTGGTGGGACCGGACCGGCGACCAGAACTGCTGGCAGGACAACGCCTCCTCGTGGGGCGGTGTGCGCAGCGACCCGCAGGTGCTGCCCGACTGCGGGCACCCGTCCGGCGGCGGCTCCGGCATCCCGACGTGGCCGACCCTCTCGGCCTGCGCGGGGTACGTCCCGGCCTCGGCCGGCACGCCGAAGGGCGTCCGGCCGGCCAACTGTCCCTGGCTGGACACGCCGGCCCGGCCCGTGCACTGACGGATCGGCGCCGCGAACCCGGGGGTACGCTCCCCTGGGAGGCGGGAGCGTACCAGGGAGGCAAGTCATGGCGGGTCCGATCCGCGTCGTCATCGCCAAGCCCGGTCTCGACGGTCACGACCGTGGCGCGAAGGTCGTGGCCAGGGCGCTGCGGGACGCGGGGATGGAGGTCATCTACACCGGCCTGCACCAGACACCCGAGCAGGTCGTCGAGGCCGCGCTGCAGGAGGACGCCGACGGGATCGGCCTGTCGATCCTCTCCGGCGCGCACATGACCCTGTGCGCGAAGGTCATCGAGCTGCTCAAGGAGCGGGACGCCGCCGACATCGTCGTGTTCGTCGGCGGCATCATTCCCGACGCCGACATCCCCGAGCTCACCAAGCTGGGCGTCGCCAAGATCTTCACTCCGGGCGCCACCACGCAGGAGATCGTCGCCTGGGTCCGCGACAACCTGGCCCAGGCGGCCTGAGCGGGCAAGTCGGCGGCTCCAGCGCCAGTAAGTAGTGAAATCGCCATTGGCGCCTTAATCGATGCGACAATGGGATAGTGATCGATCGTAAGGACGTGGTGGTGGCGGAGCGCCGCATGCGCGGCCTGGTCCGCCGCACCCCGGTCATCGAGGCCCGCCTCCTCGGTCTTCCGCTGCTGCTGAAGCTGGAGCTGCTGCAGCACACGGGCAGTTTCAAGCCCCGCGGCGCGGTCAACCGGCTCCTCAGCGCCGACGTCCCCGACGTCGGGGTCATCGCCGCGTCGGGCGGCAACGCCGGGCTCGGCGTCGCCTACGCGGCGCGCGCGCTCGGTTCCCCGGCCGAGATCTTCGTCCCCGAGAGCACTCCGGAGGTGAAGATCTCCCGCCTGCGCGAACTCGGCGCCGAGGTGCGGATCACCGGCGCGTTCTATGGGGACGCCGCTGCCGCCTGCGAGGTGCGCGCGGCCGAGTCGGGGGCCCTGCACGTGCACGCCTACGACCAGCCCGAGGTAGCGGCTGGCAACGGGACGGTCGGCCTGGAGCTCGCCGAGCACCGGCCGGACACGGTCCTGGTCGCGGTCGGCGGCGGCGGTCTCGCCGCCGGCATCGCGGCCGCCCTCGAAGGCCACGCCAAGGTGGTCGCGGTCGAGCCGGTCGCCAGCCAGGCCCTGCACGCGGCGCTGGCCGCCGGACGCCCGGTGGACGTCTCCGTCGGCGGCGTCGCCGCTGACTCGCTCGGCGCGCCACGGGTGGGCGAGATCGCCTACGCGGTGGCCGTACGCACCGGCATGGGCAGCGTGGTGGTGCCCGACGAGGCGATCACCGCGGCGCGGTCGCTGCTGTGGGAAGAGCTCCGCCTGGTCGCCGAGCCGGGCGGGGCCACCGCGCTGGCCGCCCTGGTGTGCGGCGCGTACAAGCCGGATGCGGACGAGCGCGTGGCCGTCGTGGTCTGCGGCGGCAATACCGATCCGGCGACCGTCGCCTGACGTCGATCACGCCGGCGGAACCGGCAGCGGGGTCTCCTCGGCGGCGAGGGCCAGGATGACGAGGGACGCCGTCCAGCCGAGCGGCGCGACCGACACCGGGCGACCACGGCCGTCGACCTTCTCGGGAAGCACCCCGAGCGAGGTGCGGTGGCCGGCCAGCCACCGCAGCCGCGCCGCCGCCCCGGCGGCGTCACCGGCCGCCGCGTCGGCCAGCGCGAACATGGCGACCTCCGGGGTCCACGCCACGGTGCGGTTGCCCGGCCAGTCCTCGCCGGGCAGCAACCCGCCGTTCGGCAGCCGCAGCCGGGCCGCCGCCACCCGCACAGCCGCGGCCACGTACGGGTCGGCCGGCGCGAACGGCGGCGCGAGGAACGTCGGCGAGGCGTCCACCCCGGCGTTCGGCAGCGGGGATCGCGGAAAGCCGTACGGCGCGAACTCGCGGCCGATCGCGGCGGCCAGCCGGCGCGCGGCGGCGTGCCACCGCCCCGCCTGCGCGGCCGCACCCCGCCCGGCGGCGACGGCGGCGGCCGCGCGCAGCCCGGCCAGCGCCGGGCCCGCCACCCCGAGCGTGGGGCGGCTCGGATCGCGTTCCGCCGACGGGTCGCGCTCCCAGTAGTCGGAGGACGGGGGCGGCAGGCCGTCGGCGTCCAGGAGGGCGGTGAGCCGGTCGGCCGCCCGCCGCAGCATCGGCCACAGCTCCGGGTCGCCGGCCGTGTCGACCGCGTCCACGGCCCGCACGAACCATGCCGCCCACAGCACCCACCCCAGGCCGTCGAGTTGGACCCGCCGGCCGTCGGTGACCGGGCTGCCGTCGGGGGCGTACCTGGCCGCCCACAGGCCGTTGCGGTCCTGGACCGACGCCAGGAAGCCCAGCACGCGGCGCGCCTCGGTGGCGTGACCGGTCACCGCGAACGCGGCGGCGGCGAACGCGGCGTCGCGCGGCCACACGTAGCTCCAGGAGTCGTACCAGGACGCCGTTGTCGCGCCGTTCGGCCGGGTGAGCAGCCGCAGGTCGAGCAGCGCCCGGGCGGCCATGCCGCGCTCGGCCGGCATCGTGCCTGGCACCGCGCCGCCGTCCAGCCACTCCTGGTCGCCGGCGACCGCGTCGGCCACCCGCGGGTCGCCGGGCGGCAAGGTGACGGCGCGGTCGCCGCCCGGCGGAACGAGCCGCACCAGGCCGTCGTTCAGCACCATGACCGAAGTGCCGGGAAGGTAGGCCGCGCCCGCCGCGAGGTCGGAGTCGACCGGCGTGGTGGCGTACGGCCAGCCGCCGCTGCCCACCAGGCCGGGACTGTCCCATGGAGGGGTGCCGGTCGGGAGGTTGGCGCCGCAGGTCGCGGCCAGCGAGGCGGCGACGAGGAAGGCGGCGAAACGCCACACCCTACGCGCACCACGGCTCGACATCCGCGCTGCCCCCATTTCACCCGCCGTCATCGTATCCGAGCGGGCCGCCGTATCCGAGGGGTCAGGCCGCGGTCGCGCACGCGGGCGAAGTAGGCTGCCTGCTCGGAGCAAGCGTGCTGCCGACCCCGTATCCCGGTTAAGGACGAAACCCTCGTGGATCTGTTCGAACATCAGGCGAAGGAGCTCTTCGCGGCGTACGGCGTCCCGGTGCCGACCGGCAGGATCGCCCACACCCCCCAGGAGGCGCGCGACATCGCGGCGGACCTTCTCGCCGCGGACGCCCGGGGAGTCGTGGTCAAGGCGCAGGTGAAGACCGGCGGCCGCGGCAAGGCCGGCGGCGTGAAGCTGGCGGAGTCCCCCGACGACGCGGCGGACAAGGCCGGCCAGATCCTCGGCATGGACATCAAGGGCCACACCGTGCACAAGGTCCTCGTCGAAGAGGCGAGCGCGATCGCCCAGGAGTACTACTTCTCGTTCCTGCTCGACCGGGCGGAGCGTACGTTCCTGGCCATCTGCTCGGCCGAGGGCGGCGTGGAGATCGAGGAGGTCGCGGCCACCAATCCCGACGCCGTGGCCAAGGTGCCGATCTCGGCCATCACCGGGATCGACCGCGCCACCGCCCGCGAGATCGCCGCGGCCGGCCGGCTGCCGGAGGCGGCGCGCGAGGGCGCCGCCGAGCTGATCGAGCGGCTGTGGGCGGTCTTCGTGGACGAGGACGCCACCCTCGTCGAGGTCAACCCCATGATCCTGACGACGGACGGCCGGGTGGTCGCCCTCGACGGCAAGGTCACCCTCGACGACAACGCCGCCTTCCGGCAGCCCGAGCACCTCGCCTACGAGGACGTGGCCGCGGCCGACCCGCTCGAGGCCAGGGCGAAGGAGAAGGACCTCAACTACGTCAAGCTCGAAGGCGGCACCGTCGGCATCGTCGGCAACGGTGCCGGCCTGGTCATGTCGACGCTCGACGTGGTGGCCTACGCCGGCGAGGCGTACGTCGACGCGCGGGGCAACCCGCAGCGGCCGGCCAACTTCCTGGACATCGGCGGCGGCGCGTCGGCAGAGGTCATGGCCAACGGCCTGGAGATCGTGCTGGGCGACCCCGACGTGAAGACCGTGTTCGTGAACGTCTTCGGCGGCATCACCGCCTGCGACGCGGTGGCCGACGGCATCGTCGCCGCCTACCGGCTGCTGGCCGGCCGCGGCGAGGAGGTCGACCGGCCGCTCGTCGTCCGCCTGGACGGCAACAACGCCGCGCGTGGTAGACAGATCCTGGCGGACGCGGCGCTGCCCGGCGTGCAGCAGGTCGACACGATGGACGACGCGGCGCGGCGCGCCGCCGAGCTCGCGGCAGGGGTGTGAGACATGGCGATCTGGCTGACCGAGTCCAGCAAGGTCATCGTGCAGGGGATGACCGGGTCCGAGGGGTCCAAGCACACCGCGCGCATGCTGCGGGCCGGCACCAACGTCGTCGGTGGCGTCAACGCCCGCAAGGCCGGGCAGATCGCCACGTACGAGGGCAGGGACCTGCCGGTCTTCGGCACCGTGGCGGAGGCCATGGCCGAGACCGGCGCAGACGTCTCCGTCGTGTTCGTGCCGCCGCGGTTCACCAAGGACGCCGTGGTCGAGGCCATCGACGCGGAGATCCCGCTGTGCGTGGTGATCACCGAGGGCATCCCGGTGCACGACACGACGTGGTTCTGGGCGCACGCGACCGCGACGGGAAACAGGACCCGCGTCATCGGCCCGAACTGTCCCGGCATCGCCTCGCCCGGCAAGTCCAACGCCGGCATCATCCCGGCCGACATCACCACGCCCGGCCGCGTCGGCCTGGTGTCGAAGTCGGGCACGCTGACGTACCAGATGATGTACGAGCTGCGCGACGTGGGCTTCTCGACCTGCGTCGGGATCGGCGGCGACCCGGTCATCGGGACGACCCATATCGACGCCCTAGAGGCCTTCCAGGCCGACCCGGAGACCGACGCCGTCGTGATGATCGGCGAGATCGGCGGGGACGCCGAGGAACGCGCGGCCGCGTACATCGAAGGACACGTGACCAAGCCGGTCGTCGGCTACGTCGCGGGGTTCACCGCGCCAGAGGGCAAGACCATGGGCCACGCGGGCGCGATCGTGTCCGGGTCCGCCGGCACCGCCCAGGCCAAGAAGGACGCGCTGGAGAAGGTCGGCGTCCGGGTCGGCAAGACGCCGAGCGAGACCGCCCGCCTGATGCGCGACATCATGCGCTCCGCGGGCTGACGCGCGCCAACCAGTGCGACACGCCGGGCGAGTGGGCCGATAACGGCGGTTCGGCCTGCCAGCATTGACCGGGTGAGCGAAGGGCGGAGCAGGCCCAGGCCGCTGGCGGTGACCGGCGTCGTGGGCGCGGCGTGGTGCGTGGGCATCGGCCTCGCCTCCCTGACCACGATCACCCTGATCGGCTGGGTCGCCGGGCCGCGCGGCGCGCTGGGCACCGGGCTGCCCGACGTGTTCCGCACCGCGGTCAACTTCTGGCTGGTCGCCCACCACGCCGGCTACTCGGTGCCGCACGGCCGGGTGGGGTTGCTGCCGCTCGGGCTCATGGTGCTGCCCGGCGCGCTGCTGTACCGCAGCGGCGGCTGGATCATCCGGACGGCCGACGCCCCGGACGGCGGGTACGTCGGCGTGGTGCCGGCCGCCCTCTCGCTGGCCGTGCCGTATTCCGTCCTCGCCGGGTTGCTCGCCCTCGCCGCCCGCGGCGCCGAGGTCGTGCCGTCGGCGTGGCAGGCGTTGCTGGTCGGCTTCCTGCTGGCGGTGTTCGCCGGCGGGTTCGGCGCCGCCAGGGCGGTGGTCAGGGCCCGCGGCCGCGGCCGGGTGCGATCCGGGCTCGGCGCGCTGCTGCGGCTGCTGCCCGAGCGACCCAGATCGCTGGCCGTCGGGGTGGCGGGCGCCACCGCCGTGCTCGTGGCGTCCGGCGCCGTGCTCGCCGGGCTCTCGCTCGCGGTGCACCTGCGGCAGGCCGGGCAGCTGTACGAGGTGCTCGCCCCCGGCGTGGTGGGCGGGGTGCTGCTGTTCCTCGTCGAGGTGGTGTTCCTGCCCAACGCGGTGATCTGGGCCATGGCCTACGCCATCGGCCCGGGGTTCTCGGTCGGAACGGGGACGAGCGTCTCGCCGACCGGCGTGTTCCTCGATGTCGTGCCGTCGTTCCCGCCGCTGGCCGCGCTGCCAGAGCCGGGGCCGGCGCCCGCGCTCTCGCTGCTCGCCCTGGCCGCGCCGTTCCTCGCCGGGATCGCCGGCGGGGCGCTCACCGTACGGGTCATGCCCAGCCCGGTGCCGGAGGCGGCGCCGCTGTGGGGGTTCGTGTCCGGGGCGCTGACGGCCTGCGTCGCCGCCGGCCTGGCCGCGCTCGCCGGCGGCCCGCTGGGCGGTCAGCGGCTGGCCACCATGGGGCCGTCGGCGTGGCAGGTCGGGTTCATGGCGGCGCTCGAGGTGGGCGTGTCAGCGGCGATCGCCGCGTGGGCGATGAACTACGCGTTGCTCCGGCGGGTGCGTGGGCCGGACGGCGCGACCCGGCCGGCGTCCACGCAGGTCGCCGAGGCCGGCTCGGCCGCCACGGCCGAGCCGGCGGATCGGGTCGAGTTCGTGGACCCGGAGCCGGTGCTGGGCGCCGGGCGGCGCGGGCCGGATCGGCCGGAGAAGGTGGAGACCCGCGGCGGCGCGATCTACATCCTCCGTGACGACCCCCCCGGGCGGTGAATCACAGGGGAAGGTTGCTGTAACGCTGCAGGGAGCCCTCGCGGAGGTTCAGCTTCTTCTCGACCTCGCGGAAGAACGCGGTCTTGCAGGCCTGGTCGTCGGTGATCGTGTTGGCCGCCTCGCGGCAGGTCAGGTAGCGGTCCAGCTCGCCCCACAGGAGGATCTGCGTGGTCGCCAGCGGGATCGAGATGGCGAGCGCGACGCAGCCCATGACGAGGCCGGCCAGGGCACCGCGCGTCGCCGCCGGCTCGCGCCGCGCGCGCCGCCGCGCCCGCACGCCGACGAACAGCGCCGCGGCGGCCGGCACCGGCGCGGCCGGCGGGAAAACGATCATCAGCATCACGGCGACGCCGCCAAGGGCCAGCGCCCACCGGCCGACGAGGCTCGGCTGCGGCCCTGGCCTGGCGCGGGCCGGCTCCTGTTGGGGCTGGTCAGTCACCCGTCCTCCTCGCACCCAGTGTGCCGGTAGGCTGCGGGTGGCCGGCGCAGCTACCGGTCGCGTCGTCAAGCAGGGGGAAGTTCACGGTGTCCGCCCGGCTCGTCGTCCTCGTCTCCGGCGCGGGGACCAACCTACAGGCGTTGCTCGACGCGTGCGCGGATCCAGCGTACGGCGCCGCGGTCGTCGCGGTCGGCGCCGACCGGCCGGGGATCGAGGGGTTGGCGCGTGCCGAGCGGGCAGCGGTGCCCACGTTCGTGGCGCGCGTCGCCGACCACCCTACCCGGGCCGGCTGGGACGTCGCGCTCACCGAAGCCGCGGCCGCCCACCGGCCCGACTTCGTGGTGGCCGCCGGGTTCATGAAAATCCTGGGGCCGGCGTTCCTCGGCCGGTTCACCGTGGTCAACACCCATCCGTCCCTGCTGCCCGCCTTTCCCGGCACGCACGCCGTACGGGACGCGCTGGCGTACGGCGTGAAGATCACCGGCTGTACGGTCCATCTGGTCGACGAAGGCGTGGACACCGGGCCGGTGCTGGCACAGGAAGTTGTCAGGGTGCGCTGGCACGATGACGAGAAGACCCTGCACGAGCGGATCAAACAGGTGGAGCGCCGGCTGCTGGTCGACGTCGTCGGGCGACTCGCCCGCGACGGCTGGACCGCGCACGGCCGGCGGGTGTCACTGAAATGCCTCACGTGTACCGAAGGGAGCTCGCCCGGTGAGCCGCACGACGATTAACCGCGCGCTGATCAGCGTGTACGACAAGACCGGGCTGGCCGAGCTGGCCCAGGGCCTGCACGCGGCCGGCGTCGAGCTCGTGTCCACCGGGTCGACGGCGGCGCGGATCGCCGATGCCGGCGTGCCCGTCATGAAGGTGGAGCGGCTCACCGGCTTCCCCGAATGCCTGGACGGCCGGGTGAAGACCCTGCACCCCAAGGTGCACGCCGGCCTGCTCGCCGACCGCACCAATCCCGACCACGTGCGGCAACTCGACGACCTCGACGTCCAGCCGTTCGACCTGCTCGTCTCCAACCTCTACCCGTTCGCCGAGACCGTGGCGTCCGGCGCGAGCGCCGGCGAGTGCGTCGAGCAGATCGACATCGGCGGCCCGGCCATGATCAGGGCGGCCGCCAAGAACCACGCCTCGGTCGCCGTCGTCGTCGATCCCGGGTCGTACGACGCGGTGCTCGCCGTCGTCCGGCAGGGCGGGTTCACGCTCGACCAGCGGCGCCGGCTGGCCGCCAGGGCGTTCGCGCACACCGCCGCCTACGACGTGGCCGTCGCCTCCTGGTTCGCCAACGTGCTCGCCCCCGACGAGGTGGCCGCTGCCGCGCGCTGGGCCGACTTCCTCGGCGCCACCTGGGACCGGGCCGCGGTGCTGCGGTACGGCGAGAACCCGCACCAGCGGGCCGCGCTGTACACCGACGGCACCGCCGGGGGCGGGCTGGCCGCCGCCGAGCAGCTGCACGGCAAGGAGATGTCGTACAACAACTACGTCGACGCCGACGCCGCGCGCCGCGCCGCCTACGACTTCGCCGAGCCGTGCGTGGCGATCATCAAGCACGCCAATCCGTGCGGCATCGCGGTCGCCGGCGACATCGCGGCCGCGCACCTCAAGGCGCACGCGTGCGATCCGGTGTCCGCCTTCGGCGGCGTGATCGCGACCAACCGCCCGGTGACGGCCACGATGGCCGAACAGCTCGCCGACATCTTCACCGAAGTCGTGGTCGCCCCCGACTTCGCCGACGACGCACTGGCGATCCTGGCGCGGAAGAAGAACATCCGGCTGCTGCGCTGCCCGTCAGGTCCGCGAGGAGCCGCCGAGTTCCGGCGGATCGACGGCGGGCTGCTGGTGCAGACGGCCGACCGCGTCGACGCCCCCGGCGACGACCCCGCGGCGTGGCAGCTGCGGGCCGGCCCGGCGGCCGACGAGGCGATGTCGCGCGACCTGGCGTTCGCCTGGCGGGCCTGCCGTGCGGTGAAGTCCAACGCGATCCTGCTGGCGCGCGACCAGGCGACCGTGGGCGTCGGGATGGGCCAGGTCAACCGGGTCGACGCGGCCAGGCTCGCGGTCTCCAGGGCGGGCGACAGGGCGGCCGCCGCGGTGGCGGCGTCCGACGCGTTCTTCCCCTTCCCCGACGGCCTGGAGGTGCTGGCCGAGGCCGGCGTCCGTGCCGTCGTCGAGCCAGGCGGCTCGGTCCGCGACGACGAGGTCGTCGCGGCCGCCGAGAAGGCCGGACTCACGCTGTACTTCACCGGCGTCCGGCATTTCTTCCACTGACCCACTACCACTGACCCGTCCCCGCCCTTGGGAGGCCGTTCTTGACTTTGCTGGCCGTACTCCTCAGGAGCGTGGTGTTCGTGCACCACGCCCTCGCGCTGCTCGGCACGTTCGTCGCGGTGCTCGGCGGCCTGCTCGCCGCGTACGCGAGCTGGCGGCTCACCGATCGGGTTATCGCCTGGCGGGAGCGGGCCGACTGACCGGACCCGCGACCTGGCAGGATTGAGATCGTGACGGCACAGATTCTGGACGGGAAGGCGACCGCGGCGGCGATCCGCGGCGAGCTGAAGCAGCGGGTCACGGCACTGAGGGAGCGCGGGGTCCCGGTGGGGCTCGGCACCGTGCTGGTGGGCGACGACCCGGGCAGCCAGGCGTACGTGTCGCTGAAGCATCGTGACTGCGCCGAGGTCGGCATCCAGAGCATCAGGCGCGACCTGCCCGCCGACGCCACCCAAGGCGACGTCGAGCGCGCCGTCGCCGAGCTGAACGCCGACCCGGACTGCACCGGCTACATCGTCCAACTGCCCCTGCCCGCCGGGCTCGACGAGCAGCGGGTGCTCGAGCGCATCGACCCGGCCAAGGACGTGGACGGGCTGCACCCGGTCAACCTCGGCCGGCTGGTGCTCATGCAGCCGGGGCCGCTGCCCTGCACGCCGCTGGGCATCGTCGAGCTGCTGCGCCGGTTCGACGTGCCGCTGCGCGGCGCCGAGGTCACCGTGGTCGGCCGCGGCATCACCGTGGGCAGGTCGCTCGGCCTGCTGCTGACCCGGCGCAGCGAGAACGCGACGGTGACGCTGTGCCACACCGGGACCAGAGACCTCGCCGCGCACACCAGGAACGCCGACATCGTGGTCGCCGCCGCCGGCTCCCCTGGCCTCGTCACCGCGGAGATGATCAGGCCGGGCGCGGTCGTGCTCGACGTCGGCGTGTCGCGGGTGGACGGCAAGCTCACCGGGGACGTCGCGCCCGAGGTCCGCGAGGTCGCGGCCTGGGTCGCGCCCAACCCCGGCGGGGTGGGCCCGATGACCCGCGCGATGCTGCTGTCGAACGTGGTCGCGGCGGCGGACGCGGTCAGCTGGCGCGGCGGCCGGTGACCTGGGGCGGCCTGGCGGTGTTCACCGGATGGCCAGGGCCAGGCGCGCGCATCTCGCCGGTCCGTACGTCGCCGGCGTTGCGGGTCGCCTGCGGCGGCACGTGCACGGGCGGCAGCGGCCGGACAAGACCCATGGCGATGACCTCGTTGGCCAGCCTGGTGCGCCGGTTGGGCCCTTCCGGGATCCGGAACTTCTGGTACAGCCGCAGCAGGTGCTGCTTGACGGCGGCCTCGGTGACGACCAGATCCTGCGCGATCTCCCGAGCGGTCGCCGGGGCGACGAAGGCCTCGTCGGACAGGGCAGGACGGCACAGCGAGGTCAGCACGTCCACCTCGCGGCGGGTCAGCTCCGGCGCGACCGCCTTGCGCACCTCGACATCGGGATCGACATCCTCTCTCGGAATCCCGCCCATGCGACAGCGCGCCGTGCCGAAGCTGACGACGTCGCCGTCCTCGAGCACGCGGCGGGCGATCGGGCGCCCGTTGACCCTGGTCCCGTTGCGGGAAAGGCCCATGTCGACGATGTAGACATACGGGCCGCGGCGGACGATCTCGGCGTGCAAGCGGGAAACACTCGGGTCGTCGAGCCGGATGTCGACACCTCGCCCACGGCCGATGGTCGTGACGTCGGGGCGCAGCGGCAGCACCATACCGCTGTCCTCGATCCGGATGAACGGCGCCTCCACGGCAGTCCTCCCAGCTAGTTAGCGACCCCTGACTGCGGAGTTACCCGGCCGTGCCATGGTCACACCCTCCTACTGGTGGGTAGCACCGATGCCGCAAAGCGTACGGCGTCCCCGGCTAAACTCAAGGCCGACCATTCAGGGGGTAATCATGGATGCGCGACGACGCGCGTCACCGGCCCTCGGCCTGCCGCGATGGGTCCGTCAGGTGCCGTACGGCTGCGTGCTGTTCGGGGTCGTGCTCGGCCTCGCCGTCGTGGCGAGCGGCCACTACCGGAAAGGGTCGCTGCTCCTGGGAGCCGCGGTGCTGTTCGGGGCGCTGGCGCGGCTGGTGCTCCCGGCGGGGCAGGTCGGGCTGCTCGCCACCCGAAAACGGGCGATCGACGTGCTGATCCTGGCCGGTCTCGCGATCGCCATCGGCACCGTGGCCTACACCATCCAGACCGGTTAGTTTCCGGCGGTCTAGACCTCTCGCACACCGCGATAGCCTGAAATGCGAGCTTTACAGGGAAGGGACAGCCACAGCATGCCCAAGATCAAGGTAGCGGGACCGGTCGTCGAGCTCGACGGCGACGAGATGACCAGGATCATCTGGAGGTTCATCAAGGACCAGCTGATCCTGCCCTACCTGGATGTCGATCTGCGGTACTACGACCTCGGCATCGAAAACCGCGACGCCACCGACGATCAGGTGACGGTCGACGCGGCGAACGCCATCAAGCAGTACGGCGTCGGAGTGAAATGCGCGACGATCACGCCCGACGAGGCGCGGGTCGAGGAGTTCGGGCTCAAGAGGATGTACCGCTCGCCCAACGGCACGATTAGGAACATCCTCGGCGGCGTCGTCTTCCGCGAGCCGATCGTGGCGCGGAACATCCCGCGGCTCGTCCCGGGCTGGACCAAGCCCATCATCATCGGCCGCCACGCGCACGGCGACCAGTACCGGGCGACCGACTTCGTCGTGCCGGGCGCCGGCACGCTGACGCTGACCTTCGTACCCGAGAACGAAGGTCAGCCGATCGAGCTCGAGGTCGCCAAGTTCCCCGGCGGCGGCGTCGCGATGGGCATGTACAACTTCGACGACTCGATCCGCGACTTCGCCCGCGCCACGATGCGCTACGCGCTCGACCGCCGGCTCCCGCTCTACCTGTCGACGAAGAACACGATCCTCAAGGCCTACGACGGCCGGTTCAAAGACCTGTTCGCCGAGGTCTTCGAGTCCGAGTTCAAGGCTGACTTCGAGGCCGCCGGCATCACCTACGAGCACCGGCTGATCGACGACATGGTCGCCCAGGTCCTCAAGTGGGAGGGCGGCATCGTGTGGGCCTGCAAGAACTACGACGGCGACGTGCAGTCCGACGTCGTCGCCCAGGGCTTCGGCTCGCTCGGCCTCATGACGAGCGTGCTCATGACGCCGGACGGCAGGACCGTCGAAGCCGAGGCGGCGCACGGCACGGTGACCCGGCACTTCCGGCAGCACCAGCAGGGCAGGCCCACCTCGACCAACCCGGTCGCGTCGATCTTCGCCTGGACGCGCGGGTTCGCCCACCGCGGCAAGCTCGACGGCACGCCGGCGGTGACCGAGTTCGCCACCACGCTCGAACAGGTCTGCGTCGAGACGATCGAGGGCGGGCAGATGACCAAGGACCTGGCGCTCCTCGTCGGCGGCGACCAGGGCTGGCTCAGCACGCAGGAGTTCCTGCAGGCGCTGGACGACAACCTGACGAAGAAGATGGCCCGCTGAGGGCCATGGCGTGACGATGCCCGCACGGTCCGTACGCTCGGTCATCGACGGGCGGCCCGCCGCCGCGCCCCCCGTCCGCGTCCTCGAATCGGCCAACCCCGCGCGCCTCGACGAGGTGGTGGCCGAGGTCGAACTGGCCGGCGCCGCCGTGTTCGCCGACGCCTGCCGGGCCGCACGGGCGGCCCACCGGCCCTGGGCCGACGTGCCGGCGCCGATCCGCGGGCAGCTGATCGCGAACATCGGCCGGCTGGTCGAGGCCAACAAGGAGCGGCTGGCGCGGATCGTCACCCGCGACGTCGGCAAGCCGTACGCCGAGTCCTTGGGCGAGGTCCAGGAGATCGCCGACACGTGCGCGTTCTTCCTCGGCGAGGGTCGCCGCCTGTACGGGCAGACCGTGCCGTCGGAGATGCCCGACAAGCAGCTGTTCACCTTCCGCGACCCGGTCGGCGTCGTGGCCGTGATCACCGCGGGCAACTTCCCCGTCGCCGTCCCGTCGTGGTACATCGTCCCGGCGCTGCTGTGCGGCAACACGGTCGTCTGGAAGCCGGCGGAGTACGCGGCCGCGTGCGCCGACGCCTTCTACCGGCTGCTGGTGGCCGCCGGCGTGCCCGCCGGGGTGCTCAACGTCGTGTACGCGGCGGGCGCCGACACCGACGAAGGCCTCGGCCGGGCGTTGGACGAGGGCCTGGTCGACAAGGTCGGCTTCACCGGGTCGCCCGAGGTCGGCGCCCGGATCGGCGAGCTGTGCGGCCGGCACCTGCAGTCGCCCTGCCTGGAGCTGGGCGGCAAGAACCCGATGGTGGTGACCGAGGACGCCGAGCTCGACCTCGCCGTCGAGGGGGCGCTGTTCTCCGGGTTCGGCACCGCGGGGCAGCGCTGCACCTCGCTCGGTACCGTCATCGTCCACGAGTCGGTGCACGACGAGTTCCTGCGACGGTTCGCCGCGGCCACCGAGGCCGCCGCCGTGGGCGACCCGGAGCAGGACGTCCTGTACGGGCCGATGATCAACGAGCGGTTCGCCGCCAACTACGAGAAGTTCCTGGGCTGGATCGGGCCGCGCCACGGCGTGCACGGATCCACGGCGGTCGGCCGGATCACCGCCGCGGCCCCCCGGGCGGGGTTCGTCGGCGACCCGGCGGCGGGGCTCTACTACCACCCGGTGATCGTCGACGGGCTGACCGGGGACGACGAGCTGTTCAGGAACGAGACCTTCGGGCCCATCGTCGGCGTCACCTCCTACACCACGCTGGACGAGGCGATCGAGCTGGCCGACGCGCCGGGATACGGCCTGTCGGCGGCCATCTACACCAGCCACCCGCGTACGGTCTTCCGGTTCCGCCGCGGCGTCCGGGCCGGCATGATCAGCGTGAACAACTCCACGTCCGGCGCCGAGGCGCACCTGCCGTTCGGCGGCAACGGACGGTCGGGCAACGGCAGCCGCCAGTCCGGCCGGTGGGTGCTCGACCAGTTCACCCGATGGCAGGCGATGAACTGGGACTACTCGGGCCGCCTGCAGAAGGCCCAGATGGACGTGCTCCAGATCGATGGCGACCTCGGCTTCCGGCTCTGAACCCCGATAGCCTGGCGGCAACCCGAGGACCGGCAGGAGAAAACGCTCATGACCGTCAATGTCACCGTCACCGGCGCGGCCGGCCAGATCGGCTACGCGCTGCTGTTCCGCATCGCGTCCGGCCAGCTCCTCGGGCCGGACACGCCCGTAAGACTGCGGCTGCTGGAGATCCCGCAGGCGATCAAGGCCACAGAGGGCACCGCGATGGAGCTCGACGACTGCGCCTTCCCGCTGCTCGCGGGCGTCGACATCACCGACGACCTCAAGACCGCCTTCGACGGGACCAACATCGCGCTGCTGGTCGGGGCCAGGCCGCGGACCAAGGGCATGGAACGCGGCGACCTGCTCGAGGCCAACGGCGGCATCTTCAAGCCGCAGGGCGAGGCCATCAACGCGCACGCCGCCGACGACGTACGGGTGCTGGTGGTCGGCAACCCGGCCAACACCAACGCGCTCATCGCCCGCTCGCACGCCCCTGACGTGCCGGCCGAGCGGTTCACCGCGATGACGCGTCTCGACCACAACCGCGCCGTCGGCCAGCTCGCCAAGAAGACCGGCGTCCCGGTTTCCGAAATCAAGAAGGTGGCGATCTGGGGCAACCACTCGGCCACCCAGTACCCGGACATCTTCCACGCCGAGCTCGGCGGCCGCCCGGCGAGCTCGCTGGTGGACCAGACCTGGCTGGCCGAGCAGTTCATCCCGACCGTCGCCAAGCGCGGCGCGGCCATCATCGAGGCCCGCGGCGCCTCGTCCGCCGCGTCCGCCGCGTCAGCGGCGATCGACCACGTCCACACCTGGCTGCACGGGACGCCGGCCGGCGACTGGACCTCGATGGCCGTGGTCTCCGACGGCTCGTACGGCGTGCCGGAGGGCCTCATCTCCTCCTTCCCGGTGGTCACGAAGGACGGCCGCTACGAGATCGTGCAGGGCCTGGAGATCAACGACTTCTCCCGCCCCCGCATCGACGCCTCGGTCGCCGAGCTCGGCGAGGAGCGCGCGGCAGTTCGCACCCTCGGGCTGGTCTGAACCCGCGTTTTTCCAGCGTAGGTTGCACGCTGCGTGACGAGTCGGATACGCTCATTCGCAGAGCCGCCCCAGGGTGATCTCACCTCCGACTCTCGTTCGGACGTCTCTTGCTGTCGGCCCGGCCTCCCAGGGCAGCCGGGTTCCGATGCGCGCTACAGGTGGCTCTCCGCGTCTTCCGCGGGCCCGTCGTCCATTCGGCGTACCCCCAACCGGGAGGAACACGTGGCAGCAACGGCAACGCTCGAACAACGAGTGGAAGCACTCGAGAAGGAGGTGAAGGTCATCTCGGCACGGTCGCAGGAGGCGTACGACAAGGCAGACGCCTCGATGGCCCGCCAGGACATGCTCGCCGGCGTCTCGATCGAGACCCGCGACACCCTCAAGAAGTTCCAAGAGCGGACGCAAGCCTGGCAGACGAAGACCGACCGCCGGCTCGACCGCCTGGAGCAGCGACAGGAGCGGATGGAAGTCACGCTGTTCAACATGGGCGACCAGCTCGTTGACCTCGCCCTCAAGCACGACGACCTGGACAGGAAGGTCGCCGGCCTGGACAGGAAGGTTGGCGACCTGGACATGAAGGTCGCAAGCCTGGACACGAAGGTCGCCGGCCTGGACACGAAGGTTGGCGAACTCAGTGGGCGGTTCGATGTGCTCGAGGGGAAGGTCGGGGTGCTGACGCAGGACGTCGGCGAGCTCAAGGCTGGACAGATTGAGCTGCGGGACATGGTGGCCACCCTGCTCGCAAGGTCCGAAGGGACCGCGCGGCAGAACTGACGGCTCGGGCCCGCCGCCTCGCCCTACTCGGGCAGGCGGCGGGCCGCCGGGCTCGGGGTGGCGACGAGGAAGGCGGGCGCCGGCCAGTCACGGGCCGTGTAGGCGGCGGTGATCGCGTCGCGGACGGCCACCAGGCGGTCGGCGGGGGTCAGAGCGATGGCCGAGCCGCCGAAGCCGCCACCGATCATCCGGCCGCCGTGCGCACCGGCGCGGATCGCCGTCTCGACGGCGACGTCCGCCTCCGGCCAGGAGATCTCGAACTGGTCCCGCAGCGACAGGTGAGAGGCGGTGAGCAGCGCGCCGACACCGGCGACGGCCCCGACCCGCAGCAGCCCGACCGCCGCCTCGACCCGGTGGTTCTCGGTGACGACGTGCCTGACTCGGCGGCGCAGCACGGGGTCGCCGAGGCGGGCCAGCGCGCCGTCCAGGTCGGTGATGTCGCGCAGCGCCGGGACGCCCAGTGCGGCGGCGGCCTCCTCGCAGGCGGCGCGGCGCGCGGCGTACTCGCCCTCCACCAGCTTGTGCGCGGCCCTGGTGTCGATCACCAGCACGGCGAGACCGTCCAGCGCGAGCGGCACCTGCGCGGACAGGCCGCTGCGGCAGTCCAGCAACAGCGCGTGGCCTTCGGTGCACAGCAGCGCGGCCGACTGGTCCATGATCCCGCAGGGCATGCCGACGAAGTCGTTCTCGGCGCGCTGCGCGATGCGGGCCAGCTCCGGGCGCGCCACATCGACCCCGTACAGGTCGCACAGCGCGAGCGCGACCGCGCACTCCAGTGCCGCCGACGAGGACAGGCCGGCCCCCTGCGGCAGGTCGGAGTCGATCTCGAGGCTCGCCCCGCCGACCTCGTGCCCGGCCTCGCGCAGCGCCCACGCGACGCCGGCGACGTAGCCGCCCCAGCCCGGCACCGAGCCCGGCCGCGACTCGCCGATCCTGACCGACAGCGGCCGGTCGGGCGCCTGCGCGGACCTGGCCTCGATCACCCCGTCGGCGCGGGCGGTGCCGCGTACGGTCACGCCCTGGGCGAGCGCGAACGGCAGCACGAAGCCGTCGTTGTAGTCCGTGTGCTCACCGATCAGATTGACCCTGCCCGGCGCGTGCCAGGCACCGGTCACGCGGACCCGCCGTCAGCCAGGCCGGAAATGAACGCCCAGGCGTCGGCCACCATGGCGGTCAGGTCGCGCTCGGCCTTCCACCCCAGCTCGGTCTGGATCTTCGCCGACGACGCGACCAGCACGGCGGTGTCACCCGGCCGGCGGGACTCCTGGACGACTGGGATCGGATGGCCGGTCACCCGGCGGCAGACGTCGATCACCTCGCGTACCGAGTAGCCGCTGCCGCTGCCCAGGTTGTAGATCGCGTGCGCGCCGGGGCGGCACGCGCCGAGGGCGAGCAGGTGCGCCACCCCCAGGTCGGCGACGTGGATGTAGTCACGCACGCAGGTGCCGTCGGGAGTCGGGTAGTCATCGCCGAAGACGCTGACCGACTCCTTCGTTCCGGCTGCGACGGCCAGCACGTTCGGGATCAGGTGCGTCTCGGGGTCGTGGCGCTCGCCGTACCCGCGGTAGGCGCCGGCGACGTTGAAGTACCGCAGGCTCACCGCCGCGATGCCGTGCAGCCTGGCGTGCTCGGTCAGCGCGGTGTCCACCGCCAGCTTGGACATGCCGTAGGGGTTGGTGGGCACCGTCGGGTCGGTCTCCAGGATCGGCGTGGACGACGGCTCGCCGTACACCGCGGCGGTCGAGGAGAAGACGATGCGGGACACGCCTGTGTGCCGCATGGCCTCGAGCAGCGCCAGCGTGCCGCCGAGGTTCTCGGCGAAGTACAGCCCTGGGCGCTC
This sequence comes from Streptosporangiaceae bacterium, assembly GCA_036378315.1. Taxonomy (GTDB): domain Bacteria; phylum Actinomycetota; class Actinomycetes; order Streptosporangiales; family Streptosporangiaceae; genus CALAED01. The sequence continues at coordinate 21,769 of DASUWU010000028.1, read as the reverse complement.
CACGGACTCGCCGACGATCGACTTCGCGGCGAGGTGGACGACCCCGTCGAAGCCGCCTTCGGCCAGTACCGGCTCGGCCGCGTCCCGCAGCGTGCCGCGGACGAACCTGGCGCCCGGAGGCACCGCGTCGGCGTGCCCTTTCGAGCAGTCGTCGAGGACGACCGCCTCGTGACCGGCCTCGAGCAGCTGCGCGGTGACCACGCTGCCGACGTAACCGGCTCCCCCGGTGACAAGCAGCCTCACGGGTTCGACCTCCTAGTAGGCTTTTTGTTTCTGATCGTCCCACGCTCCCAAGACGATGGATATGGACGACTCTAGTAGCAGAAACGCCCGGGGTTCGGCGTGAAACAGACTCTGGAGAGCTCGGCGATCGTGCTCGCCCTGATCTTGATCGAGGCGTTGTTCGTCGGCTCGGAGATAGCCCTGGTCTCGCTTCGCGAAAGCCAGGTCCACAAGATCGCCCGACGCGGCCGCGGCGGCGCGGCCGTGGCCCGGCTGGTCGGCGACCCGAACCGGTTCCTCGCCGTGGTGCAGATCGGCGTCACCCTGACCGCCCTGCTGTCGTCGGCGTACGGCGCGATCACCCTGTCCGAGACCGCCAAGCGGACGCTCCTCGACCATACCGGCCTGAGCAGCGGCGTGGCCGGATTCATCGGCGTGGTCGGCGTCACGTTGATCATTTCGTACGTCACGCTGGTCATCGGCGAGCTGGCGCCCAAGCGGATCGCGCTGCAGCGGGCCGAGGGCACGGCGCAGCTCGTCGCGCCGTTCCTCGACCGCATGGCGTCGGTTTCCCGGCCGGTCATCTGGCTGCTGTCGCGGTCGACCAACCTGGTCGTCCGGCTACTCGGCGGCGACCCGGCGCAGCGCCGCGAGGAGATCACCGCGGAGGAGGTCCGCGCCCTCGTCGCGGGCAACAAAGAGATCACCGCCGACGAGCGGCACCTCATCGAGGAGGTGTTCGCGGCCGGCGGCCGGCAGCTGCGCGAGGTGCTGGTGCCGCGGACGGAGGTGCAGTTCCTCGACGCCTCGACCTCGGTCGCCGAGGCCGCCCGGCTGGCCGCCGACAGCCCGCACTCCCGCTTCCCCGTCTACCGGGAGTCGCACGACGAGGTCATCGGATTCGTCCACGTGCGCGACCTGTTCGACCCCGAGCGGGCCGGGCGCGCGGTGCCGCTCGCGGAGTTCGTCCGTCCGGTGAAGTACCTGCCGGCCTCCAAGAGCGTGCTGGCCGTGCTGTCGGAGATGCGCAGGGAACGCCACCACCTGGCGATCGTGATCGACGAGTACGGCGGCACCGCGGGCATCGTCACGCTGGAGGACCTCGTCGAGGAACTCATCGGCGACATCAGGGACGAATATGATGTCGAAGGCACCCAGGCGCGCCGGCTGCACGGCGGCGCGGTCGAGGTCGACGGCCTGCTCAACCTGGATGACTTCACCGCCGAGACTCACGTCGAGCTGCCAGAGGGGCCGTACGAAACGGTCGCCGGCTGTTTCATCGCGGTGCTCGGGCGCCTCCCGGAGGCGGGGGACGCCGTCGAGGTGGCGGGCCATCGGCTGACCGTGACCGGGATGGACGGGCGGCGCATCGCCCGGATCCGGGTCACGCCGCTCGAGCCGAACGCCGTACGCGCCCAGGGCGTCACAACCGAGGAAGAACCGACGAGCGACAGCTGAGAGAATCGAACCATGCCCCACGCAGCCACCCGGCGGGTCCTGTCCGGGATCCAGCCCACCGCGGACTCCTTCCATCTCGGTAACTACCTGGGGGCGCTGCGTCAGTGGGTGGCGCTGCAGGACACGTACGAGACGTTCTACTGCGTCGTCGACCTGCACGCGATCACGGTGCCGACCGAGCCCGCCGACCTGCGCCGCCGGATCAAGCGGGCGGCGGCGCAGCTCGTCGCGATGGGCGTCGATCCCTCGCGCAGCGCCGTGTTCGCGCAGAGCCACGTGCCCGAGCACGCCGAGCTGGCCTGGGTGCTCGGCTGCCTGACCGGGTACGGCGAGGCCAGCCGGATGACCCAGTTCAAGGACAAGTCGGCCAAGCAGGGGACGGCGGCCACGAGCGTCGGGTTGTTCACCTACCCGATCCTGCAGGCGGCGGACATCCTGCTGTACTCACCGCCGCCCGGGTCGGGCGACCTGCAGGTGCCGGTCGGCGAAGACCAGCGCCAGCACCTCGAACTGACCCGTACGCTCGCGCAGCGGTTCAACCACAGGTACGGCGAGACGTTCGTCCTGCCGGAGGCCTACATCCCCAAGGCCACCGCCAAGATCGCCGATCTGCAGGAGCCCACGGCGAAGATGAGCAAGAGCTCGTCCTCCCCGCAGGGCATCGTCGACGTGCTCGACGAGCCGGGCGTCGCCCGCAAGAAGATCATGCGCGCGGTCACCGACACCGGCACCGAGGTCAAGGCCGACGAGGCGAACAAGCCGGGCGTCACCAACCTGCTGCGGATCTACTCCGCGCTGGCCGGCGACTCCGTCGAGGATCTCGAACGGCGCTACGCGGGAGCGGGGTACGGGCCGTTCAAGAAGGAGCTCGCGGAGCTGGTGGTCGACACGCTGGCCCCGATCCGCGAGCGCACGGAGAAGCTGCTGGCCGACGAGGCCCAGCTCGACCGGATCCTGGCCGAGGGCGCCGCGCGCGCCGCCGCGGTCGCGGCCACCACCATGGCGATCGTGCGTGATCGGGTGGGATTCCTCGGCCGTGGCTGATCGGCTGATCGGGGTGGCCGTCCCCATTCCCGACCCTTACGGCACCGAGCTGCGGCGGTGGCGGGAGTCGTTCGGCGACCCGATGGCCGCGGCGATCCCGACCCACATCACGCTGCTGCCGCCGACGCCAGTCGACGACGGCATGATGGGCGAGATCGAAGGGCATCTCCGCGCGGTCGCGGAGTCGGCGCGGCCGTTCCCGGTCCGGCTGCGCGGCACAGCGACGTTCCGCCCGGTCTCGCCGGTGGTGTTCGTCGCGCTCGCGGAGGGCATCGGGGCCTGCGAGGACGTCGAGCGGCTGGTGCGTTCCGGCCCGCTGGCCAGGGAGCTGGAGTTTCCCTACCATCCGCACGTGACGGTCGCCCACGACCTGCCAGATGAGGTGCTCGACCGGGCGTTCAAGGAACTGGCCGACTACGATGCGCGATTTCGGGTTCCCGGATTCTCGCTGTATCAGCACGGTCTGGACGGGGTGTGGCGGCCGCGGCTGGACTTCCTGTTCGCCGCCGACCCGCGGCCGTGATCAGCGGCACGGCCAGCACGCCCAGGATCTGGGCGCCGGCCATGTAGCGGAAGAGCTGGGCCGGGTTGGCGGCCAGCACGGCCAGCTGGATACCGGCGACCGGGGCGATCAGCGCGAGCGCGGCAGGGCGCCGCCTGGCCCAGGCGTAGGCGCCCACGCTGAGGTAGGCGAGGTAGCACCAGAGCGGGGCGCGCTGCAACAGCCAGTCCAGCCCCCGCACGCGGGTGGCGCGCATCGCCGCCTCGGCGGCATGGTGCAGCCGGGCCGACAGCGGCCTGATCTTCAACACCGGCAGGTACGGGCTGGCGCCCATGCGCGAGGTGGGTCGCTTGGCCCAGCCGAACCGGTTCTTCGGCACCTTGGTGGCGGCGAGTTGGGTGTCGCCCTGGAGCCAGTGCGGCCCGGACGTGATCCGCCACGCGATCGCGCCGCGGCACAGCCGGGCGCCGACGGCCTCGCCTGGGGTGCGCTCGATGGTGCGGATCCACAGCGCCCGCAGCGGCCGGTACTCGGCGTCGGCGACCGTGTTGTCGAACGACTTGCCACGGTGGGTCAGCCAGTCCGAGTCGTAGCAGTTCGCGCCGCCGGCCCGCCACTGCCACAGCGGGGCCACCTTGCTCATCAGCGCGAGGTCGGCCGCGGTGAACGTGCCGGGCCGCCTGTCGTAGACGACGGCGATGTCGGCGAACGCGGTGGCGTAGGTGAGGCTGGGCCGGGCGCCCTCGATGTTCAGCGCCGGGTACAGCCATCCGGTGAGCACGAACGACAGCGCGATCGGCAAGGCGGTGGCCGCGGCCACGGCCAGCCGCCGGCCGGCCAGCGCGATCACCAGGACCACCGCGGCGATCGCCGCGGACAGGAAGCCGTTGTTGCGGAACACGACGAGCCCGACGAACCCGACGGCCAGGAGGGCGATCGGCCGGACGCCGGGCCGCGAGATCAGTCGCCCGGCCGCCGCGAAGACCAAAATCGCGGCGATGGAGAACGGGACGTCCTTCCACACGAAGATCAGGAACGTGCCGGTCGGGGGCAGCGCGGCCACGGCGACCGCGGCCGGCGCCGCCCACCGCGCCCGCACGCCGAGCCCGTGCAGCACGTCGGCGGCGTAGGCGAGCACCGCGGCGGCGGCGACGGTCTGCAGCAGCGTCAGCGGCCACAGGTCCCCGGACAGGTGGAGGGCGACCCATACGAGACCGTCGTAGGCCACCGAGTGGTTGGCCATCCAGTGATCGGTCGTGACATGCCAGACGTAGGCGATCGAGTCGTAGCTCATCAACCCCGGGAAGTACGCCGCCCACCAGCCCAGCAGGATCAGCTGGCATCCGCCGTACACCAGCAGCGGCAGCCGTGCCCTGATCGGCACCCGCCGCACGGCCCGCACCGCCAGATCGACAGATGGCCTCACCTGGATTCCTCCAAACCGACTCCGGCGGTGACGAGACGGGCGCCGAGCAGGATCGCGGCGACCGCGCTGGACAGCACAAGCGCCACTTCCACCCTCGCCAGCGCGGCCATCGGCAGCGCGCAGGTCGCGGCGAAGACGGCCAGCGAGAGCGCCCAGCAGAGGGCGTTGTCGCGGTGCCGGCGGCGGGCCAGCAGGCCGGCCTGGCAGACGAGCGCGAGCATGTAGAGGGCCGTACCGGCGGCCAGCACCACGATGTCGGCCCGGCCGAGCCCGAACCGGGCGCCGAAGGCCAGCCGGAGCGCCTCAGGCCCCACCGCGGCCGCGCCGAGCACGCCCGCCGCCCCGACCAGGCCGGTGGCTCCCAGCACCCGGCGCAGCTCGCGCCGGAACCCCGCCGCGTCGGCTTCGGCCAGCGCCCTGGCCAGACCGGGCAGCAGCACGGCCTGGACCGCCTGGAAGAGGAACAGCGGAATCCGCGCGATCACGAACGCGGCGAGGAACTGCCCGGCCGCGTCGCCGCGCGGCGCCAGCAGCCGCAGCGCGACGATGGCCGCGTTCGCGACGCCCTGCGCGCAGAGGGTGGCGGTGAGCAGCCAGCCCAGGTTGACGGTGACCTCGGGCCATGACGCGCGCGGTCCCGGCCGCACCGCGCCGGCGGCGCCCGGCACCGTCAGCGCGAGCGAAACCAGCGGCGCGGCGGCGAGCAACCAGACGTACCACGACGTGGCGTGCACGCCGAGCGCGAAGAGCGCGCCGCAGCCGGCGATCCTGGCCGCGCCCTCGACCCCGAGCTGGGCCGAATACCAGCGGAACCGGCCGGAGCCCGAGAACACGCCGCGGCTGACGTACTGGGCCGCCATGACGACCATGGCCGCCCCCAGGACGAGAGCCTCCGTGCGGTGCCCGCCGAACAGCCGCCCCGCAAGCACGGGGGACAGCAGCGCCCCGGCAAGGAGCAGAGTGAGGAGGACGGCCCCCGCGGCCATGGCCACCCTGGCCACGACGGGCGCGCCGCCCTGTCCGAGACCGGCCCGGTGCGCCAGCGCCCGGCCCAGCTCCTGCTCGAACGGCAGGAAGGCGCCGATGCCGAACGTGTAGATCAGCGTCCACAGGGTCGATACGGAGGCGAACTCGGCCGGCCCGACGGCGCGCCCGGCGACGACCAGGTAGACGCTGGCCGAGACGCCGAGGACCACGAGGCCGGCGCCGACCGTGACGGTGCCCGACGCCACCGTGCCCCGGCCCGGCGACGGCACGGCGACGGCGGTCGCGCCCTCCGCCGGTCTCATACGTCGTCGCTCCGCTCGTCGACCCGCTCGTCGCTCCACTTGTCGGCCAGCCCGTCGAGCTTGAGGCGCTGCAGGGCGAGCTCCTCCGCGAGGGTCCTGACCTTGTCCTCCAGGCGGCCGACCTCGGAGCTGAGGTGGACGTTGACCCCGAGCAGCACCAGGCTGGCCACGAAGAACAGCAGGTTGGCCGGGACCTCGACGCCGGTCACCTCGGCGGCCCAGAACAGCACCCTCGGGAAGATCGCCACGATGACGATGAGGATGCCGACGATCACCCAGACGACCGCGTACTTCTCCCTGAGCCGCCGCCTGCGCAGCATCTCGAAGATGACGGCCAGGGAACCCGCCGCGCCGAACAGGCCGAGCGTGTAGACGTTCATGTCACCCGCGGGGCGCCGGACCACCGGCGTACCAGCGCGAGCCCGAGCGCGCACACCGCCCTGAACAGGTACAGCGTGGCCTGCACGGGAGACTGGCTGGCCCGCCCGCCGGCGCGGGTGCGCATGGCGACGGGCACCTGGCGTACGGTGCAGGACGACCGGATGGCGATCACCAGCGACTCGACGGTGTCGCCGAGATATTCGGCCGGATAGTGCTCGGCGAACACCCTGATGGCACGCGGTCCGGCGGCCCGGAACCCGCTGGTGACGTCGGTGAGCCGCGTCTTGGCCAGCCGCGAGAGCACGGCCGCGAGCAGCCGCATGGCCCATCTGCGCGGCCCGCGACCCGCCTGGTAGTCGCCCAGCCCGGCGAACCTCGCCCCGATCACCACGTCGGCGTCCTGGAGACCCTTGATCAGCGTGCCGATGTACGAGGGGTCGTGCTGGCCGTCGGCGTCCACCTGGACGACCACGTCGTAGCCGTTGCGGGCGGCGTACCGGTAACCCGCCCGCATCGCGCCGCCCACGCCGAGGCGGAAGGGGAGGCGGACGACCGGAGCGCCGCCGCTCGCGGCGACCGCGGCTGTGCGGTCGCTCGACCCGTCGTCGATGACGAGGATGTCGGCGTACGGGCAGTGCTCCTTCAGCTCCCGAAGCACCCCCGGCAGCGTCTGCTCCTCGTTCAGCGCTGGGATGACCACCAGGGTCCGGTCGAGCAGCGCCAGCCGATCCCCGGATGCTTGGACTTCGGTGATCGCGATCCCTCCTCGATGAAACAGCCGTTCCCCCGCGACGTTCAACGTCTGTTCACGCGGACAAGGTTGCGTCGACGGAAAAAGTCCTTTGGCCCCATCTTTCCCTAACACTGACGCACGGCTGACTCGGGGGGTTGACCCAGGAGTGTGTTATCCCGGGGAATCCGCATCGAGCGGAATCAATCGGGTACCCATCGTTACATGATCCCCCTGGTCTCCTGGGTGCAGCGGGCCGGCGGCGCCGCCCAGGGACGCGCGGCGGCGACCCTGGGCGCGGCGCGGCGTCGCTGGCGCTGGTTCGACCACCTCGCCCGCGCCTACCAGCGCTACCAGGACAGCCGGGGCGACCGGCTGGCCGCCTCGATGACCTACTTCGGCTTCCTGTCGTTCTTTCCGCTGCTCGCGCTGGCGTACGCGCTGCTCGGCTACGTGGTCGGGGTGAGCGACAAGGCGCGCGCCTACCTCGTGGACGCGATCAACTCGGTGCTGCCGGGGCTGGCCGAGCGGCTGCCGGTCGAGCAGATCGCGCAGGCCAAGGCCGCCGCCGGGCTCATCGGCCTGGTCGGCCTGCTGATCACCGGACTGGGCTGGATGGACGCGGCGCGCGAGTCGCTCAGGCAGATCTGGGGGACCGACCCGCGGGGCGGCAACTTCTTCGTCAACAAGCTGGTGGACGTGGGGCTGCTGGCCTTCCTCGGCGCGATCCTGGTCCTGTCCGCGGTGGTGTCGGGGACGGCCATCCACGCCACGCACGCCGTGCTGCGGCTGCTCGGGCTCGCCGACGTGCTCGGGATGGGCACGGCGTTGTGGGTGCTGTCGCTGTGCGTGGCCTGCGTGTTCGACGCGGTGGCGTTCCTGGTGGTGTTCTCCCGGGTCTCGGGAACCCGCGCGCCGTGGCGGCGCATCATCAGGGGCGCGGTGTTCGGCGCGGTCGGCTTCGAGCTCCTCAAGCTGGTCGCCACGTTGCTGGTCGAGCACACCACGCGCAACCCGGTGTACGCCTCGTTCGCCGTGGTGGCCGGCCTGTTGGTGTGGATCGACATCGTGTCCAGGTTCTTCCTGTTCACCGCGGCGTGGACGGCCACCAGGCGGGTGATCCTGCGGGCCGACGCGACCGACGCGACCATTCCGGCGGCGGCGCTGCCATCCCCGGTGGATCGGGCGGATCAGCCGCGGCCGGCGGCTCGGTGACGGCGCCGCACCGTCCAGGCGATCCCTCCCACGATGACCGCGGCGGCGCCGACGCCGGCCACGGGCGTCAGCCACCCGGCGCCTGAGCCGTCTTTGCCGGTGAGCTGGGTGAGCGGGGCGCCGGCCGGCCCGGTCTGCCGCGCCCGCGGCCTGCGGGCGTCCACCGGGTCGACCAGCCGGCCGACCGGCTGGACCCGGCCCCTCGCCTGGAAACCCCAGTTGAGCAGCTGGGTGGCGTACGTCCACAACGTCGGGGCGTGCATGAGCGAGACGATGATCGTGTGGCCACCGCGCCTGGCGGCACCGACATAGGTCTGGCCCGCGGCCATGGTGTAACCGTTCTTGCCGCCGATCATGCCCGGGTAGGCGTACGGCTCGCCGGGCAGCAGCCGGTCGTGCGAGTAGATCGGGTAGCCGCCGGTCTTCCTGCCGCGCTTGCGCTGCTTCTTGGTCGGCAGCGCCGGCCACCGGGCGTTGACCGTGTGCACGTACGAGCGGAAGTCCGGCAGCCGCAGGCCCTGCCGCATGATCAGCGCCAGGTCGTACGCCGAGGTGTGCTGGGTCCGCAGCGACAGGCCGAGGTCCACGTCGAGGCCGTTCGGCGAGCCGGCCAGCGTGTCGCTCGCCTGCAGCCGCCGCGCCTCGGCGTTCATCGCCGCGACCGTGCGCCGGTAGCCGCCGTACGCCTGGGTCAGCGCGACCGCCGCGTCGTTGCCCGAGACCATGAGGGCGGCCCGGAACAGGTCGGCGACCTTGTACCTGAGCTTCGGCGTCATGCCCACCTTGGTGCCGTCGACGTCGCACGTCTGCCGGGTGGGCCGGATCAGCCTGTCGGCGTCGAGCCGGGGGATCAGCGTGATCGCGGTGAGCGTCTTGAGCGTGCTGGCCGGCAGGTAGCGGCCGTGCGGGTCGCGCGCCGCGAGCACCTCGCCGGTGTCGCCGTCGGCGACCACGTACGAGGAGGCGCCGCGGAGCGCGGGCAGGCGCAGCCCGGCCGACCTGTCCACGACGACCCCGCGAGAGCCGAGCGCGGCGCCGCCGACGGGCTCGGGTTGGCGCGCGGCCTCCGCGGCGGCGGGTACCGGTCCGGGTACGAGGAAGGCCGCGCACAGCGGCGCGGCGATGAGGGCGGAGGGCCGGCGCAGTGTTCCCATGGTCCCCGTCAGCGTAGATCCCAGTGGTGCCTTCGTTCTCACTAAAGGGCGCCGCCGTACGATCGAGCACATGAGCGCGAGCAAGAGCACCTCGCAGTCCGGCCAGCCGATCGAGCCAGTGTACGGTCCGTCCGCCTTGGCGGGGTTCGATCCTGATGTACGGCTTGGCGAGCCTGGAGCCTACCCGTTCACCCGCGGCGTGTACCCGACGATGTACACATCCCGGCCGTGGACGATGCGCCAGTACGCGGGGTTCGCCACGGCCACCGAGTCGAACCGCCGCTACCACCAGCTCATCGAGGCCGGCACGACGGGTCTTTCCGTGGCCTTCGACCTGCCCACGCAGATGGGACACGACTCCGACGCGACGGTGGCGCACGGCGAGGTGGGAAAGGTCGGGGTGGCGATCGACTCGATCGATGACATGCGCCTGCTGTTCGACGGCATCCCGCTGGACAAGGTCTCCACGTCGATGACGATCAACGCGCCGGCGGCTGTGCTGTTGCTGCTCTACCAGCTGGTCGCCGAGGAGCAGGGCGTGCCGGGGTCGGCGCTGACCGGGACGATCCAGAACGACATCCTCAAGGAGTACATCGCCCGCGGGACGTACATCTTCCCGCCCAAGCCGTCGCTGCGGCTGATCTCCGACACGTTCGCCTACGGCCAGGCCGAAATGCCCCGCTGGAACACGATCTCTATCTCCGGCTACCACATGGCCGAGGCCGGGGCGACCCCGGTCCAGGAGGTCGCCTTCACCCTGGCCAACGCCAAGGAGTACGTCAGGGCGGCGGTGGCGTCCGGGCTCGACGTCGACCGTCTCGGGCCGCGGCTGTCGTTCTTCTTCGTGGCCAGGACCACCCTGCTCGAGGAGATCGCCAAGTTCCGCGCGGCCCGCCGGATCTGGGCGCGCGTCATGCGCGAGGAGTTCGGCGCGACGAACCCCAAGGCGCAGATGCTGCGGTTCCACACACAGACCGCCGGCGTCCAGCTCACCGCCCAGCAGCCCGAGGTCAACATGGTCCGGGTCGCGGTGCAGGCGCTCGCCGCGGTGCTCGGTGGCACCCAGTCGCTGCACACGAACTCCTACGACGAGGCGATCGCGTTGCCGACCGAGAAGGCCGCCCGGCTCGCGCTGCGGACCCAGCAGGTGCTCGCGCACGAGACCGACCTCACCACGACCGTCGACCCGTTCGCCGGTTCGTACGCGATCGAGTCGATGACCGACGACGTCGAGGCTGCGGCCTGTGAGCTGCTCGAGCGGATCGAGGAGCTGGGCGGCGCGGTCGCCGCGATCGAGCAGGGCTACCAGAAGGCCGAGATCGAGCGCTCGGCCTACCAGGTCGCCAAGGAGATCGACGCGGGGGAGCGGGTCGTCGTCGGCGTCAACCGGTATCGCGTCGAGGGCAACGAGATCTACGAGCCGTTGCGGGTCGATCCCGGCATCGAGGCGGCACAGGCGGGGCGGCTCGCCGAGCTGCGGCGCGCCCGCGACAACGACGAGGTCGGCCGCCGCCTCGACGAGCTGCGCCGGGTCGCGGAGAAGACAGGAGCCCAGGCCGAGGCGGGCGTGATCGGAGCGGCCGGCACCGCGGCCGGGACCCAGGACGGCGGTCGCGACGGCGCGGGCGAGGCGAACCTTCTGTATCCGTTGCGGGAGGCCCTGCGCTGCCGCGCGACCGTCGGCGAGGTCTGCAACGTCCTCCGGGACGTGTGGGGGGCCTATGTCCCGCCCGATGTCACGTGACCTGTCACTTGATCGAGATCCGGTCACGGACGTGGCCTGTTGAGACGTTCTGTATCCGTTGAGGAAGGCTCGCCCGGGCCGCGCGACCGTCGGTGAAGCACGCGACACCCTCCGGGATGTTCGGGGAACCCGTGTTCCGCCTGTTGCCTCCTGGTGTCTGCCGGTACGACCCGGCCGTAATGACTAGTTATCTTGGGTGACACCCGGAACGGCCACATCTAGTCATGCTTTGCCAGAGATACCGGGGTGGAGTGCTCCGGACGGATGAAGTCGGACGCGGACACCACGACTTCTAAGAGGTGGCGGGCCGGTGGCGGCATGATGGTTATGGACAGTCCCCCGCGGGGGTTTGTCCGGGCATTGGGTTGCGACGGCCGATTTCGCGCCACGTGCCACGCATCGACCTGCAGCAGACTGGGACGGAGGTTGGCCGTGGCCATCGAGTTCAACTCGTCGCGTGGGGCGACCCTCGGCATCGAGTGGGAACTGCAGTTGATCGACGTGGAGAGCGGCCGGCTCCGTCAGGACGCCCGCGAGGTGCTGGCCGCGATGCCCGCGCTCAGCGAGGTCGGCGAGTTCCCCAAGGTACGGCACGAGATCATGGAATCCACGGTGGAGATCGTCACCGGGGTCTGCCACACCGTCGAGGAGGCCACGGCCGACCTGGCCGCCACCATCAACCAGATGCGATCGGTGGTCGAGCCGCGCGGCATCGCGCTTGCCTGCACGGGAACGCATCCCATCAGCGACTGGCGCGACGCGGTGATGGCGCCGATCCAGCGGTACGCCGAGCTCGTCGAGCAGATGCAGTGGCTGGCCAGGCGCATCCAGACGTTCGGCGTGCACGTGCACGTGGGCATCAGGGACGCCGGCAAGGCGATCCCCATCGTCAACGCGTTGGCGGCCTACCTGCCGCACTTCCTGGCGCTCACCGCGTCCAGCCCGTACTGGAGCGGCCTCGACACCGGCCTGGCCTCCAGCCGGGCGATCGTCTGGGGCGCGCTGCCGACCGCGGGCCCGCCGCACCTGCTGTCGAGCTGGGCGGAGTTCGAGGAGTACATGGCCACTTTGATCCGCGCCGGGACGATCCGCAGCATCAAAGAGGTGTGGTGGGACATCCGCCCGCATCCGGATTTCGGCACGATCGAAATACGTATGATGGACGGCATACCGACGCGGCGCGAAGTCGGCATGGCCGCGGCCCTGTGCCAGAGCCTGGTCACACTCTTCGACCAGCAGCTCGACCGCGGTTACCAGCTGCCGCGCCCGGCGGCGTGGGTGGTCCGCGACAACAAGTGGCGCGCCACGAGGTACGGGCTCGACGCCATCGTCATCACCGACGACTCCGGCGGCACGGCGCCGCTGCGCGACGAGCTGTACGAGCTGGTCAGAGAGCTCGAACCGGTCGCCGACCGCCTGGGGTGCGCCGAAGAGCTCAAGGTGGTCAGCGACGTACTCGACCAGGGCGCGTCGTACGAGCGGCAGCGCGCCATCCGCGCCGAGGGCGGCTCGCTGGAGGACATCGTCATCGCATCCATCACCGAGTTCCGTGAGGACAGGTTCGTCAGCCCGCTGGAGGCGGCCCATGCCGGGGCATGAGCCTGAGGGGGTTCACATGGCTTGGCAGCCGGGGGCGCTGCAGATGCAGCTGGAGGCCTTCCTGGCCAAACACGAGCGCGAGCTGATCGCGTTCCGCCGCGATCTGCACATGCATCCCGAGCTGGGGTTCGCCGAGCACCGCACCACCCGGCGCGTCGCCGAGCGGCTGGCCGCCGCCGGCCTGCGTCCGGTGGAGCTGCCGAAGGGCACCGGGCTGATGTGCGACATCGGCCAGGACGACGGGCCCGATGGGACCACCGTGGCGCTGCGCGCGGACATCGACGCGCTCCCGCTCGTGGACGAGAAGGACGTGCCGTACCGCTCCACCGTGGACGGCGCCTGCCACGCCTGCGGGCACGACGTGCACACGACCATGCTGGTCGGGGTGGGGCTGTTCCTGGCCGAGCAGGCCGCCGCCGGGCTGTTGCCCGGCCGGGTGCGGCTGATCTTCCAGCCGGCCGAAGAGATGGCGGGCGGCGCGCTGGACGTCATGGCGGCCGGCGGCATCGCCGGAGTCGACCGGATCTTCGCGCTGCACTGCGACCCGCGGATCGAGGTCGGCAGGTTCGGCCTGCGGGCCGGACCGATCACGGCGGCGTGCGACCAGGTGTACGTCAACGTGACCGGCCCCGGCGGGCACACGGCCAGGCCGCACCTGACCGCCGACCTGGTCTACGCCCTCGCCAAGATCGTCACCGAGCTGCCGGCCGCGCTGTCGCGCCGCGTCGACCCGCGCTCCAGCCTCAGTCTGGTGTGGGGCAGGGTGTCGGCCGGTTCCGTGGCCAACGCGATCCCCGACGACGGCGTGGCCGAGGGCACCGTTCGCTGCCTGGACGACGAGGCCTGGCACGCCGCCCCCGAGCTGATGCGCAGCCTGCTGGAGTCGGTGGCCGGCGCGTACGACGTCAAGGCCGACCTCGAGTACGTGCGCGGCGTGCCGCCGACCGTCAACGAGGCGACCAGCGTCCAGCTGTTCCGGGCGGCGGCCGGCGCGGTGCTCGGCACGGACGCCGTGGTGCCGACGCCGCAGAGCCTCGGCGGCGAGGACTTCGGGTGGTACCTCGAGTCGATTCCCGGCGCGCTCGGCCGGCTCGGGGTCGCCGACCCTGGTCAGGTCGGGCAGTACGACCTGCACCGCGGGACCTTCGACGTCGACGAACGCTGCATCGCCGCCGGCGTGCGCGTGATGGCGGCCACCGCCGTGCTTTCGGTGTCCGGCCACCCGGTGCTGGCCGACGGGACGCTGGTGGACGAGTCCATGGCCGACGGTCCGGCGGCCGACGGTCCGGCGTCCGGCGGTCCGGCGTCCGGCGGTCCGGCACCCAATGGCTCGACCCCCAACGGTTCGACGGCTCAGGCCCAGGCCCTGTGGGCCGGCCAGCCGGGCGACGTGGCGATCGCCTAGCCGCCTCGCCTTTCCGGGGTCACTGCTTGGTGTACGGCTGGCCTTCGGCGGCGGGAGCGCGGACGGCGCCGACGAGCCCGGCCACCGCGAAGATGGTCGCCAGGTAGGGCGTCATGGACAGGAAGTCCGTCGGGACGGGGGTGTTCAGCGGCTGCAGCGAGGTCGAGATGCCCTGGGCGAAGCCGAACAGCAGCGCCGCCGACAGCGCCCCGACCGGGCTCCAGCGGCCGAAGATCACCGCGGCCAGCGCGATGAAGCCCTGCCCGGCCGACATGCCCTTGTTGAAGGGAATGTTGAGGCCGATGGTCAGCCAGACGCCGCCCAGGCCGGACAGCAGGCCCGCCGCGATGACGTTGCGGTAGCGCGTGGCCAGCACGCGGATCCCGACCGTGTCGGCGGCCGTCGGGTGTTCCCCGACCGCACGGCTTCGCAGCCCCCAGCGGGTACGGAAGAGCGCGACCTGCACCACGGCGATGAGCACGATCGTGATGTAGAAGATCACGTTCTGGTCGAACAGCACGGGGCCGACCACCGGAAGCGAGGCAAGACCCGGGATCCGGATGTCGGAGAAGGCGAGCGCCTTGTTGTAGTCACCGGCGTTGGGCTGCAGCACCTCTTCGTACAGGAACCCGGTGACGCCCGCGGCGAGCAGGTTGAGCACGACGCCGAGCACCACCTGCTGCACCAGGTAGCGGTTCGCGAAGACGGCCAGTAGCGCGCCGAGGAGAGCGCCGGCCAGGCACCCGGCCACCAGGCCGGCCCAAAGGCTGCCGGTCACGGAGGCGGTGAACGCGGCGGCGCACGCCCCGAACAGCAACTGTCCCTCGATCGCCACGTTGATCACGCCGGAGCGTTCGCACATCACGCCGCACAGCGCGCCGAGGACGAGCGGCACGGCGGCCAGCACCGTGGCGCTCAGCACCGAGGCGAAGTTCAGGTTCTGGCCGGCGGTCGCCCAGACCAGGAAGGCCGCGACGAAGCACGCCAGGTAGCCGGCCGTGGTCAGGATCCGGCCGCGACGGCCCAGCCGTACGGCGAGCCGCACCACGCCGAGCGCCGCGCAGACCGCGCCGAGCGCCACGGCGGTCGGGGCCGCCGGCACCGCCAGGTCGGGCACCTTGACGGCGCCGCCGCCGAGCAGGTTGAACCCGAACGTCGCCCGCGCGTGCCCCCCGGTACGGCTGCCGAGGCCGAAAGCCACGACGGCGTACAGGCCGACCAGCGTCATGACGCCGGCGCTGTAGGCCCGTCTACCCCGTGCCTCGGTCACCTCGATCGCTGTCGGCGCGGTCGCCAGCGTGGTCATCAGCCGTTCCATCCCTTCGCCGTGAGGCCCATCTCGACGCCGGCGCCGCCGCGCAGCCGGAAGAGGCCGCGGACCAGCGCGGGGGCCGCGACGAACAGGACGATCAGCGCCTGGATCACTGTGACGATCTGGATCGACACGCCGGCGGCGGCCTGCATCTCGCGGCCGCCCGCCTGCAGCGCACCGAACAGCAGCGCCGCGAGGACCGTGCCGATCGGCGACGCGCGGCCGAGCAGGGCGACGGTGATGGCGGCGAAGCCGAGACCCGCGTCGATCTGGGGGGTGAGGGCGTTGTTGGCGTTGGCGGTGCCGAGCACCTGGGAGACGCCGACCAGCCCCATCATCCCGCCGGAGATCACCATCGCCATGATCTGGCTGTGCCCCACGTTCATGCCCGCGGTCCGCGCGGCGTTCGCGTTGGCGCCCACCGTACGCAGCTGGAAGCCGAGCGTGGACCGGTTGAGCAGCCACCAGGCGAAGGCGACGGCCACGACGGCGAGCAGGATGCCGGCGTTGACCCGCAGCGATTCGCCGGCCAGGTGCGGCAGCCGCGCGTTGCCGGCGACCGGCTTGGACACCGGCTGCGGGTTGTTCGGGTCCTTGAAGACCGTGGTGGCGATCAGGTAGTTCAGCAGGGCCAGCGCCACGTAGTTGAGCATGATCGTGACAATCACCTCGTGCGCGCCGGTCGCGGCCTTCAACCAGCCGACGAACCCGCCGATGACCGCGCCGCCCACGATGCCCGCGACGACACCGGCGATCAGCGCGATGACCGGCGGGCCGGTCACCGTGAACCCGACGTACGTGGCGGCGATGGCCCCGAAGATGAGCTGCCCCTGGCCACCGATGTTGAACATGCCGGCCTGGAACGCCAGGCCGATGGCGAGCCCGCCGAAAATCAGCGGGGTGGCCTCGGTGAGTGTCTCGCTGAGCGGCGTCAGCGCGGCGGTGAGCGACGATGTGTTCGCGGGGTTGTAGATCGAGCCCTTGAACAGCGCGGTGTACGCCGTGGTGATGTCGCTCCAGGCGGCCGAGAGGCCATCGCCAGGGGCGGCGAAGAAGTAGCCGAACTTGGCGCGGGTGTCCTCGTCGGCGAGCACGATCAAAATCGCGCCGACCACCAGGGCCAGCACGATCGCCAGGACGGTGACCACCCACGGGCGCGCGGTGACGACCGGATCGATGAGCCGTCTGGCCCGGCCCGGCGGGGCCGCCGGCGGCTCGGGAGGACTTTCCGTGATCGGTGCCGGCTCGCTCATCGGTCGTGTCCTCCCCGGGCGCCGGCCATGAGCAGGCCCACCTCCTCGCGCGAGATGTCCGGCGACACGATGTCCATGATCTTGCCTCGGTACATCACCGCGATGCGGTCGGCCAGCGCGAACACCTCGTCCAGCTCGGTGGACACGATGAGCACCGGCCGGCCCTGGTCGCGCTCCCGGACGATCCGCGAGTGGATGAACTCCATCGCCCCGACGTCGACGCCGCGAGTCGCCTGGGCGGCGATCAGCAGCCGCAGCGGCCGGGACATCTCGCGGGCGACGACCACCTTCTGCTGGTTACCGCCCGACAGGGTGCTCGCCGGCGCCTGCACGGAACCGGTCCTGATGTCGAACTCGGCCACCCGCTGCTCGGCGTTGGCGCGGACCGCGCCCATGTCGAGCGAGCCGCGGCGGCCGAACGGCGGCCGGTCGTAGAGGTCCAGGATCAGGTTCTCCGCCACGCTGCTGCTGCCGACCAGGCCGTCGTGGGCGCGGTCCTCGGGGATGTAGCCCACCCCGGCCCGCAGCACCGTGCGCGGGCTCGCCCCGGCCAGTTCCTTTCCGTCCAGCCGGATCGAGCCGCCGGCCGGGGCGCGCAGCCCGAGCAGCGCCTCGGTCAGCTCGGTCTGGCCGTTGCCCTGCACGCCGGCGATCGCGAGGATCTCGCCGGGGCGTACGTCGAAACTCACGTCGTCGACCACGGCGTGGCCCGCCTCGTCGAGCACCGTGAGGTCCTTGACCGTGAACGCGGGCGCCGCCGCCGGATCGACGGCCCGTCCCTTGGTGACGCCGAGCCGTACGTCGTGGCCCACCATCAGCGTGGCCAGCTCCGCCTCGGAGGCGTGCGGGCTCGGCGTGCCGACCACCATCCCGCGCCGGATCACGGTGATGCGGTCGGCGATCGCCTTGACCTCCTTGAGTTTGTGCGTGATGAACACGATGGAGCGGCCGGAGGCGCGCAGCGCACGCATCACGGTGAAGAGCTCATCGATCTCCTGCGGGGTGAGCACCGCGGTCGGCTCGTCCAGGATGAGCACCCTGGCCTCGCGGGTCAGCGCCTTGATGATCTCGACCCGCTGCTGCACCCCGACGGGCAGGTCGGCGACGACGGCGTCCGGATCGACCCGCAGCCCGTACCTGGACGACAGCTCGTTCACCGCCCGGCACGCCCCGGCGTGGTCGAGGAAACCGGCCGCGCGCACCTTCTCGCCGCCGAGCATGACGTTCTCGGCCACGGTGAACACCGGAATCAGCATGAAATGCTGGTGCACCATGCCGATACCGGCGGCGATGGCGTCCCGGGGCCCGGCGAACGAGACCCGCTCGCCGTCGATGCGGATCTCTCCGTCGTCCGGCTGATAAAGGCCGTAAAGGATGTTCATCAGCGTCGACTTGCCGGCGCCGTTCTCGCCGAGCAGGCAATGGATCTCGCCCGGCTCCACGCTCAGGTCGATGTGGTCGTTGGCCACCAGCGAGCCGAACTTCTTGGTGATGCCACGTAGTTCCAGACTCACCATGTCACCCTTCGCCGGGACCCCGGCCGCCCCGCGGCAAGGCTACGCCTTCGGCTGGTTCGGCGACGTGAGCTGGATCTGGCCGGACTCGATGTCCTGCTGGACCTGCTTGAGCTCGGTCTGCAGATCCTGCGGGACCTTGCCGGCGAATTGGTGGAACGGCGCCAATCCCGTGCCGCCGTTCTGCAGGGTGCCCAGGTAGCCGCCGGTGGGGAACTGGCCCTTGGCCGCGCTCGTGACGGTCTGCTGGACCGCGCCCTCCATGCCCTTCAGCACGCTCGTCAGGAAGACGTTGCAGTACTGCGCGGCCGATACGCAGCCGTCGGCGTCCACCCAGATGACGTTGGCCTTGCCGCCGCTCTGCTGGGCCGCGGCCGCCGCGCCGAGACCGGTGCCGCCGGCGACGGGGAAGACGATGTCGGCCCCCTGCTGGATGAAGTTGTTGGCGATGCGCTTGCCCGCGCCCTGGTCGGTGAAGGAGTTGGCGAACGAGCCACCCTTGGGCGCCTTCTCGTTCCAGCCGAGCACCTGGACCTTCTTGTTCTTCTTCTTGTTGTAGTACTGCACGCCCTCCCAGAAGCCGTCCATGTAGATGGTGACCGGCTGAATGTTCAGGCCGCCGAACGTGCCGACCTTTCCTGTCTTCGACATTCCGGCCGCCAGGTAGCCGGCGAGGAAGGCGCTCTGTGCCGTGTTGAACTGCATGCCGTAGACGTTGTTGCCGACCGAGCCGGAGTCCACGATCGCGAATTTCTGGTTCGGGTTCGACTTGGCCGCCTTCGACGTCGCCTCCGCCATCAGGCCGCCGACCGTGACGATCAGGTTGCATTTCTTGGCGACCAGGCTGCTGATGTTCGGAACGTAGTCGTTCTCGCTCGTCGACTGGATATAGCTGACCTTCGCCCCTGTCGCCTTCCCGGCGGCCTGCATGCCGGCCCACGAGGAGGCGTTGAAGGACCGGTCGTCGATTCCGCCGGTGTCGGTCACCATGCATGCTGTGAAGTTCGATGCGGCGGAGCCCCCACCCGTGGAGGACTCCTGCTTCGGCTTCGACCCGCATCCGGCTGCGAGCAGCGCGATTCCGGCGACCCCGGCGGCGAACCGGATCAACTTGGCCACCATGGCCTCCCAATGACACTCGGGGGCGCCCAAATGGATATGACCGCCCAATTCGGTCAAGGATTACGGTCCAGATGAGCCCGCCGCCACTTCCCTGCGGAGTTGTGGGCAGACCGTTACGTACCAGCAACGATCCAGCTTCCGTGGCTTAGCGTGATCGTTACGGCGCCTACGGTGACGGTCGGCTTGGTCGATCCCCGTCATGTATGACTATGGAGACATGAGGGGAGCGGGGAGGGGGTCGGGAGCGGATGAGCGGCCAGGTCGATTGGGCGGCGCTGCGGGACGCGGCCAGGGCGGCGATGCGGCGGGCGTACGCGCCGTACTCGAACTTCCCTGTCGGTGCTGCCGGGCTGGCCGCGGACGGGCGCGTCGTCAGCGGCTGCAACGTGGAGAACGCCTCGTACGGCCTCGGCCTGTGCGCCGAATGCGGCCTCGTCTCCGCCCTCCACGGGACGGGCCGCGCCGGCGCGGCACCTCCCCGGCTGGTGGCGGTGGCGATCGTCGACGGTCGCGGCGACCCGCTGATGCCGTGCGGCCGGTGCCGGCAGCTGCTGTGGGAGCACGGCGGCCCTGAGCTGCTGGTGGACGCGGCCGGCGGCGTACGGCCGCTGTGCGAGCTGCTGCCGGACGCGTTCGGACCCGACAACCTGGCCGACTGGGAGCGATGAGTGGACGCGATCCACGCGATTGACGCCATCGACGTCATCAGCGCCAAACGCGACGGCGGTGAGCTCACCCGCGAGCAGATCGACTGGGTGGTCTCCGCCTACACCAAGGGGACGGTGGCCGAGGAGCAGATGGCCGCGCTGGCGATGGCCATCCTGCTGAACGGCATGACCAGGCGAGAGGTGGCCGCCTGGACCGAGGCGATGATCCGTACCGGCGAGCGGATGGACTGGTCCGCGCTCGACCGGCCGACCACCGACAAGCACTCCACGGGCGGCGTCGGCGACAAGATCACGTTGCCGCTGGCGCCGACGGTGGCCGCCTGCGGTGCCGCGGTGCCGCAGCTGTCCGGGCGCGGGCTCGGCCACACCGGCGGCACGCTCGACAAGCTCGAGACGATCCCCGGCTGGCGGTCCGCGCTGTCGGGAGCGGAGATGATCGACGTCCTGCGCGCCGCCGGGGCGGTGGTCTGCGCCGCCGGAGCCGGTCTCGCCCCGGCCGACCGCAAGCTGTACGCGCTGCGCGACGTCACAGGGACGGTCGAGTCGATCCCGCTCATCGCCAGCTCCATCATGTCGAAGAAGATCGCCGAGGGCACCGGGGCGCTGGTGCTCGACGTCAAGGTCGGCTCGGGGGCGTTCATGAAGACCGCGGACGCGGCGCGCGAGCTGGCGACCACGATGGTCGGCATCGGCGCCGACCACGGGCTGCGTACGGTGGCGCTGCTCACCGCCATGGACCGGCCCCTGGGCCGCGCCGTGGGCAACGCCGTCGAGGTCGCCGAGGCGGTGGAGGTGCTGGCGGGCGGCGGCCCGGCGGACGTGGTCGAGCTGACCGTCCGGCTGGCCCGCGAGATGCTCGCCGCGGCCGGCCTGGACGGCGGGAAGGATCCGGCCGACGCGCTGCGCGACGGCAGCGCCATGGACGTCTGGCGGCGCATGGTGGCGGCGCAGGGCGGCGATCCCGACGCCCCGCTGCCGAGGGCGGCGGAGTCGTACGACCTGACCGCCCCGCGGAGCGGCGTGCTGACCAGGCTGGACGCGTACGGCGTCGGGGTCGCGGCGTGGCGGCTCGGCGCCGGGCGGGCGCGCAAGGAGGATCCGGTGTCGGCGGGCGCGGGCGTGGTCTGCCACGCCAAGCCGGGCGACGAGGTGACCGCGGGCCGGCCGCTGCTCACGCTGTACGCCGACGATCCGGGCCGCTTCGACCGGGCCCTGGATGCCCTCGACGGGGCCATCGAGATCCGGCCTGGCGGACGACCCATCCTCTTCCCGCTCGTCCTCGACCGCGTCGCGGGGTAGCAGGGTAGCCGGATAGCCGGATAGCCGGATAGCTGGATAGCTGGGCCGCGTTTTTCGACGGCGCTATTCTAACCCTGGTGTTTCTTCGTCTCGCCGTAGGAGCTCGGGATGGCGACTTCGAATGCTGACAAGCCGGCCTCCGCACAGGTGCTGGACAATCTGAAGTGGGCCGAGCCGGCGGAGGACGTCGAGCCGAAGGTAGCCCTTTCCGAAATTCTCGTCGGCCTGCAGTTATTGGCAACGGACGAGGCGCGTGACAAGGCGGCCGCCGGAACCGTCAAGTGGGATGACGAAACGCCTGGCTCGATGCAGGTGATCAAGTCGGGAGCGTTGTCCATCACGAAACGGTGGACGAAACTCTCCTCCCGTGTCGGCGGAGTCACCGGAGTACTTTCGCTGGGGGCCGGCGGTGTCGCCGGTTTCAATGATGTC
>DASUWU010000027.1:0-15717 GCA_036378315.1 Streptosporangiaceae bacterium | reverse complement strand
GGGCGCCGGCGACCCGTACTTCCCCGACATGGGCAACGGCGGGTACGACGTCGGCCACTACGACCTGGGGCTGGCCTACGACCCGCCGTCCAGGAAGCTCACCGGCACCGCCCGGATCACCGCCCGGGCCACGCAGAACCTGTCCCGCTTCGACCTCGACTTCCAGGGGCCGCTGACGATCAGCAGGCTGACGGTGAACGGCCGGCCCGCCTCCTACACCCGCAGCGGCGCCCAGGAGCTGGTGATCACCCCGGCCCGCGGGCTGCCGGCGGGCGCGGTCTTCACGACGGCGGTGTCGTACGCCGGCGTGCCGGCGAAGATCGACGACCCGGCGCTCGGCATCTCCGGCTGGGTCGCCACGAATGACGGCGCCGTCGGGCTCAACCAGCCGATCGGCGCCGCCACGTGGTACCCCGTCAACGACACCCCGCGGGACAAGGCCACCTACGGCTACGCCATCACCGTGCCGAACAACGTCACCGCGCTGGCGAACGGGGAGCCGCAGGGCAAGACCAGTCGCGGCGGCACCACGACGTACCGGTGGGCGATGCGCCAGCCCATGGCGAGCGAGCTCGCCATGGTGGCGATCGGGAAGTACACCGTGACGCGGGGACGCACGGCGAGCGGCATCCGCAACATCACCGCGATCGACCCGCAGCTCGTCACCGCCGCCTCGCAGCCGGCCGACTTCCACAACCAGACCGCGGACATCGTGGACTGGGAGCAGACGGTGTTCGGCCGCTACCCGTTCGGCTCGACCGGTGGCATCGCCGATCGGGCGAGCGTGGGCTACTCGCTGGAGACGCAGGGCCGGCCGGTCTACGACCGTCCCCGCCCCGGCGTGAACCCGAGCGGCGGGCTGCTCGCGCACGAGCTCGCCCACCAGTGGTACGGCGACGCCGTCACGCCCGCGTACTGGAAGGACATCTGGCTCAACGAGGGCTTCGCGACCTACGCCGAGTGGCTCTACAGCGAGCGGACCGGCGGCTCGACCGCGCAGCAGCTCTTCGACCAGACCTACGCGCAGGGCCCGGACGCCGAGATCTGGAAGCCGGTCATGGCCGACCCCGGCCGCGACAACATCTTCCACGAGACGGTCTACGACCGCGGCGCGATGACGCTGCACATGGTGCGCAAGGCGATCGGCGACAAGGACTTCTTCACCCTGCTGCGGCGCTGGCCGGCCGCGCACCGGTACGGCAACGTCACCACGGCCGACTTCATCGCCTTCGCCGAGCGGCTGTCCGGCAAGGATCTCGGGCCGCTGTTCAAGGCCTGGGCGTTCACCGCCGGCAAGCCGTCCCTGTGAACCGCGGCGAGGCCGTGGGGGGCGGCGTCAGGTGAAGCTGAGCGTGTAGCCGCTGGCGCGCAGCCGGTCGAGCACGTCGTCGCAGTGGTCAGGGCCGCGCGTCTCGACCTGCAGCAGCACCTCGGCCTCGTCGACCGGCAGCCGCGCGGCCACCCGCTCGTGCGTCACGTCGAGCACGTTGCACCCGAGCTCGGCGAGCTCGCTCAGCAAGGTCACGAGCGCCCCCGGCCGGTCCGACAGCCGTACCCGGAACACCAGGTAGCGACCGGCGGCGGCGAGGCCGTGCCGGAGCACCTTCGCCAGCAGCAACGGGTCGATGTTGCCGCCCGACAGCACCGCGACCACGGGCGGCTCGAACGCGTACGCGTGCTCCAGCATGGCCGCCACCCCGGCCGCGCCCGCCGGCTCGGCGACCTGCTTCGAGCGTTCGAGGCAGGCCAGCATGCCCTGCGCGAGGGACTCCTCCGACACCGTCACCACCGCGTCGACCAGCTCGGCCACCATGGCGAAGGTGAGGTCGCCCGGCCGCCCCACCGCGATGCCGTCGGCCATCGTCGCGCCGATGTCGATCCGGACGGGATGGCCGGTGGCCAGCGACGGCGGGAACGCGGCAGCGCGCTTGGCCTGCACGCCCATGACCTTCACGTCCGGCCTGGTCTCCTTGATCGCCGCCGCGATGCCCGCCGCGAGCCCGCCCCCGCCGATGGGGACGACCACGGTACGGACGTCCGGGCGCTGCTCGAGGATCTCCAGGCCGATCGTCCCCTGCCCGGCCACCACGTCCGGGTGGTCGAACGGGTGGATGAACACGGCGCCGTGGTGCTCGGCGTGCTCGCGCGCGGCGGACAGGCAGCCGTCCACGGTCGGGCCCTGCAGGATCACGTCGGCGCCGTACGCCTTCGTCGCCGCCACCTTGGGCAGCGGCGCGCCCTCCGGCATGTAGACGGTGGCCTTGCTGCCGAGCAGCCCGGCCGCGAGCGCGACGCCCTGGGCGTGGTTGCCGGCGCTGGCCGCCACCACGCCGCCCGCCCGCTCGGCGTCGCTCAGCCGGGCGATCCTGACGTACGCGCCGCGAACCTTGAAAGAGCCGGCGCGCTGGAGGTTCTCACACTTGAGGTAGACAGGGCCGCCGACCTGGTCGGACAGGAAGCGGGAATGCAGCAGCGGGGTGGCCACGACGACGTCGTCCAGCACCGTACGCGCGGCGCGGATCTCGTCGGCGCTGACGGATGCGCGGGTCATAGCCCGCAGTCTCCCACCTTCGGGAGCGGGCACCGCGCGGCCGGTTGCGCATCGCCGGCGCGTTCAGATGCAGACGTGCTGCTCCGGCGGGCCGTAGAACTCCACCCTCGCCTGCTTCAGCAGCTCGGCGTCGTTGACCTGGAAGGTGTGCTCGTTCGGGTTCGCGTTGCGGACGTAGACGTAGTTGAAACGGTCCGCCGAGTAGATTTTGATGCCCTCTTCCCCGGCGCGGCGCATCAGCCTGGTGTCCGAGCCTCTGGGGACATCGTCGAAGCGCAGGTGGCGGAGCGCGTCCCCGGACGCCACGATCGTGCCGCCACGCACCAGGTTGCAGTACGTGTGCTCGAGGTCGGGCTTGCTGAGCAGCGTCGCGTTGATGGCTCGGAGCTGCACGTAGCAGGCGCGCTTTCCGACGATGTCCGCATCGGTGTAGGTGAAGGCCGGGACGAGGTCGGAGAGGTAGTGCTCGCCGTACACGTCGTCGTCGTCCATCTTCGCGATCAGATCCCCGTCGGCGGCGTCGATCGCGAGGTTCAGGCATTCGCCCAGTGACGTCGCCTGGTCCGCGGTGCGCACCACCACATCCCTGATCCCCGCGGCGAGCGCCTTGTCGCGCGCCACGTCCGGCTCGAGATCGGAGCCGTGCAGGACCAGCACGAACTGCAGACGCCGCCACCGTTGGCGGGCGACCTGCTCGATGGCGTAGGCGAGCTGCCCGGGACGGTTGGTCGCCATGATGACCGAGACGTACGGCTCGGGGCGCGGCATGGGCCTGCCGACCGCCTCCAGCACGGTGTCGACCCGGTGGCCGAAGGTGTGCTTGGCGAAGACCTCGCGCATCGCCAGGTGGGCCTGCCGGTCACGCAGTTCCGGGCTGGCGAGCAGCCCGGCCAGCAGCGTCTGGGTCTCCTTCGGCGTCCGTGTCACCGTCACCATGCCGGGGAAGAACCGCTCGAGCGCCCGGGAGTAGCCGGACAGGACGGGAGTACGGCACGCGGATAGCTCGAAGAGGCGGCGGGCGCACATCGTCGGCGAGTCGACCACCGAGTTGACGTTGAGGAAGACCTTGTAGGACTTGTAGGCGGCAAGCATCCGCTCGTACGGAAGCGTCCCGACGACGTGGCGATCGTAGTGTTCGGGAAACTGAAACCGGTGGTCCTGCTCCAGCATCCGGCTGAAGATGTGCAGGCCGAACCCGCGCGCCGGTTCGAGCACGGCCTTCATCTGCTCCGCGCGCCTGGGGTGCTTGTGCTGGAAGTACGTGCCGGCGAAGGCCACCTCGTGCCGGCGCCCGCCGGGCACGTTCACCGGGTTGTGGATGCGCGGCTGGGCGGCGAACGACAGCACGCCCACGCGGTCGTGGCCGAGGATCTCGCGATAGCGGGGGATCATCTCGCCGCACGTCGTGAACACATGATCGAAAAGCTTGGCGGCCTCGATGAAACGGTCGAAGTTGGGCGGGTCCTCCTTGTTCCAGAAGACCGTTGGCACGCCCTGGGCGCGGCACCAGGCGACGAGGTCGCGCAGCGTCTGGCTCGGACCCTCGGGCCCGGCGATGTGCAGCCCCCACCTCTTGCCGTTGCCGAACCACGCGGACTCCACGAACAGCAGCTCGGGACGCTCCCGCTCCAGCACCTCGCGCCAGTCGTCCGGCCCCGGCGTCACCTGGCGCCACTCGTACCGCAGCGACATCGCCGTGAACTCGTCGAGGATCGCCGCGACCGTGAGACCGGGCCGCGCCACCGGGCCATCGGGAAGCGGGATCTGCGGGAGGTTCGGCATGGCCGGCCGGTCGTCGCGATGGCTCGTGGCCGGATCCGGCCGCGCGGCCGCGCCCTTCTTCCGCCCGGGCCGGGCCGGAGGGGCGGGCATGACCGAGCGGCGGGCGATGCCGGCGAGGTCGGCCGGCAGGAGGAAGATGTGGGACGGCTTCTGCTTCACCTTCCAGATGGCCTTGCCGAGCCGCCACCACCGCCGCGCGAACGACGACCTGAGCTGCCAGCTCACGTACTCGGTCCGGTAGACCTGGTACTTGTAGCGGTCTTCGGTCTGGCGGAGCCGCTTCTCGGTTTCCCGCAGCCTGGCCTCGGTCTCGTGCAACAGCCGGGTCAGCGCCTCGAAAGCGGCGTCCCGCGACTGACCGTTCTGCCCGTTGTGAATGACCTGGCCGCTCTGACCATTGTGGTTGTTCGGGCCGTGACGGAATGCATCCGCTGCGTCTTGTTGCCGGTGGTCACGATCCCTGGACATCCATTCACGACTGCCATGCACGTCCGGCACGTTCGCGCCCCCTCGAATCCCGTGACCACCAGCGCAGAAAGCGTTCTCCCACATGGACGCGCGAATAGGGAGGTCGGTTTACCGATGGGAAAAGCAAGCACCATGTGACGCAGCGCCAGACAGGCAGTCCGTCCGGAAACGCATCATAGTACGTATCGTTCATCCTGACCGTGGGTTGCCGGGCCTGAACGGATCCGGTAGGGCCGGCCCGCTTCCAACGCAGGTCACGCCATAGGCTTCCGCCTGGTGGGGCCATAGTGAGCGGCTCGGCTCCGCCGGCGGCGCGGGGCGTGAACGTGAGGTTGCGCGCGCGATAGGTTTTTCTGTGACAATTCGATCAATCGACCGCATATTCGTCTCGGAGGGGGACCGTGAGCACGGGTGGAACGCCGGAGGATCACGCGAAGCGGGCCGGGGACCAGGAAGAACAGCAGGATCTGGCGTCCGCCGATGCGGGCGACGGCTGGACGCTCCCTCCGTACGTTCCGCCACCTCCCTATGGCGTTCCCGCCGGCCCTCTCATGACGGATCAGGGAGCGGATCAGGGAACGGACGCGGCGCCCGCCGAGCCCCCCGAGCAGGCGACGCAAGCGGGCGATGACCGGCCGCGACCGCCGGACCCCGCGCCCGCGTCACCTCCGCCGCCCCCGCCCGCGTGGGGGCAGGGGGCCGGCGCGGAGAGCCGACCGAGCGACCTTTGGGGTCCGCCGCAGGCGCCGCCGCCGGACGCCTTCGTCACGTCGGCGCCGCCGCCGGACGCCTTCGTTCCTTCCACGCCTCCATCGGACTCCTTCGTTCCGTCTGACTCCTTCGCCCCGCCGGCACCGCCGTCGCAACCGCCCGCCCCGCCCGCGGCCTCACGGGACACCGCCATGCCGCCGGGGCCGCCCGTCCCGCCGCTGCCGCCCGCTCCGCCGCTGCCGCCGGTCCCGCCCGGGCCGCCCCGAACCGCTTCCTCCGGAACCTTCGGTTCCGCCACCGCGCCTCCCCCGCTTCCGGTCGCGGCGACCATGCCGCCGGTCCAGCACCCCCAGCCACCTCAGCCACAGATCCCGCCCCAACCAGGGTTCCGGCCGAACGAGCCGTGGCGCGTCCAGGCGCCCAGGCGGCGGCGCGCGTTCCCCGCCGGCAAGGTGGCCGCCGTCGTCGCCGCCCTGGTCGTCGTGGGCGGCGGTGGCGTGGGTCTGTACGCCAAGCTGTCCGGCGGCCGGAAGCCCGCCGACACGACGGCCACGGCGGCCAACGCGGATGCCGTCTTCGCCTCGGCTCCTGGCGCCGCGTCCGACGGCAGCCAGCAAATGTTCGCCGATGTCGCGGCGGTCGGAAACACGGTGGTCGCCGCCGGCTCGGAAAGGAACTCCTCACTTTCCCGACCCCGATTCGTGGTTTCTCAGGACGGCGGGCACACCTGGGCCGTGGCCGATATCAAGACCGAGCCGGGAGCCAGGCCCGGCGGCGCGATCCCGTTCAAGATCGTTGGAACCGCCGGCGCCTGGCTGGCCCTGGGCCGGACCTCCGATCACTTCGCCGCGTGGACCAGCGCCGACGGCCGGTCGTGGCTCAAGATCAGAGACAGCGCCTCCGCCTTCCACGCCACCGACCACCTGCAGCAGATCGCGAAAAGCGCGCAAGGCTATATCGCGATTGGGTACGAGACGAAATCAGGTAACGCCGGAAAACCGATTCTCTGGCTTTCCGCGGACGGCCGTTCCTGGCGGCGCATCGAGGGCGGAAAACTCCCGATTCCGGCTGGCAAGAACGGATCGATCGGGCGCCTGGACTATGTGGCCGCCGCAGGCCAGAGCATCGTCATCTCGGGAGACATTCAAAAATCCGGCCATAACAACGCCGCGGTGGCGGCATTGTGGCGATCCACCGACCGCGGCCGCACCTGGACCCAGGTAGCCCTGCCGACGTCGAACGATGCCTTCGGCACCATTCATCTGGCGGCGACTCCGCGCGGCTTCTTCGCCGTAAGGAAGGCCAAGGACGGCGACGCCCGCAACGGTCAGGTCATCTCTTCCCGGGACGGGGTGACCTGGCGGACGGCCGGCCAGTTCGCGCTCGGCGCCGGCGAATCCGAAAACTTCCAGTCGCTGGCGGGTGGCGACCAAGGTCTCGCCGCGCTGGTCACCGGTCCCGGCAACCGGATCCTCGTCTACCGCAGCGGCGACGGCGCCACCTGGCAGCCGCCCACCGATCTGGGCCAGGTGCGAAACCGCACGATCGATGGCCTCGCGGTCACCGGCGGCGGGGCCGTCATCATCGACGGTTACCAGCAGGGCACCGACCAGAACTTCTATCTCGACCGGATCGACGAGTCGGGCAGACCCGGTGACATCAACCTGGCCGGCGTCCG
Organism: Streptosporangiaceae bacterium; assembly: GCA_036378315.1. Classification (GTDB taxonomy): domain Bacteria; phylum Actinomycetota; class Actinomycetes; order Streptosporangiales; family Streptosporangiaceae; genus CALAED01. Next base: position 8,527 of record DASUWU010000027.1, on the reverse strand, counting down.
GGACGCGGTGATCCCCGATCGCTCGGTCCAGGCGCTCGCGACCGCCGGCGGCCGCACGGTCGCGGTCGGCGGAACCAACGGCGACCCGGCGTCCTGGACATCGGCCGACGGCGTCACCTGGCGCCGGTCGGACACGAGCGGCCTGGCCGGCCAGGGACAGCAGAGCTTCACCGATGTCGCGCAGGGCGGGCAGGGCTGGGTCGCGATCGGCGCGGACGGACCGCGCCCGATCGTGGCGACCTCGCCCGACGCGTCGTCGTGGCACCGGCTCCCGCCCACCGTGCTCGGCTCCACCGCAGGGGCCCGCACACTCAGCTCGGTGGCGAGCGGCCCCAAGGGGTACGTTGTCGTCGGCTGGGCGGGCACCGTCCCGCAGAAGACGTCCGCCGCGGCCTGGTACTCCGCCGACCTCACGACCTGGAGGCGGGCCGCCGGCCTGGAAGCGACGCGCACGTCGTGGCCGAGGATGCTGGACGCGGCCGGCACATCGACCGGGTACGTCGCGGTCGGCGACGTCGTCGATCCCACCGCGCCGGCCGAGAAGCGGTCCAGGCCCGAGGTGTGGACGTCGCCGGACGGCCTGCGCTGGAAGGCGCAGCAGCCGGAACTGCCCGACCGCATGCTGAACGGAAGCCTCACCCACGTCGCGGTGGGCGGGCAGACCATCGCCGCGCTGGGCAGGGGCTGGTTCGAGAACCAGGGCTACCGCGCCTTCGCCGTCGTCTCCGGCGACTCGGGCCTGACGTGGTCCGCGCTGGAACTGCCCCTCGCCGCGGCGGGCGCCGCCGACGTCACCGTGACGGCGATGACCGCGACCTCACGAGGCTTCGCGGCGGCGGGCACGGTGGACGCCTCCGGGGACGAGGACGTGGTTCTCTGGACGTCGGCTGACGGCCGATCCTGGAGTTCCTCGTCTCCTCGTGGTCCCGCGCTGTCGGGAACGGGGACGCAGCGCATCACGGCCTTGACGGTCGTGCGCAGCCGCCTCCTCGGTGTCGGGCTGACCGCGGACTCCCACGCCCAGCACGTGACGCTGTGGCAGGGGCCGGCCGGCTGACTGCTCCGGCGGCCTGAGCACCAGGAGCCGACCGGAGGGGCGCCGCGCTAGCGAGCCCGGGAGAGCCTGCGACGTGCGGCTTCGGTGAGTTTCCTGCCGACCGGAGCCTGGAGCTTGTCTTTCAGCCTGGCCGCCTCCGCCTCCCAGTGCTCGGCCTTCCGCCGCCATTGGGCCGCCTCGCGCTTCCATTTCTGGGCCTGGGCCTCGAGTGCCGCGACCGATATCGCCCGCGGCGGGTCGCCGGCGGGCGCGAGCGCCCATTCCGTGCCATCGATCCAATGCGTCCCGAACATCTCGTGCACGAGATCGTCCAGGTCGTCCGCCTCCTCGCGGACCATGAGCGCCCGCGCGAAGGCGGCGGTCCTTTCGAACCTCGCCACGACGAGCCCGGCGCCCTCGGGAAGCGCGAGGAACACCACCCCGTGGCCGCCGGCCTCGATCAGCTGGACCAGGCGCGGGAGGGCGTCGGCGGTGGGCACCCAGCCCGGCGGGCAGATGAGCCTGAACGGCGCGGGCGCCGACGTCGCCGGGCACCGCTCCACGTACGTCACGCGCCCGTCGTGCCTGAACGCCTCGCGGACCAGCCTGAGGTCGAGCAGCGGATCGTCGAGCGGCGCGCGGCGGTCCGCGGTCAGCTCGGACCACGGCCCGACGACCGTCACGTGCACGTCGGGCACGGTGCTGGCCAGCGCCCCCGCCACCCTGGCGCGCACGTCCTCGTACGCGCTCTCCCGCGCGTCGACCACGACATCGACGAACGGGACGAGCCACTGCCGTCCGATCCAGCGGCGCCAATCGCGCCGCATCGGCAGCCGCTGGCTCAGGGAGGGCTCGTTGTGCCGGGCCACTTCCTCGCGGCGGCGCATCACCGTCGACGCGCCGAGGTGCCAGCTGCGCGCCGCCGGCTCGGGAACGAACACCGCGCCCTGCTGGGCCAGCCGGAACCCCAGGTCGGTGTCCTCGCCGAGGACGATCGAGTTGTCCATGCCGCCGGCGGCCAGCAGCAGTTCCTTGGGGGTGGACGCCGTGGCGCCGACGTGCACGCGATAGGTCCTGTTGCGGCTGGCGCGAAGCCCGTCGGTCTCGTCGATGATCTTCTCGACCCACTCGTGCCGCGCGCTCCGCTCAATGTCGAAGAGGCCGCCCGCGGAGCCGCCCGATACGGCGTCGAAGACGGTCTGCGGGCTCAGCCGGCCTGCCGTGAACTCGACGAACCGCTTGTAACCCATGACGACCAGATAATCGGCCACATGGTGCCATCGCATATTGGCCTCGATATGGTCGCGGAAGATGACCATGTCGGCGTCCAGCCAATGGATGACCTCACCATCCGCGCGCAGCGCGCCCGAATGGCAGGCGTGCGCTCGTCCCCATTTCCCGGGCAGGCTCTGGATGAGGCTGACGTTCTCCGGAACGATCTCCGGAAGCCGCAGCGGCGGCCGGCTGCCGTCATCGACCACGATCACCTGCAGCAGATGGCTCGGATAGGTCTGCCCGGCGAGGCTGGCCAGCGTGAGGTCGAGCTTGTCCTGGCCCGCGTACGCCGGGATCACCACCGACACCGACCGGCGCGGCTCCCAATCCCCGAGGTCGGGCACCCGAAGGCTGCCGTAGTCGTTGTGTCGAACGCGCGGTTGGCGCGTGCGTCCTGCGGATCCGGTCATCTGCTTTCTCACACTCCGTCAGTTGGCCGCGACCCGGTCCCCGATATCTGTCGCGTCACATTCCATCAGCGGGCTGGGGTGGAGGCCCCGCCACTGCCGATCCACGGAGCGGAGAAAGTACGTGACCGGCATCGCCCACGTGTGACCTGACGCCCTTCGATTGAGCATGAAGCCGAGGCCATGCGTACGGTAGGTCCGCCCGCCCGCGGCGCTGACGGCCTTCATCATCGCCGCGTCGACGCTTCGCGGCACCGGGGGGAAGCCACCGATCGCATCGACGAAGGCCCGTTCCATGACGAACGTGCCGCCGGCCACGCCGCGGCCCATCCGTTCGGACTGTCCCGCTCGCCGATAGATGGTCAGGTCGATCTGTTCCAGGTACGTGAACTGCGCGAAGCAGCCGACGAGCTCGGCTCCGGAATAGTTCGATGCCAGCACCATGTCCGCCAGGAAATCCGGCCCGTAGAAATCGTCGTCGTCCCATTTGGCCAGGTAACGGCCACTGGCCCGCCCGATCCCGCGGTTGAGCGCCGCGCCGAACGGCACATCAGGGGGGACCTCGACGATGGTGATCGGCTTGGTGAATCCCGCCGCCGCGGTCGTGACCTCGGGCAGCGCCGCAGGCACCCCATGGAGCGTGAGGATCACCTCCACGTCGACGTCGCGTTGCCGGGCGATCTGCCGGAGCGCCGAACCGATGAAATCGGGCCGCCGGGTGCACAGGATGACCGAGACCATCGGCCGTGCTGGCACCTCCAACCCGGCCGACGCGGCAAGGCCGCGCCACCGCGCCTGGCTCGAATGGGTGCGCAACGCCGCCCGGCGCAGGCGAACGCTGTGCTCCTCCCGGCGCAGGTCGTCCGCCAGCGTGTCCTCGTCCGCCTGAGTGATCACGGAGGCGAGCAGCTCCCCCAGCGCACCCGCCCACAGGGGGACACGCGCCGCCGTGAGCGGAACCCCCGCCGCGGCCAGCCCGGCGATCACCCGGACGGCGGCGATCGGGCCGGTGTGCCGGCCCCATTCGATGCCCACCGAGCGAAGCCGCCTGAGCCGCCCGACGTCGGCGTCCGTCACGGCCCCCGAGGGATGGAACCGTACGAGCTCTTCTTCACCGTCGTCACGGGGGATGGTGACGCACCAGCGATCGCCCCGCTGGGTGAGCACACCGTGTCCGAGCTCGGGATCCGACACGAAACCCCAGGGATTCACCGAGCGCTCGTCGACCGGCGGCACGGCGTCGACGTCGGACAAAGCCGGCAGCAGCGCGCGGGCCTCGCCGATGCCACCGCTCGACCCGAGACCGGCCCACGACAGCCGATCCGTCCGTGGCCGGTCCACGACCGGCACCAACGGGTCCGGCCACGGAGGCGAGGCGGGACCGGTGGAGCGCAGCACGAGGTCGGCCGGCAGGTACCCGTCGGATTCCACAAGCGGCCCGCCCTCGCCGACCAAGGCCGTTCCGAGCTCTCCTGGACGCCATGCCGCCGCGCCCCGTCCGGCGAGCGCGACGCGGGGGAAGAGGGGGGCTGCGACACGGCGGCCGTCGAGCCCTCGTACGGTCGCGGCGACGAAGTCCCGCATCGACATCTGTCGATCGAAGCGGCCCTCGATGACCCAGTCCCCGGCAGGCCCCCGGTGCAGCCGCAGTGAACGGGGCGGTGGCCAGCCTGGATCGGCGGCGGGGGCGGCGAACGAGCGATGTGGCGGCGACTGCGTCACCGCGACCAGCAGGTGCTTGGCCTCCGGGAACAGGTCGGCGAGCGTGGCGGCGCGCCGCAGGTCCGTGGACGAGCGCGCGATGAGCGCCACGACTCCGCTGTCCGGAGTCGCGAACGGAGCCTCCGGCGCCACCTCGTCCAGATCGACGGGTTCGCCGGCTGATCGCGGCCGCGGCCCGGTCTTCGTGTCCTCCGGATGGAACCCCGCGATCATCACCATCATCGGGGTGTCCGGTAGGACCCGCTCGATGAACGCTGTGATCACGAAGGCCGCCGCCGGAACACGTGGGCGCCCTTCTCGAACCGGAGTGAGACGCGTTCGAGGTACGGGTGTTCTTCGAGCCAGCGGTCACTGATCTCGGTTTCCTCGTCCCTGTCCGCGTCGTCGAGCACGATGACCACGTCGTCCGCGCATCGCGGCAGCAGCAGGGGAACCGCGGGATAGCGCGCGTGCGGGGCGCTCATGCCGGGCGGGCCGTCCACGAAGACCAGCCCGATGTCGACGAGGTCTTCGATGGCATGGACCTGGTACCAGGGATAGGTGTCGTCGCCGGCGCGCCACTCGGCGAACGGCGCCAACCGTATGTCGACGACATCGTCGAGGCCGTGTGCGCGGACGAGATCCCGGGAGGTTCCGGCGAAGCGCTCGTCGTTTTCGAGTGCCACCACCTTGGCGGAGCCGAGCTGCTCGGCGAGGTAGCCGAGCCATACGCTCGAGGCCCCGCTCCCGCACTCCACCACCAGCTTCGGGCGTTGCCTGATCATGGTTTCGGCCAGGAAGCGCACGACATCCGGCGATGCGGCCCACCCCCTGAGGGCCGGCATCGGCGCCCTGGGCCGGATCAGGCCATGCAAATCGAGATAGGCCTCGAGCTGCCGGTAATCCACCTGGCCGGCGTGCTCGAGCGCCGCCATCCTGCCGGCCAGCTCGTCGAGGCGCGGAGATACCGTGTGGACTTCTTCGCGCAATCGGTCCATGGCGGCCCGAGCGCCGGCCGCACCATCACTCAACCTGTCAGCGAGCGACCCCATGTCCTTCTCCAGCCGGGCGAGCCGGGCCGAGATCTCCTTCTCGTGGGTGAGGGCCATCACCCGGTCTTCGCCCAGGGCGGCCGACACGTCGATCACCTGCGAACGCAGGTCGTCGAATCTGTCGGCGAGGAGGGAGCCGATATCGAGGTCCGCATGTTTTCTGTGGCTCCGGGTCAGGCGTTGCACCTTCCCGTCCACGCGGCGTTGGCCGATCAGGATGACGGCCACGACGCCAAGGCCGGCGACGCCGAGGGCGAGCTGGAGCGCGTCGGCGAGAGCGAGCGTCCCGATGGCCCCGAGCACCAGCGCGATCCCCGCGGCCATCACCGAAAACGCCAGGACGGACACTGTCAGCGATCGCGCGCCGGGCATACGCACCTGAGCGGCCCTCCATTTGGGGGAAAAGGGAGACGAGTGCTCGCGTATCTTAGCCTCCCGGGTGATGGTGCCTTATCGTCTATCTCGGGCTGTGCCGCAGCCGGTCGCCGGCCTGCGCGCGAGCCGAGCCGGGTTATGCATTCCGGTTCTCGGGGTGACGTGATGTGAGGAGGAGTGGGGTGATGCCCCACGGTGCCATGAGGAGCGCCCTTGCCGCCAAGGACGCCATGGCACGGATCCCACGTCCGGCCTTGTTCGGCGCTGTCGTCGCCATTGTTACGCTGGTCGTGGCCGCCGCCCTTCCTGGTGGCGGCGGGTCGAACGAGAAAAAGGACCTGGCCGATGTCGTGGGCAGGCATCTCGCGGCCTCGGGCGGCCGGTTCGCGCCCCGTCCGGTCACCGTACTTCGCGTCTACCTGGCCCCGGACGGCTCCGACAGCAATGACGGCACCGCGCAGGACCGTGCCGTCCGTACCCTGGACGCGGTACAGCGGGTGATCGCCGCCGCCAGGCCGGACACCGACGTGGAGGTGCGCATCCAGCACGGCACCTACGTCGCGGCGCCGGTGCAGTGGACGACGTACGTCCCCGGACACACCATCACGTTCCTCCCGATCGACTACGAGTTCGGTGAAGGGGCCGCGGGGATCGGCAGCCGCCCCATCTTCCGCGGCGACGGAAGAAACGGCTTCTGGCTCCGCGCGACGCAGCAGCCGGCCGGCGCGCCGCTCAGCTTCTACTTTCTCCAGGTCGAGGGCTATTCCGCCGGCGCCATCGCCTTCGACGGCGCGCCGGCGACGGGTACCCGGCAGAACACCGCACCGGCCACCGGCAACACCGTCTACGGCATGGCCTTTCGCCGCCTCGGGTCGAAGTACGTGCGCAGCGGCGTCGGCTACGGGGCGATCGACCTGATCAATTCGCGCGACAACGTCATCCAGAACAACTCATTCGAATATCTGGAAAATATCGGCGGCTCCGCCCGGCAAAACCTCGTCCACGGGGTGTACCTCTCCCACCACAGCAGCAACAACCTGATCCGGAACAACCGTTTCCTGCAGATCAGCGGCGACCCGATCAGAGCCCGCGACGACAGCAACGAAAACAAAATATTCGCCAACACCTTCACCCGGACCGGCGCCAGCGCCTATTTTTCCGACTGGTTCTTCACCGGCGGCAGGCCAAAGAAGAACACCGGCCCGGTGGAGTGCGCGTCACGGGCGAACGCGTTCTACGACAACACGCTGAACTCCGGCTATCGCGGCCGGATCGACGTCCTGTGGATCAGCCCCCTCGGCGACGCCTATGCCGCCAGCGGATGCGACAACAATGGCCAGGGCCGCGTCCACGCATGGGGCAACCAAGCGGGGTAACGCGCCCGGGCGCACGATTGACGTGCACGCCCGGGCGCCGCCAAGCGGGGTCGGCTTACACGTCATGCGGGGTTGCCGGTCGGTAGCTCCACCAGGCCCGCGAGCTCTTGAACCTCCGTTTGGCTCAACGCGCCAGAAAACACCCAGACGTCGTCGATCGCCCCCGGCCAGTATTCTCCCCAGACGCCGTCGGACTTCGAGCGCCCGATCTGGAGACCACCGGTGGCGTCGAAGCCGACGACCCCAGTCTGGATGGATCCGTTGACGTCTGGCTGACCGTTGACATAAAGGCGCATCTCGTCCTGAGCCGCGTCGTAGACGACCGCCACGGCGTCCCACTCGAACGCCGACTGGAAGCTTGGATGTACGGCGATGTGCCTGGGCGCGCCGACGGCGTCGGACTCGGGCATCTCCAACTCGTAGCCGCCCGACCCGTTGAAGGCACTCGGCGAGTAGCGCAGGATGAAACCGCTGTTCACCTTCCCCGCCTGGCTGAACACCGTGGCGTCGGCCGCGGGCCGGCCGGCGGTCGTCACCCACCCGAGCACCGTGAAGCTCCGTTTCGTCGACACCACGGGGCCGGAGGTGGCGGCGTAGTCACCCTCGCCGTCCAACACCAGGCCACCGGGCGGATCACCCAGCAGGCCGCCCGCCGGATCGATGCGAGCATCGCCGGCCAGGCCAAGGGTGTGACCATGGCCGGTGTCGTCCGCCGACGTCAGGGGAGACGACGCAGTCGCCTCGTTCAGCTTCCACCGCGCCTCCACGGTCGGCGCCTGGCGCGCAAGCTCCGCCGCCTCGTCGGGGACCACGATCCGGTCGAACACCCGTACCTCGTCGATTGCCCCCTCGAAGAAGGTCGCTGGACGCCCGCACCGTGATCCTGCGCCAATGCGCAGTGGGCCCTGGGCTTGCCACGGCGTTGCCGTGAACGGCGCCTCACCCTTTACCCTGCCATTGACATAGAGCCGGATCAGGCCAGCTGTCGCATCATACACTCCGACCAGATGCGCCCATTCTCCGAGCTGGAACTCCTGCGGCGAGACGATGTGCACCTCGGCGGCGCTCGCGTCATCAGCCGGAAGCTTACCGAACGCCCAATGCCCGCCCGCGGAAAATAGCTCGAACTCGCTTCGCCGCGCACCGGTCTGCGACAGGATCACGGCGTGATCCGGTGCGCTGCGCGGGTTGACCCACGCCGATACCGAGTAGCTCTTTGTCGTGTCCACGACCGGCTCGTCGGTGTCGGCGTATCCCGTCGTCCCGTTCACTTCCATCGCCGTGTCCACCTGGCCGTCCACGCCC
>DASUWU010000026.1:0-9221 GCA_036378315.1 Streptosporangiaceae bacterium | reverse complement strand
GAAGCGCCCGGGCACGGCCCGGGAGGGACGGACGGTCAGGGCCGCCGGACGGGCTCGGGCCAGTCGGGGGCCGGTTCGCCGACGTCGTCGCCGCCATGGCGCCGTACCGCGTCGCCGTGGCCCGGCCACCATGCCTTGTGGCCCAGCAGAGCGGTCAGCGAAGGCACGAGGAACGCCGACATCACGAAGGCGGACAGGAGGATCCCGAGCGCCACGGAGAAGCCGATCTCCTGCGTGGACGAGTCGGGTGAGAGCGTCAGCGCCGCGAAGGTGCCGGCGAGGATCACGCCGGCGGCGGCGACGGTCGGCCCGGCGTACCGGATGCCGACGGATGCCGCCGCACGCGGGTCGTGGCCCTCGCGTGCCTCCTCACGCAACCTGGCGATCATCAGGATGTTGTAGTCGGTGCCGATCGCCAGCACGAAGAGGTACAGGATGATCGGGAGCTGGAAGATCAAGCCTTCCTTGCCACCGGCGTACTGGAACACCCCGACGGTCGCGCCGAGCGTGGCGGCGAAGCCGAGCAGCACCGCCACCACCAGGTAGACCGGGGCGACCAGCGCCCGCAACAGCAGGGCCAGGATCAGCGCGATCAGGACCATCGCGACGGGGAGGATCACCGACAGGTCGCGGTTGTTGACCGCGTTGATGTCGGCGAACGCGGCCGTGGTGCCGCCGACGAGCGCCCTGGTGCCCGGCGGCGCGTTCTGGTGCGCGGTGTCCCTGAGCGGCCCCTTGACCAGGCTGATCGCGTCGTTGGAGTTGGGGTTCAGCTTGAGGATGACGGTGTACTTGGCCACCGTGCCGTCCGGGTTGAGCTGCGGCGGGGAGACCTGGCCGACGCCGTCGGCGCGGGCCAGCGTCTGCTCGTACCGCTGCAGCTCGGCCCGGTCGAGCTTGGCGTTGCCCTGCAGGTAGACCTCGGTGGGCGAGGTCAGGCCGGCGGGAAGCGCCGACCGCAGGTCCTTCAGCGCCTTGGCCGACTCGGTGTTCTGTGGAGCGCCGGCCTGGAAGTCGTAGTCGGCCTTGAGCCCGAGGGCCATGGAGGCCAGCGCCAGCAGCACGATCCCGGAGGCGAGCGCCGTGATCGCCGGACGGCGGCCGACCGCCGAGCCGAGGCGCGACCACAGGGCGCCCCTGGGCTCGTTCTTCCAGGACTTCGACGGCCAGAAGACCACCCGGCCGAGCAGCGAGACGATCGCCGGCACGAGCGTCATCGCGGTGATGAACATCACCCCGACGGCGATCGCGAGCTGTGGCCCGAGCGAGCCGAAGGCCTTGAACTTCGCCAGGAGCAGCACCAGGAACGCCACGATCACGGCGCCCGCGGCCGAGGCGATCGCCTCGCCGACGCGCTCGACCGTCGTGATCATCGCAGTCTTCTTGTCCTCGCCCCTGCGCAGCCGTTCCCGGAACCGGAACAGCAGGAACAGCATGTAGTCGGTGCCGATGCCGTACAGCACGACGAGGATGATGACGTTGAACCCCTCGTCGAAGTGCAGGTCGAACGCCTTGCCGACGTAGCCGGCCACCGCGGTCGACACCTGCGAGACGAGCGCGATGACGATGATCGGCAGCAGCGCCGCGATCGGGCTGCGGAAGATGATCGACACGAGCACGATGATCAGCACGATGGTGGCGATGCCGATGATCGCCAGCGTCTTGTTGTCGGACTTCTCGTTGTCGACGGCCGACGCGGCGTCACCGGCCACGCCGTAGCTCAGCCCGCTGCCCTTGAGCTGCTGGGCCACGACCGTGCGGGCCTGTTTGATCGCGCTCTTGTTCTGGTCGAACGTCTTCTGGTCGAAGTTGTTGGACAGCCCGACGGTGATGACCTGGATCTTGTGGTTGGGGGCCACCGTCCGCGCGGAGTCGGTGTTCACCGCCTGGACGCCCTTGATGTGCCTGGCCTGCAGCGCCGTGGCCACCGTGCCGATCTTCTGCTGGTCGGCGGGGGTGAGCGGCTGCCCGTCGGCGCGCTTCACCACGACCGTCTCGAACTCGAGCTTCTGGTCCCCGGAGGGGAAGGCACGGTCGGCCAGCTTGCCGGCCTGGATCGACTCGTACTTCGTGGGCAGGAAGTCCTGCTGGTTGGAGCTGGTGTTGAGCTTGGGCGCGAAGGCGACCAAGAGGACCGCCGCGACGAGCCACGCGACGATCGTCCACCAGGGGTGACGTACCACCGTACGTCCCAGCCATCCGAACACGGGTGGCTCCTTCATCCGTTGCGATTGGTCAAAGAGATCGATGCTCCGACAGTAGAGACGCGATCGGCGCCAAACCTCCCCACAGCAGTTGAAATCGGAGGTCGTACCTGCGGGGGAGGGTGCTCCTTCTGCGGTATGGCGGGGCCGGCCGGTAACTACACGGCCGGTAGCCTCTGGGTTCATGCGCGATCCCAGCGAAGCGGCGGCCCAGGGTTTCGCGACCCTGGCCATCCACGCCGGTCAGCGGCCCGACCCGGCGACCGGCGCCGTGGTGCCGCCCATCTACCAGGTCTCGACGTACAAGCAGGACGGCATCGGCGGGCTGCGCGGCGGCTACGAGTACAGCCGCAGCGCCAACCCCACCAGGACCGCGCTTGAGGAGTGCCTCGCGGCGCTCGAGGGCGGCGCCCGCGGGCTGGCCTTCGCCTCCGGCATGGCCGCCGAGGACACGCTCGTCCGTACGGTCTGCCGCCCCGGCGACCACGTCCTGATCCCCGGCGACGCCTACGGCGGTACCTACCGGCTCTTCGACAAGGTGCTGCGGCCCTGGGGGCTCGACTACACACCGGTGCCGCTCGGCGACGTCGCCGCGGTACGGGCCGCGGTGCGGCCGCGGACGAAGGCGCTGTGGGTCGAGACGCCGACCAACCCGCTGCTGGGCGTCGCCGACATCGCCGCGCTGGCGCAGGTGGCGCGGGACGCCGGGGCGCTGCTCGTCGTCGACAACACCTTCGCCTCGCCTTACCTGCAGCAGCCGCTCGCCCTCGGCGCCGACGTCGTCGTCCACTCCACGACCAAGTACCTCGGCGGCCACTCCGATGTGGTCGGCGGCGCGCTCGTCGCCGCCGACGCCGCGCTCGGCGAGCGGCTGGCGTTCCACCAGAACGCGATGGGCGCGGTCGCCGGCCCGTTCGACGCGTGGCTGACGCTGCGCGGCGTCAGGACGCTCGGGGTGCGGATGGACCGGCACTGCGCGAACGCCGCGGCCGTGGCCGAGCTGTTGCTGCGGAACCCCCGGGTGAGCGAGGTCGCCTACCCGGGCCTGCCCGGGCATCCGGGCCACGAGGTGGCGGTCAAGCAGATGCGCGGGTTCGGCGGCATGGTGTCGTTCCGGCTGGCCGATGGCGAGGACGCCGCGGTGGCCGTGTGCGAGCGCGCGAAGCTGTTCACGCTCGGCGAGTCGCTCGGCGGGGTCGAGTCGTTGATCGAACACCCGGGCCGGATGACGCACGCGTCGGTCGCCGGCTCGCCGCTCGAGGTCCCGGCCGACCTGGTCCGGCTGTCGGTCGGCATCGAGGACGTCGACGATCTGCTGCGGGACCTGGAGCAGGCGATCGGCTGAGCCCCAGCCGTCGACCGAACCGGGCCGCGGTCACTTCCGCCCGTACCACACCATGAGGAACAGGATCACCAGCCAGATCAGCGCGACCACGCCGGCCATGCTGGCGATCCGGCCGCGCTCGACGCGGGCGATGTCCTCGCCGCCGGTCGCGGCGGCCGCGCCGCCACCCGCCGCTGGCGCGGCCGCGCCCGCGTCCCCGGCCCTCTCGGTTTTCCCTGCCTCCTCGGCGGCCGCGGCGTCCGCACCGGGCACCGGCTCGGTCGCGGTCTCGCCGTCTCCTTGCCCGGCTCCGGCGGCGTCCGTACGGCCGGTGCGCTCGGGCAGCGCGATCCGGCCGGCGGCGATCGCCACCTGCAGCGCGTGGATGGCCCGCCGCTGGTCGCGTTCGACGAGCACCAGCAGCACCAGGGCCACGATGAAGAGCGTCATCGAGGCCGACAGCCAGACCCTGGCCAGGTCGCCGTGCGCGAGGAACAGCCCGAACAGGAAGATGCCCAGGGAGGCCAGCCCGTAGATCCGCGTGGCCCGGGTGAGGTAGCGCAGCACCCCGACGTCATGCCGGCGGATGTACCGGGGAGTCGCCATCGTGGCGGCCGTGAGCGGGCCCAACGTAAAGATCGCGAAACCCACGTGAAAAATCAGCAACAGGCGGTCGGAACTCGACATGGGGAGACCCTATTCGGCCGCGCGGCGTCCGCCCAACACGACCCACGGCAGCCGCCGGGCCCGGCCCGATCAGCCGGCCCGATCAGCCGGCCCGATCAGCCGGTCCGATCAGCCGGTCCGATCAGCCGGCGCGGCGGCGGGTGCGAAGGTAGTCGCTCACCACGTACTCGCCCAGCCGGTCGGCGGACGGCGCGAACACCCGGCCGCCGTTCCGCCTGGCCACCTCCTCGACGAAGGAGACCAGCCGGCCGTCGTCGGCCAGCATGAAGACGTTGAGGGTGGCGCCGCGCCTGGTCATCTTGTCCACCTCGGCCAGCGTCAGCACCAGCGTCTCCGGCGACGGCGGGTAGTCGAACAGCGAGGTGCCGTCGCGCCGCAGGTGCGCCGTCGGCTCGCCGTCCGTCACCACGAGGACGATCGGCTCGTACTCCGGGTGCTTGTCCAGGTGCCGGCCGGCGATCATCAGCGCGTGGTGCAGGTTGGTGCCCTGCACCATGTCCCAGTCCAGGTCGGCCATCTCGGTCGCGCGCAGCACGCGGGCGTAGTTCGAGAAGCCGATGATCTGGATCGCGTCCTGCGGGTACTTGGTCGTCACCAGGGAGTGCAGCGCCAGCGCGGTCTGCTTGGCCGCCGCCCAGGTGCCGCGCAGCACCATCGAGTACGACAGGTCGACGAGCAGGCAGACGGCGGCCGACGTGCGCCGCTCGGTCTCGAGCACCTCGAAGTCCTCGACGCTCAGCCGTACGCCACGACCGCCCAGCCGCGGCTCGCCCCGGCGCAGCGCGTTGCCCACCGTACGGACCACGTCGATCGGCTGCTCGTCGCCGAACCGCCATTCCCTGCTCGCGCCGGTGAGCTCGCCGCCCTGGCCGGCGTCCGGCTGGTCGTGGTCGCCCCGGCGGGCCCCGTCCACCTGGGAGAAGACTTTGCGCAGCGCCGATTCGCCCAGGCGCCGTACGGCCTTGGGGGTGAGCTCCAGGGAGCCGCCGCGGCGGACGAGGTAGCCCTGGCGCTCCAGCTCGGCCTCGATGCGGCGCAGCGCGGCGATGTCGTCGACGGCGTGGCGGCCGAGCGCCCGCCGCACCGCGTCCTCGTCGATGTCGTCCATGCGGGCGCCCGGGTAGTCCTGGCGCAGCGCGGCCTCGAGATCGGCCAGGTCGGCGAGCTCGGCGAGCGCCGTCGTGGCGTCGCCGATGCCGAGCGGTTGGTCGCCGCTCATGTGCTCGGGGCTGCCCCAGTCGAGGTCGGGGCGGCGCAACCGCAGCGAATCCGACAATCGCGACATCTCAAGCGCAAGCCCGGCGTCCTCGAGTACCTGGGACATCAGACCGCCCAGCTCGGCGCGCTGCTCAGGGGTGAGCGAGGCGAGCAGCCGGTCCATCGCGGCGGCCCGGCGGGCCAGGGAGTCGACGAGCTCCTCGAGGTTGCGGGGGTTTTCGGGGAACATGTCGCCGTATTCCCCCATGAACCGCTCGAAGTCCTCCTGGGTGTGCTCGCCGCGGGCGTCCCGCTCCAGCATGTCGTTGAGCGCGGCCATCATGTCCTTGACCCGCTGCATGGCCTGCGGGTCCGGGTTTTCCAGGGCCTCCTTGATGCCGCGGAACTGGGCGTCCAGGATGTCGCGGCGCAGCAGGTCGGTCAGCTCTTGGAAGGTCTGCCGGGCCTCCGGCGACCGCCAGTCGTAGTCGGCGAGCCGCCGCACCGCCTGCGCGGTGTCGGTCGGCAGCGCGTCGAGCTCGGACTCGCGCAGCCGGGCGTCGTCGCTCGGGTCGGGGAACAGGGCGGCCCGCTCCTGGCCGATCGCCTTGTCGAGCAGCGCTCTGGCCTGTTCGAGCGTGCCGTCCAGCCGGCCCTGGCCGCGCAGCTCCCTGCGCCGCTCGCGGACCTGGCGCAGCAGGTCGTCGAGACCGCGCCGGCGCGGCGCGCCGTGGTGCGGTGACAGGCCGCGCCGCAGCAGCTCGCGCAGCGCCTCGCCCGGACTGGTGCCCTCGAGGATCGAGTCCCCCATGGAGTCGAGCGCGGCGCGGACGTCGTACGGCGGCGCGAGCGGGTCAGGCCCGTCGTGGTACGCCCCGTATCGGTACTGGGTCATCGGCTCTCCGGCTCTCCCCTGGTGGGGTGGTTCGCGTGCGGTACGTCGCTCGTGGCGCTCGGCCGGTGACGAGCAAGCTCGACTTCAGGTGCGGTACGTCGCTTTCCCGCCGGTCTCGTCCTTGGACAGCCTGCGCGTGAGGTAGAGGCCTTCGAGCGCGAACTCCAGGGCGGCGGCGGCCTGCCCTGGCGACTCGCCGCTCATGCCGAGCCGTTCGACGATCTTGGCCAGGCCGGTCACCGGGCCGATGCGCCGCAGGAGCTCGCCGGACGGCACCAGCTCGCCCGACTCGACGATGTCGCCCGCGTCGAACTTGTCGAGCAGCCCCGTCAGGTCGGCGCCGCCCAGCGTGTGCCGGTAGGTTTCGGCGGTGGCCCGGCGCAGCAGATGCTCGAGGACCTCCTGCTCGCGGCCCTCCTCGCTGACCTCGAACTCGACCTTGCCCATGAGCGTGGGCACCACCGCCGGCAGGTCGCACACCCGGGCGATCGGCTCGTCCTCGCCGGCCAGCGCGGACCGGCGCAGCGCGCCGGCGGCGACGGTCTCGGCCCCGGCGATCGCGAACCTGGCCGACACCCCGGACCGCGAGTCCACCGCCGGGGAGTCCCTGACCAGCCGGGTGAACCGTGCGATCACCTCGAGAAGGTGGTCGGGCACGAGGTCGTCGACCTGCGCCTCCTGCGCGATGAGGGCCAGCTCGTGGGCGAGCGCGAGCGGGTAGTGCGTCCGGATCTCCGCGCCGAACCGGTCCTTGAGCGGGGTGATGATGCGGCCCCGGTTGGTGTAGTCCTCGGGGTTGGCGCTGGCGATCAGCAGCAGGTCGAGCGGCAGCCGCAGCGCGTACCCGCGGACCTGGATGTCCCGCTCTTCCAGCACGTTCAGCAGCGACACCTGGATCCGCTCGGCCAGGTCGGGCAGCTCGTTGATGGAGAAGATTCCGCGGTTGGTGCGCGGCACGAGGCCGTAGTGAACGGTCTCCGGATCGCCGAGGGTGCGGCCCTCGGCCACCTTGATCGGGTCGATGTCGCCGATGAGGTCGCCCACGCTGGTGTCCGGCGTGGCGAGCTTCTCGCCGTACCGCTCGTCCCGGTGCTTCCAGGCGACAGGGAGGTCGTCGCCGCGCTCGGCGGCCATGCGCGCGCAGCGCACGCAGATGGGGCTGTACGGGTGGTCGTTGATCTCGCAGCCCTCGACCACGGGGGTCCACTCGTCGAGCAGGCCGACGAGGGTACGGATCAACCGGGTCTTGCCCTGACCGCGCTCGCCGAGCAGGACCAGGTCGTGGCCTGCCAGCAGGGCCCGTTCCAGGTGGGGCAGCACCGTGTCGTCGAAGCCCACGATGCCGGGAAAACGTTCCTCGCCTGACCTCAGCCTTTTGAGCAGATTGTCGCGGATCTCCGTTTTCACCGGCCGCTGGACGTGCCCGCAGGCTCGAAGCTCGCCGAGTGTCGTGATCCCGCGAGGGGTCGGAGTACTGGTAGCACGCACGGGTTCGACAGTACGTCCCCAACACACCGCCTCGCACCCCTGCCGCTTCACTTCGGGCGCGGCTCGTTCGAGCCGCCCGGCGTTGAAGCTGGAAAACTGGGGAGACCAGAAACAACCGACGAGGAGGCGGAGCAGTGGCGCGATTCGGCGATGGCGTGGCCGTCGGGTCAGACCTGCTCGGCGCCGCGGAATCGGCCGTCAAGCAGGCGATCGCGCCGCTCGACCGGCGCCCCGATCTGGCCTGCGTCTTCGTGTGCGGCGACGACCCCGACATGGTGGCGGAGGCGGCGCACCGGGCGATGCGCGCGGCCGACGCGCGTACGGTGCTTGGCTGCACCGCGTCGGGCGTCATCGGCGGCAGCCGGGGCGTCGAGGAGGCGAGCGCGGTGAGCGCGTGGGCGGGTGTGCTGCCTGATGCGCGGCTCGAGCCATTCCGGCTGCAGACCGTCCGCACCGAGGACCGTCTCGTCGTGATCGGCATGCCCGAGGGGCGTGACGACGACGTGGTCGGCGTGCTGCTCGCCGACCCTTACAGCTTCCCGGTGGACGCCTTCGTCGAGCGGTCCGGCGACGCGCTGCCCGGCCTGCCGCTCGTGGGCGGGCTGGCCGCCGGGGCAGGCGGGCGCGGCGGAGTACGGCTGTTCCTCGACGACGAGGTGATCGACTCCGGCGCCGTCGGTGTGGTGATCGGCGGTCCCATCGTCGCCGCCACCATGGTCAGCCAGGGCGCCCGGCCGATCGGCCCCACCATGGTGGTCACGAAGGCAGAGGACAACATCCTCTTCGAGCTGGCCGGGATGCCGGCGCTCGCCAAGCTCGAACAGATCGTCGCCGAGCTGCCGGCCGAGGAACAGGAGCTGGCCGCGCGCGGGCTGCTGATCGGCGTCGCTATGGACGAGTACGCCGAAGAGCACGAGCAGGGCGACTTCCTGGTCCGCGGCGTCGTCGGCGCCGACACCGACGAGAACGCGATCGCCATCGGCGACGTCGTCGAGGTCGGCCGCACCGTGCGGTTCCAGGTCAGGGACGCGAGCGCGGCCGAGGACGACCTCACCCAACTGCTGGGCCGATTCGATCTGCCGTCCGTCGACGGCGCCCTGCTGTTCTCCTGCAACGGCCGCGGAAGGGCGATGTTCCCCGACTCCGACCACGACGTCACGGTGGTGCGCCGCACGCTCACCGAGGGCGGCGTCGGCGGCTTCTTCGCGGCCGGTGAGATCGGTCCTGTCGGCGGCCGCAACCATGTGCACGGCTTCACCGCGTCGATCCTGGCCTTCGGGCCGGCCGGCGGGGCATCATCGCATGGTGAGTGACGCCCCCGCGCTCGCGGTCGACATCGGCGGCACCAAGCTGGCCGCCGCGCTGGTGGAACCGCGGGGCAGAATGGCCGGTTACATCCGCGCCGAGACCCCGACCGGGCTCGACG
>DASUWU010000025.1:0-31556 GCA_036378315.1 Streptosporangiaceae bacterium | reverse complement strand
ACCCGGAGGCCGGCACCGGCGGCGAGCCGGGCCAGGCTGCCGCGGGTGAACCGGCGCGGCACCGGATCGCGACCGTCGGCGCCCGCGTCGGCGGCCGCCAGCAGCCGACGCGAGTCGTCGAAGTGCCCGGCCAGTGCGCGGTGCAGCACCGCGGCCAGCCGGCCGGCGGCGAGCACGCTGACCGCGCCGCCCGGGCGGACGGTCTGCGCCAGCGACGCCATGGTCACCGAGGGCTCGTCGACGTATTCCAGGACGCTGTGGCACAGCACCAGGTCGGCGGCGCCGGCGCCGACGAGCCCGAGCAGGTCGTCGGCGTCGCCCTGCAGCCCGCGCACGGTGACGCCGGACTCGGCGGCGCGCCGCTCAAGACCGGCGAGGGCGTCGGGACTCGGGTCGACGACGGTCACCCGGTGCCCGAGCTCGGCGAGCGGCACGGCGAACCCGCCGGTGCCGCCGCCGGCGTCGACGACGTCGAGCGCGGCCCGCCCTGAGGCGGCCGCCCGCTCGCCGAGCGCGGCGCGCAGGACCTCCCACACCACCGCGGTCCGTGCCGTGTTCGACCTGGGCACGCCCGATCGCCTTCCCTGGTAGGCGGCCACCGTGGCCCTCCTCATCTCAGCCATCGGGCTCAGCCTAGTGGCCGCGTCCGTCGAGGACCGCGCCCGCGACCGGAGCCCTGGCTCCGGCGGCCGATCGCCGTCACAGGGTCAGGGACGGCTTGAGCTCCTGCAGGCGCGACAGCAGGCCGTTGATGAAGCGGGGCGACTCGTCGGTGGACAGCTCGGTGGCCAGCGACACGGCCTCGCTGATCGCCACGCCGTCGGGCACGTCATCGACCCACAGCAGCTCGTACGCGCCGATCCGCAGCAGGTTGCGGTCGACCGCCGGCATGCGGTCGAGCGTCCAGCCGACCGCGTAGGTGGAGATCAGCTCGTCGATGCGCTCGCGGCGGCTGTCCACGCCCTCGATCAGCCGTACCGCGTGGTCGTACTCCGAGATCTCGTCGCGCGGGTCGCGCTGCCGCTCCTTCAGCAGGTCGAGCGGCGAGACGTCGCGCAGTTCGGCGGCGTACAGCATGTCGAGGGCCAGCCGGCGTGCCTTGGTGCGGGCGGGCATCAGGCGCGGCCGAGGTATTCGCCGCTGCGCGTGTCGACCTTGACCTTCTCGCCGGTGGTGATGAAGAGCGGCACCTGGATCTCGGCGCCGGTCTCCAGCGTCGCCGGCTTGCTGCCGCCGGTGGACCGGTCACCCTGCAGGCCGGGATCGGTCTGGGTGATCTCGAGCACCACGGCGGCCGGCAGCTCGACGTACAACGGGATGCCCTCGTTGAACGCGACGACGGCCATCTGCTCGGGCAGCAGGAACTTCGCGGCGTCGCCGACGGTCGCCGCCGGCACGTGCGGCTGGTCGTAGGTCTCGGTGTCCATGAAGACGAAGTCCTCGCCCTCGCGGTAGAGGTACTGCATCTCGCGCTTGTCGACGTTGGCGACGTCGACCTTGACGCCGGCGTTGAACGTCTTGTCCACGACCTTCCCCGACAGCACGTTCTTGATCTTGGTGCGCACGAACGCGCCACCCTTGCCTGGCTTGACATGCTGGAACTCCTGGACGGTCCACAGCTGCCCGTCGAGGTTCAGCGTCATGCCGTTCTTGAGGTCGTTCGTCGTGGCCACGGGTAGTCGTCTCCTGATCGGCGCTCGTCACACGACGAGCAGCTCTTTGCTGGTCCGAGTGAGCAGTTCCGGCCCGTCGGGGCGAACGACCAGCGTGTCCTCGATGCGGACTCCGCCGCGGCCGTCGAGGTAGACGCCCGGCTCAACGGTGACGGGAACTCGACCCTCAAGCTTACCGGTCTTGTCGTACCCCATGAGCGGCGCCTCGTGGATCTCCAGGCCCACGCCGTGACCGAGTCCATGGGGGAACTCGTCGCCGTATCCGGCGGCGGCGATGACGTCTCGTGCCGCGGCGTCCACGGCGGTGATCTCCGCCTCGGGGCGGGCCGCCTCGACGCCGGCCAGCTGCGCGTGCAGCACCAGGTCGTACACATCGCGCTGCCAGCCGGCGACCGAGCCGATGGCGACGGTACGGGTCATGTCCGCGTGGTAACCGCCGTACCGGGCGCCGAAGTCCATGGTGACCAGGTCACCGGCGGCGAGCGGGCGGTCGCCAGGATGGTGGTGCGGGACGGCGCCGTTCGGGCCGCCGGCGACGATGGAGTCGAACGCCGGCTTCTCCGCGCCGAGGTCGACCATGATGCGTTCGATGGCCAGGGCGATCTCGCGCTCGGTGATGCCGGGGCGCAGCAACGGCAGGATCGCCTCGAACGTCCGGTCGGTGATCGCGCAGGCCTCGCGGAGCAGGGCGAGCTCTCCTTCGTCCTTCACCCGCCTGAGCTCCTCGACCGCGCGGCCGAGCGGGACCAGTTCGGGCGCCTTCTCGGCCAGGGTGTCGTACGCCTCGACGGTGACGTCGTGCGCCTCGAAGCCGAGCCGGCGGACGCCGTCGCGGGCGGCGCGCTCGGCCAGGGTCGTGGCCGTGGCCCGTTCGACGACGCACTCGAGCTCGGGGCAGACGTCCCGTACCATCCCCGCGTAGCGCGCGTCCGTGCACAGCAGGGGCGCGCCGGCGGCCGGCACGAGCAGCGCCGCGTTCGAGCTGTCGAGGCCGGTCAGGTAGCGGATGTTGACGAGCCTGGTCACGAGCGCCGCGTCGACGCCGCGGTCGGCGAGGAGCGCGGCGAGCCGCTCCCGTCGGTCGATGTGCTGGGCGCCCATGGGCCGACCCTCCCCCTTCGCGGCGGACCTTCGCAACGATCATTGCCGCCGGCGAGCGGCTCTGTTTCGGCATGCTATGCCGCGATTCATCCGGCCAGGAAGCAGGCTGCCGCCGGCCGGGAAGATCACCGGCGGGATCCGGACGAGACCGGGCCGCCCGTCAGAGCGCGGCGGCGAGGTCCCTTACCCGTTCGATGAGCTCGACCCGCGCCTTGTGGTCGGGCGCGAGCGGGGTGACGTTCAGCGTCGTCACACCGGACTCCGCGAGCGCGGCGAGCCGTTCGGCGACGAAGCCGGCCGGGCCGATCAGCGAGGTCTTCCGCAGCAGCTCGTCGGGGACCTCGGCGGCGGCCTCGTGCTTCTTGCCGTTGAGGTAGAGATCCTGGATCCGCGCGGCCGCCGCCTCGTAGCCGTACCTGCGAACGAGATCGTTGTAGAAGTTCCTGCCCCTGGCGCCCATGCCGCCGATGTAGAGCGCCAACATCGGCCGTCCCAGCTCCAGGTAGTCGTCGGCGTCGTCGCCGATCGCCAGCGGCGCCTGCGCCACGACGTCGAGCGCCCCGAGCGACGGGTCGCGCCTGGCCCGTCCCCTCGCGAGTGCCTCGCCCCAGACGTCGGCGGACTTCTCCGGCAGGTAGAAGATCGGCTCCCAGCCCTCGGCCAGCTCGGCGGTCATCTCGACGTTCTTGGGGCCGAGCGCGGCGACCACGATGGGGATGCGGGCGCGCACCGGATGGTTGATCAGCTTGAGCGGCTTGCCCAGGCCGGTCCCCTGGCCGGCGGGCAGGGGGATCTTGTAGTGGCGGCCCTCATAGCTGAGCCGCTCCCGCCGCCACACCTTCCGGCAGATTTCGATGAGCTCCTTGGTGCGGCCGACCGGGGCGTCGTACGGCACGCCGTGCCAGCCCTCGATCACCTGGGGCCCGGAAGCGCCGATGCCGAGCACGAACCGCCCATCGGAGACGTAGTCCATGCCGGCGGCGGTCATCGCCGTCAGTGTCGGCGTGCGCGAGTAGAGCTGCAGGATGCCGGAGGCGATCAGCAGCCGTTCGGTGCGGGCGGCGATGTAGCCCATCTGGCTGACCGCGTCGAAGCTGTACGCCTCAGGCACGAACACGATGTCGAGCCCGGCCTTCTCGTAGTCGGCGAGCTCGGCGACCGTCTCCCTGAAGCCGCCCGCGTAGTTGAGCGACATCCCGATGCGCATGCGGCCACACCTCCTCGCGCCGGAACCGAATCACATTCAGTGAACGGTGATGGCAGCCTACAGGTGGGACCCCAGGCGCCTGTCCCTGGGGACCCGCGGTCACGACGGGGCGGGTCAGGCCGGCTGGGCGGTCGCTTCCCGCTCGGCCAGCAGATCGGCGACGGCCTGCAGCGCAAGGACGTACGACATCAGCCCGAAGCCGGCGATGGTGCCGGTGGCGACGGCCGCCACGACCGACGTGTGCCGGAAGTCCTCACGCGCGGCTGGGTTGGAGATGTGCACCTCGACGAGCGGAGCCGTACGCTGGGCGATCGCGTCGCGCAGCGCGTAGGAGTAGTGGGTGAAGGCGGCCGGGTTGAGCACCACGGGCTGCCGGCCGTCGGCCGCCTCGTGCAACCAGTGGATCATCTCTGACTCGTCGTCGGTCTGCCTGACCTCGACGTGCAGACCGAGCCGCCGCCCGCTCTCCCGGCACAGCGCGACCAGGTCGTCGAAGCTGGCCGAGCCGTAAACGTCGGGCTCGCGGGTGCCCAGCCGCTGCAGGTTCGGCCCGTTGAGCACCATGACTTCCCGTACCACCGCGCCTTGCTCCGTGGCCATCCCACCGACCCTTCTCCGTGATCACACGACCGGTGACCACACCACGTTCGTCCGCCCGGGCGTGATCGCGCCCGCCCAGCATGATCGCTCAGCGCGCGACGGCATCGTACGCGGCGCGGAGCAGCGACTCGGCTGGGGCCTCCAGGCGCCCGGGCTCGGCCAGCCCGTCGAGCACGACGAACCGCAGCGTCGCGCCGCGCGCCTTCTTGTCGACGCGCATGGCATCGCGCAGCTCGGGCCAGGCGTCCTGGCCGTAGGAGGTCGGCAACCCCACCGAAGACAGCACCGCCCGGTGCCGGTCGACGAGGTCGCCACCCAGCCGGCCGGCGAGCCTGGCCAGCTCCGCCGCGTACACCATGCCGATGGCGACCGCGTACCCGTGCCGGAACCGGTAGCCCTCGGCCTTCTCGATGGCGTGCCCGAGCGTGTGCCCGTAATTGAGGATCTCGCGCAGGCCGCTTTCCTTCAGGTCGGCCGCCACCACGTCCGCCTTGACCTGGATGGCCCGCTCGACCAGCTCGCGGGTGTGCGGCCCGGTGGGCGACGCGGCCCCGCGCGGGTCGTCCTCGACGAGGTCAAGGATCTTCGGGTCGGCGATGAAGCCCGCCTTGATCACCTCGGCCAGCCCGCTGACGTAGTCTTCGCCGGGCATCGTCACCAGCGTGGCCAGGTCGCACAACACACCGGCCGGCGGATGGAACGCGCCCACGAGGTTCTTGCCCTCCGGCAGATCGATGCCGGTCTTCCCGCCGACCGCCGCGTCGACCATGCCCAGCAGGGTGGTCGGCACGTGCACGACAGGCACGCCCCGCAGCCAGGACGCGGCGGCGAACCCGCCCAGGTCGGTGGTCGCGCCACCGCCGACGGTGACGATCGCGTCGCTGCGGGTCATGCCCAGCCTGGCGAACCGCGACCACAACCCGGCCAGCACCTCGACCCGCTTGGCCGCCTCGCCGTCGGGCACCGGCAGCGGATGCGCCGCGTACCCCGCCTGCTCCAGCGCCCCGCATACCGGTCGCGCGATCTCGGGCAGCCCCGCGGCGTGCACCACCGCCACCGTACGGACCCGGTCGCCCAGGAAGCCGGGCAGCTCCCCGAGCACCCCGGTCCCGACCACCACGTCGTACGGCTCGTCCCCACCCACACGGATAAGACTCGCGCTCACGGGAGCGCCTCGACGATCTCGTCGACGATCTCGGCTGGCTCGCGGTCGTCGGTGGCGATGGTGACGGCGGCGAGCCGTTCGTAGATGGGCGCCCGTTCGGCCATCAGCTCGCGCAGCCTGCTGCGCGGATTCAGCACGAGCAGCGGCCGCGCCGCGCCGAGACCGACCCGCTTGACCGCGTCGGAGAGCCCGACCCGCAGGTAGATGACGGTGTGCCCGGCGAGCAGCTGCTGGGTGTCCGGGGCGAGGACGGCGCCGCCGCCGAGGGCCAGCACGCCCTCGTGCTCGGCCAGCGCGCGCCGCACC
This sequence comes from Streptosporangiaceae bacterium, assembly GCA_036378315.1. GTDB lineage: Bacteria > Actinomycetota > Actinomycetes > Streptosporangiales > Streptosporangiaceae > CALAED01. Next base: position 25,504 of record DASUWU010000025.1, on the reverse strand, counting down.
GCGGCCCGCTCCAGCTCGCGGAAGCGCGGCTCGCCGTCGTCGATGAAGATGTCGCTGACGGGCTTGCCCGCCGTCGCCTCGACGTCCGCGTCGGTGTCGCGGAAGTCCAGCCCCAGCCGGCCGGCGAGGGCGGTGCCGATGGTGGTCTTCCCCGAACCCGGCGGACCGATCAGTACGGCCTTCGGTCGCGTCACTTGATCACCAATGCCGATAGGTATCCCTGCACGTTACGGGCGGTCTCCTCGACCGAGTCGCCGCCGAACTTGGCGAGCGCCGCCTCGGCGAGCACCAGGGCCACCATGGCCTCGGCGACCACGCCGGCGGCCGGGACGGCGGTCACGTCGCTGCGCTGGTTGATCGCCTTGGCGGGCTCCCTCGTGATCACGTCAACGGTGTCGAGGGCCCGTGGCACGGTCGAGATCGGCTTCTTCGCCGCGCGCACGCGTACCGGGTCGCCGGTCGTCATGCCGCCCTCGATGCCGCCGGCGCGCCGGCTGCGCCGCCGGATCCCGTCCGGCCCGTACTCGATCTCGTCGTGCGCCTGGGAGCCGCGGCGGCGCGCCGTCGTGAACCCGTCCCCGATCTCGACCCCCTTGATCGCTTGGATGCCCATGAGCGCGGCGGCGAGCCGGGAGTCGAGCCGGCGGTCCCAGTGCACGTGGCTGCCCAGGCCGGGCGGCACGCCGTACGCGAGGACCTCGACGACGCCGCCGAGCGTGTCGCCCGCCTTCTTGAGCTCGTCGATGTGCGCGACCATCCGCGCGCTGGTCTCGGCGTCGAAGCAGCGCACCGGATCGTCGTCGATCCGGGCGAGATCATCGGGGGTCGGCAGGGCGGCGTCCGGCGGGACGTCCACCTCGCCGAGCGCGACCACGTGGCTGAGCACCTCGACGCCCACCGCCTGGCGCAGGAACGCCCTGGCCACCTCGCCGATCGCCACCCGCGCCGCGGTCTCCCTGGCGCTGGCCCGCTCGAGGATCGGCCGGGCGTCGTCGAAGCCGTACTTCTGCATGCCCACCAGGTCGGCGTGCCCAGGCCTGGGACGGGACAGCGGCGCGTTGCGCGCCTGCGCCGCCAGCACCTCGGGGTCGACGGGATCGGCCGACATCACCGTCTCCCACTTGGGCCACTCGGTGTTCCCGACCTGGATCGCGACGGGGCCGCCCAGCGTACGGCCGTGCCGGACGCCGCCGACGATCTCGATCTCGTCCTGCTCGAACTTCATTCGCGCCCCGCGCCCGTGGCCGAGGCGCCGGCGGCGCAGCCCCTCGGCGATGTCGGCGGACGTCACCCGCACACCGGCGGGAAGCCCTTCCAGGATCGCGACGAGGGCCGGCCCGTGCGACTCTCCTGCCGTCAACCACCGCAGCATGCTCAGAATCCTTTCACCACCCGCCGAGCGTATGCACATCCGGCCGCCTGACGTGGCGCCGCGGTGGCCCGAAGATCCCTGCCTACACGCGACCACCAGGCCAGGAGTAGACGCGGGGCCCGCCGGCTCGCGCCCGCGTGAGGAACGCGTCCCACTCACGACGGCCGAAGACCAGGACCGGCCCGGTCGTGTCCTTGGAGTCACGCACGCCAACGGCGCCGTCGGCGTAGCCCACCTCGACGCAGGCTCCGCCGTTGTCGCCGCTGTGGCTGCTCTTGTGCCAGCTCGCCCGGGAGAAGTTCGGAGTGTTCATGATCGTGCTCGCTTCTCGGCGGCCAACCGGAGGATCAGCTGCCGCGACTCCACCTGGCCCATGGCCGCGGCCTGCAGGCGGTTCCAGAGGCTCATGTACGCGCGCACCGACTCGGGCCGATCGAGGTAGGCCGCGTCGGTGTAGTCCTCCAGGTACACCGTGTCGGACGCCGCATCGTTCTCGAACCGCAGCACGATGAAGAACACCCATGCCGCCCCTAAGGTCTGCGCGTCGAACGGCAGCACCTGGAGCTCGACGTTGGGCCGCTCGGCGGCCTCGGCCAGGGAGACGAGTTGGTCCCGCATGACGGCGGAACCTCCGATGTTCCGCCGGAGCGCCGACTCGCTGAGGATGAAGTTGAGCGAAGCGCCCTGCCGATCCAAGATCGTCTGACGTTCCAGGCGCACCCGGATCTGGCGGTCGACCTCCTCGTCGGTCCTGCGGGGTCGCGCCGTGGCGTTCATCGCCCGCATGTAGCTCTCGATCTGCAGGACGCCCGGCACGACCTCGGGCTGGTACCAGCGGATCTCGGTGGCATCGGACTCGAGGTCGACGTACGGGCGGAACCACTCGGGGATGACGTCGCGGTAGCCGCTCCAGCGCCCGCGCCGGCGCCCGGCGCGGGCGAGGTCGCGCATCCAGGCCGCCTGCTCGTCGTCGACGCCGTAGAAGTCGAGCAGCAGGTTGAGATCGGTGAGCCGGACGCCGCTTTGGCCGAGCTCCAACCGACTGATCTTGCTTGACGCGGCGTCGATCACCTCGGCCGCCTCATCCTGCGTTTTGCCCGCGTCCTCGCGGGCGCGCTTCAGCGCCGAGCCAAGTATCCGGCGCTGAATCGTGGTACTTGCCATCGCTGCCCTGTGTCTCCGTGTTGACCATAGATCTACAGAGCGTAAACTTTACACCCTCGTTGGGGTCTCCAAACCAGGGCTTAGTCTCGTGGCCGATCAGCGGTCCGTGTGGTCGTGGCGGTCCAAGAGCCCGGCATCGTGGGCGAGCAGCGCGATCTGCACGCGGTTGTTGAGGCCGAGCTTGGCCAGGATCCGCGAGACATGGGTCTTCACGGTCGGCACGCTGAGGTACACGGCCGCCCCGATCTCGGCGTTGGTCTTGCCCTCGCCGACGGCCAGGGCGATCTCGCGTTCCCGGTCGTTGAGCACCGCGAGCCGGTCGGCCGCCCTGGCGCGCCGCAGATCATCGCCTGACTCGGCGACGCGGGCGATGAGCCGCCGGGTCACCGCCGGAGACAGGACTGGTTGTCCCCGCGCCACCCGCCGTACGGCGGCGACGATCTCGGCCGGCGGGGTGTCCTTGAGCACGAAGCCGGCGGCGCCGGCGCGTAGCGCCCGCAGCACGTGCTCGTCGGCGTCGAACGTCGTCAGCACGATGACCTCGGGAGCGCGACGCCGGGCCCGCAGGGCTTCGGTGGCGGCGAGCCCGTCCATCGCCGGCATCCTGATGTCCATGAGCACCACGTCGGGTTCGTGCCGGTCGACCAGCGGCAGTACCTCGGTGCCGTCGCCGGCCTCCGCGACCACCCGGATGTCGGGGGCGCCGCCCAGCATCATCGCGAGTCCGGCCCGCAGCAGCGGGTCGTCGTCCACGATGAGAACGCCGACGGCCTGGCCGTCGACGTCGGCGGACGGGGTGTCGGGCGAGGTCATGCCGGCCAGGGTAGCCAGGCCGCCAGCCGGAACCCGCCGGCCTCGGTCGGCGCGTACTCCAGCCGGCCCCCGGCGAGCGCGGTGCGTTCGGCCAGCCCGATGAGTCCCTGTCCGCAACCCGGCGCCGGCTCGGGACCGGCCGCGGCCACGGTCTCGGAGGAGGTCTCGGCGGCGGCCTCGGGCGCGGCCGAGGTGGGGTACGGAAAATTGGCGGCGGGCGGGGCGCCGGCCGCCGCCTCGGGCGGGGTGTTACGGACCTCGACGGTCACCCCGCTGCCGGGCGCGCCGGATACGGTCACGTTGGCCGCCGCTCCCGGCGCGTGCTTGCGTACGTTGGTCAGCCCCTCCTGCACGACCCGGTAGGCGGTGCGGCCCACGCTGTCGGGAACGGCCCCGGCAGCGGCCTCCTCGCGCAGGTCCACCTCCATCCCGGCGCGGCGCGACTCGGCGACGAGATCGCGTACGCCGGCGAGCGTGGGCTGCGGTAGTAGCTCCCCGACGGGGGCGCGCAGGACGCCGATGACCTCGCGCAGGTCCTGGAGCGCGAGGTGGGCGCACTCGCGGATCACCGCGGCGGCGCGGGCGATCTCCGCCGCGGGCGCGTCGGGATGGTACTCCAGGGCACCCGCATGCACGCTGAGCAGGGACAGCCGATGCCCGAGGACGTCGTGCATCTCGCGGGCGATCTGCTCCCGGGCGCGATGCTGAGCCTGGGCGGCACGCAGCCTCCCCTCGTTCTCGGCCCGGATGGCGCGCTCCCGCAGGGACAGGACGAGCTGGCGCCGATGGCGGGCGAACAGGCCCCAGCCGATCGCCGCGGACGTCCCCGTTGCGGCGAAGGCCACCAGCCACTCGTACGGCACGTCCGGCGGATCGGCCAGCACGACGACGACGGACCGGGTGAGCAGGCTCGCCGCGCCGACGGCCACGGCGATTTTCACGGGGCGGCGCACCGCGACCGTGAACAGCGCGACGAGCTGCGCGCCGTTCGCCAGATCCGCGAAGGCCGACAGCGGCACCAGGACGAGCGCCACCCCGACCGGCCAGCGGCGGCGCAGCCACAGCGCCCCGCACGCGACCGCGCCGACGATCTGATGGCCGAGCAGCACCGGCCGGGGCATCGTCGGGTCGCCCATGAGCCAGAGCGACATGATCACCCCGTACGCGACCGCGAACCCCACCATGCCGGCGTCGACGGCTCGGTCCCGCGCACCGGTCCGCGCCAAAGGGTCCATGGTTGGCGAATCTACCTATTCGGCGGTCGCCGCCCGGCCGTCCGCCGCCGGACGGCGACCAAGGTCGCACCATCGGAATACCTTTGGCCGGCACCGCGGCCGCGCCGCGCGACCTTGGCCGGCGCCATCGAGGCCGGCGGCCGATGCGCCCGCCGCCGCGCCGGTCCTAGCGTCGGGTGCCATGCGGCACCTCATGCGCGGCCTGGGCCTGTTCCTGATCTTCCAAGGCGTCGGCGGCACGATCGACCAGCTCGGCGTCCATCTCTTCGGCGCCCTGTACGTCGTCAAGCGTCTCCCGTTCGTCGACGGCTACGCGATCTTCACGGACGTGCTGCTGGCGATCCTCGGTCTCGTGGCCCTCGTCGCGGCGGACCGACCCCGATGAGCCACCGCCTGTCGTGGCCCGCGGCCGGGCTGTTCGTTCTCGCTCCGATCTGCGCGGAGTACCTGGTCGGCTACGACAACACGACGGGCAGGCCGCTCGCCCTCCTCGGCGGGCTGCTGATCCTGGGACCGCTGTACGGCGGTGCCGCACTGATCATCCGCGAGATCGCGCGGCGCGGCGGACGCGGCTGGCCCACCATGATCGTGCTCGCGACGGCGTTCGGCTTTGTCGAGGCCGGTCTGGTCGACCAGTCGCTGTTCAACACATCGTTCCGCGACATCGAGTACTGGGACGGCATGCTGGGCCCGACGTACGTTCCCGCGCTGGGCATGGGCGCCGCCACGACGCTGTCCTTCGTCGCCGGGCACGCGATCTGGAGCATCGGCGCTCCGATCGCCGTCGTCGAGACCTTCGTCGCCGGGCGGCGGACGGCGCCGTGGCTGGGCTGGCGCGGTCTCGCGGTCGTCGCCGCGCTCTATCTCCTCGCCTCCGCCCTCATCTTCCAGGATGTGCGGAAGACGGAAGGGGTGGCCGCCTCGGTTCCGCAGCTCGTCGGCACGGCCGTCACCGTCGTAGGCCTGACCTGTGTCGGGTTCGCGATCGGGCGGCGCCGCCGCGACGCGATCGACCGTACGGCTCCCCGGCCCTGGCTCGTCGGCGCGGCGGCGCTGGTCTCGGCCAGCCTGTTCAACGTCGTCACCTCGACCGGCTGGGCCGGCCTGGCCGCCGGGGCGGCGACGCTGATCGCGATGGCCGTTCTCGTCGCCCGCTGGTCCCGGCGACGAGGTTGGGGCGCCGCCCATCGGCTGTACCTGGCGAGCGGGGCGCTGCTCACCTATGCCTGGATCGGCTTCACCGTGGAGCCCCTCGGCCACCCGAGCCTGGCCCGCAAGCTGGCCCATAACACCGTCTTCGCGCTGGCCACCAGCGCCCTCCTCGCGCTCGCCGCCCGGAGGGAACGCAGGACCCGAGGGTTAGATCGGCTGGCCCGAGCCGGGGCTCACCGCGGGGAGCCCTGCCGCGGTGGCCGCGAGAAGCAGCCTCTTGTCATAGCTCACAAACGCCTCGACCTCCGCGCCGGTACCGCCGGCAAGCACTTGCGCCGTGGCGAGATGCACGGCGTCAAGGGTGCGCAGCGCATGGTCCGCGTAAGTGGCGGCGGTCGCCCGGATCGTGGCATCGATCTCTACTCGGTAGATGCGGGCAAGCGCCGACGGCACGCCGACGAGCGCCTGCGGAGCGGACCGCCGAAGCGCCCGTGGGACCTCGACCTCGATGAGCGCGGAAGAAACCAACGGCGCGTTCTCGTGGGCGTTGAGCCAGTGAACGAGGTCGGCGCTCTCCGCCTCGGATCTGACCATCTTCACGACGGCCGCGGAGTCAAGATAGATCACCAGCGCTCTTCCTCGCGAGCAGCCGCCAGGTCTTCCGCGACATTGATGGTGGGATCGCCGAGTACCGGGGGCATCGGTACCGGACCGGCGGTCTGCGGTGCGATCGCGCGGCCCTGAGCCACCAGACGATCGAGAACGGAGTGACCACCCTCGATGGGGACGAGCCGAGCGACAGGACGGCCGCTCACGGTCACCTCCAAGGTTTCTCCCCGCTCCACCCGCGCGAGCACCGCGCTGGTGTTCTGGTTCAACTCACGGACCGGGATACGCTCCATGAGCTCACTGTAGAACATCATGTTCTACAGACTAGGCCAGCAACGTTCAGTACGCATACGATTACGCTGATCGGTAGGAGGTTCAGGAGACCTCGCGCCAGTCGAGGATGCCAGCGACGAGGTCGCGGATGGCCGCGAGGAGGCCGAGGCGGTTGGCCCGTACGGCCGGATCCTCGGCCATCACCAGGACCTCGTCGAAATAGTCGTCGATCGGCTCGGCCAGCGGCAGGGCCGCGGCCGTGAACTCGGGCAGGCTGACCCTGGCCGTGCCGAGCGCGTCCCTGACCTGGGTGAAGGTCAGGTCCAAGCGGCGCTCGGCCTCGTCGGAGAACAGCCCGGGATCATAGGCGGACGGGGTGCCGGCGGGCACGATGCGCAGCACCCGCTGCAACGCCGTGGTGAGCCGCTTGAACCGCTCGTCGTCCAGGAGCTTCTCGAGGTCGGCGGCCGCCTGCTCAGCGTACGCGGGCGACCCGGCGTGCGGCAGCACGGCCCGGACGACGTCGACCGGGTGCCCGGCGTCCAGCAACGCCTGCTCGAACCGCCGGGTCACGAACTCCTCCGCCTCGCCAAGGGCGCGCGGGGGGACGGCGACCGGCTGGTGGCGGGCGGCCACGGCGAGGCCGTCGGCCACGGTGATGCCGGACAGCGCGGGCCTGGCGCGCAGGATCGCGGTGACGCCGAGGGCGGCGCGGCGCATGCCGTACGGGTCGGAGCTGCCGGTCGGCGCAGAGCCCACGCCGAACAGCCCGGCGAGCAGGTCGAGCCGGTCGGCCACGGCGAGCAGCGCGCCCGGCGTGGTCTCCGGCAGCGCGTCGCCGGCCGAGCGGGGCAGCTCCATCTCGAAGAGCGCCTCGGCGACCATGTCAGGCTCGCCGGCCCGGCGGGCGTACTCGCGGGCCATCACCCCGGCCAGGCTGGACAGCTCGATCACCATGGACGAGGCGAGGTCGAACTTTGCCAGCTCGGCCGCCCGGTCAAGGGTGGCCGCTTCGCTGTCGCCGAGCACGGCGGCGCCGGACAGGTCGAGGGCGATCGCCCTGATCCTGGCCGCCCGGTCGGCCATGGATCCGAGCCGTTCCTCGAAGGTGAGCTTGGTTAGGCCCTCCTTGAGGGAGGCGGGGTCGGAGCGCAGGTCGTGCTCGAAGAAGAACGCCGCGTCCTCGTACCGCGCGCGCAGCACGGCCTCGTTGCCGGCCCGCACCGCGTCGACGTCGCAGGCGCCGTTGGCCATCGTCACGAAGTACGGCAGCAGCTCGCCGGCGCCGCCCCGGACCGGCAGGTAGCGCTGGTGCTTCTTCATGACGGTGGTGAGGACGGCGTCGGGCAGCTCGAGGTAGCGCGCGTCGAAGGAGCCGAGGATCGCGAACGGGTCCTCCACGAGGTTGGTCACCTCGTCGATGACCCCGCGCTCGCTGTCGAGGTCGATGACGCCGTCGACGGTCGCGGCCAGGTCGCGCGCGGCCGCCACGATGCGCTCCCTGCGGCGGGCCGCGTCGGCCTCGATCGCGTGCCCGCGCAGCGTGTCCAGGTAGCCGGCGGCGGTCCCGATCTCGATCGTCGGCTCCGGCGCGGTGCGGTGCACCCGCGTGGTCCGGCCGCTGTCCACGCCGGCCACGGCGAATGGCACGACGTGCGGGCCGAGCAGGGCAAGCAGCCAGCGGATCGGGCGGGTGAAGGAGATGCCGGGCGCGCTCCACCGCATGTTCTTCTCGGCGCGCAGCCCGGTAACGATCTCCGGCAGCAGCCCCGCCAGCACCTCGGCGGCCGGCCGGCCGGGCACCTGCTTGACGTACCCGACGTACTCCCCGCCGCCCACGGTGATCGGGCGGAGGTCGGCGACCGCGATGCCCTGCCCGCGAGCGAAGCCCTGCGCCGCCCTGGTCGGGTTGCCTTCGGCGTCGTAGGCGGCCGACAGCCGCGGCCCGCGCACCGTCTCCTCCGCGTCGTCCTCGCGCGGCCGGACGTCGGAGACGACGGCGACGATGCGGCGCGGCGACGAGACGACATCGATGGCGCCGTGCCGCAGCCGCGTCGCGGCCAGCCGTTCGGCCAGCGCGGCCCGCACCGCCCGCGCCGACCGGGTCACCTCGTCGGGCGGCATCTCCTCGGTGCCGATCTCGAACGCGAGCGAGGCCGGGGCGTCCAGCTCCTGGTACGGCCCGGGCGCGGCGGCCGGCTCCGGCGCCGCCGCGGCGGTGATGGCGACCCCCAGCGGATGCTCGAGCTCGGCGCGGCGCTCGACCCACAGCTGGGCGACGTCGCGGGCGAGGTCGCGCATCCGGGCGAACGCCCTGGCCCGCTCCGTGGTGCCGATGGCGCCGCGCGAGTCGAGCACGTTGAAGGCGTGCGAGCACTTGAGCACGTACGTGTGCGCGGGCACCGGCAGCCTGGCCTTGACCAACCGCCGCGCCTCCGCCTCGTAGTCCTCGAAGAGCCGCCGGTTGGTCTCGATGTCGGCGTCGTCGAGGTAGTAGCGGCTCATCTCGTACTCGGCCTGGCCGAACAGCTCCCCGTAGGACAGGCCGGGCGCGTACTCGATGTCCTTGAAGTGCGACACGCCCTGGAGCGCCATGATGATGCGTTCCATGCCGTAGGTGATCTCGACCGACACCGGGTCGAGGGACTGGCCGCCCGACTGCTGGAAGTACGTGAACTGGGTGATCTCCAGGCCGTCCAGCCAGACCTCCCAGCCGAGGCCCCAGGCGCCCAGCGCGGGAGAGGCCCAGTTGTCCTCGACGAAGCGGACGTCGTGCCGGTCGATGTCGATGCCGAGGGCGGAGAGGGAGCCGAGGTAGCGGTCCTGGGCGTCGCCGGGCTCGGGCTTGAGGATCACCTGGTACTGCGTGTGGGTCTGCAGCCGGTTGGGGTTGTCGCCGTAACGCGCGTCGTCCGGTCGCACGCTCGGCTCGACGTAGCCGACCCGCCACGGCTCGGGCCCGAGCACGCGCAGCGCGGTCGCCGGGTTGCCCGTTCCGGCGCCGACCTCGGTGTTCATCGGCTGGACGATGACGCACCCCTGCCCGGCCCAGTACTCGGTCAGCCGGAGCAGGGCGTCCTGCATCGTCACCAAGGTGATCACTCCTCGAACAGAATCCGGAACAGAGTCCGGCCGGCTCCTCGTCAGGGTGGCGTCCGGGCGGCGGGCGGGTCCACCGGATTTCTCGGCCTTGCCGGCCGGCTTCGCCGCGTCCTTTCCGCCCTTCCCGCGCGCCCGAGGACGGGCGACTCGATGGCGACGAGCGTACCGGCCGGGCGCGGCCGGGCCGAACCGGATCGGCCTGGGCCGCGGCAGCGTGGGCGGACGCCGGCCGGTGCGGCGGCGCCGACCAGACGGCGGCGATGAAACACCTCCGGTGAAAACGCCGATGAGAGACGCCCAGGGCGTGTCCTAGCGGCGGGTCACGCCGACCTCGATGCCGCCGATGATCCGCCCGCGCAGCTCGCCGGCCAGCCGGTCGGCCACCCGCTGGACGGTCGTCCGCTCGTCGGCGCCGGCGGCCAGCGAGAAACGCACCGACAGCTCGGTGTTCGCGCCGGACCCCACCTTGACGCCGGTGACGTCCCGCTCGGTCGCGAACGCGGCCTCGATCGCGGCCAGTACGTCGGGGTCTTCGAACGGGCGCGGGATCGGCCGGCCCTCGGCGAAGACGTACAGCCGGTTGCCCTCGACGGCGAACGGCACCGGGCCGGCGACGTCGATGACGAGCGCGTGGGCGTTCTCGTCGAGCACCGCCCGGCAGGCGTCGCGGGCGTGGACGGCCACCGGGCGGGCGTCCTGGCGCCAGCTGCGCAGCGCCTCGATCGAGGTGAAGCCGAGCACGCCGCGCCGGCCGTCCCGGCCGATCAGGGTGGGCAGCGCCATGTCGCTGTGCCCCTCCCCGCCCGGCGGCGTGGCCACGCCGGGCCAGGTGTCGGCTTCGGCGCCGGCGTCGTACTGCCCCGCCTCGGAGGCAACGGGGCCTTCACCGGCCACCGCGACCACCGGGACCAACAGCCTGGCGTCGGCGAGCGCCGCCAGCACCTCGTGCTCGCCGGCCCGCCCCTGGGCGTACGCGTACAGCGCCGCGGTCACTCGAGGGTCGGCCTGGCCGTTGTCCTCGGGGTAGCGAGGCTGCGGAATGTTCCGTCGGAGCACGGCACCGAGCGTATCCGTCCTGCTGCCCGGTGTCGGCACGTAGCCCCGAACGTACGGAAACCCGAACTTGGCCCAGGAAACGGCGGGACCAGCCGGAGTCGACCGATGTCAGCCGAGATCGACGATGGCCGCCACGGTGCCACCGCCGGACGGCCCCTGGTGGACCGCGGCGACGGAGACGAAGACCGCCGGGTCGCCGGTGACCGACGCCGCGACCCCGCCCACGCACGCCTTGATCTGGCGGTGCCAGTGCACGTCGGAGTCGTCGAGCATGATGTTGCGGCGGCCGCGCACGTAACCGCTGGGATCGGCCTCGCACTTGATGAACACGTTGACGAGCCGGTCGCCCAGGTCGCCGACGTGCGGGCGGTCGGGCAGGTCGAGCCCGGCCGATCTGATGGCCGACCAGATGCCGTCGGCGTCCAGCGCGTCCCGCATGACGCCGTGGCCGATCCGGTACCGGCCGCCGATCCCCCGCACGTTGCCGACGACCACGATCTGCGCGCGGTCCAGCTCCACGCCGGACGAGCACGAGGCGACCGACGAGTACAGCGACAGGTCGCGATGGATCTGCTCGGCCCGCGGCGGCTCGATCTCGCCCAACGCGACCGCGATGCCGAGCGCGGTGGTGGAGTTGGAGATGTCCATGGACTTCAGCGTGTCCTCGGTCACCACGTCGTGGCCACGGCGCCGCGCGTCGTTGATCGTGTCGAGGGTGAGCAGCGGGGTCTTGGTCTGCACGTAATGGACGTCGGCAGGATCGTCGATGCCGGCGACCTTCATCGCCTCGCGCACGCCGCCGGCCACCTTCTCGACCATGGCCGGGCGGCCGATGTCCTCGGGCAGGATGACCTCGCTCATGGCGACGCCGACCGAAACGCGGGGCTCGCCGGACGCCGGCGCGGCCGCCGGGTCGACCGACGCGAAGATCGTCGCGTGCGGGCTGAGCACGCCGTCGGTGCCGCCTGACCACACGAGCGGCACCTGAGCGACCTCTTCGGCCGTCCTGGAACCCTTCGCGACGAGGACCTCGCGGAAGGCCCGGTCGGCGAGGATGCGCGTGTAGTCGTTGACGCCGCCGTTGCCCTCGGTCTTGCCGACGACCGCGAGCACGCGGTCGGCCTCGAGCACTCCGTCGTCGATCAGCGCGGCGAGCCCGGAGGCGTCGGTGACGCTGGCGATCGGCACCTTGCGCACTTCGATCGGATCCGGCACTGCCCTCACCCTCCCGCGGTTCGACTTCCTGCTGGTTGTTCCTGTTCCACGATGGTGCCGGCTCGACCCGCGGCGGCGTCGCCAATGAGATCGAGGGAGCTGATCACCGCCCGGCGGCCGCCTCCGGCGACAAACCGTATCGCCGCCTCGACCTTGGGACCCATGCTGCCGCTGGCGAACTCCCCGGCGGCGGTCAGCCGCCGCAATTCCGCCGGGGCCGTACGGCTGATCGCTCGAGGTCGAGGGGTGCCGTAGCCGGTCATCACATGATCGACGTCGGTAGCGATCACCAGTGTCGTCGCGCCGATGTGGCCGGCCAGCAGCGCGGCGGCGAGGTCCTTGTCGATCACGGCCTCCACACCGCGCAGGGCGCCGTTCTCGCGGACCACGGGGATGCCGCCGCCACCGGTCGACACCACGACATAACCCGCCGCCATGAGCGTGTCCACGGCCGGGGCGTCGACGATCTCCAGCGGCTCGGGAGAGGCGACCACCCGGCGCCAGCCTCGTTCGCCCATCTCTGCCCACGACTGTCCGAGGGCCATGAACCTGCGGGCCTCGGCCGCCCGGAAGTACCTGCCCACCGGTTTGGTGGGCGCGCCGAACGCCGGGTCGCGGCGGTCCACCAGCGTCCGCGTCACCACCACGGCGACGGGCCGCGCCGCACCGCGGGCGGTGAGCGCGCTCTCGAGCGCGTTGAGAATCAGCATGCCGACGGTCGCCTGGGTCTGCGCGCCACACCAATCCAGGGGCACGGGCGGCACGACATGCGCGGCCAGCTGGTTCTTGATCAGCAGGTTGCCGACCTGCGGACCATTGCCGTGGGTGAGCGCCACCTGAACGCCGGCGGTGACCAGGTCGGCCACGCGTTCCATGGCACCCTCGATGGCGCGCCGCTGGGCGTCCGGCGTGGCGCTCCCGTCGGGCGCCGTCATCGCGTTGCCGCCGAGGGCGACGAGAACCCGCTCGCCATTGAGCCAGGGTCTGGGTGGAACGGTCACGGCGCGACATTACACATGGAGCCCGCCGGCTCGGGTCGGGGACTGTGGATATTCCGCCGCGTCACTACGGGGATCGATGATCGAATATGCATGCTTGAGGGTTCACGACATCGCTCGCCCGATGGACGTCTAGGCCGGGAGGAAAGGCATGCAGCCGATGACCGGAGCGCCTCCCGTACCCGGCGGGGCGGTGGCCCTCGACGCGTGGCGGGAGCTCGACCGCAGGACCCGTCGTGAGCTTCTGCGTGGCGGCCGCCCGCATCCCGACCCCGCGATCGCCGTGGTCGCCGTCGGGTACGCCCGCACCATGCTGGCCCGGTCGGCCATGCGGCAACGGCTACCGCTGACCGCCGCCATGGCCGCGCTCGTGATGACGCTTGCGGTGCTGTTCGCGCTCCTGGACTCGAACGACACGGTGATCATCTCCACCGGGGTCTTCAATGTGCTTCCGGCCGTCCTCGTGGTGCCTTTCGTGGTGGCGGCGCGGCTCCGCCTGCGCAACCGGATCGTGGCGCTGCACCGGATGGAAGCCGTCAACGCCGCGCGGCTGTGGAGCACCGAGCGGACGGCGCCTGTCCCGGACCGTCCCCTCCCCCAGCCGCCGCCCTCCGGCGCTGGCCCGTCCCATCAGGTCGTCATCCGCTACAGCCGGCGTTTTCTCCTCAGGTCGATCGCGATCTTTGTGGCGTTCGTGGCCGTCATCGAAACGGCCGTCGTCTGGGCGGAAGGCGGTGTCCTCGCGCTCTTCGTCACCGCCCTGCTGGCCGTCGCTGTCGGGTTGACGGTCTATAACGTCGTCGCCCGCACGCGTCCGTGGCTGCCCATGGTGATCATGGACAGGGCCGGGATGGAACTGCCGTCCATGGGCGCCCGGTTGGCCTGGGCCCAGATCACGGAGCTGCGGATCCACCCGTACCGCGCGGGCCGGTCCGGCCGGAAGGGCCGCCATCACGCCGTCGCGTTCGTGCTCGCCGACCCGGAGGCCTTCCGGGTCCAGCTCGCCGGGTGGTGGGCGAAGAAGACGCGCACGCCGCTGAGCGTGTACGGCACCCCGCTCGTCATCGCCGACCTCGCCCTCGACCGCTCGGCCGAGCAGATCGCCGGGGCCGCCGCGATGTTCACGACGGCGCCGATCCGGCGGTTCGGACCGTAAGCCCGCGCGGGCCCCCGTGTACCTCCCCGATCAGGAAGAAGACGGTCATCACCGAGGTGACCGGTCAGCCCACGGCCGTCTCGGCCTGCCCGTTGGGTACGGCCGCCTCCGGAACCTCGTCGGGACGCCGGCGCGGTAGCACCACCCAGGCGACCACGGCGCCGGCCACCGCACCCACCACGCCGACGACCATCGCGATCACCATGGCGTGCGTGAACGCGTCGCGCGCCGCGGCGGCGAAGGCCGAGCCGAGGGCCAGGGTGTCGGCGATCGAGGCGCGCGCCCCCGCCGGCACCGACGGCGGCAGGGCGGCGGAGTAGGCGGCGGCCAGGACGCTGCCGAGGACGGCGACGGAGAACGCGGCGCCGGTCTGCTGGACGGTGTCGTTCATGGCCGAACCGACGCCCCGGTGCTCGGCCGGCACCGCCTGCATGAGGGAGGTGTACGCCGCGGGTCCGGCCAGGCCGCCGCCGACCCCCATGACCAGGAAGCCGGCGATCAGCGGGCCGTAGCCGGACACCGACGTGACCGACGTGAGGATGGCGAACCCGGCCGCGATGATCAGCAGTCCGGCGACCATGAGGGTGCGGTTGGACAGCTTCTTGCCGAGCGTCGCGCCGAGCGTGTTGAAGGTCGCGGCCGCCACGGCGTACGGGAGCAGGGCCAGTCCCGCCTTCAGCGGGCTGTAGCCGAGGACGAACTGTAGGTACTGGGTCAGCGCCAGCAGCAGCCCGCCGGCGGTGAACGACAGCAGGACGATCGAGAAGCTGGCGCCGCTGAAGTTCCGGTCGCGGAAGACCCCCAGGGGCAGCATCGGCTGGTCGCTGCGGCGTTCCCAGATCGCGAACGCGACCAGGACGGCCACGCCGGCGGCCAGTCCGGTGATCACCCGGACGGAGGCCCAGCCCGCCTGGGGGATCGAGATGATGGCCCAGATGAGCGCGGCCATCCCGATCATGGACAGGCCCGCGCCGAGCGGGTCGGGACGCCGCGCCGGGCCGCGCGACTCGGGCATGAGGACGGTCGCCGCGACGACGGCGATCGCGGCGATCGGCACGTTGACCAGGAAGACCGAGCCCCACCAGAAGTGGTCGAGCAGCACGCCGCCGACCGTGGGACCGGCGACGACGCCGACCATGGCGACGGTGCTCCACGCGGCCATCGCCTTCCGCTGCTCGGCGGGCGGGAAGACCGTGAACATGATCGACAGGGTGCTCGGCATCAGCAGCGAGCCGCCGGCGCCCATGAGGGCACGGCCCGCGATCAGTTGCCAGGGGTTCTGCGCCATCGCGGCCAGCAGCGAGGCGGCGCCGAACAGGACGAGCCCGATGATCAGGGCGCGCCGCCTGCCGTACCGGTCCGACAGGCTGCCGGCGGTGAGCAGCAGGCCGGCGAACACGAGGATGTAGGCGTCGATCATCCACTGCACGTCGGCGAGCGTGGCCGACAGGTCGCGCATCAGCGAGGGGATGGCGAGGTTGAGCACCGTGTTGTCGACGACGAGGACGAGCAGGCTCAGGCAGAGGACGGCCAGGATCGACCAGCGCCTGGGATGGCCGGCCGCTGTCTCCTCGAACGTTGCACTAGTCACCCGAACACTGTACGGGTCACCTGAACGCTGTTCAACTCCGTTTAGAATGCAGCACATGAGGAGTTCGGTCTGGGTCAGGGAACGGCGACGCCCCGCCCGGGAGACCCTCAGCCGCGCGCAGGTCGTGCGCGCGGCCGTCGAGCTCCTCGACGAGGAGGGGCTGGCCGGGCTGAGCATGCGCAAGCTCGCCGACCGGCTGAGCGCCGGCGCCACCAGCATCTACTGGCACGTCGAGACCAAGGACGACCTGCTCGAGTACGCGATCGACGAGATCTACGGCGAGGTCGACGTGCCCGACCCGCAGCTGGCCGGCTGGCGCTCAGGGGTCACCCTGTTCGCGCACAGCCTGCGCGCCACGATCCTGCGGCACCCGTGGTTCTCCGAGGTCGCCAGCAGCCGGATCAGCATCGGGCCCAACGCGATGTCGCTCAGCAAGCGCGCCGGTGTCCTGTTCCGCGCCGCCGGATTCACCGGCTTCGAGCTCGACCACGCGCAGTCCGCGCTGGTCTCCTACGTGCTCGGCAACGCCGGCAGCCAGGCAGCCTGGCTGGCCACCGTCAAGGCCTCGGGCAAGACGGTGACCGAGTGGAGCGAGGACGCCTACGAACAGGTCCTCCAAGCCGCCGACGACGACTATCCCGAGCTGCGGCAGCGCATCGCCGTCTGGAGGAGCGCCGACCCGCTCCAGGCCCTCGAAGCCGCTTTCACCTTCGGCCTCGAATGTCTCCTCGACGGCTTCGAGGGCCGCCTGTGACCGTGCCCCGGCGGTCGGGCCGAACGGCGGATGATCAGCCGCGCAGGGTCTCGCCCGGGGGCCTGCCGTAGGCGGCCTTGTAGGTGGCCGCGAAGCGGCCCGAGTGGAAGAAGCCCCAGTGCGCGGCGACGATGGTGACGGTTGTCGACGCCGGGTCGGCGCCCGCCAGGTCGGCATGAGCGGCGGCCATGCGGACTTGGCGTAGGTAGTTCATGGGGGTGGTGCCGAGGTGCCGGCGGAATGCGTACTGCAGGGTGCGGATGGTGACGCGGGCGGCGACGGCGATGTCGGCGGCGTTGATGGGGGTGTCGGCGTGGCCGTCGACGAAGGCGATGGCCCGGCGCAGCGCGTCGGGCCGGGCGTCGTGCCGGTCCTTGGCGGTGGGATCGGCGAGCGTGTTGTTTGGGAAGGTGGCCAGCACGCTGGCGGCCAGTTGCTGGGTGGAGGTGGAGATGATGAGCGGCATCCGGCTGATGATCGGATCGGCCAGGACGTTGTCGCGCAGATGGGTGATCGTGCTCAGCAGGTGCCGCCCGGCGGCCGCCGAGACGGGCCGGTGGCCGGTCAGCCGTACCGGCTCGGGCGTGCGTCCGGGAGCGGTGGTGGCCACTTGAGTGAGGGCGAGGGGGTCGAACATGGTGATGTTGTAACGCGCCCGGCGTAGCCGGCCGGCGAAGGGTTGGTCAGGTGAAGCGAGGGAGAAGACGTCCCCGGGGCCGAAGGAGTCCTTTATGCCGCCGGTGACGAGATCTTCGATGGTCCCTGACTGGATGGTGCACAGGCAGATCTTTCCAAGGGGATCGACGGCGTAGCTCATCTCGTAGCCGAATTCGAGCTCGTCAATACTGAGCATCCCGTTGGCGTCGCGCGTCATCCGTGCATGGGTGCTCTCGGCGCTGCCGCCGATCCGCATCCTGCTGTAGGCCTCGTTGAGAAACTCCTCGGTCTCCCCCACGTCATCGCTGTCGAAAACGAGTGTCGTCATCGCTTACCCTCCGTTGGCCGCCGATACCCGCCAGCCAAGAAGGCGGCCCAGCGGCCTCGTGGTCGTGCGGCTCAGCGTCCGGGGCAGCCCCCACCCGGGAAAAACACGACAGCACATGGCCCCTACGAGGATACGCCAGCAGTCCGTGAAGCCGAACCCGACGTTTCGTTTTCTGGATGCCTGCTGCGTTTGTGGTGCTGCGCCGAGCCGGGTGCGTGTGATGCCGTTGACAAGTGACATCGAAAGAAGCAAGGCACGATGTGGGATCGGGTGAGGCTACGGGCGCGCGGGCATTGCCCCCGTCGTTGGTACGCGCGGCGCGGGTTCATCTGACGGAAAGGTTCGCGCGCGGGGTCGCGCGGCTGTTGTGGGAGGAGCACAAGGCTCTGCTGTCCGACACCGAGGCGGCCGGCGAATTGATCGCGGCAGCGGCGGAAGGTCAGGCGGTCGCCGGCCCGGATATCGCCGCCGCCCTGGTGGTGGCGCACGCGGCGCGGTTGGATGTCGACCGGCTGGAGGACCGCCTGTGGCAGGTGGCCGAGCAGGCGGGTTTGGGCCTCGAGCAGATCGCCGCGGTGCTGGACCTGCCGTCGGCTCGGGACGCGGAACGACACCGGGCATGGTTGCGCGGCCGCGCGGCACACCCGGTCGACGAGGTCGGCGCCCCGCTGGCAGGACGTGCGGCACAGCGGGCCGAGCAGGCCGCGCAACGGGCCAGGCGAGCCGGCCAACGGGCCCGCCAGGCCGGTGAGAACGCCCGGGCGGCGGGCGGCCGGCGCAAGGAGTTGGCCGGCGAGTACGGGATGTTCGTCTCATCCGGCGGCGGCGACGGTCGCGAACAGGACACCTGAACCGCCCCCTACGCGGGTGCCGTCCTCGGCCCGAGCACGTCCCCCGCGCGCCGTCAGGCGACGGGACTGGGTTCGGCCGGTGCCTGCTCCACCTGCTCCCCGCGATCCGCCGGACTCAGCGCCAAGAAGGCCGGTGCGGCCAGCGCCCCGCCGGCGAGGTCGGCGAGCAGCCAGATCCAGATCTTGGACCACGCGAACAGGCCCATGGTCGCCGCACCCACCGCCACAGCGGGATTGAACGCGGCACCGGAAATCCCTCCGACGGCGAAGGCCCCGGCGGTTACGGTGAAGCCGATGGCGAGCCCGTAGAAGTCGTTGTTCGGATGATCACGGCTGGTGGCCACGTTCAGGACTACATAGGCCAGGGCGAAGGTGAACAGGACCTCCGCGATCAGCGCGGTGCCGATCCCCCTGCCGCTGGGCGACAGCGCCGTCACCGGGCCGGGGTTCACGAGGTACTTCGCGATGACCCCGGCCAGGATCCCGGCCGCGACCTGGGCCACCCAGTAGCCCACGGCGTCCAACACGGCGATCCGGCCGCGGAGGAGGACGGCAAGGGTGACGGCCGGGTTGTAGTGCGCCCCGGAGATGTGGCCGCCCGCGTAGACCATGACCATCAGCACCGCCCCGATGGCCAGTGGCGCCACCTGGACCTTGCCCAGCACGGTGCAGCCGACGGTGAAGACGAGGAAGAAGGTGCCGATGAACTCCATGAGGTACCGACGCACGGCCGTGCTCCCAACAGTTGAAGCAAACTTGACTGCCTATAACAAGACAACGCAGGCCGGCTCTCGACAAGGTCGACAGGATTTTCTGGCCTTATTCAGACCGATAACTCCCGCTTCTTTCTGCACGCTGGCGCGGACAGCCTGGATTAAGGTCCGTTACGGCTGCGATAACGGCTACTGGCCTTCCAGCGCCGACCGGAGGGGTCGGGTTGACGATGGCTCCCCCGTTGGCGCCCGGGGACCCTCAGGCCAGCCGTGACAGGCGCGTGACCGCCTCGTCGATGACTTCGTCGCGTTTGCAGAACGCGAACCGGACGAAATGCGCGCCCGCCTCGGCATGGTCGTAGAACACCTGGGACGGGATCGCGACGACGCCCGCCTTGTCGGGCAGCGCCCTGACCAGTTCGAGCCCGTCGGTGAACCCCAGCGGCCGGATGTCGGCCTGCACGAAGTAGGTGCCCTGCGGCCGATAGGTGGTGAACCCGGCCGCCTGCAGGCCGGTGATGAGGCGGTCGCGCTTGGCCTCGAGCGACTTGCGCAGGTCGGCCACCCAGGCCAGCTCGCCCGCCAGCGCGTAGGCCACCGCCCGCTGCCAGGGCGCGCTCGACACGTATGTGAGGAACTGCTTGACCGTCTGGACGGCCCGCACGTACGGCTCGGGCGCGGTCACCCAGCCGACCTTCCAGCCGGTGGCGGAGAAGGTCTTGCCCCCCGAGGAGATGCCCACCGTACGCTCGCGCATGCCGGGCAGGGTGGCCAGCGCGATGTGCTCGGCGTCGTCGTAGGTGAGGTACTCGTACACCTCGTCGGTGACCGCGATCAGGTCGTGCTCGAGGCAGACGGCGGCGATGGTCTCCATCTCGGCCCGGGTGAAGACGGTGCCGACCGGGTTGTGCGGGGTGTTGACCAGTAGCAGCCGGGTGCGCGGCGTGATCGCGGCGCGCAGCTCGTCCGGGTCGAAGGTGAACCGGCCGCCCGGCCCTTCCGGCCGGAGCGTGACCGGGCGGCGGACCGCCCCGGCCAGCGCGATCACGGCGGCGTAGGAGTCGTAGTACGGCTCGAAGACCACCACCTCGTCGCCCGGCTCGGCCAGCGCCATGATCGACGCCGCGATGGCCTCGGTGGCGCCGACGGTGACCAGCACCTCGCCGTCCGGGTCGTACGTCAGGCCGTAGCGGTCGCGCCGCTGGGCGGCCACCGCGGCGCGCAGCTCGGGGATCCCTGGACCGGGCGGATACTGGTTGCCGCCGGAGCGGATCGCCTCGATCGCCGTCTCCAGCATGGCGGGCGGTCCGTCAGTATCGGGAAATCCCTGACCGAGGTTGATCGCTCCGGTCCGTACGGCAAGCGCCGTCATCTCGGCGAAGATCGTCGTCCCGAAGCCCTGCATGCGCTGCACAAGCGGTTCACCCACGCCGCCACCCTAACCACCGGAGGACGCAGGGTTTAGGTTGGCTCCCGAGTCGATGAGCGGGCGCGGAAGCGAGGTACGGGCGAGGTGCGCAGCCACGAGGCGGACCGGAGCGAGGCCGCGCTCGAGATCGGCACGGCGGTCGTCAAGGCGGCCTGCGCCATCTGGCTGGGCGACGTGGGCGCGGTGGTCGGCGGCCTGTCCGACCTGCTGGCGAGCCGGGTGCGGAGCAGGCTGGAGCGGCACCGGATCGAGCTGCTGTTCGGCCAGTGCACGGACATCGTCGCCGACAAGGTGCTCGCGCTGCTCGACCACGAGTTCCGCGGCCTGCCGGGCAATGAGCTGAACGCCGCCGTGCTCGCCGTCGCCGACACGTTTCACCGGGCCGGGCTCGACGGCCAGGCGCTCGTGCAGGCCGACCTGGACGCCCGGCTCGTCGAGCGGGGGCTCGCGTCCGCCCGCGCCGCCGTGCTGTCCGGGGCCGCACTGAGCGAGCCGGCCGAGGCGCTGTACGACCGGGTACTGCACGAGTCCTGCGCCTATCTCGTCGAGGTCGTGACGACCCTGCCGCGCTTCGAGGTCGGCGCGCTGACCGAGCTGCTGCGCCGCGACACCGCGATCCTCGACACGCTGCGCGGCGTGCTCAGCCGGCTGCCGGAACGGCGCGGGCCCGACGACTTCGCCGCCGACTACCGGCGGCAGGTGGTCAACAAGCTGGACCGGATGGAGCTGTTCGGGGTCACGCTCGGCGAGGCCAGCCGCCGCTACCCGCTGAGCGTCGCCTACGTGAGCCTGACCGTGCTGCGGCAGGGCAGGCGGCGGCAGCGCGACCGCCGGCTGTCCACCGGGCTGCGGGTCGAGGAGGCGCTGGCGGACGAGCACCGCGTGCTTCTCGTCGGCGAGGCCGGCTGCGGGAAGACCACGCTGTTGCACTGGCTGGCGGTGCGCAGCGCCCGCCAGGACTTCACCGGGCCGCTCGCGGACTGGAACAGGACCGTGCCGTTCTACGTGCCGCTGCGCAGGTACGTCGAGCAGGAGCTGCCGGCGCCCGAGCGGTTCCTCGACGCCGTCGGCCGCCACATCGCCCAGGAGATGCCGCCAGGGTGGGTGCAGGGCCTGCTGCGGGACGGCAGGGCGCTCGTGCTCGTCGACGGCGTGGACGAGCTGCGCGAGGGCGTGCGCAGGGAGGCGGCCAGGGACTGGCTGCGCGAGCTCGCGACCGCGTTTCCGAAGGCGCGGTACGTCGTGACATCGCGCCCGGCGGCGGTGACCGAGCGCTGGCTGGCGCGCAAGGACCCGCGTGAGGACTTCACGGCGATCGAGCTGCAGCCGATGTCGCAGGCGGACATGCGCGCGTTCGTCCAGCGCTGGCACCACGCCATGAGCCAGGAGATCGTCGACGCCGAGGAGCGCGAACGGCTCGACGGCGACGAGCGCGCGCTGCTCACCGTGATCGAGGCCGACCGGCACCTGCGCGCGCTGGCCGTCAACCCGCTGCTGTGCGCCCTGCTCTGCGCGCTCAACCGGGAGCGGAACCGCGACCTGCCGCGCGACCGGATGGAGGTGTACGCGGCGGCGCTGGAGATGCTGCTCGGCCGGCGCGACCGGGCCCGCCAGATCGCGTCGCCGGCCGAGCTGACCACGACGGCGCAGACCATCCTGTTGCAGGATCTCGCCTTCTGGCTGCTGCGCAACGGCTGGTCGGACGCGCCCATGGAGCGGGTCAAGGAGCACATCGCCCGGTCCCGGCGCAACCTGCCGCGCGTCGACGCCACGCCGTGGACGCTGCTGCGGCACCTCCTCGAACGCAGCGGGCTGCTGCGCGAACCGACCGTCGGCCGGGTGGACTTCATCCACCGCACCTTCCAGGAGTACCTGGCCGGCAAGGCGGCGGTGGAGGGCGACGAGATCGGCTTCCTCGTCGCGAACGCGCTGGACGACCAGTGGCGCGAGGTCATCATCATGGCCGCCGGGCATGCGCAGCCGAAGCAGCGCGACGAGCTGCTCGACACGCTGTTGCATCCCAGCCGGCACGACTTCTTCTTCGGCGAGAACCGCGAGAAGCTGTCCCTGATCGCCGTCGCCTGCCTGCAGACCGCGCCGCAGATCTCGCCGGAGCAGCACGCCGAGATCGACCAGCTGACCCGCGAGCTGATCCCCCCCAAGTCGGTGGAGGCGGCCGAGTCGCTCGCCGCGGCCGGCGAGATGGTGCTGGACGTCCTCGCCGAACGCCCGCCGCGGGACATCTTCGAGGCCGCGGCCTCCGTACGGGCGGCCGCGTTGATCGGCGGGCCCGACGCGCTGACGTTCCTCGGCGCGATGGCCGCCCGCTGGGGCGGCTACCGCGAGGTCAGCGGGGAGCTGATCCGCGCCTGGCGGGTCTTCGACGCCGACGCCTACGCCCGCGACGTGCTGTCGAAGGTGCCGTCGCTGACCGAGCTCGGGCTGGTCGACGGGTCGTCGCTGCCGGGCATCGTCCACCTGCGCGGGCTGCGGGTGCTGTCGCTGGAAATCGGCCAGGATTCGAGCGATCTCAGCCCGCTGGCCGAGCTGCCCGAGCTCGAGTTCGTGAGCCTGACGTGCAACATGACGCTTCCCCGCATCGCGCCGCTCGCCGCCGCGCCGAAGCTGACGACCCTGCGGCTCGCCGGCCGCCTGGACCCGGCCGATCTCCGGCCGATCGCCGGCTTTTCCACCTTGGTCTCGCTCCGGCTGGTCCGATCTTCCATGCAAGCCGCACCGAGCCTGCTTGCCGAGTTGCCGGAACGCCCACCCGGCCTGCGCGGGCTTGAGATCGTCGACTGGCCCTTCGCGGAAAGCCTGGCCGGCCTCGAACGGTGGGACGGCCTGACCGATCTCGCCGTGGTGAGCTGCCCCGAACTGACCGACCTGTCGACGATCGGCCAGCTCGCCAGCTTGGAGCGCCTCGAGCTCGTCCGCGTGGGAGCCGGCGAGCTGGTCGGGCTGCGCAGGCTGCGGCGGTTGCGGCGCCTGTCCCTCGAGGGCTGGCACGAGGTCGACCTCACGCCGCTGGCGGGCATGCGTGACCTTACTGTCCGTGTCATCGGACCCGTACGGCTGCACGGAGCCGACCTGCTCGGCAGGGGTTCGTCGATCGTCGACTCAGCGGACGGAGACGGTACGGCTCGTCGCGGCGGCGCGGGTCCCGTGGCAGAGCGCTGACTGGCCGGTGTAGACCAGGCTGGTCGAGCAGCCTTCGTTGTCGGTGACGGTCATTGTCACCATGTAGTCGCCGGAACTCCGGTAGACGTGCCGCGGAGCGGCGCCGCCGTTCACCAGGCGGGTGCCGTCGCCGAAGTCCCAGTCGTAGCGGGCGACGCGCCCGTCGGGATCGGTGGAGGCCGCCGCGTCGAACTTGGACGGCCGCCCGGCCGGTGCGGCGCGGGCGCCGAACCGCGCGATCGGCCCCTGATCCGGCCGTACCGCGATCGACTGGAGGAGGGCGTCCTGCCCCCCGGTCGGGACCGGGGAGCCGACGACCTCGGTCAGCGCACCTCCGGGGCCGATGGCGAAGCCGGAGACGTCGCTGGTGTTGCGGTT
This sequence comes from Streptosporangiaceae bacterium, assembly GCA_036378315.1. Lineage (GTDB taxonomy): Bacteria > Actinomycetota > Actinomycetes > Streptosporangiales > Streptosporangiaceae > CALAED01. Next base: position 1,478 of record DASUWU010000025.1, on the reverse strand, counting down.
GACCGCGTACAGGTGCCGGCCGTCCGGTGTGGCCGTCACCCAGATCGGCGCGATGCCGGACGGGAAGGGCTGGGCGGCCAGCGGGGTGAGCGCCCCGTTCCGGCCGATCCGAAACCCCCAGACGCCGTTCGGGGTGGTGCCGAACTCACCGACCCCCACGAACAGGTGCCGTCCGTCGGGCGTCACCGCCGATCCCACGGGCCGGGCCGGGGCGGGGTACGGCGAGCCGGCCACGGGGGTGAGCCCGCCGTCCCGACCGACCCGGAACGCGTGCACGCCGCCGGTCGCCGTGGTCGTGAGGTACAGGAACCGCCCGTTCGGCGTGAACGTGAGGCCAGCGCCCGCCGACTCCAAGGACAGCGGCTCGCCCAGCGGGCTCAGGCTGCCGTCGACGCCGATGGCGAAGGTGGCGAGCTGCCCGGGCTGCCCCGGCTGCGGCCGGCCTCCGCTCACGTACAGGAACCGCCCGTCCGGGCTCACCGCGACGGCGTTGGGATCGGCCGGCCCGGGGGTGACCGGCGCGTCGACCCTGGCCGGGGCCCCGTCGGGCGTGATCGTGAAGACCGCGACCGTGCCCGCGTCGTGCTCGGTGGCGTACAGCCGGCGCCCGTCCGGGGAGACGGCGAGCCCGAACGGGGCCCGGCCGATCAGCAGGGGCGGCCCGAGCCGGCTCAGCGCGCCCCGCGCGTCCACCGCGTACGCGCCGAGCAGGCCGCCGCCCGCGGCGGCGTTGCTCACCACGTACGCGCGGCGTCCGTCCGGGGTCAGGACGATCGCCCGCGGGAGCTCGCCGGCCGGGACGGCCGGGCCGAGCCGGGTCAGCTCACCGCCCGGCCCGATGGTGAAGGCCGAGATGTCGGCCGAGCCGCCGTTGGTCGTGTACAGCGTCCGTTGCACGCCGGGCGGCGCCGCGGTGACGGGCGCCGGAGCGGCCGCGCCGTCCAGCGTCGTGCCGTAGAGGGCGGCGCCGTACAGGGCCGCGGCGGCGAGGACGACCGCGCAGCCCAACGCCACTCGACGCACGACCGTCGTGACCAACACGCGCAACCACCCGAGCACATCTCATGGCTTGCAGCCCATAAGACCAAGAACTTCCGCCCCCGGCAAGGCGCGGTGCGGTGAGCACTTGATCTCCCCCGCGGGCGGGGAACCGGAGGACGGCCTACCTCGCCTCGTCGAGGGAGTCCAGCCAGGCGAGGACGGCGTCGGTGTGCTGGCCGAGCGTCGGCGGGGCCGAGTGCTCGCGCGGGTCGGCGCCGTCGAAGCGAAGCGGCGGTCCCGGCAGCTCGATGCGGCCGAGCTCCGGATGGTCGACCTCGATGACCAGGCCCTGCGAGCGGGTCTGCGGCCACTCGTACACCTCGTCGATCGTCCGGATCGCGCCCGCCGGGATGCCGGCCTCGGCGAACCTGGCCAGCCAGCGCTCGCGGGTGTCGGCGACGAGGGCGCGTTCGATCTCCGCGGTCAGCTCGGCGCGC
>DASUWU010000024.1:0-80833 GCA_036378315.1 Streptosporangiaceae bacterium | reverse complement strand
CCCTAGGCGTCCCGGCACGGCCGCGGGTTCCGCACCGGATGAACCCGTTCCGCGGCCGGTTCAGGAAGCGTTGCCCGAACGTCGGCCCCCGGCCTGGACTCCAGGCCGGGGGCTCGTCCGTTCCCGCGTCGACCGCGCCGCCAGCGCCCCGACTTGATGTTTAGATAGCGCTCCGGTATCCGCCCGGTGTCTGGCATCGGTTTGACCTGGGGCGGGTTACCTTTGGTCCAGGGTTTGCCCCGGTCGGCGACTATGTGTATCTTTTTCATGTCCAGCGGCGCCCCCCAGGTGCCGCATCCGTCATCGCCGGCTCTGCGGCACCACGTGGGACACGCCGACATGTGTCCCGCGCCCTGAAGCCGCCCGCCAACGGTCCTGACCTCGCGGGCCGGCTCACCCCCCAACTCAAACCCATGTTCGCCTGGCCAGGGCGCCGTGCCATGACGCCCGCGTGTGGTCACTCTGCGTACCCAGGCGAACGCGGCCAGGTGGCGACTTGATCCCCATGGCGCTGCCCGATGGCCCGCATGTCAGAAACCCGTGAGACGCCCGAGCGTCTCCCGCCGAGTCCGTCCCATGACGGAGCCGGGGACCCACGGTTCCTGGGGTGAATCGGTGCACTCGCGCCGTAGGGCAGCTTCCACGCCCGAACCCGACAGCTAACCCGGTAGGCGGCTGGAAGCGTAAAGGAGCACCTGGCGTGTCAGGTCGACACCGTAAGCCAACCCCCTTCGCCCTCTACCCGACCACCCTCAAGACCGCCGGCGGCATCATCGCCGGTGCCGCCCTCGCCGGCGCCATCGCCGCGAGCTCGGCGGCCGCGGCCCCCGGCATCGCACCGCGCCTCGGCGCCGAGCCCGCCATCGCCGAACTCGCGGCCGTCGGCCAGGACGGGTCGCTGAGCCGCCATGAAGCGCACCGCCTCCATGCGCATATCGCGCACAGGAAACACGCCAAGAAGGCACCCGCGAAAGCCGACGCCGGCGCCGCGCGGTCGGCGAGGTCCAGGTCCGACAGGTCCGCGGAGCGCGCGGCGGCCGACCGGTCGGGGAGGGTGAGCGCGGAACAGGTCATCAAGCTGGCCACGTCCCAGATCGGGAACGGCGAGGACGGGTCGGGCGAGTCCAAGTTCAACAAGTGGTTCGTGGACGACCCGCGCGCCCTGACGCTGATCAAGCGGGACGGCGGAAGCCTGGCCGACTACAAGGCCGCCGCGTGGTGCGACATGTTCGTGTCCTGGGTCGGCGACAAGCTGGGCCTCAGCAAGAGCATGGGCTTCGACGCCTACACCCCGGAGCACGCCAAGTGGTTCGAGGACCACGGTCGCTGGGGGGACACGCCGCGGCCCGGCGCGGTGGCGTTCTTCTCCTGGACCGGCCACACGATCAACGACATCGACCACGTCGGCTTCTTCATCAAGGACAACGGCGACGGCACGGTCGAGACGGTGGAGGGCAACACCGACAACACGGTGGCGATCAGGACCCGCGCCAAGTCCAACGTCGTCGGCTACGGGTACCCCGACTACCGGAAGTGACGCCCAAGTAGGATCGCCCGCATGACGGGCGCGGTCGCCGGCGGATCGCCGCCGGCGGGCCAGAAGAGACGGCTGTCGCCGCCACCGCGCCGGCCGCTGGCCGCGGCCATCGCGGTGGCGTGCGCCGGGACCATGCTCACCGGCATCGGCTACGCCGTGGCCGGGCCCCCCGCGGCCGGTGCCGGTCGTGGCGCCGCGACCGGCGGGCACGGCCTCGCCGGGATCTCCGGGACGTCCGGTCCTTCCCCTGCGGCGCCCGCCGGCGGGCCGCGGTTCGGCGCCGGCGACCTCGCCGCGGTGGACGCGATCCTCGCCCGGCGCGCCCGCGCCCTGCGGACCGGTGACCTGGGGGTGTTCCGCGCGGACGTCGCCCCGGCCCTCCGGCCGGGGCAGCGCGAGCTGTTCGCCGGCCTGCGGCGACTTCCGCTGGCCACCTGGCGGCAGCGGGCCGACCCGGCGGCGACCCCGGTGCCGGTTCGGGGGCCGGCCGGGCGGGACGCTTGGACGCTTCGCATCACGGTGCGCTACCGGCTGCGCGGGTTCGACCACACCGACACGGTCGACACCCAGTACCTCACGTTCGCCCGCGCGGGCGGCCGCCTGTCCATCGTCGGCGACGGCACCGCCCAGGGCCTCGTCGACGACCCCGAGATCTGGGCGGACGGGCCGCTTTCTGTCGTCCGCGGCCGCCACAGCCTGGTCATCGGCACCGGCGGGCAGGGGCCGCGGCTGCGCCAGATCGCCGCGCTGCTCGATCGCGCCGTCCCCGGCGTGACCGGCGTGGTCGGCGCCGGCTGGGCGCGGCGGGCCGTCGCCCTGGTCCCGGCCACGGACGCGCAGGCCGCCGCGCTCGCCGACGACGGGCCGAGCCTGCGCGAGATCGCCGCGGTCGCCACCGTCACGCGCGGCGCGGGCGGGGGGCGGGGAAGCGACCGCATCGTCGTCTCGCCGGCCGGCTATCCACGGCTCAACGAGATCGGCCGGCACGTCGTCCTGACCCACGAGCTCACCCACATCGCCACCCGCGCCGCCGCGGACGCGCGCACGCCGGCCTGGCTGGTGGAAGGGTTCGCCGACTACGTGGGATACAAGGGCCTGGACGTCCCCGTCGCCTCAGCCGCACGGGAGCTGCGGCGGGAGGTGGCCGGCGGCCGGCTGCCCAGCGCCCTGCCCGGCCCGGCCGACTTCTCCGGCGCGTCGGGGCGGCTGCCGCAGGCCTACGAGGAGGCGTGGCTGGCCTGCCGCATGGTGGCCGGACGGTACGGCGAGGAACGGCTCGTCCGGCTCTACCGCGTGGCGGGCGCGCGGCCTGGCGAGGCGTTCCGGCGGGTGCTCGGCGTCGACGCCGCCGAGTTCACCTCGATGTGGCGCGACTACCTCCGTCGGGAGCTCGGATGACCCCGCCCGTTGTGGCCACGACGGCACCGCGGGCGCGCCGCCCGAGGATCGGCGCCGCGGGTGCCTGCTGCGGGCTCGTGCTGGCGTTCGCGGTCACGGTGGCGCTCTCCACGCCGTGGCATCCGCTGCCCGGCGCCGGCCTGCCGGCCGACCCGGCGGCCGACTTCACTCCCGCGCAGCTCGCCAGAGAACGGGCGTTCGCCGCCGCGCTGCGGCCGCCCGGCTATCTCGGGCTGGCGGCCGGCCTGCTGGTGGTGCTGATCTTGGGGTTGAGCCCGCTCGGCGCCCGGTTGATCGGTCTCGTGACGCGGCCCGCGCGCCGCCGCCCGGTGGCCGTGGCCGCGGCGGCGATCCTCATCACCGCGATGTCCACGCTGGCGGCCCTGCCGTTCGACGCCTGGACCGAGGCGGTGCTGCGCCGGTACGGCCTTTCCACCCGGAACTGGGCCGGATGGGCGCTCGACCAGCTCCGGGCGTTCGGCCTCGCCGCGGTGGCCTGGACGGTGGCGCTCGTCCTGCTCCATCTGCTGGTGCGCCGGTTCCCGCGGTACTGGTGGGCCCCCGCGGCGGCCGGCGGGTTCGCCTTCGTCGTCGCCGTCTCCTTCGTGTACCCGCTGCTTGTCGAACCGGTGTTCAACACCTTCACCCCGCTGCGCGCCGGGCCGCTGCGCGCCGAGCTGCTCGCGCTCGCCAGGGCGGACCACGTGCCGGTGCGGGACGTGCTGGTCGCCGACGCCTCGCGCCGCACGACCGCGCTCAACGCGTACGTCTCCGGATTCGGCGCCACCCGCAGGATCGTGCTGTACGACACGTTGCTGCGGTCCGCCCCGCCGGCGGAGATCAAGCTCGTCGTCGCGCACGAGCTGGGGCACGCGAAGCGGGGCGACGTGCTGTACGGCACGCTGCTCGGCGGGCTCGGCGTGGCGGCCGGGATCTGCGCCCTCTACCTGGCGACGACCTCGCCCCGGATGCTGCGCCGCGCCGGCCGGGTCACGGTCGCCGATCCGCGCTCGGTCGCGCTCGTGCTGGCGCTGGCGACGGTCGGCGCTCAGGTCGCCGGCCCCGTACAAAACCTCGTCAGCCGGCGGATCGAGGCCCGCGCCGACGTACACGCGCTCGACCTGACGCGCGACCCGCGCACGTTCATCCGGATGCAGCGGGCGCTTGCCGTGCGCAACCTGTCGGACCTGCGGCCCAACCCGATCGAGTACGCGCTGTGGGCGACCCATCCGACCGGACCGGAACGGATCGCCATGGCCCGGACCTGGGCCCGGCGGCACCACGTGCCATCCTGATCACGTCATGCCGGAGCACGCGAGCACCAAGACCCACGCGGCCACCAAGACCCTGGTGGTGACCAACGACTTCCCGCCGCGACCGGGCGGGATCCAGGCGTTCGTGCACAACCTGGCGGGCCGCCGCCCGCGGGGATCCGTGGTGGTCTACGCCCCGGCGTGGCCGGGCGCCGCCGCCTTCGACGCCGCCCAGCCCTTCCCCGTCGTCCGCCATCCCTCCTCCCTCATGCTCCCCGAGCCCCGCGTGCTGCGCCGGGCGCGCGACATCGCCGCCGCGGAGGGCTGCGACTCCGTCCTGTTCGGCGCCGCCGCGCCGCTCGGGCTGCTCACCCGGGCGCTGCGGTCGTCGGGGGTGGAGCGTTTCGTCGCGCTCACCCACGGCCACGAGGCGGCCTGGGCGCAACTGCCGCCGGCCCGCGCGGTGCTGCGCCGGATCGGCGACGACGTGGACGTCATGACCTATCTGGGGGAGTACACCCGGAGCAGGATCGCCCGTGCCCTGTCGGCGGCCGCGGCGGCCCGGATGGCGCGGCTGGCTCCGGGCGTGGACGAGACGGTCTTCCTGGCCGGCGCCGGCGGGGCCGAGGTCCGGGCCGAGCTGGGCCTGGCCGACCGGCCCGTGGTGGTCTGCGTGTCGAGGCTGGTGCCGCGCAAGGGTCAGGACACGCTCATCCGCTGCTGGCCGCGGGTGCTGCGCGCGATCCCCGACGCGGCGCTGCTGCTGGTGGGCGGCGGCCCGTACCGCGCGACGCTGGAGAAGCTCGCCGCCGAGACCGGGGTCGCCGGCGCGGTGCGGTTCACCGGTTCGGTGCCGTGGGACCGCCTGCCGGCGCACTACGACGCGGGGGACGTCTTCGCCATGCCCTGCCGGACCCGGCGGCGCGGGCTCGACGTGGAGGGACTGGGCATCGTCTATCTCGAGGCCTCGGCCACCGGGCTGCCGGTGGTCGCCGGCGACTCCGGCGGCGCGCCGGACGCGGTCGTGCCGGGGGAGACCGGCCTCGTCGTGCCCGGACGATCCGTGGCCGCCGTGGCCGACGCGCTCTTGGCCCTGCTGCGCGACCCGGGACGGGCCGCGGCCATGGGGGAGAAGGGCAGGTCGTGGGTGGAGCGCGAGTGGCGCTGGGAGATCCAGGCCGAGCGCCTCGGCGCGCTTCTGGCCGGCTGACCTGTCCTTCCTACCCGGCGTACATGGCCTCGACCTCGGCCGCGTAGTCCTTCATCACGATGCCCCGCTTGACCTTCAGTGACGGCGTCAGGTGTCCCGACTGCTCGGTGAGGTCGTCGGCGAGGATGCGGTACTTCTTGATCTGCTCGGCGCGGGAGACGCTCGCGTTGGCGGCCCGTACGGCCTCGTCGATCGCGGCCTGGACGTCGGCGTCGTCCCTGGCCTGCGCGGCGGTCATGTCAGCCGGCTTGCCGTTCGCCTTGGCCCACGGGCCGATCGCCTCGGGGTCGAGCGTGATGAGGGCGGCGACGAAGGGCTTGCCGTCCCCGACCACCATGCACTGGCTGACCAGCGCGTGCGCCCGGACCCTGTCCTCGAGCGGGGCCGGCGCGACGTTCTTGCCGGCGGCGGTGACGAGGATCTCCTTCTTGCGGCCGGTGATCGTGAGGAAGCCGTCGTCGTCGAGCGCGCCGAGGTCGCCGGTGCGGAACCAGCCGTCCTCGAGCGCCTCTTTGGTGGCGCCCTCGTTGTGCCAGTAGCCGCGCAGCACGTTGACGCCCTTGACCATCACCTCGCCGTCGTCGGCGATCCGCACGGACACGCCGGGCAGCGGCCGGCCGACCGTGCCGATCTTGAGGTCGCTGGGCAGGTTGACGGTGGACGGCGCTGTGGTCTCGGTCAAGCCGTAGCCCTCGAGGATGGTGATGCCCACCCCGCGGAAGAAGTGGCCGAGCCGCTCGCCGAGCGCGGACCCGCCGGCCACGGCGTAGGAGACCTTGCCGCCGACGGCCGCGCGCAGCTTGCCGTACACGAGCTTGTCGAACAGCAGATGCTGGAGTTTGAGCACCACACCGGGCCCGCCGGCGTCGAGGGCGCGGCTGTAGCCGATCGCCGTGTCGGCGGCGAGCCGGAAGATCTTTCCCTTGCCCTGGGCGGTCGCCTGCTGCTCGGCGCCGTTGTACACCTTCTCGAAGACCCGGGGCACCGCCAGCAGGAAGGTCGGCTGGTAGGACGCGAGGTCGGGGACGACGTCCGCGATGTCCGGAGTGTGCCCGAGGGTGATGCCGGACTCCACGCACAGCACCTGGATGAACCGCGCGAACGAGTGCGCCAGCGGCAGGAACAGCAGCGTCGAGCCGTCGTCGAGGTCGACGACCTCGCGCAGCGCTCCCTCGTAGGCGTTGCGCGCGGTGCGCAGCAGGTTGCCGTGGGTGAGCTCGCAGCCCTTCGGCCGGCCGGTGGTGCCGGAGGTATAGATGATCGTGGCCAGGTCGGCGAGGCCGAGCCCGGCGCGGCGCTCGTCGATGACGCCGTCGCCGACCCGCGCGCCGCGCTCGGCCAGCGCGGCGATGCCGCCGGCGCCCGCGTCACCTCCGCCGTCGCCGTCGATGCGCCAGATGTCGGTGAAGCCGGCCAGGCCGGGCCGGACGGACTCGACGAGCGCCTCGTGCTCGCCGGTTTCGACGAGGGCCGCCTTGGCCCCGGAGTCGCTGATGATCCACTCGATCTGCTCGGCCGACGACGTCTCGTAGATGGGCACGCTGACGCCCCCGGCCGCCCAGATCGCGTAGTCGGCGAGGGTCCACTCGTACCTGGTCCGCGACATCAGCGCCACCCGGTCGCCCGGGTCGATCCCGGCGGCGACGAGGCCCTTGGCGAGGCCGGTGACCTCGTCCCAGAACGTGGCGGCGGGCACCGGGCGCCAGCCGGTGCCGTCCTTGCGGCGGAAGAGTACGTGGTCGGGATGCTCTGCCGCGCGTGTCGCTGGTGCGTCGGTGAGGTTGGCGGTGTCGGGAAGTTCCACCATTACGGGAACACTGGACTCGCGCACGACTTCTCCTCTTTGAGCGCGGCGACCATGACTCGGACGGACGCTACCGCGTTTAGCTACCGATCGGTAGTCATCGGCCGGCCGCGTCGTTCGCCGACCACCGCCTCCCGAGTCTACGAGGTCAGAGGCCTGACCTCGCCGCCGGGTGCGCGAGCCGGGCTCGCGGAGGGGGCGCTGGGGGCGGCGGGAATCATCGGACAAATCCGCTTAATGTATTGGATTATGCGGATCCACGTGGTGAGCGACGTCCACGGCCGCGTTGACGCCCTCGCCAAGGCCGGCGACGGCGCGGACGCCCTCATCTGCCTCGGCGACCTGATCCTTTTCGTGGACTACGCGGACCACGCGCAGGGCGTCTTCGCCGAGCTCTTCGGCGCTGAGAACGCCGCGACCTTCATCGCGCTGCGCACCGAGCTGCGCTTCGACGAGGCGCGGCGGTTCTCCCAGCGGTTGTGGAGCTCGCTCGACGGCGACGCCTGGCCGCACATCGAGCGGGCCGTGCGCCGCCAGTACACCGACCTGTTCGCCGCCATGCCGGTCCCCGCCTACCTCACGTACGGCAACGTCGACATCCCCGCGCTGTGGGACGAGCACCTGCGCGAGGGACACCGCGTCCTCGACGGCGAGACCGTACGGCTCGGGAACCTGACGTTCGGGTTCGTCGGCGGCGGCCTGCGCACGGTGTACCGCACGCCGTACGAGCTGGACGACGACGTCTACGCGGCCAAGGTGGCCGCCGTGGGGGCCGTGGACGTGCTGTGCTGCCATATCCCGCCCGCGGTTCCCGAACTGCTGTACGACACGGTGGCGCGCCGGTTCGAGCGGGGGAGCGAGGCGGTGCTCGCCGCCATCCACGAGACCCAGCCGCGTTACGTGCTGTTCGGGCATGTCCACCAGCCGCTGACCGCGAGGATGCGCATCGGGCGTACGGAATGCATCAACGTTGGACATTTCCGTGCCCGGGGGGAGCCGTACGTCCTGACCTGTTGATCGTTGTGCTTAAGCCGGCCGGCGGAAATCGATACGCTCCGCCGTGGGGACGCGAGCCGGGAGGGGAATGCGTCGATGGCGGATCGTACGACATCCAGCATCAGCATCAAATCGGGCAGGCCGGCGGTCATGACGGCCATCGCCGACTTCGCCGCCTATCCGTCGTGGGCGCAGGGGGTCAAGTCGGCCGACGTGCTGTCCACCGGCGCCGACGGCCGCGCCGAGCGGGTCAGGTTCCGCCTCGAAGCCGGGCCGATCAAGGACTCCTACGTGCTGGCCTACACCTGGGACGGCGACGACGCGGTCCATTGGGACCTCGCCGAGCGCGGCACCATGGTGACGGAGATGTCCGGGTCGTACCTGCTGGCGAGGCACGGCGACGCCACCGAGGTGACCTACGAGCTCACCGTGGACACGTCGATCCCGATGATGGGGATGTTCAAGCGCAGAGCCGAGAAGATGATCGTGGACGCGGCCCTCAAGGGACTCAAGCGACACGTCGAAGGATGACATCCGTGTCCGATGTCCCGCCCGGGGCGCGCGCCGTCCTCACCCGGACGGAAAATGAGAACGGCTCCTACGTTTCTCGCCGGACGACAAGGTAGATGATGTTCCCATGACCGACCAGCCAGGGTACGTCCTGGAGGAGGCCGCCAGGCTCTTCGAGACGCTGCGGCGGCGGATGCGCGCGAGCGGCGGCCAGCCCACCGACGACGTGTGGGGCATGGCCACCCGCGACCATCCGCCCGGCCTCGCGACCGGGGCACCCGAGTGCCGCTACTGCCCGATCTGCCGGACCATCGCGGCCGCCCGCGCCTCAGGGCCGGACGTCGCCGACCACATGGCGGATGCCGGCCTCGCGCTGATGGCGGCGGTCCGCGAGACGGTCGCGGCCTACCGGCGGACCCGGCCCGCCGGCCGCGAAACCCACGACGACCCCGCCGGAGCCGGCTGACGATCGGGAGGGCCGGCCGTGCGGTGGCTCGACCCCGTCCGGCCTGGACCGGTGCGCGCGGACGCACCGCGCGGACGCGAGGAGGCATGTCCATGGGGCTGACCATCGGCGTTGACGTCGGCGGGACCAAAGTGGCCGCCGGGGTCGTCGACGACCGGGGCCAGATCGTCGAGAAGGTCAGGCGCCCGACGCCGTCGACCAGCCCGCAGGAGACGGCGGAGGTCATCGTCGAGGTCGTCGACCTTCTCAAAGGGAAGTTCGAGGGCGTCACGGCGGTCGGCCTGGGCGCGGCCGGGTTCGTCGACGAGTCCCGGGCCGTCGTGCAGTTCGCGCCCAACCTCGCGTGGCGCAACGAGCCGCTCAGAAGGGACGTCGAGTCGCGGGTCGGTCTCGAGGTCATCGTCGAGAACGACGCCAACGCCTCCGCCTGGGGCGAGGCGAAGTTCGGCGCCGGCCGCGGCGAGGACTTCCTCATCCTGGTCGCCCTCGGCACCGGCATCGGTGGGGGGATCATCATCGGCGGCGAGTTGTACCGCGGCCGGTTCGGGATCGGCGGCGAGTTCGGCCACTACCGGGTGGTCCCCAACGGCCGCCGTTGCGGGTGCGGCAACCGCGGCTGCTGGGAGCAGTACGCGAGCGGCAACGCCCTGGTCCAGGAGGCGCGCGAGTTCGCCCGGGTGGCGCCGGCCATGGCCGGGCGGCTGCTCGAGCTCGGCGGCGGCCGGCCCGAGGGGATCAACGGACCCGAGATCACGCAGGCGGCGCGCGAGGGCGACCAGGCCGCGCTCGAATGCTTCCGCACGGTGGCCGGATGGGTGGGGCAGGGGCTCGCCGACCTCGCCGCCGTCCTCGATCCCGGCGCCTTCGTCATCGGCGGCGGGCTGTCCGCCGCCGGCGACCTGCTGCTCGAGCCGGTCCGCATCGCCTACGACCGGGCGCTGACCGGACATGGGTACCGGCCGGTCGCCGACATCCGCATCGCCGAGCTCGGGCCCGACGCGGGCATCGTGGGCGCCGCCGACCTCGCCCGGATCTGACGGTGCCGCGGGTCAGGCTGCTCAGCTACAACCTCAGGTCGCTGCGCGGCGACCCCGGCGCGCTCGTGCGGATCATCCGCGCGCTGCGGCCCGACGTCGCCTGCTTCCAGGAGATGCCGCGCTTCGTCGCCCGCCGGGAGAAGATCAGGCGATTCGCGCGCCGGTGCGGGCTCATCGTGGCGGTGAACCGGCGCGCCGCCGGGCTCGCCGTCTGCACGCGACCCGATGTGCGTGTCCTCCACGGCGAGTACCGGCTCCTCACCCGGGTGCCTCGGCTGCACCGCAGAGGAGTCGCGCTGGCCGTCCTGGAGATCGGCGGCGCCCGACTCGTGGCGGCCAGCACCCACCTGGACCTGCGCGCCAGCCCGCGGCTCGCGCACGCGGGGCAGGTGCTGGCCGCGGCCGGGCGGTTGCGCGGCGCGTACGGGGCGCCGGCGGTCATCGCCGGCGACATCAACGAGCAACCGGGCGGCGCGGCCTGGACGCTGCTCGCCCGCACCCTCCAGGACGCGTACGCGATCGCGCCGGCGGGCGGCGCGGCCACCTTCTCGGCCGTGCAGCCGCACCGGCGCATCGACGGCGTATTCGCCGACCCGGAGGTACGGGTCATCGGCTGCGGGGTGCCGGCCCCGCCGGGCCGCGCGGGCGACTATCCGCTGGCCACCGACCATCTCCCTGTCCTGGCCGAGCTCGAGCTCGCCGGTTAGGTCGCCGAGGTCAGCGCGGATAAGTCCGTATCAAGAGTGAGAAACCGCGAAATAGCGGTACTAACTCTCGCTAGAGTCCGTGGTCCAGCGGTCGCTACGCGCCGCGGGGCCGTGGGTTCCGCGCACTGGACTACCCGATCAGGGGTGACCCGACGAATAACGAGCGCGTCGCAGGCGCGCGGCGCGGTCTGAGCCGAGCGAGGAACGAGCGAACGAAAGCGCACGCCTGGAGCGCGCCGAGGCTGCGCGGGAAGTAGGGAGCGTGTTCGGGGTCGACTATGCCTGGGGCCGCCCGGGTGCGACCGCGCTGAAGAACGCCGGCGTGAAGTTCGCCTGCCGGTACCTGTCGCACGACACCACCGGCAAGAACCTGACCGCCGCTGAGGCCAAGCAGCTCACGGCCGCCGGGATCTGGATCGTCGTCGTGTGGGAGAGCACGGCGAAGCGCGCGCTGTCCGGGCACGCCGCCGGGGTGGCGGACGCGAAGGCCGCCCGCCAACAGGCCGACGCGTGCGGCATGCCCGCCGGCCGTCCCATCTACTTCGCGGTGGACTTCGACGCGACCGCGGCGCAGCAGGCGGCGATCAACTCCTATCTCGACGGTGCCGCCAGCGTCCTGGGGCGCGGCCGGGTCGGCCTGTACGCCGGCTATTACGTCGTCAAACGGGCTTTCGACGCGAAGAAGATCACCTGGGGTTGGCAGACGTACGCCTGGTCGGGTGGTCACTGGGACAAGCGGGCCCAGATCCAGCAGTACTCCAACGACCACAAGATCAACGGCGTGGGCGTCGATTACGACCGTTCCATGGCCGACGACTACGGACAGTGGCAGGTGAACAGGCCGCCCACGGAGGAGGACGAGACCTTGAAGCTCCTCATCAGCCTCGGCGCGACCCAGGCGATGGAAGTACCCCCGGGCGACCGCAAGTCGGTCACCTTCAACGCCGAGTACCACGACGGGGACGACGTCCACACGGACGGTAGCTACCCGAGCTGGTTTCCCAAGGAGTCCGCGTACTACCTGACCTCGGTGGACGTGGTGGTCAGCGCGCCGGCCGCCGGCGCGAAGTTCAAAGTCGTCTTCGCCGAGTACGAGCGGGACGCCGACAAGCGCGTGAAGGACCTGATCGGCGAGGACAAGATCGGGGCCGGGACGGCGATCGAGTACACCTTGGCCGGGTTGACCTGGCAGAGCAACCAGCGCAAGTACCGTGTCGACGTCACGAACTACGGCTCAGATCCGGTCACCGTGACCAAGGCCTTCCTCAAGGTGGCCCGCTGAACCACACGCGGCCCCGTCGGGCCAGAGGTCAAAGCGTTAGGAAACAGTTATCCGGCCGGATATCCGGTGACGCATGACGTCCGTATCCATGAACCAGAAGGCATTCGCCTCCCGCGAAGCGGCGGCCCGGCCACCCGGTGGCCGGGCCGCCACCCCTGCCACGATCCCTGCCACGACCGCGAACTCAGACCACCGCGCCGTCGTCCGGGTCGCGCGGCTCGTCGCCCATCCGCAGCACCAGCGTGACGAAGCCGCCCACGAACGCGGCCACCGCCAGGAAGGCGACCCACCCGGGCACCTCCCAGCCGAGCACCGCGGCGATCAGCAGGTAGAGCGGCCCACCGAACAGGGCGACCCAGGCCGCCTTGGTGGTCGGATCGGCGTTGGGCAGCGGCGGCGGAGGCGGCGGGATGAAATGGCCCTCGTCCTCGTCGTCCTCGGCGTCGTCGAACGCCGGCTCGGGGAAGTCGTCGTCGGCCGGCCTGACCACCCGTGCGGTGGGCAACCGGCCCGACCTGTCCTGGCCAGAACCGGCGTCGTCGTCGCCGTCGGCCGACCGCGGGACGTTCTCCTCCTCCGGCCAGGGCACCGCCGCGTCGGGCGGCGGGGCCTCCATGTCGAACGAGGCAACGATCTCGGCCCAGATCTCGTCCTCGTCGCGGGCGGCGCGCGGCCCGGACGACCCCCCGGTCGACTCCTCGGGCGCCGGACGCCCCTCATCGGCGGACTCGGCGGACTCGCCGATGAAAGCGTTGCCGGACTGTGGCAGCCGCGACTCCAGGATCTGCTCGGCGCGCGACTTCATCGAGGCGTCGACGTACAGGCGGTCGGCCACCGCCGGGGCGTCCGCGAGGCCCTCGGCCACCATGCTGTCGATCAAGTCGCTCTTGGGCGTCGCGTAGGCGGCGATCCCGGCGTCGCGCAGGGCGCTGAGCATCTCGCTGGCCACCCGCGGATGAAGATCCGCCAGGGCGGCGTACGCCTCGGCCGACAGCCCGTTGCCACGCGCCTGCGGCTCGCTCACGCTGTCTCCCGCGCAGCCTCGGCGCGCTTTGGCCGCGCGCTTCCCTCGCTCGTGCCTCGCTCGGTCCAGCGCGCGTCGCGCGCCCGCGGCGCGCTCGTCGGGGTCTCCCGCATCTCCCGCGCGGCCTCGACGTCCGCTCGCCGCCCGCTCGATCGGGCCGCCCGCGCGACCCGCGGCGCCGCCTCGCTCGCGACCTTCGGCGACGGGCACCGGGGCACCTCGTGGCGCATGGTGGCCTCCGCTTTCCCCTCGATACGGGCTACCCCATTGAGCCTACGGCTCGAATCGTCGCATGCGCCGCGCGGGTGCGCGAGAGGCGAGCGACCACCGCAGCGGGGGAGGCGGGGACGGAGTGGGCCGAGCGCGATCCCGGTGGGAAGATGTCCTTCATCTCGGGCACGTTCCGTAGCGTGTTCTGGAAGGTGGCAGCCATGGCTTGGTGGATAGTGAAAGCCATCTTGGCCCCGATCTTGCACGTGTTGTGGCACCCATGGGCCGAGGGGGTCGACAACGTCCCGCGGCGAGGGCCGGCGATACTGGCCAGCAACCATCTCTCGTTCGCCGACCACTTCTTCGGCCCGCTGCCGCTGCCGCGCCGGGTGGTCTTCCTCGGCAAGGCCGAATATTTCACCGGCCGTGGCGTCAAGGGCATGCTCACCAAGGCGTTCTTCAGCGGCGTCGGTGTGATCCCGCTGGACCGTACCGGCGGGCGCGCCAGCGAGGCCGCGCTGCGGACCGGGCTGCGGGTGCTGCGCGAGGGCATGCTGCTGGGGATCTACCCCGAGGGCACGCGGGCACCCGACAACCGCCTCTACCGCGGCAAGACCGGCGTGGCCAGGCTGGCCCTCGAGGCCCGCGTCCCGGTCATCCCCATGGCCATGATCAACACCTTCGAGCTGATGCCCACGGGCGAAAAGCCCCGGCTGGGCATCCGGCCAGGAGTGCGCTTCGGCACGCCACTCGACTTCTCCAGGTACTACGGCCAGGAGCGCGACCGGGCCGTGCTGCGCACCATCACGGACGAGATCATGCAGGCGCTGCGGGAGCTGTCCGGCCAGGACTACGTCGACCGGTACGCCGCCGACGTCAAGGCCGAGCTGCACGGCACCGCGCAGCCCAAGGGCGATGACCCGCTGGACGCGCTGCACGACCACGACACCTCGGCCCGCGACGACTAGGGGGTGTCCCGTCCCGCCTCGGGCGGGCCGGTTCGCGGGTCGTCCGGGGTCTCGTCGCCGCTCGGTGCCACCGCGGGCAGGATCTCCACGGCCGTTCCGCGCGGCGGAGGCGGCGGCACGAGCTGGGGCGCCGCCGGGAGGCCGAGCTCGATCTTGCCGTAACCCCGGCGGGCCACCAGCGACGCCTCGTGGTAGGCCTCGACGGCGCCGGTGAACTCGGGGTCGCGGTAGATCCGGCCGTCGAGCAGCGTGCCCTCGCGACCCTCGATCACCGCGACGACGTCGTCGCCCTGCAGTGTCTTGTGGGTCTCCAGGGCATGCGCGACGGCCAGCACCTCGCGGCGGTTGTCGATCAGGATCTGCTCGACCCGGCCGAGCAGCGTGGCGAGCTGATCTTCGATCCGGTCGGCGAGCTGGCGGCGCATCTCCTGCTCGGCCTCCTTGCCGCCCGGCCCGCCGCCGCCGGGCGCCCCCACGCCGAGCTGGGTCGAGATGGCGTGGGACGACACCGTGGTGCCCATGCCCCAGAAGCCTTCCATGAGCGAGGCCACGCGGGTCGCCGACTCCAGGTCGCCGGAGACGCCGGACGAGCTGTCCCCGGCGAAGAACATCTTCTCCCCGGCCAGCGAGGCCAGCGAGACCAGGATGTCGGACTCGCACTCGGTCCGCCACTGCGTGAACTGGTCCTCCACCGGGATGCTGGCGACCATGCCGAGGTACTCGGCACCCTTCTCGATGGTGGCGATGTCGATCTCGAGATGCTGCCGCACCCGGTAGGCGACGACGGCGTGGCAGGCCTCGTGGACGGCGGTGGCGTGCCGCTCCCTGTCGGGGTATTCGACGCCCTCGGGCGGGCCGAGGCTCTTGAGGTGCTTGGCCTTGATCACGTCGGCCCAGGTGATGACGTCGCGGTCGTCGCGGATCGCCGTGATCAGCGCCTCGTTGACCAGGTCCTTGATGGACGCGCCCGTGGCGTACGGCGTGATGGTCGCCAGCTTCTCGACCTGGTCCGGGGTGAGCTCGTGCGGGACCTTCTTGAAGTAGCCCTCGTAGGTCCGCACCCGACCCTCCTTGGAGGGGTAGCCGACCTTGTAGATCCGGTCGATGCGGCCCGGCCGCAGCAGCGCCTCGTCCAGTGACTGCGGCATGTTGGTCGCCATCATCACCAGGATGCGGTACTTCGGCGGCGGCTTGGGACGCATGCCGAGCAGCCGCCTGATGTAGCGGTTGATGAACCCGCGGGGCTTCTTCAGACCGGACAGCTCGGTGAGCAGGGCCTGCAGCGTGCCCATGTCGCCGCCGCCCCCGCCCATCGGCATGCCGAACATCTGCCGGTCCCGTACCGGCCCCGGCTCCTGGCCGGCGCCCGCAGGGAAGAGCGCGGCGTGCGACAGCTCGCGCCGGACGCCGGCGGACAGGTAGGTGAAGCCGTGGCAGCCGGCCGTCTGGAAGGGCGGCGAGGCGTGGTGGGAGCCCGGACCGCCCTGGGCGAGAGCGCCGCGGCGGCCGAGCGAGTCGGCCTCGTCGAAGAAGACGATCACGCCGCCGTACCGCAGCGACAGCCGGCGCAGCTTGCGGAACAGCGACTTCACCTTGAGCACGCCGATGCCGAAGAACATGTTGATGAACGCGCCGGGGTCGACGAAGACGTACGGCTTGCCGGTTTCACCGGCGACCGCCTCGGCCATCAGGGTCTTGCCGGTGCCTGGCGGACCCCACAGCAGGATGCCGCCCGGCACGTACCCGCCCTTGCCCTCGATCAGGTCGGGCCGTTCCAGGAAGACGATGTTCTCCTTGACCCGTTCGAGGACGTGGTCCTGCCCCCATACGTCGGTGAACCGCGTCTTGACGTCGTCGGGGTAGTAGACGTCGATGCCGCCGCGCGACAGGAACCAGAAGATCGCGACGAACTGGCCGACGACGACGAAGAGGATGACGGCGATCTGGATGATGAACGGCAGCGCGGTCCACAGCAGCGCCGGCAACCGGAACAGCGCGAGGATCGGCGAGGTCTTCAGCACCTTGCCCGCGATGACGGAGAACACCACGATCCAGAAGATCCAGGTGAGCGTCCGCCACATGCGGAACCTCGTCCACGGGCTGAACCGCCGGTAGCCGAACCTGGTCAGCCCGCCGAACACCTGCCTGGTCCAGAACAGGTGATAGCGCGCCCACCGCTCGCTGACGAAGAAGTGCAGCTGCCGCAGCAGCTCGATGCCGGCGATGGCCAGCAGGAAGATCCCGTTCGATGACCGCACCTGCAACCGGTTGGCGTCGCCGAACGGAAGCAGCGGGTCGTTCGCCATCGCGGCCCAGACGAGGACGAACCAGAGCAGCGCCAGGAGGAGCAGGTATTTCACGCGGTCCCAGATGGCCAGCGGCTTGCGCGTCGGCCGGTCGTCGGGGTGCGGCGCGTCGTCCGGCGCCCGCAGGCCGTCCGCGAAGCCGGCTCCCGCCGTCGCGCCGGACGTCTCCTGGACCGCCGCCGCCTCCGTCGCCGCCGCGGCCGCCTCCGCATCCGTCGCCTCCGCCGAGCCGGTCTGTCCGGTCTGCGCCGCCGGCGCCGGCTGCTCGGTGGGCGCTACCTGGTCGGCCTGCTCGACCGGCTGCTCGACCGGCTGGTCAGGCGCGCTGCGGCGCCTGCGGCGGAAGATCATAGGTTTTTCCTCACGGTGAACGACGTGGCGATGGAGTTGATCTCCTTGACGCGGTTCCGGTAGCAGCGCGCGGAGCAGTGGAGCAGCAGCACGTAGACCTGGCCCTGGTCGCTCAGGTAGGCGGTCAGGTCGTAGGTCTGCATGCCGCCGATCGACAGGTCGTAGTTGTAGACCTCGCGGACACCGCGCAGGCCGTCGCCCGGCGTGAGCTCCTGGTCGTACAGCCGCTCCAGCTTGGGCACCGGGGTGCCCTGCGCCTGCGCGCGTTGGGCGACGAGCTGGCGGGACGAGTCCGTCACAGGGAGGAAGCTGTCCCGCAGCTTGTCGAGCGAGTACGCGTCATGCTCATCCTTGGTGAGCTGGTAGACGCCGGCATAGACGATCGGCTCCTCGCTGATCAGCATGTGGTCGGCTGACGGGCGGGCGTCGGCGTCGTAGGCGACGGACCACATCCCGCGCGCCGCCGCGGCCGCCGAGTCCGGCGTGTCACCGGTCACCGCCGGGTCTATCGGCTTCGCGTCGATCTTGTGCCAGTTGGCCGGCACCTTGAAGTACGTCCGGTCGCCGGAGTTCTTCACGTATGTGAACTGCGGGCTACCGCAGGCCACGAGCGCTCCCACCGATGCCAGGAGCAGCAGGACGCCGTTCAACGCCCGGATGGATCTGCTCACGAGGAGGGCCTCCGAGGGGGGGTGTCCGTTTGCTGGATTAATACCCGGGAATACGAAGTTCGATCCGATTCGGATGTTAGAGGATCGTTACATATTTCGGCTCGGGCGGAGGTTGTCGCGGCCCGTGGCGTTTCCGCGGGCGGGCGTAGAGTGGGGCCTGGCTCGCTATGGTCTAGACCAATCGCGGGACGCCGACCGTTCACCGCGATGACTTCCCGAGGTGCTCGGTGCGGGTACGCGATCGCCACTAGGCTGGCGAGGTAAACGCTGAACAGCCCGTTAGATGGAGGACATGGGCATGCGCGTCGGAGTGCTGACCGGTGGCGGCGACTGCCCCGGTCTCAACGCAGTGATCCGCGCCGTGGTGCGTAAGGGCGTGCAGGTCTACGGATATGAGTTCGTCGGGTTCCGCGACGGCTGGCGGGGGCCGCTCGAGGGCGACACGGTCGCCCTGGACGTACAGGCCGTGCGCGGCATCCTGCCGCGCGGCGGCACGATCCTCGGCTCTTCACGGACAAATCCGATCAAGGTCGAGGGGGGAATCGAGCGGATCAAGGACAACCTGGCCGGGCTCGGCGTCGACGCGCTCATCGCGATCGGCGGCGAGGACACGCTGGGGGTGGCGCGGCAGCTGTACGACAACGGCGTGCAGGTCGTCGGGGTGCCCAAGACCATCGACAACGACCTGAACGCCACCGACTACACCTTCGGCTTCGACACCGCGGTGAACATCGCGATGGAGGCGATCGACCGGCTGCACACGACCGCCGAGTCCCACCACCGCGCGCTGATCTGCGAGGTCATGGGCCGGCACGCGGGCTGGATCGCGCTGCATGCCGGGCTGGCCGCCGGCGCCAACGTCATCTTGATCCCGGAGAAGCCGTTCGACATCGACAAGGTGTGCGCCTACGTCGAGAGCCGCTTCAAGACCCGCTACGCGCCCATCATCGTCATCGCCGAGGGCGCCCACCCGCTCGACGGGCAGATGGAGCTGGCGACCACCGAGCTCGACGCGTTCGGTCACGTCCGGCTCGGCGGCATCGCGGAACGCCTCGCCGCCGAGATCGAAAAGCGCACCGGCAAGGAGGCGCGCACCACGGTGCTCGGCCACATCCAGCGCGGCGGCACCCCGACCGCGTTCGACCGGGTGCTGGCCACCCGGTTCGGGCTGCAGGCCATCGACGCCGTCGAGGCCGGCGAGTTCGGCAAGATGGTCGCGCTGCAGGGCACCGAGATCGTCCGCGTCGACCTGAGCGCGGCGACCGACGAGCTCAAGCTCGTGCCGCCGGAGCGGTACGGCGAGGCCGAAGTCTTCTTCGGCTGACGCGGTCTTCTTCGGCTGATCTAGATCCGCACTAGATCCGATCTAGATCGGCGCGTCGAGCGTGTTGAGCGTCATCGCGAGCGTCCGGAACGCGCCGACGACGAAGCACAGCTCGATGAGCTGCCGGTCATCGAGGAAGCCGGTCAGCTCCGCCCACGTGGCCTCGGCGATGAACCGGTCGCTGTGCAGCTCGTCGGCGGCCCGCAGCAGCGCCTTCGCCCGGGGACCGGTCTGCCCAGCCCCCGGGCGCAGCGACCACTCCTGCCTGGCCCACGGCCGGTCCGTGCCGCAGTTCACCAGCGTGCGGCGGAGCACCAGGTCGCAGTCGGGGCCGACGAACGACAGCCGGCCGCGGATCAGGCGGGCGAAGGCCCGCCCGCTCGGGAGGATCCACGGATGAGCCTCCAGCAGCGACCTGGCCCGCGGGCTGAGCGGGAACCACGCGAGCGCCGGGGCGCCCGGGCCGGGCGGCGGCGTGTCCACCCGCCGCGGCCGGCCAGGAGCCGGCCGGTCCGCGCCGCCAGGCTCGGCGCCGTCCGGCGGCGGCAGCCGCAGCGGCAGGCTGCTCCACCCGTCGAACGGGACGCCCAGGCTGCGTGACAGCATCGCGCCCGCGTCGTGCAGCCCCACCAGCAGGCACGCGTCGATGCGCTGGCGCCCGCCGACCGTCTCGGCCAGCGCCTTCCACGTCGCGGCCGAGATCGCCTGCTCGTGGAACAGCTCGTCGGCGGCCGACAGCAGCACCACCTCGCGGGTGCCCCAGCCCGGCGCGTCCGGGCCCCGCGCGACGCGCCTGACGTACGCCCAGTCCCGACCGATGAGCCGCCCGGCGTTCACATGATGTCCCCAGGCGTAGTAGTCGCCGCAGTTCCACGCGGTGCGCAGGATCAGCAGCTCGCGGTCGGTCGGCCGCAGCCGGAACCGCAACAGCCCGCCGAGCCGCAACGGCAGCAGCGAGCAGTACAACCAGGGATGGCGCATCAGCACGGCGCCCTTCGCCGTGGCCGGCGGATACCAGGGGAGCGGGGCGGCCGGCCTGACCCGCGGCCGGGCGAGCAGCTTCCAGCGGGGATGGATCGCGGGGGGCATGGCCGTCAGGGTAACCGCGGCGGGTCCGCGGCGGGTCCGCGGCGGCGGTTCCCCCCGGCACTCCCGGCACTCCCGCGCGCGAGCGGGCCCGCGGGCGACCGCGACCCGGTCGCGGCATCCCCGCGGGTGAGCGACACTGGAAGGTACGCCCAGAAGATGTAGCCGGAGGTCGACGTATGCCCATCGGTGCCCCCGCTCGCGGCCAGCCGTCCAGCCCCGCTCCGGCGGATGCGCCCGGCGTGGCCACGGCCGCGCGCCAGCCGGTCGCCGGGGAACCGTGCGTCCTGCTCAAGCTGGGCGAGGTGGTCCTCAAGGGCAAGAACCGCGAGCTGTTCGAGCGGCGGCTGCAGAACAACATCCGCGCGGCGATCAAAGGCCTCGGCATCCCCGCGCGGGTGTGGCAGCGCGAGGGCGTGATCGTGGTCATGGCCGACCGCGGCCCCGACGACCACAGCACCGACCACAGCCCCGAGCTCGCGGCCGACGTCGACGCGATCGCGCGCCGGCTCACCGACGTCATGGGCATCGTCTGGGTGCACCGGGCGTGGCGGGTGGCCAAGGACGTCGACGCCACCGTACGGGCCGCCATCGACCTCGTCGGCCAGCACCCCGCGCTGCGGCCGCCCGCCGGCGAGACAGCATCGACCGGTGCCGCCGGCGCGCGCCGGCCGCCGTTCGCCATCAAGGCGCGGCGCCGTGACAAGCGGTTCCCGCTGCGGTCGACCGAGCTCAACACGCTGGTGGGCGCCGCGGTCCAGGAGCGGTACGGCCTGCCGGTCGACCTGCGGCGTCCGGAGATCACGGTCTCCATCGAGGTCGACCAGCGCGAGGTCTTCGACTTCACCGACGGCGCGCACGGCCAGGGCGGGCTGCCGGTGGGGATGAGCGGCCGGGGCCTGGTGTTGATGTCCGGCGGCATCGACTCGCCCGTGGCCGCGTACCGGATGATGCGCCGCGGCCTGCGCGTCGACTTCCTGCACTTTTCCGGGATGCCGTTCACCGGCCCCGAGTCGATCTACAAGGCGTACGCGCTGGCCCGCGAGCTGGACAAGTTCCAGGGCGGGACACGGCTGTACGTCGTGCCGTTCGGCAAGGCCCAGCAGCAGATCCGCTCCTCGGGCGCTGACCGGCTGCAGATCGTCGCCCAGCGGCGGCTCATGCTCAAGACCGGCGAGGTGCTGGCACGGCGGCTCGGCGGCGCGACGCTGGTCACCGGCGATTCACTCGGCCAGGTGAGCAGCCAGACGCTCGCCAACATCACCGCGCTCGACGACGCCGTCGACCTGCCGATCCTGCGGCCGCTCATCGGCATGGACAAGACCGAGATCATGAGCGAGGCGCGGCGGATCCGCACCCTGGCGATCTCCGAGCTGCCGGACGAGGACTGCTGCACGCTGCTCACCCCTCGGCGCGCCGAGACCCGGGCCAAGATCGACGATCTGCGGCAGATCGAGCGGCGGCTGGACGCCGGCGAGATGGCCGAGAAGCTCGCCGCGTCGATCCAGGAGCACCGGCCGTCCTACGACGAGGCCGCCGCCTCCTGATCCGGGCGGCCCGGCTGGGGTTGTTCGAGGGCGGCGAGGAAGTCCCTCGCCCACAGGTCCACGTCGTGGTCGAGCACCCGCCGCCGCAGCGCGCGCATCCGCCGGTGCTGCTCGCCCGGCGGGCAGCGCATCGCGGCCAGCAGCGCGGACTTGAGCCCGTCGATGTCGTAGGGGTTGACCAGGAAGGCCCGCCTCAGCTCCTCGGCCGCGCCGGCGAACTCGCTGAGCACCAGGACTCCGGTGTCGTCCTCGCGGCACGCCACATACTCCTTGGCGACCAGGTTCATGCCGTCCCGCAGCGGCGTCACCACCATGACGTCGGCGGCCAGGTACAGCGCGGCGAGCTCCTCGCGGCTGTAGGAGGTGTGCAGATAGTGCACGATCGGCGCGCCCAGCTCGGCGTGCATGCCGTTGAGCCGGCCCACCTGCAGCTCGATCTCGTCGCGCAGCAGCCGGTACTGCTCGACGCGCTCCCGGCTGGGCGTGGCGATCTGGACGAACACGGCCTCGTTCGGCTTGAGCTCCTGTTCCTCGAACAGCTCGCCGAACGCCTGCAGCCGCTGCCAGATGCCCTTGGTGTAGTCCAGCCGGTCCACGCCAAGCAACAGCCGGCCAGGGTCGCCCAGGTCGGCGCGGATCTCCCTGGCGCGCCGCCGGGTCTCCGGCCGGGCCACCAGCGCGGCGAGCTCGTCCACGTCGACCGAGATCGGGAAGGCGCGGGCGCTGACGATCCGCCCGTCGCTCGCCTGGACCCGGCCCGACTGCGCCCGCAGGTCGCACAGCCTGCGGCACAGCCGGACGAAGTTGCCCGCCGCGCCAGGATGCTGGAAGCCCACCAGGTCGGCGCCCAGGAGCCCGTCGAGGATCTGCCGGCGCCAGGGCAGCTGCTGGAACAGCTCGTACGGCGGGAAGGGGATGTGCAGGAAGAAGCCGATCCGCAGGTCGGGGCGCAGCCGGCGCAGCATGGCCGGTACCAGCTGGAGCTGGTAGTCCTGGACCCATACCACGGCGCCGTCCGCCGAGGCGGCCGCCGCGGCCTCCGCGAAGCGCTCGTTCACCTCAACGTAGGCGTCCCAGTAGCTCCGCTCGTAGACCGGCCTGGCCACGACGTCGTGGTAGAGCGGCCAGAGCGTGGCGTTGGAAAAGCCCTCGTAGTAGAGCTCGACGTCGCGGGCCGACAGCGGGACCGGCACCAACGACATGCCGTCGTCGGAGAACGGCTCGAGCTGCTCGTCAGGTGCGCCGTGCCAGCCGAGCCAGACCCCTTCGCGGCGCTGCAGTACGGGCGCGATGGCGGTGACCAGGCCGCCCGGGCTGCGCCGCCAGGCCGTCCCGCCGTCGGAATCGGTGACCCGGTCGACCGGAAGGCGGTTGGCGACGACGACGAACTCGCCGCGTCTGCGTGGCGACGGCGGAAACATGTGCCAATCCTTCCCGGATCTTCAAGGAACATCCCGGTAGATACCTGTTAGGGCCTGATTACCGGTGCATGTCCCGGTCGGCCGCGCCGGCGTCACCCGGCGTTGCCTGGCGTCACCGGCGTCTGATCAGGACGGCCAGGCTCCCGGCCAGCAGGGCGAGGCCGGCGAGCGCCACGCCGCCGAGGTGCTCGCCGAGGACGGCCAGCCCCAGCACGGCGGCGACCGCCGGCTCGGCGAGCGTCAAGGTCGTGGCCGGCGCCGCCGGCGTGGTGCGCAGCCCCCGGGCGTACAGCACGTACCCGACCGCGGTGGTCAGCCCGCCCAGGTAGGCGGCGACCCCGATGCCGCGGCCGGTCAGCAGCCAGCCGGGCGAGCCGGCCAGCAGCACCGGGAGCAGCAGCACCGCCGCGCCACCGAACAACGCGGCCACGACCGCAGTGCCATCCGCGCCGCGCATGATGAAACGCGAGGCCATCGTGGCGTACAGCGCGTACCCGAGCCCGGACACCAGCGCGAGCGTCACGCCGACGGGTTCCACCCCGGCCGCCCGCCCGCCGCTCACCAGCGCCGCGCAGCCGATCACGGCGCCCGCGGTCGACGCCAGCCACCGCTTGGACAGCCGCCCGGACCGCGACAGCGTGGCCATCACCCCGGCGAACGCGGGCGCGCTGCCGATCGTCACGACCGTGCCCGTGGCCACGCCGGTTCTGGCGACCGCGGCGAAGAAGGCGACCTGGTAGATGGCCGCGCAGGCCGCGCCCGTGCCCAGCGCCGCCCACGTCGCCGGCCCGCCGGCCAGCAGCCGCCGCAGCCCGCCGCCGCGCAGCGCGATGAGCACGAGCAGCAGGCCGCCGATGAGGATCCTGGCCGCGCCGACCGACACCGGGCTCGCGCCGGCGGGCGCGAAGGTACGGGCGGTGCCGGTGGTGCCCCACAGGGAGGCGGCCAGCAGGATGTACGCGCCGCCGCCCGGCCGCCGGGCGGCACGGTGCGCGAAGCCGCGGCCGGGCCCGGCCGCGGCCGGACAGGACGAGCACCGACCCGACGCGGACGACGGGGAACGAGGAAAAGCCGGGGACGGCGAGGAGGGAGAAGGCGTGGAGAACCGGCAGCACGGAGAAGACGGGCAGGAAGACGGGCAAGAAGACGGCGCGGACATGGGAGGACGCTCCTGAACTCGAACCGAAAGGGGAACTCGGTTCCGAGGCGCGTCACGGCCGCCCGGTCATCACCCGGCCGGCCAGGAATCGACGAAGAGCCGCCGCGCCCCGGTCAGGAGGCCGGAGGGGGCGTCACGGCGTGCCGGTACGTCATGCGGCCGACCCTACCATCGCCGCCACCACGTTCGATATCACGCCGGAACGGCGGGCCCCGGTTCGGCGTCGCGGCCGGCGGCCGGTGCGGGGACCGGCGCCGGCTCCACCTGCCGGGTGAGCGCGCGGCCGACGAGCGGCGGCAGGTCGCGCACGACCTTGGCCAGCTCGCGCAGGTCGCCGTCGACGAGGGCCTGGGGCCCGTCGCAGAGGGCGCTCTCCGGATGCGGGTGCACGTCGATGATCACCCCGTCCGCGCCGACGGCGATGGCCGCCCTGGTGAGCGGCAGCACCAGCTCGCGCAGCCCGCCCGAGTGCGAAGGGTCGACGATCACCGGAAGGTGCGACTGGCGCTGCGCCACCGGCACCGCTGAGATGTCCAGGGTGTTGCGGGTGGCCGTCTCGAACGTCCGGATGCCGCGCTCGCACAGCACGATGTCGAGGTTGCCGCGCTGCGCGACGTACTCGGCCGCCATCAGCCACTCCTCGATCGTCGCGTTCATGCCGCGCTTGAGCATGACCGGCTTGCCGATGCCGCCGACGGCCTGGAGCAGGGCGAAGTTCTGCATGTTGCGGGTGCCGATCTGGAGCATGTCCGCGTACGCGGCGACCAGCTCGACGTCGTGGGCGTCCACGACCTCGGTGACGATGGGCAGGCCGGTCTCCTCCCGTACCGCGGCCAGGATCTTCAGCCCGGACTCGCCGAGCCCCTGGAAGGCGTACGGTGACGTCCGCGGCTTGAAGGCCCCGCCGCGCAACAGCGTGGCGCCCGCGGCCTGCGCCATCTGCGCCGCCTGCAGGGTCTGCTCGGGGGTCTCCACGGCGCACGGCCCGGCGATGAGGGTCATCGTGCCGGGACCGATCGGCACCCCGCCCACGCTGATGACCGAGCGGGTCGGATGGTTCTCCCGGCTGACCAGCTTGTAGGGGACGGACACGCGCAGCACGTCGCTCACGCCCTCCATGCCACGAAGGTCGAGCGTGCCGAGCCGCTCCACGTCGCCGACCAGACCGACGATCGTGCGCTGCACGCCGCGGCTGACGAAGGCGTCGGAGCCCGCCTGCTCCACCAGCGAGACGACGGCGTCGATATTCGCCTGTGTGGCCTCCGGGGCCATCACGATCACCATGGTGTTCTGTGTCTCCTCGTTCAAACGAAAGAGCCCCGGGCCGTCCCGGCCCGGGGCTCTCACAGGTGGTCGTTCAGCGCAGCCGCTGCCTGGCCACCGGCCACGGGGCGGGCCGGTCGCCATAAAAGTAGAAACCACAGTGCGAACCACTGTCGAAGCCACTGCGCACGGCTCAGAGAATAACCCATGTCGCGCGCCCGGGATGGGGGAGGGGGCCGATAGGCGCGCCGGGGCGGGAATGGCACTATGGCCGGACCATGGACTCACCCCTGAGTGCCCGTTCATCCGGCCGACATCTCAGGCGCCGGCCGACACGCCGATCGACGGGGGCGCGTGGGACGGAGCGCTGGTGAACGGGCCCCGAGACCGCCTGCCGCCGGGGCAGTACATCCCCCGTGGCTGGCCGGTCCTGCACTATGGGCCGGTCCCGAAGTTCCGCCCCAAGATCTGGGACTTCCGGGTGTTCGGCGCCACCGAGACCGGGGAGGAGTACCGCTGGAGCTGGGCCGAGTTCGACCGGCTGCCCAGGACGCTGGTGACGGCTGACATGCACTGCGTGACCAAGTTCACCGTGCCCGACAACCGCTGGGAGGGCGTTCCCGCAGCGGCGCTTGTCGAGCTGGCGCCGCCCCACCCGGACGCGACCCATGTCATGGTCTGGGCGGAGTACGGCTACAGCGCGAACGTCCGCATGACCGACTTCCTGGCGGACGCGACGCTGTTCGCCACCCACCGTAACGGCGAGCGGCTCACCCCCGACCACGGCTTTCCGGTACGGCTCGTGGTGCCCCACCTGTACGCGTGGAAGAGCGTCAAGTGGGCGCGCGGGGCGGAGTACCTCGTCAAGGACCGGCGGGGCTTTTGGGAGGAGCGCGGGTACCACGTCGTGGCCGACCCCTGGCGGGAGCAGCGTTACTCCTACCAGGAGGAAGAAAACGGCGGCCGGGCGGAAGAATTCTAGGTCGGTGCGCACGGCCCGGCCGGCCGGGTGGCACAAGTAGGGTGTCACGGCGGTTGCGCACCGTTATCATCCGTGTACATGGCGCATCTGACGCTGCCCTCCGTCCTCGATGTCGCAGGTGGCGCGGTCCTGGTGGCGACCACGGTCGGCCTGTCCCATTTACAACGCCGCCGTCGAGAGCTGCGCGGGCTCGCCACCCCCGCCGAACGGGCCGCGTTCGCGACCTTGCACACCATCGCGCAGGCCTCGCCCGCGCTGCGCGCCGGGCTCACCAAGGCGTCGGCCCGCAAGGCGGCGCGGCACCTGCGCGGCCTGCTCGGCGCCGAGGCGATCGCGGTGACCGCCGGCGAGCAGTTGCTGGCCTGGGAGGGAACCGGGCACGGCCACGCCGCCGCGGTGCCGCGGCAGGTACGCCCCGTGGTGCGTTCCGGACGGTCCAGGATCGCGCCCGCCGACGAGGTCGCCTGCGACGACCCCGCGTGCCGGATCCGGGTGGCCATGATCGCGCCGCTCACCATCGAGGGGCGGGTCGCCGGCGCCCTGGCGGTCTATGCCACGTCCGTGCGCGCCCCGCGCGTCCGCGCCCTCGGTGAGGTGGCGCGCTGGTTCTCCGGGCAGCTCGAGCTCGCCGAGCTCGACGCCTCGCGGGCGCGCCTGGTGGAGGCGAAGATGAAGGCGCTCCGGGCGCAGATATCCCCGCACTTCGTCTACAACTCGCTCACGACGATCGCGTCGTTCGTCAGGACCAACCCCGAACGCGCGCGCGAGCTGCTCCTCGACTTCGCCGACTTCGCCCGCTACACCTTCCGCACCCGGCGGGAGTTCACCACGCTGGCCGAAGAGCTGCGTTCGATCGACCGGTACCTGCTGCTCGAACGGGCCAGGTTCGGTGAGCGGCTGCAGTTCACCGTGGAGATCGCGCCCGAGGTGCTGCCGGTCGCCGTGCCGTTCCTGTCGCTGCAACCGCTGGTCGAGAACGCGATACGGCACGGCATGGCGGCGAGCAGGGCCACGTTGCGGGTCGACATCGTGGCCAGAGACGCCGGCGCCGAGGCGGCGATCAGCATCGAGGACGACGGCGTCGGGATGGACCCGGAGCGGCTGCGGGCCATCCTGGCCGGCGACGGCGCCGCCGCGCCGGGCGCCGGGATCGGCCTGGCCAACGTCGACGAGCGCATGCGCCGCGTCTACGGCGACGACTACGGGTTGGTGATCGATACCGCGCCGGGCGCGGGTATGAAAGTGAACCTGCGGGTGCCGAAATACCGCCCCGGGGTGCGACCCGGTTGAGCAAACACCCACAAAGTACGCACATCGCGGAACCGGTTGCGTACACAGGGTAGTCGGCGACAAGCTCCTAGGGTGCTGAGCGTCCTCGTGGTCGATGACGAGGTCCCCGCGCTGGAAGAGTTGACCTTCCTGTTGCGCCGGGACCCGCGCGTGAAGCGCGCGGTCGCGGCCAGCGACCCGGCCGTGGCACTGCGGGATCTCAGCCGGATGCGAGCGGCCGGCGACCGGCTCGACGCCGTCTTCCTCGACGTCCGGATGCCCGGGCTCGACGGCCTCGACTTCTCCCGGCTGCTCGCCGGCTTCGCCAGGCCGCCGGCCGTGGTGTTCGTCACCGCCCACGACGACTTCGCGGTGGCGGCGTTCGAGGTCGGCGCCGTCGACTACCTGCTCAAGCCGGTCCGCCAGGAGCGGCTCGCCGAGGCCATCCGCCGGATCGCCGCCGCCGTGCAGCGCCGCGAGGCGGCGGAGGCGGGCGGGGCGCCGCCACCGCACGCCGACGAGACGATCCCGGTCGAGTTGGCCGGCCGCACCCGCCTGGTGTCGCGCTCGGCCGTGTGCTACGCCGAGGCGCACGGCGACTACGTACGCCTGCACACGACGGAGGGCGAGAACTACCTCGTCCGGGTGCCCCTGGCGGCGCTGGCCCGGCGCTGGCGGGTCGCGGGATTCATCCGCATCCATCGCAGCACCCTCGTCGCCGCCGACCACATCAGCGAGGTGCGCTTCGACGAGGGGCGGGCGGTCGTGCAGGTCGGCGGCGCCTACCTGCCGGTCAGCCGCCGGCACACCCGCGAGGTCCGCGACCTGCTCGTCCGCCGGTTCAGGACGGCCGGCGACGAGCCCTGCGACGCCGGGGCCGCGCGCGGTGATGATCGTGCCGGCGCCTGCGACCCCTGCGACGGGGACGACGAGGACGTCTGCGACGACGACGGCGCCTGCGAGGACGACGACGGCGCCTGCGACGAGAACGACGACGACGCCTGCGATCGCGATGGCTGAGCAGCGGCGCGTCACGGTGACGGGTCCGCGCGCCCGCGGCGTCCGGGTGCCGCCCTACCCCCGGGTGACCCGCGACATCGACGAGCAGACCGAGCTCGGTGCCTGCTACGTGCGGTCGCTGATGCGCGCCCAGTTTCGCCTGGCGCTGGCCGGCTGCGGCGTCGTCGCGCTCGTCATCGGTCTGCTGCCGCTCGTGTTCGCGCTGCTTCCCGGCCTGGCCGCGGTCAAGCTGTTCGGCGTGCCGCTGCCGTGGCTGGTCCTCGGTCTCGGCGTCCAGCCGCTGTGGATCGCCGCCGCCGTCGGCCACGTGCGCGGGGCGGAACGGGCCGAACGCGACTTCATCGACCTGGTGACCCGTTCGTGATCATCCTCGTCGTGGTCACCACGCTGACCGCGGTGACGGGGCTGCTCGGCGCCGTCACCGTCGCCTGCTCGCTCGGCCGCACGGGGACGGCCAGGACGACGTCCGACTTCCTCGTCGCCTCCCGCTCGGTGACGCCGTTGTGGAACGCGTCCGCGATCAGCAGCGAGTACATCTCCGCGGCCGCCTTCCTCGGCACCGCGGGGCTCGTCCTGGCCTACGGGGCTGACATGCTGTGGCTGCCCATCGGCGCCGCGGCCGGCTACGTCGTGCTCCTCGTGCTCATCACGGGTCCGCTGCGCAGGTCCGGGGTCTACACGCTGTCCGACTTCGCCGAATGGCGGCTCGGCTCCAGGTCGATGCGGCACGGGGTGAGCGCATGTGTCTGCTTCATCGGCTGGTTCTACCTGCTGCCGCAGTTCCAGGGCGCCGGGGTGACGTTGCGCGTGGTCGCCGGCCTGCCGGTATGGGTGGGCTGGGCCATGGTGGTGGTCGTGGTGCTCGGCATCGTGCTGTCGGGCGGCATGCGCAGCATCACGGTCGTCCAGGCCTTCCAGTTCTGGTTCAAGCTGCTGGCGCTGGCCATCCCGGCGGTCGCGCTGGTCGCGATCTGGCGGATGCATGGAGGCCCCGACCCCACCCGGCCCCACCCGCCGGAGTTCGTCCGGCCCACGACCGTCACCGTCGCGTTCCACGTGGGGCTGCACGTGCCGATGGACACCTGGGGCCGGGTCGACGGCGTGGTCGACGGCCGGCGGTACGACGGCGGTGAGGTGTTACTCACGGCAGGCCGGCACGTGGTGGACGAGGGCAGCAGGATCGCCTTTCCCGCGGGCGCCGCCGTACCGCACGTGCAACGGATCCCCGTCCAGTGCGGCGACAAGTGGGCGAGGCCGTTCGGCGGAGGCCGCGACCACCCGCTGTTCGGCACCTACTCGATGTTGCTCGGCATGCTGCTCGGCACCATGGGGTTGCCGCACATCGTGATCAGGTTCTACACGAACAGGTGCGGGCGGGCCGCGCGCAGGACGGTACCGCTGGTGCTGGTCATGCTGTCGCTGTTCTACGTCTTCCCGACCCTGTACGGGGCGCTGGGTCGTGCCTTCACTCCGGAGCTGCTGATGACCGGCGACGCCGACGCCACCATCCTCATGCTGCCCGGCAGGCTCATCCCCGGCGCCGCCGGTCACCTGTTCACCGGGCTGGTCGCGGCCGGTGCGTTCGCCGCCTTCGTCTCCACCTCCTGCGGGGTCGTCGTCGCCATCGCCGGGACCCTGTCCCAAGGGGTTCCGGGCGGCGGCGTGCGTGAGTTCAGGCTCGGCGCGTGCGTCGCGATCGCGGTGCCGCTGGCGCTGGCCGGCTTCCTGGGCACGCTACCCGCGGCCGGCCTCGTCACCCTCGCCTTCACGGTCTCGGCCTGCTCGCTGTGCCCCCTGCTCGTGCTCGGGGTGTGGTGGCGCCGGCTGACCGCCGCCGGCGCCGGCACCGGCCTCGCCGTCGGCTGCGCCTGCGCGGTCGCCGCCGGGCTCGCCCAGATCCTCGGCGAGCGGCCCGCCGGGTGGTGGGGAGCGCTGCTCGCGCAGCCGGCGATCGCCGTCGTGCCGCTCACCTTCGCCGTGATGATCGTGGTGTCGCTGCTGACCCCGGCGCGGGTGCCCGCCGGCGTGGATCGGGCGATGATGCGCCTGCACCTGCCGGAGGAGCTGCTCCTGAGCCGCCCTGGACGCCGACCCGGCCACTGAGCCGCGGCGGAGTCGGGTCCGCTCGTCGTATGAAATCACCCGTTCGTCGGTTTGCTACGTGACGTATAGCGACGATTTCAGACCGTTCACCGAGTGGACGCGGCGACGCACCCCATGGGCCCGACGGGGGCCTAGTGTGGTCTTCTGACGCGCACTTCACAGGAGACCCTACAGGTCCTGACGGCGGCACTGACCATATCCAGCCGCCCGCCATGGCCACGGGTCGCCGCCGACGGGCCCCGTACCGGGGGGGTGGGGCCCGACGGCGTCACGCTCGGGCGCTGTTGAGCAGTCGGGGGGTTGATCAGCAGCGCCCGAGCCGTGCGCCGAAGCGCTCACGCCTCGCGCCGCGCCGCGGCATTGGCGCCGGCGCGCAGCCGCTTGAGGACCTCGATGTCCTTGCGGTGCGGCTCCGGCGCGCGGCCCGGTGTCTCGATGACGAAGGGCACCCCCGCCGTGGCCGGATGCCGTAGCAGCGCGGCGAACGGCTCCTCGCCGATGAGGCCGGCTCCGATGTTCTCGTGCCTGTCCCTGGCCGAGCCGCACCCGTCCTTGGAGTCGTTGGCGTGCACCAGCCTGAGCCGCCCGGGCCCGGCGACCGCCACGAGCTCGTCCAGGGTCTCGTCGACCCCGCCGGGAGCGGTGAGGTCGTGCCCGGCCGCCCACGCGTGACAGGTGTCGAGGCACACCCCCGCCCGCGGATGCCGGTCAATCGCGTCGAGGTACGGGCCGATGTGCCGCACCGTGGCGCAGAGCATGGCGCCCTGGCCCGCCATCGGCTCGAGCAGCACGTCGGGCCCGTCGTCGGGGATCTCGTCCAGCAGCGGCAGCAGATGCTCGCGCACCTGCCGCATCGCGGCGCGCGTCGACTGGCTGACCGCGGAGCCGGTGTGCACGACGACGCCGCGGGCGCCGATGGCGGCCCCGCGCAGGAGCGCGTGCCGGACGGAGTCGACCGAGCGCGACAGGGTGTCGGCGCTCGGCGAGCCGAAGTTGACGAGGTAGGGAGTGTGCACGAAGACAGGGAAGTCGTGCTCCGCCCCGTACGCGCGCAGCCGTTCGTCCTCAGCCGGCTTTCCGGCCGCGAGCGCCCAACCGCGCGGGTTGGAGACGAAGACCTGGATGGCTTCGGCACCGATCTCGGCGGCGTACTTGAGGCCGCCCGTGGCCAGGCCACCCGCCACGGGGACGTGGGCGCCGATCGGGTTGCGCGGGGTCATGACGCCAGCCAGCCTAACGGGGCCGCCGGCGCTCAGCGCACCAGGATGACCCGTGATCCGCGCGGCGCCGGCTGGCCGGCGGCCGGGGACTGCGCGAGCACCTGGTCCCCCGGCGTACGGCGCTGCACCGCAACCAGGAAGCCCGCCCCCTGCAGCGCCTGCGCGGCGTCGTGGACCGGCTGGCCGGTGACGTTCGGCACCGGAACGAGGTCCTGCGGGTTGACCGGCGGGTCACCGCCGTTGTCGCAGAAGAAACCGAAGATCACGCAGTCCTTCTTGTTGACCTGGAGCGTGATCGTGTCGCCCTGGGAGACGCCGCTGCCCGCGGCCGGGCTCATGCTCAGGACGGTGTTGGGCTTCTTGCTCCGGTCGTCCTGCTCCTGTACCTGCGGGTTGAGGCCGTGCTGCCTGAGCCAGTTCTCGGCGTCCTCGCGCTTCCAGCCCACGAGGTCGACCAGCTTGATCCCGTTGCTGAGCACGATGGTGACCGGCTCTTCCGGCTGCTGCTTGTCATGCGCGGGCGGATCGGTGCGGACCACCTTGTCGTTGGCCACGGTGTCGGAGAAGTCGCGCTCCACCGCGCCCGGGGTCAGCCCGCTCGCCTGCAGTTCGGCCCGCGCGTCCGCGAGCGACTTGCCGGTGACGTCGGGCACCTCGATGGGGAAGCGCCCCTTGGACGGGTAGAGCGTGACGACGTCGCCGGCCTTGTACCGTGACCCGGGCTCCGGCGAGACCCGCAGCACGTGATCCTTGGCGATCTTGGCGTCGTACGAGCCCTTCCCCGCCTTCACCGTCAGGCCGGCGGCCTCCAGCTTGGCCTTCGCGTCGGTCATGGACATGCCGATGACGGTCTTGGGGATGGTGTCGTACTGCCCGGACGTCTGGTACCACACCGCCCAGCCGATGATCCCGATCGCGATGACGCCGAGCAGCACAAGCAGGTAGCGGCTGGTGAACAGCGCGCCCATGCGGTCGACCGCCGGCTGGCGGGCCGCCATGGTCGGCTCGGGCGCCGCGGCGAAGTCGGCGAACTCGTGGTGCTCGGTCCGCTGGATCATCACGGTGCCGGCCCGCGGCGCCGGCGCCGGGCCGGGTGGCGCCGATCTGGCCATGATCTGGTCGATGTCGGGCGGCAGCACCCGGTGCACCTCGCCCACCGCGGCGAGGAAGTGCGCGGCGTCCGGGGGCCGGCGCGCCGGCTCCCTGCTGGTCGCGGTGGCCACCAGCGCGTCGAGCTGCGGCGGCAACCCCGGCAGCAGCGCCGACGGCAGCGGCACGACCTCGTTGACGTGCTTGTACGCGACGGCGAGCGGCGTGTCCCCGTCGTAGGGCTGCCGGCCGGTGACCAGCTCGAACAGCATGATGCCGGCCGCGTAGACGTCGGCCCTCGCGTCCGCGCTGCCGGACAGCACCTGCTCGGGAGCGAGATAGCCGACCGTGCCGAGGAGCACTCCCGTCTTGGTCTGCTTGCTCGCCGATTCCGCGCGGGCCAGCCCGAAGTCGGCCACCTTGATCCGGCCGTCGTCGCGTACCAGGACGTTCTCCGGTTTGACGTCGCGGTGGACGAGGCCGGCCCGGTGCGCCGCGGCGAGCGCGGCCAGCACCGGCTGCATCAGTTCGAGGGCCTCGCCGGGGCCGAGCCGGCCGCGCTGCGCGAGGACGTCGCGCAGCGTGCGCCCCGGCACGTACTCCATCGCCAGGTAGACGCTGCCCCGGTCGGTGCCCTGGTCGAAGACCGACACGATGTTCGGGTGCGAAAGCCCGGCGGCGGACTTGGCCTCGTGGATGAAGCGCCGGACGAAGTCCTCGTCCTGCGCCAGGTTGGGATGCATGACCTTCAGCGCGACGGCGCGGTCGAGCTTGAGGTCGTGGCCCACATATACCGTCGCCATGCCGCCGCGGGCGATGCGCGAGTCAATGCGGTATCGCCTGTCGAGCACCTGCCCGACGAGGGGGTCCACAGCCGTCGCGTCCATCGAGGCGAGTCTACGGGCGTTTTCCGGCGCGACCTATCAAGAGCGGCAACTTGCGCCGCCGCGCCGCGTCCACCGACGCGGCCGCCGGGGACACGCCTCAGCCGCTGATCCCCTCCCACGGCGAGGACGCCTGCGCGTAGCGGCGTTTCGGGATGCGCCCCGCCGTCCTGGCCAGCCGCCCCGCGGCCACGGCGTGTCGCATCGCCGTCGCCATCCGGGCCGGGTCCTGCGCCCGGGTCACGGCCGTGGCGAGCAGCACGGCGTCGCAGCCGAGCTCCATGGCGAGGGCCGCGTCGCTCGCGGTTCCGATGCCGGCGTCGAGCACGACGGGCACTTCGGCCCGCTCGACGATCAGCTCGATGTTGTGCGGGTTGCGGATGCCGAGCCCGGACCCGATGGGCGAGCCGAGCGGCATCACCGCCGCGCAGCCCGCCTGCTCCAGCCGGTGCGCGAGCACCGGATCGTCGTTGGTGTACGGCAGCACCACGAACCCGTCGGCGACCAACTGCTCGGCCGCGGTCAGCAGCTCCACCGGATCCGGCAGCAGCGTGCGCTCGTCCGCGATCACCTCGAGCTTGATCCAGTTCGTCTCCAGGGCCTCGCGGGCCAGCTTGGCCGTGAGCACGGCCTCACCGGCCGTGAAGCATCCCGCGGTGTTGGGCAGCACCCGGATCCCGCAGCGGCGCAGCACGTCGAGGACCGAGCCGTGCGCGGTGGCGGAGACCCGGCGCATCGCCACCGTCGTGAGCTCGGTGCCCGAGGCGGTCAGCGCCTCCTCGAGCGCGCGCATGCTGGGCGCTCCGCCCGTCCCCATGATCAGCCGCGACTCGAACGACTCACCGCCGATGACCAGGCCGTCGTCGTGCGTTTCCATCTGTTCCTAGCCTCCCTGGACGGCGGTCAGCACTTCGAGCCGGTCGGCGTCGCGCGGCGCCGTCGTGGCCCAGTCGCCCCGCCGGACGATCTCGCCGTTGAGCGCGACCGCGACTCCCGAGGGAGCCCGGGTCACCGTGGCGACGATGCTGGCCACGGTCGCGTCGTCCGGCACCTGGCACGGCTCGCCATTAACGATCACCCGCACGGCCGAACCTTTCCGGTGTGAACGGCCTGGCCACCTCGGGCACCTGCCCGGTGGCCAGGACCTCTGCCATGACATCGCCGGTGATCGGCGCCAGCAGTACCCCGCCGCGGAAGTGGCCGCTCGCGATGTGCAGGCCGGCCGGGCCGCCGGCGCCGAGCGGGCCGAGCACCGGCGCGTTGTCCGGTGAGCCCGGCCGCAGGCCGGCGATCACCTCGGCGAACTCGAGCTCGGTGATGCCCGGGATGAGCTCGCGGGCGTCCCGCAGCAGCTCCCACAACCCGCCGGCCGTCACCGTCGTGTCGAATCCCAGCTCCTCCTGGGTCGCGCCGACGACGAGCTCGCCGTCGGACCGCGGGACGAGGTAGATGGGCGAGCCGCGGACGAGCCCGCGCGTGCAGCGCGCGAGGAACGGCATCCGCGTCCTGAGCCGCAGGATCTGCCCCTTCACCGGCCTGATGTCCGGCAGCGTGCCTGGCGGCAGGCCGCCCAGCTCGCCGGTCCAGCAGCCGGCGGCCAGCACGACCTGGTCGGCGCGCACCTCGCGACCGCCGGCCAACCGCACCCCGACGGCGGCGTCGCGTTCGACGATGACGTCGGTCGCCCGCTCGCGGACGAACGTGCCGCCCGCCCTGACGACCGCGTCGAGCAGCGCGGCGCACAACCGCCGCGGATCGATGGCGCCGTCGTCGGGGGCGTAAAGCCCGCCGCGTACGGACGGGGCCAGCAGCGGCTCGAGCCGGCGGCATTCGCGCCCGGTCAGCGGCTCGGTCCGTACGCCCAGGGACTCCTGGAAGCGCCGCAGATCGTCGAAGAGCGCGAGGTCGTCGGCGTCGAAGGCCACCTGCAGCAGCCCGTCGGCGCGGTAGTCGGTGCCGACGCCGGTCAGCTCCTCGAGCTCGCCGACGAACTTCCCGTACCGGTCGCGCGAGGCGATGCCGAGCCGCAGCAGCGGCTCCTCGCCGTAGTTCAGCTCGCTGACCGGAGTGATCATGCCGGCGCCCGCGTGGGAGGCGCCGGTGGCGGGCGCCGGGTCGACCACGGTGACGGACAGGCCGTGGCCGGCGGCCCGCCAGGCGACGGCCAGGCCGATGACGCCGGCCCCCACGATCAACGCGTCCACGTCGCTCCCTTCGCCGGCATGATCCGGATCAGGTCCAGGGCCTTCGCGTCGCCGCGGGGGAGCGCGGTGGAACGCGCAGAGGCCCTTGCGGTCGGGAGCTGCCAGCCCCCCTCTCAGCCCGGTCCATACCGGACTCCCGCGCCCATCGACGTTCAGTTTAGACGCCCTGTTCAATGACCGGGCCTTACGGCCGTCCCC
Source organism: Streptosporangiaceae bacterium (assembly GCA_036378315.1). Classification (GTDB taxonomy): domain Bacteria; phylum Actinomycetota; class Actinomycetes; order Streptosporangiales; family Streptosporangiaceae; genus CALAED01. The sequence continues at coordinate 44,334 of DASUWU010000024.1, read as the reverse complement.
GCCGCGATCGGCCCGCGGGCGGGGGCCGGATGTTCACTAAGGTGGCGGCCAGGAGGCGGCCGAGGGTGGGCATGGAGGCGGGTCATGGAGGCGCGTATGGAGAGGCGGGCATGCGGCAGGTCGTGATCGCCGGAGCCGGGCTCGCCGGGGCCCGCGCCGCCGAGGCGCTGCGCGCCGCGGGGTACGAGGGGGAGCTGACCATCGTCGGCGCCGAGCCGCATCCGCCCTACGACCGGCCGCCCCTGTCCAAGGCCGTCCTCAAGGGGGAGGCGGACGACACCGTCCTCGGCGTCGACCTCGCCGCGCTGCGCTGCCGGGCGCTGCTCGGGCACCGGGCGACCGCGCTCCGGCTCGCGGCCGACGCCGGGGGAGTGGTGGAGACGACGGCGGGCGAACTGCCCTTCGACGGGCTTGTGATCGCCACCGGCGCCGCCCCCGTCGCATTGCCGGGCGCCGCGGCCCGCCTGCTGCGGACGATCGACGACGCGCGGGCGCTGCGGGCCGCGCTGCGGCCCGGGCGGCGGCTGGCCATCGTGGGCGCGGGGTGGATCGGCGCGGAGGTCGCCACCGCGGCCGCCGCCGCCGGGTGCCGGGTGACGGTCGTCGAGGCCGCCGGCGCGCCGCTGTCGGCCGCGCTGGGCGCCGAGGTGGGCGCGCTGACCGCGCCGTGGTACGCGGAGGCGGGCGTGGAACTGGTGACCGGCCGCGCGGTCGCCGCGGTCGAGGCGGACGGCCTCGCGCTCACCGGCGGCGGGCGGATCGAGGCGGACGAGGTGCTCGTCTGCGTCGGCGTCCGGCCCGAGACCGGCTGGCTGGCCGGGTCGGGTCTCGCGCTGGACCGCGGCGTCGCGGTGGACGGGGCACTGCGCGCCGCCCTCGCGGACCCCGGCGGCGGCGGCGCGCCCGGCCGTGGCCGACCCGGCGTGCCGCGTCCCGAGGTCGTGGCGGCGGGCGACTGCGCGGCGTGGTGGTCGGCGCGGTATCGGCGGCGGCTGCGGGTCGAGCACTGGGACACGGCGCTGAACTCGCCCGACGTCGCCGCGGCGACCCTGGTGGGGCGCCCGGCGGTCTACGATCCGGTGCCGTACTTCTGGTCCGAGCAGTTCGGCCGCATGGTCCAGTACGCGGGATCGCACCGGAGCGCGGGGGAAGGCGCGGAGCGTGACGGGGAAGATGGCGCGGAACGGCTGGTCATGCGGGGTGACCCGGCTGGCCGGAAGTGGGCGGCCTGCTGGCTCAGCGGAGATCGGCTGGACGCGATCCTGACGGTCGATCAGCCCCGTGACCTGGTACAAGCCCGCCGGATCATGAAGGCAGACGGTCGTATCGACCCGAAACTCCTGGCAAATCCGGAAGTGCCGGTACGTAACGCAGTGCCATCATGAGGGTTTCAGCAGGCCGTCCGCGTGGTAAGCAGGGGCCGTGACGCAGACGCACTTCGTTGCCGGCACAACGATCGACACGCACACAGATGGCCTCGTCGGAGAGTGGCTTCCGCTGCGCGAGGCCGCCGTCCTGCTCGGGATCGACCTCAAGCGGGCCAAGCAGTTGATCCGCGATCACAAGCTCCTCGCCGTGCCGCGCGAGGGCGGGCTCGCGGTGCCGGCTGCGTTCATCCGGGACGGCCATGTCCTCAAGGGGCTGAGCGGCACGCTCACCGTCCTCGCCGACGCCGGCTACGACGACGCGGCCGCGCTCCGCTGGATGTTCACCGCCGACGACACCCTTCCCGGCACCCCGGTGCAGGCGCTTTCCGACAACCGCGGCACCGAGGTCCGCAGGCGGGCACAGGCGCTCGCCTTCTGACGATCTCCGCGACGATGTTCCCCACCGCGCGAGCCGTGGCGTTGCGGGCCCGGCTGGACCGGGCCCGTCTCTACCTGTGCACCGACGCCCGGACCCGGCAGGGCGACCTGCCGGAGTTCCTCGACGCGGTCCTCGCCGGCGGGGTCGACATCGTGCAGTTGCGCGAGAAGGGCCTCGAGGCGCGCCAGGAGATCGAGCACCTCTCGGTGTTCAGGGAGGCGTGCGAACGGCACGGCGCGCTGCTGGCGGTGAACGACCGCGCCGACGTGGCCTACGAGGTCCATCCCGACGTGCTGCATCTCGGCCAGGACGACCTGCCGGTACGGGCGGCCAGGGGCATCCTGGGCGAGGACGTCCTCATCGGCCGGTCGACGCACTCGAGCGAGCAGGCGATGGCCGCGGCGGCCGAGCCGGGCGTCGACTACTTCTGCGCCGGTCCGATCTGGGCCACCCCGACCAAGGCGGGGCGTCCGGCGGCCGGGCCGAAACTGGCCCAGCACGTCGCCGGGCTCGGCGTCTCCCGGCCCTGGTTCGCGATCGGCGGCATCGACCTGACGAATATCGACGAGGTGATCTCGTGGGGCGTCCGCCGCGTCGTGGTGGTCCGCGCGATCACGGAGTCCGCCGACCCCGGCGCCGCTGCCGCCGAGTTGGCCCGCCGGCTGCACGCCGTACCCGTCGGCTAGCGCCGGCGTGCAGCGGTAGGAGGGCGTGCTGCGACAATGGGTTCATGACCGCCGGACCGGATGACGATCGGTACGTCGACCTTTCCGACGACCTGGATGTCCTCCCCGACCAGACCAGTGACGACACCGACGTCGGCTGGGGCGAACGTCCAGCCGACGACGACACCGCGCGTTACGAGCGGCCGCCGCACTGGTGACGCGGCCGCACCGGGCTACTTCGACACGGGGAGGAGCAGGCCCAGGGCGAAGCCGAGCAGGATGACGAGGGCCATCGCCAGGAGCATGCGGCGGCCGAAGTGGCGCGTGGTGACCCGCCGTGCCGGACGGGGCGGCCCGTCCGACCCGCGAGGAGCATCGTCGGGCATGGCGGCTCCGGTCCGTACGGTCTCGTCGTTCCCTGGGGTTCGTCCCTCGGGGAGATAGCGGGATCATCCCCATTTGTACCGTGCCTGCGGCGCCGGCGTCCGCCGGTCCGGGCTCCACGTCGAGCGGCCGGCCCGGCGGCCGTCAGACCTGCCGGGCGGTGGCCGTGACGGCGAGGTCGGCGAGGGCCGCCTTCGCCTCCGCCTCGATCGGCGCGGCCCGCAGCGCGTCCGTCGCCTCCCGGGCGTACTCCTCGATCATCTCCTCGCATGCCGCGGGCGCGCCGGTATCGACGATCACCGACCGGAGCGTCTCGACGCCCGTCGCGTCCAGCTCGCGGTCGCCGAGGCCGGCCCGCAGCGCCTCGGCCTGCGCGGGGGTCGCGGCGCGCAGCGCGAGCGCGATCAGCACCGTCCGCTTGCCCTCGCGCAGGTCGTCGCCCGCGGGTTTTCCGGTCAGGGCGGGGTCGCCGAAGACGCCGAGCACGTCGTCGCGGAGCTGGAAGGCGATGCCCAGCGGCAGCCCGTACGCCGAGTACGCGGCGACGAGACGCGGCGGCGCGTCGGCCAGCGCGGCCCCGAGCTGCAGAGGCCGCTCGATCGTGTATTTCGCGCTCTTGAACACCACCACGCGCAGCGCCGACTCGACGGTGCCCCGCCCGCGCGCCTGCTCGAGGATGTCGAGGTACTGCCCGCACGTCATCTCGGTGCGCATCAGGTCGTACACCGGCCGGCCGCGGCGCAGTGCCGCGTCGTCAAGGCCGCTCTCGTGATACATCTGGCCCGACCATGCCAGGCACAGGTCACCGAGCAGGATCGCCGCACCGGTGCCGAACGCGGCGGCGTCCCCAGGCCGGCCGGCGTCCTCGTGCACGGCCTGGAACCGCCGATGCGCGGCCGGACGCCCGCGCCGGGTGTCGCTCGCGTCCATCACGTCGTCGTGCACGAGCGCGCTGGCCTGCAGCAGCTCGAGCGATGCCGCGGCCGCCAGGACTCCGGGCACGTCGCTGCCGCCCGCGCCGCGCCATCCCCAGTAGCAGAACGCCGGGCGCAGCCGCTTGCCTCCGGCCAGGAGCGCGTCCAGCGTGGAGATCATGGCGTCGAGGTCATCGCTGATGGCGCGCAGCCCCGGGCGCTGCCGGTCGACGAACGCGAACAGCGCCTCGTCGACCTCTTTGCGGACGTGGCCGGAGATCATGTACGCCAGGGTAATCGCGCCAAAGACCCAGAGTCCGTCGCATCCGACACATTGGCCCGACTATGTGTCAGGAATCTCCTTGCATTGGCGCCCGCGGTTCCCCTGCACGGCGCCGCCGACCTGGCAACGGCGGCGCCCGGCCGGCCCCGGACGCGTTTTGCGCAAGCTTCGGGCGGAGGCGTCGAACCGGCCGGCACTACTCTGGTGTCATGCGACCCGAACGAGCCCATCCGGCCCGGCCGCCGGCGCACGGCGACCCGGCCGCCGCGGGCCGCGGCGCCCGCTGGCCGGGGCGTGCCCCGACGATCCGCGAGCTGCTCGCCACCGGCCGGACGTTCTCCTTCGAGTTCTTCCCGCCCAAGACCGACAAGGGCGCCAGGAACCTGTGGCGGACCATTCGCGAACTCGAGCCGCTGCGCCCGTCGTTCGTGTCCGTCACCTACGGCGCCGGCGGCGGCACCCGCGACAAGACCGTCGACATCGTCGAACGCATCGCGACCGACACCACGCTGACGCCCGTGGCGCACTTCACCGCGGTCGACCACGCGATGCGCGAGCTGCGGCAGCTGATCGGCCGGTTCGCCTCGGTCGGCGTGCGCAACATCCTGGCGCTGCGCGGCGATCCCCCTGGCGACCCGCAGGGCGAGTGGGTCAAGCACCCGGAGGGCGTCGAGTACGCCGAAGACCTGGTGCGGATGATCCGGGCGTACGGAGATTTCTGCGTCGGCGTGGCGGCGTTCCCCTACAAGCACCCGCGCTCGCCGGACATCGAACACGACACGCGGTATTTCATCCAGAAATGTCGGGCGGGGGCGGATTTCGCGATCACGCAGATGTTCTTCCGCTCCGAGGACTACTTCCGGCTCAGGGACCGGGTGGCGGCCGCCGGCTGCGACACGCCGATCATTCCCGGCATCATGCCGGTCACCCAGCTCAGCACCATCGAGCGCTCCGAGCAGCTGTCGGGCGCGCCGTTCCCGCAAGAGCTGGCCGAACGGTTCACGGCCGTCGGCGACGATCCCGACGCGGTGCGGCGGCTCGGCATCGAGCACGCCGCGGCGCTGTGCCGGGAGTTGCTCGACCAGGGCGCGCCCGGCATCCACTTCATCACGTTCAACAAGTCCACGGCGACGCGCGAGGTCTACGCGCTCTTGGGCGTTGACGCCTTCGCCGCCAGCGGCAGCGGCGCGGCCATCACGGCGTAGCGCGGCCCCCCGCCGGGGAACTCGAAACCGCTCAGCAGGTCGGTCATGCCGACCGACCGGTACAGCCGGCGGGCCCGCGAGTCGGGCCGGTCGAGGGTGGACAGCACGACCGTGGACTCCTCGCGTCCCGCGCAGATCGTCTCGAGCAGGCGGCGGCCGATGCCCTCACCCTGATGCTCGGGATGCACGTGCAGCTCGGCCACCTCGAACGGGTGGGCCAGCCACGCGTCGGCCTGCCCGCCGCCGAGGTCGGTCAGCGCCTGGTAGACGACGTCGTGCCACCACTGGCCGATCTCGCCGCGGAACCCGTAGACGAACCCCACCACGCTGCGGCGCCGCTCGGCGATGAACGCCTGGAACAGCGGGTACGTCGCATGACGCTCCATGATCGTCCGGCGGCCTGGGAGCTGCTCGCGCGGCGGATCCATCGCGGCCGTATAGACGTCCAGCATCGCACCCAGCCGCTTCAGGTAGCCGCGGGCGTCGATTTCGCGGATGCGCGGATCCTTCATCGAGGTGAGCCTACCGGCGCTCTCGGTCACGTGGTTCGCCTCGTCGCGGCCAGGGTTTGATAGATGTCCCAAAGAATACGATCCGCGGCCTTCCGGAGATTCTGCTGATTGATGATCAGGCGGCCGTCCCACTGCCTCGCCTCCGGGCCGAGCCAGGCGTCGGTGGCGTGCATGGTGCGTGCCGCCGGGTCGAGCGCCCGGCTGAGCTGGTCGATGCTGCCGTAGGCGCTCTCGTAGGCCTGGAAGAGACGCTTGTACGCCGGGTTGGGTCGTTGTCCGGCCGGCAGCCTCGCCGCCGCGAGCCCCTCGATCGGCGGCGGGACGCTGCTGGGCGGCGGGGGCGGAGCGGATCCGGGCGGCGGGCCCATGCGCGTCGTCACCTTTCCCGTGGCCGGCACTCGCCGGCGTGTCCTGCCGGATCGGCATCGCCGCCGCCCGGCGCCGCCTCGGCCAGGTCGCCGAGGTGCGCGTCGCGCAGCGTCTGGACGACCTCGGCGCGGTGCGCCGGCCCGGCGCCGGCTAGCAGCGCGCGCAGCCAACTCTCGTCGATCGGGAGGTGCCGGCTCGCGGTGCCGAGCGACGCGGAGATCACGGAGAGGCGGGACCGATCGCCGTGCGCGGCGGCGATGAGGGCGGCCGTGCCCGCGGGACCGAGCCGCCGGTAGAAGGCCGCCGTGTAGTCGGGGTCGTCCGAGTTGGCCCGCAGGTGGCGCCACACCACGTCGGGCGGCCCCGCGTGCGCCGCGCCGGCCCGGGTGACCGCGAGCACGTCGGAGGCCGCGGCCTTGGCGGCCGCCTGCTGGGTGGGGAAGTTGCCCAGTTCTGGGCCGGCACCTGTCGGGGTGGTCCGCCGGGGTGCGCGTCCGCCGCCGGCCGGACGCGAGGGGACCGCCCGCGGCACGCCGGCGCCGCGGTGTCCAGAACCGTCCGGCCCTGGGCCACGGCCGGCGCCCGCGCCGGCACCCGCGCCGAGCGCCGGCGGCCCGGGCCGCGGCAGCTCGTGAACGCGGTCAGGATGGGTCAGCGCGTAGTTCCTGCGCCGTGTCAGCATGCCGAGCTGGCTATTCGCCCACAGGTCGACCTCGGTCGCCATGCGCACCCCGGTCCTCGGCACCTCGGGCGGCAGCGGGTGCGCGTCGAGCCAGCCCTTGATCGCCGTGGTGGCGTCCTTGACCTGCTTGATCAGGTGGCCGAGCGCGTCGGTGTCGATGCCGCGGAAATCCGGGTCGCGCCGGGCCGGGCCGGCCCGCATCGTGCCCCTGCCTCCGCCCATCGGCGCTCCGGATCGTCGATCACCCGCACTTACCGGGTGTTGACACCAGTTTCTACCGACTCGGTGATGTACGCCACCACCCGGCGGCCACCATCGGTCACGCAGCCGAGCCGAGCCGTTCCGTTCTGTGCTCCCGCCGGTCCCTACTGGCCGACCTCGGCAGGGGTGCCGCCGGTGATGCGGAGCAGTTCGTCGTACGTGGTCGGAAAGACGGTGTGCGGATGCCCGGCCGCCGCCCACACCACGTCGTAGGTGTAGAGCCAGGCGTCGACCAGTGTGCGCAGGCGCTTCGGATGGCCGATCGGGGCGACGCCGCCGATGGGCTGTCCTGTGACCTTCCTGACGAACTCGGGGGTGGCCCTTGTCACCTTCCGCGCGTCGACGAGCTCGGCCACCTGGACGGTGTCCACTCGATGCGCGCCGCTGGTCAGGACCAGCAGGGGGTCGCCGTCGGCCGAGAACACCAGGCTGTTGGCGATCGCGCCGACGTCGCAGCCGAGCTGCGCGGCGGCGGCGGCCGCGGTGGGAGCTGGGTCCGGCAGCTCGATGACGGACCCCACCACGCCCAGCTCGCGCAGCAGAGCGGCCACGCTTTCGGCGTTGGGATGCATGGCATGACCTTAATGGTCTTTTTGAAATTGGTCCTTCCGAAACGAACCGGCGGAAGGCGGCGATCGTCGTAGGGAGTGCCGGATGCGGTCCGAGAGGACGAGATGAACGAACGAGCGGGTGTGGCCGCGCTGGTGGTCGCCGGCATGGTGCTGATCGCCGGCTGCGGGCATCCGGGAGGGTCCAGGTCGGCCGCCGCCACCCGCCCGGCCGCGCCGGCGCCACGGACCGCGGGGAGCGCGACCGCGCGGCCCGTCCCCAGCCCCAGCCCCACGGCCACGCGCACGCCGCCCGCGGCGCGGCGCACGCTCAGGCCGGGCGCCCACAACGCCGACGTACGAGCGCTGCAGCGCCGCCTCGAGGAGTTGCACTACGATCCGGGCGCGATCGACGGCAGGTACGGCCCGACGACCCAGATGGCCGTGTGGGCCTTCGAGAAGGTCAACCACATCAAGCCGGGCGGGACCGTCGGCACGCGGGTCTGGCGGGCGCTCGAGGCTCCCCGCCGGCCGCGGCCGCTGACCCGCGGGCACGAGCCTGACAGGGTCGACATCGACCTCAGGCACCAGTTCCTCGTCGTGTACAAGGACGGCGCGCCGGTACTGATCTCGCACATCTCCTCGGGCGGCGGCTACTACTACTGCGCGAAGGATCCGGGATCGGACCGGCCGCGGTGCCGCTACGCAGTCACCTCCACCGGCGACTTCCGTACGGGACGCCGGGTCCGTGGCTGGGACGACGGCCCGCTCGGCCACCTCTACAACCCGGTGTACTTCAACGGCGGCATCGCCGTGCACGGCTACCCGTCGGTGCCGCTCGGCCCGGCGTCGCACGGCTGCGTGCGCATCCCGATGCACACCGCCGACCTGTTCCCCAAGCTCGTCGGCACCGGCGAGCCCGTTCACGTTCGCCGCTAGCCGGCCCTGGGCTTCCGTACGGGCCGGGGAGCGGTTTTGTCGGACCTCCCTGCTCTACTTGCCTTTGTACGCCGGTGACCTGGGGCGACCCTCGGCCTGGCGACCGTCTTTCGAACAGATTGACGAACGTAGGTGCGGGACGGTTTACTGGTGGAGCATCGAACATCAGTTCGGTGCGGTGCGGGGCTCGCGGCCCGCACCAGGGGCCCGTCCCGTTCGGGCACAGCGCAGGTCGAGCGGAGACGCGACGGCCGGACGGGGTGAGGGGAAGCTCCTCGTCCGGCCGGGCCCCGATGGGCGGCTCGCCGCCCGAGGGAAGGAGGCTAGTGATGTCCGTGACCACTCCGGTGCGACACCTGCCGGCACGCCGGGTCACCCACTCGGCCGGGTCGCTCCTGCACGCGGCCCGGCAGGGGCTCGCCGAGGCCGCGGAGACCTCCCGGTCCGAGCTGCGGTATGTCGCCGCGCACCTGGCCGCACTGCGCGCCGCCGCCGCCGTTCTGGCGGCCAAAGAGCCCGTCGACGCCAACCGCCGGGGCCGGCCGCGCAGCGTGTGGGTGCTGCTGCCGGCGGCCGATCCTACGCTCCGCGAATGGGCGGCCTACTTCGCCGCCGGGGCCGGCAAGCGGGCGGCCGCCGAGGCCGGGCTGCCCCGCGCGGTGACCCCGTTCGAGGCGGACGAGCTGCTGCACGACGCCGAGGTCTTCGTGTCTCTCGTGGAAGAGACCCTCGGCCTTCCCGGCCAGCCCACGTTGCCCATCCCTGACGCCCGCGCCAGCTGACGATTCACGATCGCGCGAGCTGATAGGCCGCTGCCCGCCGGCCGTCCGCTCGGCAGCCGCGCCGATGGGCGCCATCCACACCCCCGTACCGCCCGTCGGCGCGGCCCCGCTCGTCCGCTCCCGCGGCGCCGCGCGGCGGCTGCCGCTCGCCACCCCGAATACCGCACACCGCGCACGTCGACGGACGCCGGCGGCGCGGTTCGGCGCGCGGACATGGGGTGGATTTCGGCCACCGGTCACGGGCGCGGCGATCCCGGGTGGCGGCTCGGCCGCGGTGGCAGGTGGGCAGCCCGGCGGGCTGTCACCGACAACGCGGGGAACCGCCACCCGGGCCGCGGAGCGACGGCGGCGGGACTGGTGACACAGGCCCCGTTGGCGAGGCGCGTGAGCGCCTCGATCTCGGCATGGCGCTGCCGTGCCGCGGCGTCGCCGGTGGCGAGCCGCGACAACGGCGGGCTGACCAGCGCCCGGCCGTGATCCGCGGAGCGATCAGGCGATCGACCCGCGGGCCTGAGCTCGCGGACTCAGAACGCCTCGACGGCGCGGCGTGCCTCTGGGTCGAGCACGCCCCATCCGATGAGCTCCTCGGTCAACTCGGTTGGTGACTTGTCATAGATCACGGCTAGCGAACGGAGATCTTCCTGCCTGATGGACAGGACCTTTCCGTTGTAGTCGCCACGCTGGCTCTGGATCGTCGCGGCGTAGCGGGCGAGTGGACCGGCCTTGTCCTTCGGAAGCTGTTGCAGTCGCTCGAGATCGATCACGAGCTTCGGCGTCGGACCGAGCGGACTCGGCGCCGAGCCGCCGGGAAGCAGCTCGGACACCGGGACGCCGTAGAACTCGGCGAGCTCGGCCAGCTTCTGAACGGTGACGGCGCGGTCGCCCCGCTCGTACGAACCCACGACGACGGCCTTCCACCGGCCACGAGACTTCTCTTCCACCCCATGCAGGGACAGCCCCTGCTGGGTGCGGATGGCGCGAAGCCTCGCGCCCAGAGCCTTTGCGTATTCAGACGGCATCGTTGCGGCCCCCCAAGGCTCACTCGGGTCGTCGTTGTCGTCAGGGGGATTTCACCCCCTGTGGTGGTTACGGACAGTGACGGTAAAACGGGCGCGGCCGTTGGTCAAGCTGATTGGAAAAATGTGGTCGAACCGGCTGTCCGTGAAAGCCGCCTCCCGCGGCCCGTCGAGGGGCTCGGCCGGGGCCGCCGCCCGGTGCGTTCCCTACCCCGCGCCGCCGCCTCCGCTCGCCCCGCGGTGACCGCTCCCACCAGGGCGGATAAAAGAGAGTCTCATTCGGGGACCGGCCCGAAGCTGCTACCGTGTAGAAGACCCGACGTCCTTTAAAACCCGTCCCGTGAGGCGGGAAAGGAGGTTTCTGTGGTGGATGCTGCATTCATGCCTTCCGGGGCTGGTGCGGCGGAGGGTGACCGGCAGCACATCGGCAAAACCGCCGCCTCCCGGACTGAATCTCCGGACGGGCAGGCCGAGAGTGTTGAATCTCACAAAGCCGTTCTCGAGGGGCCGGACATCACCCGGGCGCTGACCCGTATCGCCCACGAAATACTGGAGCGCACCAAGGGCGGCCGCGACGTCGTCCTGCTCGGCATCCCGACGCGCGGCGTGACGCTCGCCAGGCGGCTGGCCGAGCGCATCGAGGCGGTCGAGGGCCGGCCGGTTCCGTGGGGCTCGCTCGACGTGACGATGTACCGCGACGATCTGCGACTGCGGCCGGCGCGTGCGCTCGGCAGGACCGAGCTCCCCCCCGACGGCGTCGACGGCAAGCTCGTCATCCTGGTCGACGACGTGCTCTTCTCCGGCCGCACGGTGCGCGCCGCCCTCGACGCGCTGAACGACATCGGCCGGCCGCGCGTCGTGCAGCTCGCCATCCTCATCGACAGGGGCCACAGGGAGTTGCCGGTGCGGGCCGACTACGTCGGCAAGAACCTGCCCACCTCGCTGCGCGAGACCGTCAAGGTCCTGCTCTTCGAGGTGGACGGGCGGGACACCGTCCTGCTCGGCCCGCGCTCCGGCGACGACCGCGCACGGCACGGGCAGCCGGCGGGCGCGCCCGGGGGCGGAGCGGGGTCGGAGCGGCGCGGGCGCCCGGAGCGGGAAGGCTGAGCGGGGGAGACAGTGAACCGTCATCTCATTTCTGCCGCGGATCTGACCAGGGACGACGCCCTGCTCATCCTCGACACGGCCGAAGAGCTGGCCCAGGTCGTGGACCGGCCGATCAAGAAGCTGCCGACGTTGCGCGGCCGTACCGTGGTCAACCTGTTCTACGAGGACTCGACCCGTACGAGGATCTCGTTCGAGGCGGCGGCCAAGCGGCTGTCGGCCGATGTGATCAATTTCTCCGCCAAGGGGTCGAGCGTGTCCAAGGGGGAGAGCCTCAAGGACACCGCGCTGACGCTCGAGGCGATGGGCGCCGACGCCGTGGTCATCAGGCACGCCGCGTCCGGCGCGCCGTACCGGCTGGCGAACTGGGTGCGCGGCAGCGTGGTCAACGCCGGCGACGGAACGCACGAGCACCCCACGCAGGCGCTGCTCGACGCGTTCACCATCCGGCGGCGGCTCGGCGAGCTCGACGGCCGGCAGATCACCATCGTCGGCGACGTGCTGCACAGCAGGGTGGCGCGTTCGAACGTGCTGCTGCTGGACACGCTGGGTGCCGAGGTGACCTTGGTGGCGCCGCCCACACTGCTGCCCGTCGCGATCGACACCTGGCCGTGCGCGGTGTCGTACGACCTGGACACGGTCGTCCAGAAGAGCGACGTGATCATGATGCTCCGGGTGCAGGCCGAGCGGATGAACGCCTCCTACTTCCCGACCGTGCGCGAGTACAGCCGCCGGTACGGGCTGGACGCCCGCCGGATGGCACAGCTTCCCGAGCACGCGCTGGTCATGCATCCGGGCCCGATGAACAGGGGCGTCGAGATCGCCGCCGAGGTGGCCGACTCGACGCGATCCACCATCGTCGAGCAGGTCGCCAACGGGGTGACGGTGCGGATGGCCGTGCTTTACCTGCTCCTGAGCGGCTCGGCACCGGCCGGCTCGGCGCTGGCCGAAGCCACGCCGGCCACGCCGGCCACGGCGGCGAACGGAGGCGACCGATGACCTGCCACCTCATCAGAGGCGCCAAGATCGCCGGCGGCGCCCCCGCCGATCTGCTGCTCCGCGACGGCGTCATCGCCGAGGTCGGCCCGGGCCTTGCCGCTCCCGGCGGCGCGGAGGTCGTCGACGCCCGCGGCCTGGTGGCGCTCCCCGGCCTGGTGGATCTGCACACCCACCTGCGCGAGCCGGGACGGGAGGACGCCGAGACGGTCGAGTCGGGCACCCGCGCCGCCGCGCTCGGCGGCTACACCGCGGTGCACGCCATGGCCAACACCGATCCGGTAGCCGACACGGCCGGGGTCGTCGAGCAGGTCTGGCGGCTCGGCCGCGAGGCCGGGTACTGCGACGTGCAGCCCGTCGGCGCGGTCACCCGCGGCATCGCGGGCGGCCAGCTCGCCGAACTGGGCGCGATGGCCGACTCGGCGGCCCGGGTCCGGGTGTTCTCCGACGACGGCCACTGCGTGTCGGACGCCGTGGTGATGCGCCGGGCGCTGGAGTACGTCAAGGCGTTCGACGGCGTGATCGCTCAGCACGCCCAGGAGCCGCGGCTCACCGAAGGCGCGCAGCTGAACGAGGGGGAGATGTCGGCCAGGCTCGGCCTGCGCGGCTGGCCGGCGGTCGCCGAGGAGTCGGTCATCGCTCGGGACGCGCTGCTCGCCGCCCACGTGGGGTCGCGGCTGCATGTCTGCCACGTGTCCACCGCCGGCTCCGTGGAGATCATCCGCTGGGCCAAGAGCAAGGGCTGGCAGGTCACCGCCGAGGTGACTCCGCACCACCTGCTGCTCACCGACGCGCTCGCCGACACCTATGACCCGATCTTCAAGGTCAACCCGCCGCTGCGGACGAGAGAGGACGTCGCCGCGCTGCGCGCCGGGCTGGCCGACGGCACCATCGACTGCGTCGCCACCGACCACGCGCCGCACCCGGTCGAGGCCAAGGAGACCGAGTGGTCGGCGGCCGCGATGGGCATGATCGGCCTGGAGACGGCCCTGTCGGCGGTGCAGGAGGCGATGGTCGAGACCGGACTGCTCGACTGGGCCGGCGTGGCCGACCGGATGTCGTACCGCCCGGCCCGCATCGGCCGGGTCGGCGGCCAGGGGCGCCCGCTGTCGCCCGGCTCGCCGGCCAACCTCACGCTGTACGACCCGTCGGGGCGGACCGCGGTCGACCCGACCGCCTTCGCCTCCAAGAGCCGCAACAGCCCGTTCGCCGGGATGGAGCTCCCCGGCAGGGTCGTCGCCACGTTCCTGCGCGGGCGGCCGACCGTGCTCGAAGGGAAGCTGGCATGACGGCGCAGCGGGCCGGAGCGGCCGCTCGCGCCGAGGCGCCCGGCGACCCCATGGGCGGGGCCGTCCTCGTGCTGGAGGACGGCAGGGTCTTTCACGGCGTCGGGTACGGCGCGGAAGGGGAGACCTTCGGCGAGATGGTGTTCAACACCGGCATGACCGGCTACCAGGAGACGCTGACCGATCCGTCGTACCACCGGCAGATCGTGGCGATGACCGCGCCGCACATCGGCAACACCGGCGCCAATGACGAAGACCCGGAGTCGAGCCGGATCCACGTATCCGGATATGTCGTACGAGAACCGGCGCGACGCCCCTCCAGCTGGCGGGCCAGCCGCTCCCTCGACGCCGAGCTGAAGTCGTACGGCGTCGTCGGGATCGCCATGCCCGGCACCAGGGCGCTCACCCGGCACCTGCGCGAACGGGGCGCCATGCGGGCCGGTCTGTTCAGCGGCCCCGCCGCGCGGGACGATCTCGACGCGCTGCTGCGGCGGGTCCTGGACAGCCCGTCGATGATCGGGGCGGACCTGGCCCGCGAGGTGTCGGCGCCCGAGCCGTACGTCGTCGCGCCCGCGGGGCGGCGGCGCTTCCTGGTGGCCGCCGTCGACCTCGGCATCAAGACGATGACGCCCAGGCGCATGGCCGAGCGCGGCTGCGAGGTCCATGTGCTCCCGGCCACGACCACGGCCGAGGAGATCCTCGCGCTCGAGCCCGACGGCGTCTTCTACAGCAACGGCCCCGGCGACCCGGCGGCCTGCGACTACGCGGTCGCGTCGATGCGCGGCGTGCTGGACGCCGGCCGGCCGCTGTTCGGGATCTGCCTGGGCAACCAGATCCTCGGCCGGGCGCTCGGCCTCGGCACCTACAAGCTGCGGTTCGGGCATCGTGGCGTGAACCAGCCGGTGCAGGACCTGCGCACCCGCAAGGTCGACATCTCGGCGCACAACCACGGGTTCGCGGTGGACGCGCCGACGACCGGGCCGTTCGACACGCCGTACGGCCGGGCCGAGGTCAGCCACGTCAACCTGAACGACGGCTGCGTCGAGGGGCTGCGGCTGCTCGACCGCCCGGCGTTCAGCGTCCAGTACCACCCCGAGGCCGCGGCCGGCCCGCACGACGCGGCCGGGCTGTTCGACCGCTTCTGCGAGCTCATGCGGCGGGAGGCCTGATGCCACGGCGTGCCGATCTGAAGTCCGTCCTGGTGATCGGGTCCGGTCCGATCGTGATCGGGCAGGCCTGCGAGTTCGACTACTCGGGTACGCAGGCCTGCCGCGTGCTCAAGGCCGAGGGGCTGCGGGTCTCGCTCGTCAACAGCAACCCCGCGACGATCATGACCGACCCGGAGTTCGCCGACGCCACCTACGTCGAACCGATCACGCCGGAGACCGTGGAGAAGGTCATCGCCAAGGAGCGGCCGGACGCCCTGCTGGCCACCCTCGGCGGGCAGACGGCCCTCAACACCGCGGTGGCGCTGCACGCGGCCGGCGTGCTCGACAAGTACGGCGTGGAGCTGATCGGCGCGAGCGTCGACGCGATCCAGGCGGGGGAGAACCGCGAACGTTTCAAGGAAATCGCGCAGAGCATCGGCGCCGAGGTCGCCAACAGTGTCATATGTCATGACATGGACGATTGCCTGGCCGCGGCCGAGACGCTCGGCTACCCGATGGTCGTCCGGCCCTCGTTCACGCTGGGCGGCGCGGGCTCCGGCATGGCCTACGACGAGGCAAGCCTGCGCCGCATCGCGGGCACCGGCCTGGCCGCCAGCCCGACGAGCGAGGTGCTCCTCGAGGAGTCGGTCATCGGCTGGAAGGAGTTCGAGCTCGAGCTGATGCGCGACCGCGCCGACAACGTTGTGGTCGTCTGCTCGATCGAGAACGTCGACCCGATGGGCGTGCACACCGGCGACTCGGTCACCGTGGCCCCGGCGATGACGCTGACCGACCGCGAGTACCAGCACATGCGCGACGTCGCGATCGCGGTCATCCGCGCCGTCGGCGTCGACACCGGCGGCTGCAACATCCAGTTCGCCGTGCACCCGCGAACCGGCCGGATGATCGTGATCGAGATGAACCCGCGGGTGTCCAGGTCGTCCGCGCTCGCGTCCAAGGCCACCGGGTTCCCGATCGCCAAGATCGCGGCGAAGCTCGCCGTCGGCTACACGCTGGACGAGATCCCCAACGACATCACCGGCGAGACGCCGGCGAGCTTCGAGCCCAGCCTCGACTACGTGGTGGTCAAGGTGCCGCGGTTCGCCTTCGAGAAGTTCCCGGGGGCCGACGCCACGCTCACCACGCACATGAAGTCGGTGGGCGAGGCCATGGCCATCGGCCGGTCCTTCGCCGAGGCGCTGCAGAAGGCCCTCAGGTCGCTGGAGCGGAAGGACGCCTCGTTCACCTGGGCGCCGGCCGACCGCTCTCGCGCGGGCCAGGGCGCCGGCGGCGAGAAGGCGGCCGCGCTCGTCGAGCGGTGCCGGACCCCGCACGACGGCCGCCTCCGCACGATCCAGCGCGCGCTGTGGGCCGGGTCGGACGTCGACGAGCTGTACGCGGCCACCGGCATCGACCCGTGGTTCATCGACCAGATCGCCGCGATCAACGAGGTCGCCGAGACCGTACGGTCCGCCGAGTCGCCGTTCTCCACGGAGGCGCTGCTGCTCGCGAAGCGGCACGGCTTCTCCGACGCGCAGCTCGCCGAGCTGCTCGGCCGCTCCGAGGACGTGATCAGGGAGGTGCGGCAGGCGCTCGGGATCCGGCCCGTCTATCACACGGTCGACACCTGCGCGGCCGAGTTCGCCGCCCGCACCCCGTACCTGTACTCGACCTACGACGAGGAGACCGAGGTCCCGCCCGGCCGCCGGCCGAAGGTGATCATCCTGGGCAGCGGGCCGAACCGCATCGGCCAGGGCGTGGAGTTCGACTACAGCTGCGTGCACGCGTCGTTCACCCTCGCCGAGGCCGGCTACGAAACCGTCATGGTCAACTGCAACCCCGAGACGGTCTCGACCGACTACGACACCTCGCACCGGCTCTACTTCGAGCCGCTCACCCTCGAGGACGTGCTCGAGGTCGTCCACGCCGAGCAGCGCAGCGGCACGGTCGCCGGGGTGATCGTCCAGCTCGGCGGGCAAACCCCGCTCGGCCTCGCGCAGCGGCTCAAGAACGCCGGCGTTCCGGTGGTCGGCACCTCGCCGGAGAGCATCCACCTCGCCGAGGAGCGCGGGGCGTTCGGCAGGGTACTGGCCAGGGCCGGCCTGCCGGCGCCGAAGCACGGCACGGCCACCTCCTACGGGGAGGCCAGGCAGATCGCCGCGAAGATCGGGTATCCGGTGCTCGTCCGGCCCTCGTACGTGCTCGGCGGCCGCGGCATGGAGATCGTTTACGACGACGTCACGCTCGAGTCGTACATGGAAAGAGCCACCCAGGTGAGCCCCGAACATCCCGTGCTCGTCGACCGGTTCCTCGACGAGGCGATCGAGATCGACGTCGACGCCCTGTACGACGGCGAGGAGCTCTATCTCGGCGGGGTGATGGAGCACATCGAAGAGGCCGGCATCCACTCCGGCGACTCCGCCTGCGCGCTGCCGCCGATCACGCTGGGCCGCGAGGACATCCAGCGCATCAGGGAGTCGACGGAGGCGCTCGCCCGCGGCATCGGAGTGCGCGGGCTGATGAACGTCCAGTACGCCCTGTCCGCCGGCGTGCTGTACGTCCTCGAGGCCAATCCGCGCGCGTCGCGTACCGTCCCGTTCGCGTCCAAGGCGACCGCCGTGCCGCTGGCGAAGGCGGCGGCGCGCCTGATGATGGGAGCGACCATCGCCGAGCTGCGCGGCGAGGGCATGCTGCCGCCGGCGGGCGACGGCGGCACGCTGCCGCTCGACGCGCCGATCGCGGTGAAGGAGGCGGTGTTGCCGTTCGACCGGTTCCGTACCGCGGACGGCCACGGCGTCGACACCGTGCTCGGCCCGGAGATGCGGTCGACGGGCGAGGTCATGGGCATCGACGAGGTGTTCGGCACCGCGTACGCCAAGTCGCAGCAGGCGGCGTACGGAGCGTCCCTGCCGACCGAGGGCAGGGCGTTCGTCTCTGTCGCAAATCGGGACAAACGCGCCATGGTCTTTCCGGTGAAACGCCTGGCTGACCTCGGCTTTGAGATTCTTGCCACGGAGGGGACCGCGGAAGTCCTGCGTCGCAACGGCGTCCGTGCCAAGATCGTCCGAAAGCACAGCGCGGGGCCGGGATCAGACGGCGAGCCGACGATCGTGCGGCGCATCCTCGACGGCGAGGTGGACCTGATCGTGAACACGCCCTTCGGCAGCCCCGGGCAGTCGGGGCCGCGCCTCGACGGCTACGAGATCAGGACCGCCGCCGTGCTGCGCGGCATCCCGTCGGTCACCACGGTCCAGGGGCTGGCCGCCGCCGTCCAGGGCATCGAGGCGATCGTCCGCGGCGATGTCGGCGTGCGCTCGCTCCAGGAGCACGCCGAGCACCTTCGCGGGGGCGAGTGGCGCGAGCCGGGACGCACGGCGGGCGCGCCGGAGGCCGACCGGGAGGGTCCATGACGGATGCGCCGGTGCAGGCGACGGCGACCGTACTGACGGTCAGGCGCGTCGCGGGCTACCACGCCATGACGCTGGTGGCCCCGGCCGTCGCCGAGCGGTTCCGCCCCGGCCAGCTCGTCGCCCTCGCGGTGGGCGGTCCGCACACCAGCCTGCTGCGCCGCCGGTGTTTTTCCGTGTACGAGGTCAAGCCCGACTACGGCGGCACGGTCGAGTTCGTCTTCGCGGAACGCGACGCGGGCACCCGCTGGCTGGCCGGGCTGCGCTCGCGCGACTCCATCGACCTGGCCGGGCCGCTCGGCCACCCGTTCCCGCTGCCGCGCGATCCTGTGTCATGCGTGCTGGTCGGCTCGGCGCACGCGGCGGCCGCCCTTTTCCCGCTCGCCGACGCGCTGCGCCGGCGCCGCTGCGCGGTGCACTTCGTGCTCGGCGCGTCCACGGTCGGCGATGTGTTCGGGGCCCGCTCGGCCCGGCGGGTGGGCGACTCGGCCACGATCGCGGCCGAGGATGGCTCGGCGGACGTGGCCGGCACGGTCACGGACGTGCTTCCGCAGGCGATCGACCAGGTGTCCGGCGACGTGGTGTACGCCTGCGCCCCCATGCCCACGCTGCGGTCCGTGACGGCCATCGCCGAGCGGTACGGGATCCCGACCCAGGTGTCGGCGGAGGCGTACCTCCAGGAGACCGCCGTCTGCGGCACCGGCCTGTGCCTCGCCTGCGTGCTGCCCGTCGTGGGGGACGACGGGGTGACCAGGATGGCGCGCGCGTGCGTCGACGGCCCTGTGCTGCGCGGCGAGCGGGTGCGCTGGGACGACGTGGGCTCGGTGCCGTTCGACGCGCTCGGCGCCCCGCGGGCCGTCTCTGCCGCCCGCCGCGCCGGGCGCGCCGCCTCGGGCCACCTCCACGAGGCCCCCCTATGAGCGCGCCGCGGGCGCGCCGGAGGTGGGGGCGCGCGCCGCTCGGCGGTTGGGTGGGGATGCCGCCGTGACGCCGCTCACCACCTGGCTGGGGCACGTCGAGCTGCCCAATCCGGTGCTGAACGCCGCCGGGTGCGGCGGATCGGGCCGGGAGCTGGCGGCGTTCTTCGACCTGGCCAAGCTCGGCGCGTTCGTCACGGCGTCGGTCGCGCTCGAGCCGCGGGCCGGGCGGCCGGCCCCGCGCGCGGCGGAGACGCCGAGCGGGCTGCTCGGCGCGACCGGGCTGCCAGGACCCGGGATGGAGGAGTTCCTCGCCGAGGACCTGCCGTGGCTGTTGAAGCAGGGCGCCCGTACGGTGGTGTCGATCGCGGGCAACACCGTCGACGAGTACGCCGAGGTGGGCCGGCGGCTGCAGGACGCGCCGGGGGTGACCGCGGTCGAGGTCAACCTCGCCTGCCCCAACGCCGAGGACCGGGGTGTGATGTTCGCCGCGCACGTCGACGCGGCGGCCGACGTGGTACGGGCGGTACGGGCGCACACCCGCCACGACGTACCCGTGATCGCCAAGCTGTCGCCGGATGTGGCCGACATCGTCACCATGGCGCTGGCCTGCGTCGACGCGGGCGCGGACGCCCTTTCGCTGATCAACGCCGTGCTCGGCATGACGATCGACACGCCCCCGACCAGGCCCGCGCTTCCTGGCGTGCTCGCCGGCGGTCTTTCGGGTCCTGCGATCCGCCCCATCGCGGTCCGCTGCGTCTACGAAGTGCACGCCGCGCTGCCCAAGGTGCCGCTCATCGGCGTCGGCGGCGTGGCGACCGGCCTGGACGCGCTGGAGTTCATCCTGGCCGGCGCCTCGGCGGTGGCCGTGGGAACCACATTGCTGCACGACCCGTCGGCCCCGCCGCGCATCCTGAAGGAGGTCGAGGAGGCGCTGGGCGCGCGGGGCATCGGGCGGCTCACCGACGCCGTCGGGCTCGCCCACCGCGCCACCGCGAACGTTCCCCGTCAAATCAGGCCGGACCACCTGCCGGATCACTTGGCCGTGACCGCACCCCGCCCGCGTGCGGAGTCCAACACCCTCCCGGGGGCGCCCTCTCGTCTCGGGGCCGGAGAGGACAAGATCGAGGAGTCGTCGTGACGGAACCAGCTCCCATCGCCGTCGCCCTGGACGCGCCGGACCTCGAGACCGCCGCGCGCTGGGCGAGCCTCGTCACCCCGCACGTGAGCACCGTCAAGGTGGGGCTCGAGCTGTACCTGAGGTACGGGCCTGACGTCGTGGCCAGCGTCCGCGGCGCCAACCGGGTCCAGGTGTTCCTGGATCTGAAGCTCCACGACATCCCGGCGACGGTCGCGGGGGCCGCGCGGGCGGTCGCCCGGCTGCGCCCCGCCTTCCTGACCGTGCACGCCACCGGCGGCCAGGCGATGATCCGGGCCGCGGTGGACGCCGCGCCCAACATCTCGATCGCGGCCGTGACGGTGCTGACATCGCTCAAGGACGCCGACCTCGGCGCCGTCGGGCTCGCTGGACCCGCCTCAGACGCCGTACGGCGCCTTGCCGCCCTCGCCGTGGATGCGGGTGCCCAGGCGGTCGTCTGCTCGCCGCAGGAGGCCGCTGCGGTCCGCGCAGAGGTGGGGCCGGACATCACCCTCATCACTCCTGGCGTCCGGCCGCTCGGAGTGGCCGCGATGGATCAGGCCCGTGTCGCGACGCCGGAGGAGGCGTTCGCGGCGGGCGCCGATCTGCTCGTGATCGGTCGGCCGATCACCGGCGGGCCGGACCCGGGCGCCGCCGCCGCCAGGATCGCGGCGGCGCTGCGCCGGACTGAGCCCGGGCGGAGGCTGACCGGAGGTGAGTCCCGGGCCAATCTTTAGGGCCCAATCGCGAGCCGATTCCGGCGGAAATTGCGGCCTTCTGGACCACGCGTCGGCCCGCGCTCGCCTGCCGTACGAAAGACCAGGCGACAGGGGGGTGGTGGCCCTGATCGGCCCGGATCGGGTACTATCTGTATTCAGGACATTACGTTGAGTCATATTCATGATTTTATGCTGGGCTAAACGGGGCTTCACGTTGCCTTACCGGGTCTGAACTCGCTAGTTTCCCAACCCGTCCGACTCCGTCGAGTGGAAACACGAGGTGACCCGGCGTGGCGCTTCCGCCCCTAACCCCTGAACAGCGCGCCGCAGCCCTGGAGAAGGCTGCCAAGGCCCGTCGCGAGCGGGCCGAGGTCAAAAACCGGCTCAAGCACGGGGGTACCTCGCTTGCCGAGGTTCTCAAGGAAGGGCAGAGGGAGGATGTCATCGGAAAGATGAAAGTCTCCGCGCTGCTCGAATCCCTGCCCGGTGTTGGCAAGGTCCGTGCAAAGCAGATCATGGAACGGCTCGGCATCGCCGAGTCGCGCCGTGTTCGAGGGCTCGGCGCGAACCAGCGCGCCGCCTTGGAGCGTGAATTCGGCGGCGGTGGCAACCGCTGACGAGTCTTCCGCTGGGCGGGCGCGGCGGGCCTACCGCCGCGGCCGGTTCCGGTGCCCTGAGGCCGGCCGGCTCCATCCCGCCCGAAGTGGACGCTGAGCCGCACCCGCCTTCGCCGGCGTCGCCGGGCCACGACGTCGAGCGAAAGCGGGTGGCGCAGCGGCCACGGCGCCGGCTCACGGTCCTGTCGGGACCGTCCGGCGTCGGAAAGAGCACGGTCGTCGCCGAGATCCGGCGTGCCCACCCCCAGGTGTGGCTGTCGGTCTCGGTGACCACCCGTCAGGCACGGCCGGGCGAGACCGACGGCGTCCAGTACTACTTCGTCGACGACGCCGAGTTCGACCGGCTCGTGGTCGCCGGTGAACTCCTCGAATGGGCGGAGTTCGCCGGCAACAGATACGGCACGCCCAGGCGGCCCGTCGAGGAGAGGCTGGCCGCCGGCGTGCCCACGCTGCTCGAGATCGACCTGCAGGGTGCCCGCCAGGTACGGCGGGCGATGGCCGACGCGCTGCTCGTCTTCCTCGCCCCGCCGTCGTGGGGGGAGCTCGTCCGCCGCCTGTCCGGGCGCGGAACCGAGCCGCCCGAGGTCATCCAGCGCCGCCTCGCCGTCGCGCGGGTGGAACTGGCGGCGGAAAAGGAGTTCGACGTCACGCTCGTCAACACGTCCGTCCAGGACGTGTGCCATGAGCTGCTAACCTTGATGGCGATCCCCGGAGGTCCCGCCCCAGGGCGGTGAACCACCCGTACGATCCACACTTCATTCGATCGACAACTCGATTCGACTAACGACGAGGGGAAGGCATCGGGCGTGGCAGCCAATGCCGAAGGCATCACCAACCCGCCGATCGACGAGCTCCTCCAGGTCGTCGACAGCAAGTACAGCCTCGTGAGCATCGCCGCCAAGCGGGCGCGGCAGATCAACGCCTACTACGCCCAGCTCGGCGAGGGCCTGCTCGAATACGTCGGCCCGCTGGTCGAGACGCAGGTCCAGGAGAAGCCGCTGTCCATCGCGCTCCGCGAGACCCGCGAAGGCCTGCTCACCGCCGAGCCCATCGAGGGCTGACCGGGCAGGGCACCGAGAGCCGTCCGCCGCGGCGTGCCGCCGGCCGCCGGCACCCGTCGGTGCCGGCCGAGACGACCGAGGAGCTCGGTGACTGAGAGCGGCGGCGGTTCGCTGACGCGCCCCAGAGTCGTGCTCGGGGTGGGCGCCGGCATCGCCGCGTACAAGGTCTGCGAGCTGCTCCGCAGGCTCACCGAGACCGGGCACGACGTCCAAGTCGTGCCGACCCGCGACGCGCTGCGGTTCGTCGGCGAGGCGACCTGGGCGGCGCTGTCCGGACACCCTGTCGCCACCGACGTCTGGACCGGCGTCGCCGCCGTCCCGCACGTCCGCCTTGGCCAGGGTGCCGATCTGGTGTTCGTCGCGCCGGCCACCGCCGACCTGCTCGCGAGGGCCGCGCACGGCCTTGCCGACGACCTGCTCACCAGCACGTTGCTAACCGCGCGCTGCCCGGTGGTGTACGCGCCGGCGATGCACACCGAGATGTGGGAGCACCCGGCGACGCAGGCCAACGTGGCCACGCTGCGTGCCCGCGGCGCCGTTGTCGTCGATCCGGCTTCCGGCCGGCTCACCGGCGCCGACACCGGGCCTGGGCGGCTTCCGGAGCCGGTCGAGCTGTACGAGGTCGCCCGCCGCGTCCTGGCCCGTGGCGCGCCGGCCGGCGACCTCGCCGGCCGGCACGTCGTCGTGTCGGCCGGCGGCACCCGCGAGCCGATCGACCCGGTCCGCTTCATCGGCAACCGGTCGTCCGGCCTGCAGGGCTACGCGCTGGCCCGGACGGCCGTCGCCCGCGGCGCGGCCGTGACCGTGGTCGCCGCGAACGTGGCGCTGCCCGACCCCGCGGGCGTCCGGCTCGTCCGGGTGGGCTCGGCCGAGGAGATGGGCAAGGCCGTCCTCGGCGCCGCCCATGACGCCGACGCGGTGGTGATGGCCGCCGCCGTGGCCGACTTCCGGCCGGCCGACTACCGTCCTAACAAGATCAAGAAATCGGCGACGGCCGACCCGGAGCCGATCAGGCTGACCAAGAACCCCGACATCCTGGCCGAGCTGGTCGCCGCCCGGGCACCGGGCCAGGTGATCGTCGGGTTCGCCGCCGAGACCGACGACGTGCTGGAGAACGGCCGGGCCAAGCTCGCCCGCAAGGGGTGCGACCTGCTCGTCGTCAACCAGGTGGGCGAGCACCTGGCGTTCGGCGCGGCCGACAACGCGGCGGTGGTGCTGGCCGCCGACGGCACGGCCGTCGAGGTGCCGCGAGGCCCCAAGGAGGCCCTCGCCGACACCGTATGGGACCTCGTCGCCGCCCGCCTCGCCTGAACCTCCCGTCCCGCCGGTGGCGGTTCCCGGGCCGCCGCCCAGGCCGTGCCCGGCTACCGGATCCATCGGAAACCGCCGCTCGAACAGCGCAAGGGATGGCGTAGCGATCCGGGGCGACCCCGATAGACTCGGCGCACAACGCGCGCCGGGGGTTGGCCCCGCTTGTCCGTATCCGACCTGCTACTGTCAGTCAGCAGCCGCTGCAAGGAGTCTATGTCCCGTGTCCCGTCGCCTGTTCACTTCCGAGTCCGTCACCGAGGGTCACCCGGACAAGATCGCGGACCAGATCAGTGATGCCATCCTCGACGCGATGCTCAAGGACGACCTGAACAGCCGGGTCGCCGTCGAGACCCTCATCACCACCGGCCAGGTGCACGTTGCCGGCGAGGTGACCACAGAGACCTACGTGGACATCCCCGGGGTCATCCGCGAGAAGATCCTGGAGATCGGCTACGACTCCTCGGCCAAGGGCTTCGACGGCCACTCCTGCGGCGTGTCGGTGTCCATCGGCGCGCAGTCGCCGGACATCGCCCAGGGGGTGTCCGACGCCTACGAGACCCGCGAGGGCGAGGGCATGGACGAGCTCGACCGGCAGGGCGCCGGCGACCAGGGCCTGATGTTCGGCTACGCCTGCCGCGAGACCCCCGAGCTGATGCCGTTGCCGATCACGCTGGCGCACCGCCTGGCGCAGCGGCTCACCGCGGTCCGCAAGGAGGGCACCGTCCCCTACCTGCGTCCCGACGGTAAGACCCAGGTGACCATCGAGTACGACGGCGACGACGCGGTCCGCCTCGACACCGTCGTGGTGTCCTCGCAGCACGCCCCTGACATCGACCTCAAAGAGCTTCTGCTGCCGGATGTCAAGGAGCACGTGGTCGACCCGGTGGTGAACGAGCTCGAGATCGACACCGCCGGCTACCGGCTGCTGGTGAACCCCACGGGACGCTTCGAGATCGGCGGCCCGATGGGCGACGCCGGCCTCACCGGACGCAAGATCATCATCGACACGTACGGCGGCATGGCCCGGCACGGCGGGGGAGCCTTCTCCGGCAAGGACCCGTCCAAGGTCGACCGTTCCGCCGCCTACGCCATGCGCTGGGTCGCCAAGAACGTCGTGGCCGCCGGACTCGCCGACCGCTGCGAGGTGCAGGTCGCCTACGCCATCGGCAAGGCCAACCCGGTGGGTGTCTTCGTGGAGACCTTCGGCACCGAGAAGATCCCGGACGAGAAGATCCAGACCGCCATCCTCGAGGTCTTCGACCTGCGCCCGGCCGCCATCATCCGCGACCTCGACCTGCTCCGCCCGATCTACCAGAAGACGGCCGCCTACGGTCACTTCGGCCGCCAGGAGCCCGACTTCTCGTGGGAGTTCACCGACCGCGTCGACGCCCTTCGGTCCATCACGGGCCTCTGACCCTTCGCCGGACTCCGGCCGGCGCCCCGGTGCTCCATCCGCGCCGGGGCGTCGCCGTCACCGGCGCTCGGCCCTCGCCCAGGGCGTTGCGGCGCGTCGGGTCTGGTAGGACGGGGGGCGTGGCGAAAGTCGGGGCGGAAAAGGGGTTGATCCGCGACGCGAGCGAGGCGCCGGACGCGGCTGCCGCGCGCCAGGCGACGACGGGCGGCGATTCGGGGAAGGGCGGGCCAAAGGGTAAGGCGACGCGGAAGCGGGTCCGCCGAGCCGCCGAGACGTTGAAGGTGGCGCGCGTGGCGGTGGACATGTCGCTGCCGCATCTGGACCGGCCGTTCGACTACCTGGTGCCGGCCGAGCTGGCCGAGACGGCGGTGCCCGGCGTCCGGGTCCGGGTCAGGTTCGCCGGCCAGCTCGTCGACGGGTTCGTTCTGGCGCGCGTCGAGGAGAGCGAGCACGCGGGCCGCCTGGCCTACCTCGAGCGGGTCACCTCGCCGGAGCCGGTGCTGACGCCCGAGCTCGCTGCGCTCGCCCGTGAGGTCGCCGACCGGTGCGCCGGCACGCTCGCCGACGTGCTCCGGCTGGCGATCCCGGCGCGGCACGCCAGGGTCGAGGCCGAAGCGCCCCTGGCCCATGACGGCGACGGCCCGATCACGGCGGGGGACGAACCCGGCCCGTGGACGGCGTATCCGGCCGGGGCGTCGTTCCTCGCCGCGCTCGCCGCCGGCCGCGCGCCGCGGGCGGTCTGGACGGCGCTGCCCGGGCCGCAGTGGGCGGCCGCCATCGCCCGCGCCGCGCGGTCCGCCCTGGCCGCCGGGCGCGGTGTGGTGATCGTCGCCGCGGACGGCAGGGACGTCGGCCGGATCGACGCCGCGCTGGCCGCCGAGCTCGGGGACGGCAGGCACGTGGCGCTGACCGCCGAGCTCGGCCCGGCCGAGCGGTACCGGCGCTGGCTGGCGCTGCGCCGCGGCGCGGTACGGGTCGCCGTCGGCACCAGGTCGACGATGTTCGCTCCCGTCCGCGACCTCGGGCTCGTCGTGCTGTGGGACGACGGCGACGACGTGCACGCCGAGCCGCACGCCCCCTACCCGCACGCCCGCGAGCTGCTGGCGCTGCGCGCGCACCGCGCGGGCGCCGGCGCGCTCATCGGCGGGTTCTCCCGCAGCACGGACGCCACCCGGCTCGTGGAGTCCGGCTGGGCGCGCCCACTCCTCCCCGACCGCGACCACCTGCGCCGGGTCGTGCCGCGCGTGCGGCCGGCCGGCGACGAGGCCGAGCTCGCCAGGGACGAGGCCGCCCGTACGGCCCGGTTGCCGCACGTCGCGTTCAGGACCGCGCGGCAGGCCCTGGCGGACGGGCCGGTGCTCGTCCAGGTCCCCAGGCGCGGCTACCTGCCCGCGCTCGGCTGCGCGCGATGCCGCGGCCCGGCCCGCTGTGCCGCCTGCCAGGGTCCGCTCGCCATGACGTCCGCGCATGCCGTGCCGTACTGCCGCTGGTGCGGGCGGATCGCCGGCGACTGGCGCTGCCCGGAATGCGGCGGCGATCGGGTGCGCGCCACCGTCGTCGGCGCCGGCCGCACCGCTGAGGAGCTGGGCCGCGCCTTTCCCGGCGTGCCCGTCCGCGCCTCGGGCAGGGACGCCGTCCTCGACCGGGTCGGCGCCGAGCCCGCGCTCGTGGTGGCCACCCCGGGCGCCGAGCCGGTCGCCGACCGCGGGTACGCGGCGGCGCTGCTGCTCGACGGGTGGGCCATGCTCGGCCGGGCCGACCTGCGCGCCGCCGAAGAGGCGCTGCGCCGCTGGATGAACGCGGCGGCGCTGGTCAGGGCGGGCGAACCGGTCATCGTGCTCGCCGACGGCGCGCTCCGGCCGGTGCAGGCGCTGCTTCGCTGGGACCCGGTCACGCACGCCGAACGGGAGCTGGCCGATCGCCGCGAGCTGGGCTTCCCGCCGGCCGCCAAGATGGCGTCGCTCACCGGCCAGGCCGCCGCCGTCCGCGACCTCATCGGCGTGGCGCGGCTGCCGGCCGGCGCCGAGGTGCTCGGGCCCGTGCCGCTGCGCGGCGAGGAGGCCAGGGAACGTGCGCTGGTCCGGGTGCCGCATCGCGACGGGGCCGCGCTGGCCGCCGCGCTCAAGGCGGCCCAGGGCGTCCGTAGCGCCCGCAAGGCGGCCGAGACCGTCCGCGTCGAGATCGACCCACTGGAGCTGATCTGACGGCGCGTGGTGAACGCCTGCCTTAGTGTTTTCGGCGTGGCACATGATGCGGAAGAGCACTGGGTCGATGCGACCGTACGCGAACTGACCCGATGGGCGTCCGAGCGGACCGACGATCTCGATGTCCAGGGCGCCAGGCTGCTCCTCGAGCTGGCCGATGGCGAACTCGGGCTGGCGGCGGCCGATGAGCTGCGCCCGCCGCAGCTGCGCGCGCTGCTGCTCGAGGTGTTCCCCGGCATGGTCGTGGCCAGCCAGGACGAGGCACCCGAGGTGCTCGCCGCCGGCCGGGCGATCGTGGACTTCCTCGACGACACCGGCGCGGTGACGCCAGGCACGGCCAAAGAGCTCCGCGCCGAGCTTGACCGCCTCGCGCCCGAGCTCGTCGACGTGCTGGCCGTGGCCGACGCCGCCGACAGGGAAGTGGCCGCCGACGTGCTGGCGCGGATGATGCGTGACGACTCGGTCGACCTCACCGACGAGGCCGCGGTCGAGCGGTGGATCAAAGACTTCGAGTCGCTGCCCGAGGACGAACGTTTCGCCCGTACCGCCGCGTACCTGCCCGACGCGGACGACCTGACGGTGCCGCCGGTACGGCTCGCGCCGCGCGCCGAGATCGCCGCGGCCGCCCGCGAGTCGGGCCTGCTCGCGCGGGCGGGCGCGCTGGCCGGCTGGGTGGGGGAGCGGCCGGCGCCGGGCGGGCGGCTGACCGCGGCGGACGCCCGCGGCGCCGTCGCGGGCCTGGAGTGGACCACGCCCAGGTCCGACCCGGCCCGCGCCGCCAGCGCGCGCGACATCATCGAGGTGGAGCGGCTCTGGCAGGCCGCGGTCGCGGCCGGGCTCCTCACCGTGATCGATGGCCGCACGGCACCCGGCCCGGGTGGCGAGACGGTACGGGGCGGCGACGACACGGCGCTGCTCGACCTGTGGCTGCGTGCCTTCGACGCGGCCGTCACCGCGGTGGCCGACGACAGGGGCGGCGGCGAGCGGGCGGACCGGGCCGGCGGCGGCGCCAGACCCGCGCTCACGCCGTTCCAGGTGGTCCAGCGGGAGCTGCCTGGAGTGCTCATCCGGCTGTACGAGCAGGACGAACCGTCCACGAGCGCCGAGCTGTTCGACGCGCTCATGGAGCACGTCCGGCTGGCGTACGCGGTCGGCGACGAGGATCTGTGGCAGACCGTCGGCGACTACGCCCTCACCCTCGACCTCGAGGAGCTGGCCGAGTGGGGGGTGATCGCCGGCACCGAGGACGGCTACGAGCTGACCCCGCTCGGCGTCTGGGGGGTCAGGGAGCTGCTGCTCGCCGCCGGCTACAGCGCGCCGCTGGTCGGCGACCTGGCGGACGGGCCGGCCGACGAGCTGCTGAGCGGCCTGGCGTGGCACCGTGCCGCGACGGCCGACGAGGAGATCGAGCGGTGGCTGGCCCGGCGGACGCCGCAGGTGGCGGCCGGCGAGCTGGTCGGTCTCATGGCCGCCGGCGGGCCGGGTGCCCGCAACCTCGCGGCGGCAGTGCTCGACCGGGTCGGGCCCGAGGCCGAGCCCGTGGTGCGGGCGGCGCTCGACGAGCCGGTCACCCGTCCGTACGCCGCGCTGTGGCTGGCCAGGCACGGCGACGGCTCCGTCGTGCCCGCTCGCGGCGAGATCCTGTGGATGTTCACCGACACGGTGGCCGGGCTGCTGGAGCGCGCGGAGCCCGCCGAGGCGGTGGCCGCCGCGGTCGCCGACGCGCCGGCCGACGTCGACCTGCGTTCCACCGTCGAGGAGCTGTGGCGCGTCGACCACCCGGACGTGGCCGACGTGCTTGGAGCGCTCGGCCGGCACTACCCCGACAAGGACGTCGCCAAGGCCGCGCGCAAGGCCGCCTTCAAGGCCCGATCGCGTGGCGGCGCTCCGTAGACTGGGATTCCGAACGATCGCCCAGGTACGTCGCCGGGACAGCGCGGGAGTCCGCCGGCCCATCGGCCGCGCCGCGCCCCTCCGTCCCGGGAGCCACCGTTCCAGAACGGAGCCCGTGTTGGCCGTCAAGCCCATCCGCCTCTTCGGTGATCCCGTGCTGCGCACACCGGCCGAGCCGGTACGGGACTTCGACAAGGAGCTGCGCAACCTCGTCAAAGACCTCTCCGACACGATGATGGACGCGCCGGGGGTCGGCCTCGCCGCGCCGCAGCTCGGCGTGGGCCTGCGCGTGTTCACCTACTACGTCGACGACGTGCTCGGGCATCTGGTCAACCCCCGCCTCGACCTGTCCGACGAGGAGGAGGTCGACGACGAGGGCTGCCTGTCGCTGCCCGGCCTGGCGTTCCCGACGGCGCGGTCGGTCGGCGTCGTCGCCAAGGGCTTCGACATGTACGGCGAGCCGGTCACGCTCGAGGGCACCCATCTGCTCGCGCGCTGCGTCCAGCACGAGACCGACCATCTCGACGGCATCCTGTTCATCGACCGGATGGACCCCGAGCAGCGCAAGGCGGCCATGAAGGCCATCCGCGAGGCCGAATGGTTCGGCGAGCCGGCTCCGGTGATCAAGGAGTCTCCGCACCAGACCTTCGGCAAGGCGCTGTAGCCGATGCGGCTTGTCTTCGCCGGCACTCCGGAGGCCGCCGTGCCCTCGCTGGAGTCGCTGCTGGCCTCCCGGCACGCGGTGGTCGCCGTGGTGACCCGGCCCGACGCGCCGGCCGGGCGGGGCAGGCACCTGATGGCCAGCCCGGTCGCCAGGCACGCCGAGGCGGCGGGCATCGAGGTGCTGAAGCCGGTCAAGGCGCGCGATCCGGAGTTCCTCACCCGATTGCGCGCGATCGCGCCCGACTGCTGCCCCGTCGTCGCGTACGGCGCGCTGCTCCCGCGCGCCGCGCTCGACATCCCGCCGCGCGGGTGGGTCAACCTGCACTTCTCGCTGCTGCCCGCCTGGCGGGGCGCGGCGCCCGTCCAGCACGCCATCCTGAACGGTGACGACATCACGGGGGCGAGCACGTTCGAGATCGAGGAGGACCTCGACACCGGTCCTGTCTACGGCGTGTACACCGAGCCGATCCGGCCCACCGACACCGCAGGCGACCTGCTCGGCCGGCTGGCGCACGCCGGGGCCAAGCTGCTGGTCGACACGATGGACGGCATCGAGTCCGGGGTGCTCGAGGCCCGCCCGCAGCCTCCCGACGGCGTCTCGTACGCCGCCAAGCTGACGCCAGGCGACGCGCGGGTCGACTGGGCCGCGCCCGCGCTGCGCGTCGACCGGCTTGTCCGCGCCTGCACACCCACCCCCGGCGCGTGGACGACGTTCCGCGGCGAGCGCCTGAAGCTCGGCCCGCTGCGGCTCGCCGCCGGCGCCGAGTCCCTCGGCCCCGGCGAGCTGCGGGCGACCAAGCGCGAGGTGCTGGCCGGCACCGGCAGCCACCCGGTCGCGCTCGGTGAGGTGCAGCCGCAGGGCAAGCGGCGGATGACAGCGACGGACTGGGCCCGCGGCGTGCATCCGTCAGGCTCCGACCGGCTGGGGGTGTGATGCCGCCCACCCGCCCGCGCCGCGGTCGCCGGCCAGGCCAGCCACGCCGCACCGGGCGGCCGCAGGACCTCGTCCGCCGCACCGCATACGACGTCATGCGGGCGGTCGAGAGCCGGGACGCCTACGCCAACCTGCTGCTGCCCGTACGGCTGCGCGAGCGCGGCCTGACGGGCCGGGACGCCGCGCTCGCCACCGAGCTGACGTACGGCACGCTGCGCGGCCGCGGCACGTACGACGCCGTGCTGGCCAAGTGCAGCGACCGCGAGGTCAGGCGGATCGACGCGCCGCTGCTCGACGTGCTCCGGCTGGGCGCCCACCAGCTGCTGCGCACCCGCATCCCCCCGCACGCCGCGGTGGCCACGACCGTCGAGCTGGCCAGGTCGGTGGCCGGCCCCGGCCAGGCCAGGTTCGCCAACGCCGTGCTGCGCAAGGTGGCCACCCGTGACCTCGACGCCTGGCTGGAGATCATCGCGCCCGCCGACGAGCTCGGCCGGCTGTCGGTGGTCCACAGCCATCCCCGGTGGGTCGTCTCCGCGCTGCGCGACGCGCTCGGCCCCGACGGCGGCGAGATCGAGGCGCTGCTGGCCGCCGACAACGAACGCCCGCGGGTGACGCTGCTGGCCAAGCCGGGTCTGGCCACCCAGGCCGACCTGACCGGCGCCGAGCCGGCCGCCTACTCGCCGCACGGCGCCTACCTGTCCGAGGGCGACCCGGCGGCCATCCCGGCGGTGGCCGACGGGCGCGCGGCGGTCCAGGACGAGGCCAGCCAGCTCGTCACCCTCGCGTTGGCCGGCGTGCCGCTGAGCGGCCATGACGGCCGCTGGCTCGACCTGTGCGCCGGCCCCGGCGGCAAGGCAGGACTGCTGTCGGCCCTGGCCGCCGGGCGCGGTTCCAGGGTGCTCGCCTGCGACGTCCAGCCGCACCGCGCCGGCCTCGTCGGCCGTGCGGTCGGCGACCGGGCGGCCGTGGTGATCGCCGACGGCACCGTCCCCGCGTGGCGACCCGGCACGTTCGACCGGGTCCTCGTGGACGTGCCGTGCACCGGTCTCGGGGCGCTGCGGCGCCGGCCGGAGGCGCGCTGGCGGCGCACCCCGCGGACGGTGGCCCAGCTCGGCCCGCTTCAGCGCGGCCTGCTGGCCGCCGCACTCGACGCGGTACGGCCCGGCGGCGTGGTCGCCTACGTCACCTGCTCGCCGCATCTGGCCGAGACCAGGGCCGTGGTCGACGACGTGCTGCGCGACCGCGCCGACATGGAGCGGCTGGACGCTCCGGCCGCCGTCGCCGAGGTGGCGGCCGCGCCGCTTCCCGGACTGGGTGACGGCCCGTACGCGCGGTTCTGGCCGCACCGCCACGGCACCGACGCCCTCTTCCTCGCGCTCCTGCGGCGCGGTTGAGGCACGGTCCGCCGCAGGCTGGGTAGGGGGACGTCAACGTTCAGTTCGACGACGGCGCACGAACGGGTGCTCAGATGACCGCCTTGATGCACGTCATTTCGTACCTCGGCAGCGCCGGGTGGTACGTACCGGTGCTCGTCGTGGTGTTCTGGTGCGTCAGTCCCAGGGCCGGCGCATGGGCGGCGGTGGTGGTCACGCTCAGCGGCGCGCTCAACCTGCTGCTCAAGGTCGCCATCCACGCGCCGCGACCGTACTGGACCGATCCCGGCATCAGGGCGCACGAGACGCGGACGTCGTTCGGGATGCCGTCGGGGCACGCCCAGGGCTCGACCGTCGCGTACGGCCTGTTGGGCGCCGCGGTCGCCCGCCGCTCACGCGCCCGCCGTTCGGGCGCCGGGCGCTCGGGCGCCGGCCGCGGCGGCGCGGCCGGCCCGCGGTGGCCGGCCGTCGCGACCTGGGCGGGCGGCGGCGTCGTGGTCGTCCTGGTCGGCGTGTCCCGCGTGTACCTCGGCGTGCACTCCGCCGGCCAGGTCGTGGCCGGCTGGTTGACCGGCGCGGCGCTGCTGGTCGTCGCGTTCGCCCTCGGGCCTCCGGTGGCGGCGTGGTGGCGCCGCCGGCCGCTGCCGGTCCAGTTCGGGCTCAGCCTCGCGGTCGCGCTGCTGTTCTTCGTACCGACCGCACTGGCCGTATGGAACCTGGGGGACCGGCGGCTGCCGGACGCGTGGGCGCGAGCCATCGCCGCCGCCGGCGGCGTTCCCGAGCCCGTCCGGCTCGGCGACGGCGCGGCCATCGCCGGGCTGCTTTTCGGCGTGCTCGCCGGGCTGTCGTGGCTGGCCGCCCACGGCTGGTTCGAGGCAGGCGGCACCCTGTGGAGGCGTGCCGCCAGGGTGCCGGTCGGCGCGGCCGGCGCCGGCCTGCTCCTGCTGGCCGGCTGGCCGGCCGGCGGCCACGTCGCCGTCGCCTTCGTCACCCATGCCCTGGTCGGCGCCTGGATGGCCGGCGGCGCTCCCGAGACGTTCGTCCGGCTGGGTCTGGCGGCGCGCGCGCCCGTGGAATCTCGCCGGTTCGACGAGATCGGCGCCGGCCGGCACTCCTAGACTCGATCTCACCATGGCCGTACAGATCTCGCCCAGCATCCTGTCCGCCGACTACGCCCGGCTCGCCGACGACATCGCCGCCGTCTCGGGCGCCGCCGACTGGATCCACGTGGACGTGATGGACAACCATTTCGTGCCCAACCTCACGATCGGGCTGCCGGTGGTGGAGGCGCTGCTCAAGCACAGCGCGCTGCCGCTCGACTGCCATCTCATGATCGAGGATCCGGACCGGTGGGCACCGGGCTACGCCGAGGTCGGTGTGGGCAACGTCACGATCCACGCCGAAGCCGCGAAGGCGCCGGTCCGTACCTTCCGGGCGATCCGGGCGGCCGGGGCCCGCGCCGGCCTGGCGCTCAACCCGGCTACGCCGGTCGAGCCGTACGAGGACCTGCTCGACGAGATCGACATGCTGCTGCTGATGACGGTCGAGCCGGGGTTCGGCGGGCAGAAGTT
The DNA here is from genome assembly GCA_036378315.1 of Streptosporangiaceae bacterium. Taxonomy (GTDB): domain Bacteria; phylum Actinomycetota; class Actinomycetes; order Streptosporangiales; family Streptosporangiaceae; genus CALAED01. The sequence continues at coordinate 10,212 of DASUWU010000024.1, read as the reverse complement.
CCTCGACATGGTGCTGCCGAAGCTCCGCCGGGCCCGCCGGATGGTCGGCGACCGGCAGATCTGGCTGCAGGTGGACGGCGGCGTCGGCGCCGACACCATCGAGCGATGCGCCGCCGCCGGCGCCGACGTGTTCGTCGCCGGCGCCGCCGTCTACACCGCCGAAGATCCCGACCGGGCCGTACGGGAGCTGCGCGCGATGGCGGCCGAGGTGACCGGGCACGCGGGCTGAAAGCTTCCGTTGGCGTGCGGTCCCTGCCCCCATCCGGGGCATATCGCGCGGAACATGGCACACTGGTGGCGGAAGCAGTGAATGCGTGCTCCGGGGTCGGTGAAACTCCGAACCGGCGGTGACAGTCCGCGACCCGACCGCAGCCGGCGGCCGGTTGACCCGGTGGGATTCCGGGACCGACGGTAAAAGTCCGGATGGGAGGCAGCGCGCGATGAGCTTCCGCGCGAGCGTTGGCTCGCCCTCGACCCCCGGAGCACCCGCGAGAACGATCGTCGGGAGGCCCGGGACATGTTCACCGGAATCGTCGAGGAGCTCGGCGAGGTCATCGACGTCGAGCCGGACGGCGACGCCGCACGGCTGACCGTGCGCGGCCCCCGTGTCGCCGCCGACGCCGTCCACGGCGCCTCGATCGCGGTCAACGGCGTCTGCCTGACCGTGACGGATGTCAAGGACGACTCCTTCACCGCGGACGTCGTCCAGGAGACGCTCCGCCGCTCCAGCCTGGGCGCGCTGCGGCCGGGTTCGCCGGTCAACCTGGAGCGTCCTGTGCGGCTCGCCGACCGGCTCGGCGGCCATCTGGTCCAGGGCCACGTGGACGGGGTCGGCGCGATCGTCGCCCGCGAGCCGGGCGAGCGCTGGGACGTCGTGACCATCTCGCTGCCGGCGGAACTGAGCCGGTACGTCGTGGAGAAGGGTTCGATCACGGTCGACGGGGTCAGCCTCACGGTCGTCGAGGCGGCCGCTCGACATTTCACGGTCGCGCTGATCCCGACCACCCTGGAGCTGACCGTCCTGGGACGCAAGGAGCCGGGCGACCCGGTGAACCTCGAGGTCGACGTCGTAGCCAAGTACGTCGAGCGCCTCCTCGCCGCCCGGTCGGATGAGGAGTCCACGTGAGGCCCGCGCGGGACGCGGCGGGCGGCACGCACATGAACTGGCTGGCGGAACGCTCCGTGAGGGGCGCCAAGGGTGAGGCGGTGACGGCATGACGCACGGAGCGTTCGACGATGTCGAGGCGGCGATCGCGGACATCGCGGCCGGCAGGCCGGTCGTGGTGGTCGACGACGAGGACAGGGAGAACGAGGGTGACCTGATCTTCGCGGCGTCCAGGGCGACGCCCGAGCTCCTCGCCTTCACGATCCGCTACACCAGCGGGGTCATCTGCGTGCCGATGCTCGGCAGGGACCTCGACCGGCTGCAGATCCCGCTGATGACGCCGCAGAACCGCGAGCGCATGCGCACCGCGTACACGATCAGCGTGGACGCCCGCGACGGGATCACCACCGGCATCTCCGCGGCCGACCGGGCGCGCACCATCCGCACCCTGTGCGACTCGGCGACCGAGCCGTACGAGCTGGTCAGGCCCGGGCACATCTTCCCGCTGCGCTACCGCGACGGCGGCGTGCTCAAGCGGCGCGGCCACACCGAGGCCGCGGTGGACCTGGCCAGGCTGGCCGGTCTTGCCGAGGCCGGCGTGCTGGCGGAGATCGTCAACGATGACGGCACGATGGCGCGGCTGCCGCAGCTCGAGGTGTTCGCCAAGGAGCACGACCTGAAGCTGATCTCGATCGAGCAGCTCGTGGAGTACCGCAGGCACACCGAGCGGATGGTGCGGCGGGTGGCGGAGACGCGGCTGCCGAACCGGCACGGCACGTGGCGCGCGATCGGCTACGCGAGCGCGATCGACGGCGGTGAGCACCTCGCGCTGGTGTACGGCGAGCTCGGGGACGGCAGGGACGTCCTGGTCCGGGCGCATTCGGAATGCCTCACCGGCGACGTGCTCGGCTCCGAACGCTGCGACTGCGGCACCCAGCTCGACGCGGCCATGGCCGAGATCGCGAGCGTGGGTCGCGGCGTCGTGCTCTACCTGCGCGGGCACGAGGGTCGCGGGATCGGGCTGCTGTCCAAGCTGCGCGCCTACGCGTTGCAGGACAATGGGTCGGACACGGTCGACGCCAACCTCGAGCTGGGCCTGCCCGCCGACGCCCGCGAGTACAGTAACGCCGCGCAGATGCTCACCGACCTGGGCGTGACCTCGATCAGGGTGCTCACCAACAACCCCGACAAACTGGCGGGGCTGGCCGGCTTCGGCATCGAGGTGCTGGGGCGGGTGGCGCTTCCGGTCGTCGTCACCGAGCACAACAGGCGTTACCTGACGGTCAAGCGCGACCGTCTGGGACACGAGATAGAAGGGCTCACATGAGCGAGCGGTCCACGACCGAGCGCCCCACGACCCGGCGGGGGACACGGTGAGCGGAACGGGGCGCCCGGCCGACAGCACGGTCGACGCCGCCGGGCTGACGCTCGGCGTCGCCTGCACGCGATGGCACCCGAAGGTCACCGACCGGCTGCTGGAGCGCGCCGTCGCCGCGGCCAAGGCGTGCGGCGTGGCCGAGCCGGTGGTCGTCCGCGTCGCCGGCTCGCTGGAGCTCCCGGTGATCGCCCAGCAGCTCGCCCGCGACCTCGACGCGGTCGTGTGCCTGGGCGCGGTGATCCGCGGGGAGACGGCGCATTTCGACTACGTGTGCGAATCGGTGACCAGTGGGTTGACCAGGGTCGCACTCGACGAGGGTACGCCGGTGGGCAACGGCGTGCTCACCTGCGACGACGTCGACCAGGCGATCGACAGATGCGGTCTCGACGGCAGCCGCGAGGACAAGGGGTGGGAGGCGACCGTGGCCGCGCTCGACACGGCACTGACGCTGCGAGGTCTCCGGCATCACGGCCCGGCCGGGCACCTCTCCGAACATCCGGGCTTCTGAGTCAGGTCCCCGTTTCACCCGCTCCCGACTATGGAAGGTTTCTGCCGTGCTCTCTCTCGTGCTGCCGAAGGGCTCCCTGGAAAAGGCGACCATGGAGCTGTTCGACGCCGCCGACCTGACGGTCCGGCGGGCGTCCGACCGCGACTACCGCGCCTCGATCGACGACCCGCGCATCGACCGGGTCCGGGTGCTGCGCCCCCAGGAGATCCCCACCTACCTCGAACAGGGTTTGTTCGACCTCGGCATCACCGGCCGCGACTGGATCGCCGAGACCGACTCCGACGTGGTCAGTCTCGGTGAGCTCAAGTACTCCAAGGCCACCGCCAACCCGGTGCGGGTGATCCTCGCGGTGCCGCAGGACGCGCCGTGGCAGGCGGTCACCGAGCTGCCGGAAGGCATCCGGATCTCCACCGAGTTCCCCTCGCTGACCCGCAGGTTCCTCGACAGGCACGGGGTCAAGGCCAACGTGGTGCCCTCGTACGGCGCCACGGAGGCCAAGGTGCCCGACATCGTGGACGCGATCGTCGACCTGACGGAGACCGGCTCGTCGTTGCGCAAGAACGGGCTGCGCATCCTCGAGACGCTGCTGACCAGCTACACCGAGCTGGTGGCCAACCGGGCGGCGTACGAGGACGCGGACAAGCGGGCCGCGATGGAGGACATCGCGCTGCTGCTGCAGGGGGCCATCCGCGCCCGCGGCAACGTGCTGCTGAAGCTCAACGTCGCCGACGGCGAACTGGCCGCGGTGCTCGACATCATGCCGGCCATGTCGGCGCCGACCGTCACGCCGCTGGCCGGCGGGCGGATGCACGCGGTCGAGAGCGTGGTGGCCAAGCGCGGCGTCAACACCTTGATCCCCGCGCTCAAGGCGGCCGGTGCCAGGGACATCCTCGAGATACCCATCTCCAAGATCGTTGACTGACTCACGCTCGCAGATGTCCCTGCCGGTGACGTGGCGGCCGCGCCGCAGCCGGCGGATGGCGGCCGTGCTGGCGGTCGCCGTCATGATCACCATGGTGGTGCTCGCCATCGTCGTCGCGCCGCCGTTCAGCATCGCCGACCGGGTCGGGCTCGTGCTGTTCGGGCTGGCGATCGCGGCCCTGCTCGGCCTGCTCGGCCGCTGCCGGGTCAGCGCGGACGCCGCGGGCCTCACGCTCGTCAACCCGGCAAGGACGCGGCGTCTGGAGTGGGCAGAGGTGCTCGCGGTCACCATGGGCGACGGGGAGCCGTGGCCCACGCTCGACCTCGCCGACGGGTCCACGGTGAGCGCGATGGGCATCCAGCGGTCCGACGGCGCCCGGGCCATGCGGGCGCTGGCCGAGCTGCGGGCGCTGGTGCACGAGCACGGCGAGGCGCCGGACCCGACGATGTAGTCGCATGGTGTAGTCGCACGGTGTAGCCGCGCGCGGTTCAGGCGGTGGCGATGAGCGTCGCCGCGCCGGCGCCGATGAGCGCCACCGCCCAGAGCCGGTCGAGGTTGAACCATGCCCGGCGCAGCACGGCCACCCCCACCACCTCGTACACCACGATGGCGATCGCGCCGGCCACGACGAACATGGCCAGCGTGTGCACGGCGGTCACGAAGATCCCCGCCGTCACGGCGCTGCCAGGGCCCGCGGTCATCCCGTGGGCGTGGGCATGGGCGCCGCCCGCGGTGCCGGACGCCGCGGTCCGCGCGGTGAGGATCGGCAGCAGCATGAGGCCGGCGCCGTGCACCGAGGACATCAGGAACGACCAGCAGCTCAGCTGCCAGAGCGAGAGCCGCATGCCCACCCACCGGAAATGCCGGCGCGACAGCAGCCGCCACAGGCCGAAGCCGGCCAGCAGCGCGCCACCGCCGATCGCGACGGCCTGGCCGGCGACGACCGACTCGGTGAGGGTGACCAGGATCACGACCGCGCCGACCGACGCCGCGTGTCCGGCGGCGATGGCCGGCAGCGCCTGCAACACCAGCGACCGGCTGCGTTCCTGCAGGCCACGGGCCACGGCGAACAGCCAGCCCATACCCGGGTTGAGCCCGTGGAAGGCGCCGAGCGCGATCAGCGCGGCGAGCGACCCGTTGCCCATCGCACCGGCATCAGGGATAGCAGTAGGAGTCGGAGGACGCGTCGCCGCCCTGCAGCCTGACCTGGTGGGGGCGCAGGCCGCGGAAGTCGTCGCCGTGCGGGAAGAACCGCTCGTCGAACCCGAACGTCTCGGCCGAGTCGAGCTTGGCCATCCAGGCGCCCACCCCGTCGGGATAGAACTGGTCGTCCCAGGCCCCGTACAGCGAGTTCGTCACGTACACCCGCGTCCCGTCCCGGCTCACCTCGACCATCTGCGGGCCGCCCGCCAGCGGCAGCGACGGCTCGGCCGGGTGCGGGGTGCGCCCCACGATCCCGCCGATCCGCACCGAGCCCGCCTCCACCGGGTGGAAGGGGTCGGTCACGTCGTAGCGCTTGAGCTCGCCGGTGCCCCAGCAGGAGACGTACAGGTACCGGTCGTCCACCGACAGATCGATGTCGGTGACCAGCGGCGGCACCGCGCCGAACGGTTGGATCACCGGCGGCAGGGCCGCCGGGTCGGCCGGCTCGGCCGGGATGGTGATGACCTTGGTGGCGGCCCAGCCAGAGCCGTCGCGGTGCCACACCCACACCGATGCCGACAGGTCCTCTACGCTCACCACCACGCCGAGGAATCCGTACTGCTTGGTCGGGTCGTGCGCCGGGCGCAGCTCCAGGGCCATCTGGTGTTCGTCGCCGAGGTCGACCGTCTGCACGTGGCGGCGCTTGCGCAGGTCCCAGAAGTGCAGCGCGTGGCCGTACTTGCGGCCGAGCAGCAGCTCGCCGACCACACCGTCCTCGATCATCGACGGCGTTCCCCACTCCGACGTCACCATCACGTCGTGCGCGATGTGCCACCAGACGTCGTAGGCGAGGTACTGCGGACCGCGGTCGACCTCCCACCGGCCGAGGACCTCGAACGACGTGTGGTCGAGCAGCGCGATGCCGCCCGGCCCGTCCGCGCCGTTCGCGCCGCCGAGCGCGCTGACGTACAGCCCCTCGGGCCCGCAGTGCACGGTGTGCGGCCGCGAGTAGCCGGCGCGCTTGGCCAGCTCGTCCGGCTCGAGCACCTTGACGATCTGCGGCCGCACCGGATCGTCCTTGGTGTCGATCACGTAGATCCGCGACGAGCGCAGCCCGGGAACGATCAGATAGCGCCGCTCGACGTGCGGGTGCGGCGCGTACGGGCACAGCGCGCTGCTGCACGCGTTCCACCCGAAGTGGTGCAGCTCGTCGCCGAGGTTGGGCAGGTCGGTCCAGCCGACGACGCCGCCGTAGGAGGCCGAGCCCGGATCGACGTCCAGCACCGCGACCGCGTCGGGGCGCTGCGCCGACCGGTCGAAGGCGACGACGTAGGCGAGCGCCTCCGGCGGGGCGGCCACCGCGTCGCGCGGGGAGGGATAGAACGTGGGATCCGGCTTCCACAGCGCCATAGGAGCCTCCTCGGTCGGGAGCATCGTCACACCCCCTCTGAGGGGTGACAAGACTCGCACGTCATCTCCGGTGCCGATACGACCACCTATTTCAGGTTAAGTCGATCGCCAAGAGATGGAAGCGGCCATGGTTCCGTCATGAACAGTTGACATCGGGCCTGACGACAACAACGGCCGCTGCCGACGTAGCCTGATGGCGTGACGCAAAGCACCGTAAGCAGGACGCCCGCCTCGCCCGCGGCGCTGGCCGAGCTTCTCGACCAGCACGAGTACCTCCCGGACGACGGGCTCGCCACCGCATGTTTCCTCGCGCTGCGGATGCGGCGGCCACTGTTCCTGGAGGGCGAGGCAGGGGTCGGCAAGACTTCGCTGGCCACGACGCTGGCCCGCGTCCTCGGCGCGCCGCTGATCCGGCTGCAATGCTACGAGGGCCTCGACGCGGCGCAGGCGCTCTACGACTGGGACTTCCCGCGCCAGCTGCTGCACCTGCGGGCGGCCGAGGCGGCCGGCGTCACCGACGTGGACAAGATCGAGTCGGAGCTGTACGACCGGCGCTTCCTGGTGGCCAGGCCGCTGCTGCGGGCCATCGAGACCACGCCGAGCGTCCTGCTCGTCGACGAGGTCGACCGGGCCGACGACGAGTTCGAGGCATTCCTGCTCGAAGTGCTGAGCGACTTCACGATCTCGATCCCCGAGCTGGGGACGATCCACGCCGAGGAGCCGCCGGTCGTCGTCGTCACCTCCAACCGCACCCGCGAGGTGCACGACGCGCTCAAGCGGCGCTGCCTTTACCACTGGCTGGAGCATCCGTCGTTCGAGCGCGAGGTGGCCATCATCCGGCGCCGGCTGCCGGACGCCACCGAAGGGCTCGCCAAGCGGGTCGCGCACGCCGCCCAGCGGCTGCGCGCGCCCGACTTCCTGGACGGCGACCTGCTCAAGCCGCCCGGCGTGGCCGAGACCCTCGACTGGACGGAGGCGCTCGTCGCGCTGGGCGCCCGCGACCTCGACCCGGACACAGCGGCGGTCACCCTCGGCGCCGTCCTGAAGTACAGGGAGGACACAGAGCGCGTCCTCAAGCGCGGCCTCGGCTCGCTGCTGGACGGCGCGTAGGGACGCGGGCATGAGAGGCGATGCGGCATGAGGCACCTCGACGAGACGGTCGTCGGGTTCGCCAGGACGCTGCGCGCCGCGGGCGTCGGCGCGCATCTCGACCAGGTGCACGCCTTCTTCCGCGCGCTCGACGAGGTCGACGTGCTCAAGGAGTCCGACGTCTATTGGGCCGGCCGGCTGACGCTGTGCGCCGACCCCGACGACCTGCCGCGCTACGACCGGTGCTTCGCCGCGTACTTCTCCGGCGAGACCCCGCGGCTCGTCAGGCGGCCGGCGCCGCCGGTCGTGATCTTCCAGCAGGTGCCGCTGCCGAGCCGCAGGGAGCGCGAACAGGGCGACGACGAGCCAGCGGACGTGCGGCTGGCGACCGCGAGCGAGATCGAGGTGCTGCGGCAACGTGACGTCGCCCGGCTGAACGCGGCCGAACGGGCGGAGATCAACCGGCTGATCGCCATGCTGGACGCGTCGACCGAAGAGCGCCGCTCGCGCCGGTTCGCCCCCGCGTCATCCGGCCGGCTCGACCCCCGCCGCACCGTCCGGGCGGTGCTGCGCGGGGGCGGCGAGGTGTACCGGCTGCACCACCGCACGCACCGGCGCCGGCCCCGCCGGGTCGTGCTGCTGGTCGACGTCAGCGGCTCGATGAGCCCGTACGCCGACGCGCTGCTGCGCTTCGCGCACGCGGCCGTCCGCTCGGGCGGGCGCACCACCGAGGTGTTCAGCGTCGGCACCCGGCTCACCCGGCTGACCCGCGAGCTGCGGCACCGCGACCCCGACACGGCGATCACCGCGGTGTCGGCGGCGATACCCGACTGGAGCGGCGGCACCCGGCTCGGTGCCGAGCTCAAGGAGTTCCTCGACCGGTTCGGCCGGCCGGGGATGGCCCGCGGCGCGATCGTCGTTATCGCTTCTGACGGCTGGGAGCGCGGCGACGCGGGCCTGCTCGCCGAGCAGATGGCCCACCTGCACCGGCTCGCGCATCGCGTGGTGTGGGCCAACCCGCACAAGGCGCGGCCCGGCTACCAGCCGCTGACCGCCGGCATGGCCGCCGCCCTGCCCTATATCGACGACTTCGTCGCCGGGCACAGCCTGGCCGCCCTCGACGAGCTGGCCGCGATGATCGGCACCGGCACCGGGCGGCGGGGGTGAGGCAGCGGTGCGCGGCGGCGTTGACCGACGAACGGACGAAAGGACGCAGCGGTGCGTGACGTACTGGACGACATCGTGACCTGGTACCGCGACGGCGAGACCTTCGGGCTCGCCACCGTGGTCAACACGTTCCGCAGCGCGCCCCGCCCGCCGGGCGCCGCGATGGCGGTCTCGCCCGGCGGCGAGGTCGTCGGCAGCGTCAGCGGCGGCTGCGTGGAAGGGGCGGTGTACGAGCTGGCCCAGTCGGTCATCGAGTCGGGCGAGCCGGTCGTGCAGCGCTACGGCGTGAGCGACGACGACGCCTTCGCGGTCGGGCTGACCTGCGGCGGGATCATCGACCTGATCGTCGAGCCGATCAACCCGGCGTCCTTCCCCGAGTTCGAGGATGTCGCCGGGTCGATCCGGCGGCGCGAGCCGGTCGCGGTCGCGACGGTCGTGTCCGGCCCAGGCTCGGTCGGCGCCCGCCGGGTGATCTGGCCGGACCGGTCGGCCGGGTCGCTGGCTCCCGGCTCGACGTACGCCGCCAGACTCGACGCCGCCGTCGACGACGACGCGCGCGGCATGCTGGCGCAGGGGCTCACCGGGCAGCGGCACTACGGCCGGCAGGGCGAGCGCCGGCTGGACGAGCTGACCGTGTTCGTCCACTCCTTCGCGCCGCCGCCGCGGATGCTGGTGTTCGGCGCCATCGACTTCGCCGCCGCGGTGGCCAGGGTGGGCAAGTTCCTCGGCTACCACGTCACCGTCTGCGACGCCCGCCCGGTGTTCGCCACGCCGAAGCGGTTCCCCGAGGCCGACGAGGTCGTGGTCAAGTGGCCGCACCGGTTCCTCGCCGAGGTCGAGGTCGACTCGCGGACGGTCATCTGCGTGCTCACCCACGACCCGAAGTTCGACGTCCCGATCCTCCTCGAAGCGCTCAAGACCGACGCCGGTTACATCGGGGCGATGGGGAGCCGCCGGACCCACGACAACCGGACCGCGCGCCTCAAGGAGGAGGGCATGACCGGCGAGCAGCTCTCGCGGATATCGAGCCCCATCGGCCTGGACATCGGGGCGAGGACGCCCGAGGAGACGGCGATCGCGATAGCGGCGGAGATCATCGCGCTCCACACCGGGCACTCGGGCGGGCGCCTCGCCGCACGCTCCGGCCCGATCCACATTCGCGAGTCCGCCGCCCGGTAGATGCCCGGTAGAGCGGGCGTCCGCGGAAACCCATCGCTCCAGAACGATGCTTAGTGCGCCCTGATATATAATCCTCCTCGCTCGGCAGTCCCTGGGGAAAGGGTGGTGCTTATGCAGGTGCCTGCGCGTTTCGAGTACGAGGTGGCGGGTTCGGTGGGAGAGGCGATCGAGCTGCTGGAGCGGCACGGGGAGGACGCCTACCTTCTCGCCGGGGGGCACAGCCTGATCCCGATGATGAAGCTCCGCCTCGCCTCGCCCGAGGTCGTCATAGACATCCACAAGCTCGACGACGAGCTGCGCTATGTCCGCGA
>DASUWU010000023.1:0-13175 GCA_036378315.1 Streptosporangiaceae bacterium | reverse complement strand
GTGATACTGGACGAATTCCTCGGCCCGGTCACCGAGCATGGCGTAAGCCAGGGTGTCCCGGAAGATCAGAGGCTCGTCGTCGACGATGAGATGCGCGGCGCGCGCGGCGGCCGCCGCCATGGCGGTGAAACTCGGCTCTCCATTGCTCAGCACAAATGATAAAGCTACCGTCATTAACTATCAGCATATCACAATAGAAAAAATTCCATAAGGCATCGCGAATTGCGATTTGATGACGAGTGGCCGGTCGAATAGCGCGCGACGGCGAAACTCACTCACCTGCCGGCCCGTACCGCCGCGACGACAGGTCAGGGCCGACCACGGGTCGTCCCTGCGGCGGAGTCCGCGCCGGCGACCTCCTCGTCATGGACGTACCGCCTGCCGCGCAGCAGCGAGGCCACGGCGGCGATCAGGCAGGCGGCGATCGCGAAGTCGAAGGCGACCGACAGGCCGTGCCCGAACGCCGGCGTGATCAGGCTCGGGAAGAAGCCGCGGCCGGTCAGATAGGCCGCGTGGGCGGGCGGCAGGTGCGCCACGACCGGTCCGAGCAGCGTCTGGACGGGGTTGTAGCCGAGCAGCGCCGCGAACAGCACAGCCACCGGCGGGAGCTCGGCCACCTTGGTCGCGGCGTCCGCCGGCACGCCCTGGGCGGTCAGCCCGTGCGCGAGCGTGCCCGGCAGCGAGGACGCCAGGCCGAGGATGATCAGACTGAAGAAGATGCCGATGGACAGCACCATGGCGGAGTTCTGGAACGTCGTGCTCATGCCGGACCCGGCGCCGCGCTGCGCCGGCGGCAGGCTGTTCATGATGCCCGCCCGGTTGGGCGAGGCGAACAGGCCCATGCCGATCCCGCTGAGCAGCAGGATCAGGGCGAACTGCCAGTACGTGAAGTTCACCGGCAGCAACTCGAGGAAGAGGAAGGAGGCCGCGGCCACCACCATGCCGCCGGTGGCGAACGGCCGGGCCCCGTACCGGTCGGACAGTGAGCCGGACACCGGCCCGGCCACCAGGAACCCGACCGTCAGCGGCAGCATGTAGATGCCGGCCCACAGCGGCGTCTCGCTGAAGCTGTAGCCGTGGATGGGCAGGTAGATGCCCTGCAGCCAGATGATCAGGATGAACATCAGGCCGCCGCGGCCGAGCGCGGACAGCAGGCTGGCGAGGTTCCCCGCGGAGAACGCCCGGATCCGGAACAGCGCGAGGTTGAACATCGGGTCGGCGACTTTGGTCTCCACGTAGGAGAACACCCCCAGCAGCGCCACCCCGCCCGCCATGGCGGCGAGCACCCACGGGTTCGTCCAGCCCATGGTGTGCCCTGCGTACGGCTGGATGCCGTACGTGATCCCGGTCAGCAGCATGATCAAGCCGAAACCGAACGTCACGTTGCCCCACCAGTCGAGGCGGGCCGGTCGCCGCTCGCCCAGCTCGCGGAGCTTCACGTACGCCCAGAACGTGCCGAACACGCCGAACGGCGCCGACACCAAGAACACCAGGTGCCACTGCACCGGGCCGAGCAGGCCGCCGAGGATGAGGCCGATGAACTGCCCGGCGATGCCGGCCACCTGGTTGAGGCCCAGCGCGAGGCCGCGCTGGTGCATCGGGAACGCGTCGGTGAGGATGGCGGCGGCGTTGGCGAACAGCATCGCGCCGCCGATGCCCTGCAGCACCCGCATCGCGATCAGCCACAGTGCCCCGGCCGTCCCGTGCATCCACGTCACCGCGAGGAGGATGGAGAAGAGCGAGAACACGGCGAAGCCGAGGTTGTAGATGCGGACCCGGCCGAGCATGTCGCCGAGCCGGCCGAAGCTCACCACGAGCACCGCCGTGACCAGGAGGTAGCCGAGGATCATCCACAGCAGCAGGCTGGTGTTGCCCGGCAGCAGCGGGTTCACCCTGATGCCGCGGAAGATGTCGGGCAACGCGATCAGCAGGATCGAACCGTTGATCGTCACCATCAACGTGCCCAGCGTGGTGTTGGACAGCGCGATCCACTTGTAGCCGGGTCCGGGTGCGGCCGTCGCGCGGTCCGTGACCGCCGTCGCGGCCCCCGCCCCCTGCGATACCGGCGCGCCTCGGTCGGGCATCAGATCCCCCTCCTGGTTTCTCGTACGGCTGGCGTCAACCACACGCCTCACCTGGTACTCATCGGATATTCGGTTACTTAACCGAACTAACTATGCGAGCGGGCGGGGCGCACACCCCCGTTCGGCACCGGTCACGGGACGACGGTGACCGGCCAGCGGCCGCGGCGCTGCAGCCGCGACCCGAGAGATCCGAACAGCCGGTGGACGATGCCCCTGGACGCGCCGACAACGATCGTGTCGGCGCCCACGTCGCGGGCGACCCGGGCGATCTCGGCGAGCACGTCGCCGCTCCGGACGACGAGCCGCACGCCGATGCCCCAGGTCGCCGAGTCCTCGACGATGCGCTGGCGTACCTCGGCCTCGATCTCCGCCACCGTCGTCTCCTCGGCGGCGAGGATCGCCGGATCGACCAGGCACGACAGGCACGCCGAGCCGCTGGGCGGCCGGCGGACGTACACGCAGACGAGCTGGGCGTGCTGGCGGCGGGCCAGTCCGGCGGCGTACGCGACCGCCCGCAACGAAGCGGGCGTGCCGTCGACGCCGGTGACGATCGTCCGCGGCCCGTCCGTGCCGAGCTCGAAGGTGTCGCGTTGCGCCATCGCCATGGCCGTCACCGCCCCTCGCGCCGCCGGCGTCCGTACGGACGGAAGGCGCCCTCGCGGCCCGGTCGCGGCGCTCCGCGGCCCAGCCCCGTGTCGATCACATGACGCATCGCCTCAGCCACCTCGCCCCGCGGCTGAGCTGATCTTGTTGAGGACGGCCACGGCGGCCGCCAGGGTGGCGCGGTCGGCCGCTGGCAGGCCGTCCAGATAGGTCTTGAGCAGGCGTGCCCGCGCCGCCATGAGCTCGTCGAGCACCAGCCCGCCGCTGGCGCTGAGCCGTACCACTACGGCGCGCCGGTCGATCTCGTCGACGCGGCGTTCCACCCAGCCGGCCCGCTCCATCCTGGCGACCAGGGCGGACATCGTGGGCTGGGCGACGTGCTCGCTGGCCGCTAGGTCGGTCACCCGCTGCGGCCCCGCCCGGCGCAGCGTGGCCAGCGCCCTGGCCTGCGCCAGGCTCATCCGCGGCGGCAGCACGGCCTGGCGCAGCAGTACGTGCAACCGGCCGATCGCCGACCCCAGCTCCTCGGCCAGCGACAGATCAGCCGCCTCGTCGATGGCGCCGTCGACCGCGCCGTCGACCGTCGTCTCGCCGACCGTGCCGATATTCACATAGTCAGTCTATATAGACATCCTTATCCGGGGTGTTCGGTCTTGTCCTTGTCCGGTCTTGGGATGGGGATCATCTCCGGACCTCGGTCAGTCGATGCCTTCGACGATGCGGAAGTCGCGCTCGACGCCGTCGGAGAGGGCGACCAGCGCCTCCTGGTAGGCCGCACTCTCGTGCGCCGCGACGGCCTGCTCGAAGCTGTCGAACTCGATCAGGACGGTGCGCTCGGCGATTCCGGCGTCATGCGCCACGACCCGACCGCCACGGACGAGGACCCGACCGCCCCCGGCTTCGACGGCCGGAGGAGCCAGCTTGTTGTAAGCGGCCAGCTTCTCAGGGTCTGAAATGGTGCGGTAGACGCTGACCCAGTAGCCCTTGGGCATGGAACCTCCAGTGTTGGGATGAGTGCATCTGACTTGCGGGTTGGTCACGGACGAGCGTCGGCGGGCGAGAGCGAGGCTCGTCAGCGTCGTGATCGCCATGGCGCCGATGCCGACCAGCGCCGCGGTGGTGTAGGCGCCGTCGTCGGGGAAGAGGCGGCCGGGGCCGGTACCCGCGGCGAGGACCAGGCCGCCGATCGCGCTGCCCAGGGAGTACCCGACGCTGCGGACGACGTAGTTGAAGCTCATGGCGCTCGACGTCTCGCTCTTGGGGGTGACGGCCAGGATGACGCCGGGCACCGCGGCCGAGAAGCCGCCGACGCCGAAGCCGAGCACGCCCATCGCCGCGAACAGTTCGGCCAGGTCCGACCGGGCCGCCGCGAACAGGGCGAACCCGCCGCCGACCACGACGGCGCTGCCGGCCAGAAGCAGGGGGCCGGCGATCCGCGTCTGGACCCGCGGCGTGAGCTTGCCGGCGACGAACCCCAGCACCGAGAACGGGATGAGGACCAGCCCGGCGACGAAGGTCGTCAGCCCGAAGCCGTAGCCGGCGCCGTGCGGCGTCTGCGCGTACCGGGTGATGAGCGTGAGCAGGAGGTACATGCCGATCCCGCCGACGAACATGGCGAGGTTCGCCCCGGCGACCGCCGGGTGCCGCACCGCCCGCACATCGACCAGGGGCGTCGTGCTGCGCAGCTCGATGACGGCCCAGACGCAGAGCAGCACCACCGCGACGACGGCGAGGCCCGCCGCCACGGCGAGGTGCCGGCTCCACAGATTCCGTTCGCCGGCGAGGAACAGCACCAGGAGCAATGCAGCGGCCAGGACGACCGCGCCCGCAACGTCCACGTGGGCGGAGCGGCCTTCGGGGGCTTCGGGCATGGAGCGCCACGCGGTCAGGAGGGCGGCGGCGGTGACGACCAGGCCGAGGCCGTAGGCGGCCCGTACCCCGCCGAGCTCGGCGAGCAGTGCGGCCAGCGGGTAGCCGACGCCGGCCCCGATGATCGAGACCACCGAGATCAGGGCGATCACGGCCGCGCCGCGCTGCCGGGGGAGGTGGTCCCGGGCCACGCCCATCATCAGCGCCGCCAGCCCGAGCCCGACGCCCTGGGCCGCCCTGCCGGCCAGCAGCCACGCGAACGGCAGCGGCAGCACGGTGAGCGCGCTGCCGGCGACGACGACCGCCAGCGTGGCGAGGATCGTGGCCCGCCGGTGGGGGCCGGCTCCGAGTCGGCCCAGGACCGGCGTGGCGACGGCGCCGCTGAGCAGCGCGACGGTCAGCGTCCACTGCGCGCTGCCGAGCGAGACGTGGAACGAGGTCGCCACGCTGGTGATGAGTGGCGTCCCGAGGCTGGCGACCGCAGCCACGACCAGAGCGATGAACATCAGGGCCGGGACCAGCAGCCGCGCCTCGGCACGCGCCACCGGGAAGCCCTTCACCGCGAGCCCGCCGACCGGCCGCCCGGTCACTGCTTCGGCCCTTCGCGGTCCTGGCTTTCGAGCTCTGCCAGATGCTTCAGCGCCGGAAGGGCCGCCACCAGCGCCTCGACCTCGTCGCCGGTGAGCTCGCCGATCAACCGCTCGAACGCATGGACGCCCGCCTCGCGCCGCGTCCGGACATAGGAGGCGCCGGCCTCGGTCAGGCACACCAGCGTGACCCGCTTGTCGGACGCGTCGCCCCGCCGCTCGACCAGACCGGACTCCTCCATCACCCGGACCAGGGTGGTCATCGCGGGCTGGGTGACGCCCTGGATCGCGGCCAGATCGGTGATGCGCCGCGGGCCGGTCCGGTCCAGTGTGGCCAGGGTGGCGGCGGACGTCAGGCTCATGTCCCGGGGCAGGCGTCTCGCGGCCCTGGTGGCCAGGGCATAGAGGGCTGCCCCGATGGCGGCGGACACGCCAGGAGCGGTGTCTCGACGAGTCATGCTCGAAGCATAGCATTTTTATATTTAAACTTTATGGAAATGGCCGGCACGCACTACTCGCTACCCACCCCGCGGTTCGGACGGACGGAGCGGATCTCGGGCCTGGCGGGCCGCCTCACGGCACGGCGAGCATCAGCTTGCCGACGTTCTCGCCGGTGAAGAGCTTGGGCAGGACGTCGGGAAACGCGAGGACGCCGCCCTCGACGATGTGTTCACCAGAGACCAGCCGGCCGTCGCGGAGCCAGCCGGCGAGCTCGGCCCTGGCCGCGGCGTAGCGGTCGGCGTAGTCGGGGGTGAGGAACCCCGTCATCGACGCGCGGGCGGCGATCAGCGCCAGGTAGTTGGCCGGGCCGCGGGTATGTCCGGTCGCGTACTGCGAGATGCCGCCGCTCAGCACGATCCGCGCTCCGCGCGCCAGCCGGCCGAGCACCGCGTCGAGCACGCCGCCGCCGACGTTGTCCAGGAACACGTCGACGCCGCCGGGCGCGTGCTCGGCCAGCGCGCGATCGAGGTCGTCGGCCTTGTAGTCGACGGCCGCGTCGAAGCCGAGCTCGTCGGTGATCCAGCGACACTTCAGCGGCCCGCCGGCGACGCCGATCGCCCGGCATCCCTTGATCTTGGCGAGCTGTCCGGCCACGCTGCCAACGGCGCCGGCCGCGCCGGAGACGACCACCGTCTCCCCTTCCTCCGGACGGCCCACGTCGAGCAGCCCGAAGTACGCGGTCAGGCCGGTGGTGCCGAGCGCGCCCAGGTACGTCGACAGCGGCGCCAGCAGGGGATCGAGCTTCTGCACGCCCGTACCGTCGGAGACCGCGAGCTCCTGCACCCCGAACCCCCCGTACACATGGTCCCCGGCCGCGAACCCCGGATGCCGGGAGGCGGTCACCCGGCCGGCCGCGCCGGCCTCCATCACCGCGCCGACCGGGACCGGCCCGGTGACCCGCGACCGGCCGCTGATCCAGCGGAGCATCGCGGGATCGACCGAGAGGTAGGAGACCGCGACCACGAACTCGCCGGGACCCGGCTCCGGTACCGGCTCGGTCGTCAGCTCCCAGTCCGACCGCTCCGGCACGCCCGACGGGCGCGCGGCGAGGCGTACCTGATGGTTGACCGGACTCATTCGCGTTCCCCCCGTACGAGCGGCGGCCCGAAGAAACTTCTCCGCCGGCTGGCCGTCGTCATACCCCTGGCCACGGTGCGCATCAGGCAGCCAAAGACCGGGCTCCTCGTACGGCTTCATGTGCAAGTAGTCCAGGCGCTCCCCGGCGTAGTGCAGGGCTTCGCCTATACAGCGACGGTCGGTGCTCCTCAGCGTGGACACGCTCTCAATAACCAGGCGACTGGCTTTCCGGTCTACGAGGTCATGGACAAGTGCGCCGATGCACGCGCTCCGGGCCGCCACCTGAGCACCGCTACCGATGTAGAGGAGGCTCCGGACGTCTTCTCGGCCGGCGATGGTGTCGAGGATGAGGCGGCGGCGCCGGGCTGACTCGTCTACGAAGTGCCAGCAGCGCTGGCCGGGCAGGCAGAGGCGGCGGGCGAGCGAGCATCGGCGGTCCGCCAGTAC
Source organism: Streptosporangiaceae bacterium (assembly GCA_036378315.1). Taxonomy (GTDB): domain Bacteria; phylum Actinomycetota; class Actinomycetes; order Streptosporangiales; family Streptosporangiaceae; genus CALAED01. The sequence continues at coordinate 6,007 of DASUWU010000023.1, read as the reverse complement.
ACCGAGCCGACGAGCCGCCCCTCCATCCGATTGCTTTCAGCTATGATTTGACTACTAAAAGCGAGGTATGCATGATGAGAGTCCTCCTCAGGCTGGGCAGCAGTGCCGGAGGCGTTGCGAGAGTGGCGGCGCCCCTTGAGCATGCGGAGGAAATCGATACCCCGGCTCGAGAGTGTCCTCATACGGTCAGATGCCGCGAAGCGCTGGGCGGGATCAGCGGTAGGTGTGATGACATAGCGAGAGCTATAGTCGCGGAGAGTCACACAAGTTGCCTTCTACTCTGGAGCCAGGGACTATCTTGGGCGCGAATCGCTTAGCACGGACCGAGACGGCGGGGAGGTGGAGCGGCGTGACCTCTGTCCAGGAGCCATCGCTTCAGCCTCTTCTTCGATCGGTCCTGGCAGTCCTCAAGGTCGCCCAGGAGCTAGGCCACGAGATGAACCGCACCAAGTTGGTGAAGCTCCTTTACTTTGCCGATCTGGCTGCGGTGGAAGGCGGCGGCACCGCCTTTACGGGGGCGACGTGGCGCTGGGACAACTACGGACCCTACGACACGGCGATCCGCCGCGCCGAAGACGCCGGTGTTGCCAGCCAACTCGTCGACCGCGACGACCGGACCAGGTCATACGAGTACGGCGCATGCTATTTGAAGCTGGCTCTCGATATCGGAGATCCGTTGCCGGGAGAATTGATGGAGCTCGTCCGCCGGGTGGTCCGGGAGTTGGGTGCCAAGACGGCTGGGGCCCTAAGGGATATGTCGTATAAGACGCCACCAATGGTGGAGGCGACAGCCGCAGGAGATCATAGAGTCTTGCTAGATCTGAGCCGCGCTCGCCGGGCCAGACAGGTCAAGGCCTTGTTGGCCCGCCACCAACGACACCGCACGGGTACTCCGAAGCGAGTCGACGACCCTGGCGTGGCAGCTGAGCTGCTCGAAGAGATGGGAGATTTGGCAATATTCCGGGGCCGGGTCAACGCAGAGGAACTCGACGACAAGTGAAAGCCGCCATCCGCAGGGGTGGCGTATTCATGGTCTCCGACGAGACGCTCTCCTTGCCACCCAATACAGGCCGTTTAGTGCATGCCAGCTCTCGGCTACTGGTGGGTGCGGCCGACGTAGATGTCGCGGACGCGGAACAACGTGTCTGAGGTAGGGCCCGGCGAGCCGGACGAGCCCTCCATCTGCAGGTTGATGATGAGCCACATCGGCTTGCCGACGAAGCCGCGGGCGTGGTGGACGGCCTGCCAGACGCCGTCGAGGTAGTAGTGGATGTCCACATCGGTGGCGCTCACCTTGGTGATCCACGCGCGGTAGAGGTGCCAGCTACCGGGCGACGAGACGCCCACGACCGTGCTGTCCACGTCCGATGACGTACGGAACGTGTTGAACCAGTTGTTCGCGTTGCCCTTGAACTCCAGGATGTCGCTCTCCGGCGGCCAGCTGTTCACGCCGGTCAGCCAGAACGCCGGCCAGGTGCCGCGCGCCGACGGCGCTTGGAACTCGCCCTTCACCTCGTAGTTGGGGAACTGGTCGGTGACGACGATCTGGTCCTTCGCGTGCACGGCGCCGGAGTGGTAGTGGATCGGCAGATGCGGCGAGGCGGTGCTCGTCCCCTCGTCCCAGGTGATGTGAGCGGCCTCCAGGGTGAGCACCCCGCTCGACAGCGACACGTGGTCGTGATCGGTCGAGCTGGCGTACATGCGGGCGGTGCCGTTGTGGTCGGACCCCCACGGGTAGAGGTACGCCCACTTCGCCTCGAAGGCTCCGTAGTCGGCGAACGAGCCGGCGTCGATCACCGTCTCCCAGGTGGCTGCGCCGGCCGTACCTGCGCCTCCCAGCAGCACGACCAGCAGCGCGGCGGCGCACAGCGCCAGGCGGTTGCGCATCCGCATCCGTCCTCCCACGTCCTGTGCCGAACGCGCCATGCCCGCGTCACGGCTAACGCGGGAGGATCCCCGACTGGGAAAGCGGTGTCCAGGCTGCCCGCTCGCCTGGTCGCCCCCGCGGCCGCTGACCTGGAGGCCAGCGCGCAAGGCGATGAAATACGCGCACGGCACGCGGTGATGTGGTCGCGACCGTGCCCCGGATGGCTCATGGCCGGCCCGGCCGCGCTGCTAGCGTGCGGCGCCGTGGACCTCTTCTCACTCTCGTGGACGGCGTTGCGCACGGCGGTCGCCGAACTCCCGGACGAGGACTTCGCGCGGCCGTCCGGCTGTGCCGGCTGGCTCGTGCGGGACCTGGTGTGCCACCTGATCATCGACGCCCAGGACGTCCTGATCACCCTCGTGACGCCCGCGGAAACGGAGCCGACCCGCGACGCTGTGACGTACTGGGAGGTCGCCGGAACGCCGCCCACCGGCGACGACCCCCTCGACGCGCTGGTCGTCCGGCTGGCCGCCGCCTACGAGGAGCCGCGCCTGCTCAAGTTCCACCTCGACGACGTCGGTGCCGCCGCCGGTCGCGCCGCCGAACTCGCCGACCCGCGCCTGCGGGTCGGCACGCGCGGCGAGGTCCTCACCGCGGGCGACTACCTGTCCGCGTACGTCCTGGAGTGGACGCTGCACCACCTCGACCTGATCGCGCACCTGCCGGGCGCGGCCGGGCCACCCGCGGCGGGCCTCGCCCGGTCACGCGAACTGCTGGAGAAGATCGCCGGGGCCGCGTTCCCCGCGTCGTTCTCCGACAAGGACGCGCTGCTGGTCGGCACCGGACGGCGTGCCCCGACCGACGCGGAACGGGCCGAACTTGGCGAGCTGGCCGCGAAGCTCCCCTTCGTCCTCGCCTGATCGTCCGGCTGTGCGGGACTCCGGCGCGGGCGGACCCACCCGGCGCCCGATCACCCGCGCGTCGGAGGTCACGGACCTGCGGGCCGCGCGCCGGATGTTACGGCGATCGTTGCCGACCGGCGCATCGGTTCGGCCATCGCGAGCAGCGCCATCCCGCCGGCGATTCCGCACATCGTGAACACACCGCGCGGCCAGAAGATGTGGCTGTCGAGGAACGAGACGCTGGAGGCGAGGAGCAGCAAGCCGCCGGGCAGCGCCGCACGTCCGGCGCGCAACGCGACACCGACGACGACGGCGAGGCTGCCGGCGAGAAAGCACCATGCGCCCAGGTGGCCCAGCCGGTCACCGATGTGGAAGACGGCGCCGGTGGCGCCGGTCCATCGCCCCTGCGCGTGGACGAGGGCGCCGGCCGCGACGCCGTCCACGGCATCGAGACCGCCGTAGTACACGGCGAAGCTTGCCGCCGCCACCCGGCCCGTCCGGCGCAGCCACACCGGGGCATCGGCGAGCAGAAACCACTGGGCCGCGCCCAGCAACGGGAACACCGGCAGCAGGAGCACATGCAGCGTGCTCCACCACTGGGCTGTGCCGGCTCCCAGATGCGCGGGATGGACGCATCCCATCCCGGCCAAGATCAACCCCGGCGATGCGACCAAGGCCGTACGCGCGGCGCGTGCGCGATCCATGGGCAGACGCTACCGGCCACGACTATGCGGCAACGGCCAACGTCCTTACGGATCGGTTACGTGAGAACCGACGCGTGCGGGCATGCTGCGGATCGTCCCTTCCCATCAGGTGTCATGGTTGATCGCGAAGAACCGTTCCGTCCCCGCCATCCATGCGGCGAACAGCAGGTAACCGGAGCCGAAGGCGACTAGGTCGGCGTCCCAGCGGGCGGCGGAGCCGCGACGGGAGGGAAGGAGCAGCAGGGTGCCGGCGGTCAGGTTCAGCGCCGCCCACGCGGCGTTGACGCCCGGGCCCGACTCGCGGCCGGCCAAGGGCGTGAGGTGCCGTCGTCCGGCGACGGCGGTCGCCAGATGCGGCGCACTGTTGGCGATGAGCACCCCGGCGGCGAACGACCTGATCCGTGACGATCCCATCCGCTCAGAGTACGCACCGCCGCCACCCGCTCCTGCCATGATGAGCGGACGTAGCGCTGCGCTTGTTGGGGCTGGGAAGGACGCGGATTGGGTCGTCGACGGTGTCCCGGGAGTCGAAGACAGATCGGACTACCGTGGCACCATGGCTGACGACGCATGGCTGGCCGATACACGATCGTCGTACGACAGCGACGCCTCAGGATACGCCGAGAAGGTGCGTGGACTGCTGCGCGATAAGCCTTACCTGCGGGCCAGTCTGGACTTGTTCGCCGAGTTGGTGCGCGGCGACGGTGGCGGGCCAGTGGCCGATGTTGGCTGCGGTACGGGGTACGTCGCCGCCCACCTCCATGACGCCGGTGTGGACGCATTCGGTATCGACCTTTCGCCCGAGATGATCGCCATCGCGCGGCGCGACTATCCACACCTACGTTTCGAAGTGGGCACCATGACCGACCTTGACCTGGCGGACGGTTCGGTCGCGGGCATAGTCGCGTTCTGGTCCTTGATCCACGTGCCTGACCACGCCATGCCTGGCGTTCTCGAGCAGTTCCGCCGAGTGTTGTGCACCAAGGGTCCGTTGCTTGTCGGGTTTCACGTCGGTGACGTGACACGACACACGTCCGAGGGCTACACGGGCCGTCCCGTCAACGTTGACAGTCACTACCGTCGACCTAGCCAGGTCGCGGGTTGGCTTCGAGACGCCGGGTTCACGATCGAAGCAGAACTGGTCATCGGGCCGGACGAAGATGTCCCCGGAGCCCTTATCTTCGCGCGCCGCGATTCTTGACCGCCCTCGAGTTCGCCACGCCAAGGCCAGCGACTAGGCGCGACGTGCGTGGCTGGCCCGCGCCCGGCCGAGCTGGCCGGACGGAACAGACCGCCGGTCGGCGCGTCCTTGGCGACGCCGCGATCGTTGGTTTCGACCCCGTACCGTGGCCGCCAGCGGATGGGAATCCGGATGCCGGGGGCATTCGGGCCACGTCGCCGGCCGGCCCGGCCGCCAGAGTGCTTGGATGGCCCATTCCTGCACTTGATCGGCGACGGACTCGCTGGGGTGCATCGAAGAGCGCGGTAGGCAGCGGAACCGGCTCGTGCTCGCGTGTGGGAGGGTGGATCATGCCCTTGAGCAGGTATCAACTCAGGACTTCGGTCGCCGTGTCCGACATACAGAAGGCGGTCGCGTTCTACGAAGGCAGACTGGGCCTACAGGTGCTGCGGTCTGGCCCCAGCGCCAACATCGCCGATGGCAGCCGCGTCTATGGTTCTGGTGGCGGCCCGGCGCTGAATGTGTACCAGTCGGTCACTGCTGGGAAGACCGCGGCGACACTGGCGACGTGGTACGTCGACGACATCGACCAGATCGTTGACGAGCTCGTCTCCTCCGGCGTCGAGTTCGTCCGCTACGACCAGTACGAACACGACGCCAAGGGGATCACTGCTCGTGCAGGAGGTGGACGTATCGCGTGGTTCCGGGACCCGGACGGCAACACCTTTGCCCTCGAAGCCGACGTCTGATTCCTTATCTGGGATGCGGTGCCACTGGTCGCAGCCGCTTCAGGAGTACCACCCCGGCGGGAATGCCGACGTCCACTGACCCCCCGCTAGTGGAAGAGGCACGGAGCCCGGACCGATGCCCGCTTGTGCCGCGTCTCGGGATTCACCGGCCGACCATGTCCGGCGCCGGCACGTGCCAGCCGAGTCACCGACGCTCGGCTTGTCGCATCTGCGGAGAACATGGGCACCGTGTCCCGCGCGTGCACGGCAAGGGCGACCGCATCACCTTGCCGAGGGGTTCGGCGCGGCGAGCGTGGACGATTCTCGACGAGCCGGCGGCAACGGCACCCGCACCTGCGTGATCGACAGTGTTCCGCCCGCGATTCGGCCAACGTCAACGACTTCGCGCTGGTCGCAATGCTCATCCTGCTCGGGCTGCGGACCGCCTCCATCACACTTCGCTCGGGCCTGGTTCGGCCACGACGGTGCTCATTTCACCAATCGTATACACCCTGCACTCCGCTATACGCAGTGTAAATGTCGTGTTCTGTTCTTGACAGTGGCCCAAGCTGGCGAGTTTAGTTCATTAACTAGACTAAGTAGTTCGGCGGGGCTTTACGGGAGGT
>DASUWU010000022.1:0-44931 GCA_036378315.1 Streptosporangiaceae bacterium | reverse complement strand
CTGCTGCACCAGATCGAAGAACGCCGCCAGCCGGTCGACGTCATGCAGCTCACGCGCCAGCGCCGCCGCCAGATCGAACCGGAACCCGTCGACGTGCATCTCCAACACCCAGTACCGCAGCGAATCCATGATCAACTGCAGCGCGTGGGGGTGGCGGACGTTCAGGCTGTTGCCGCAGCCGGTGTAGTCGAGGTGGTACCGCGGGTCGTCGTCGCGCAGGCGGTAGTAGGCGGCGTTGTCGATGCCGCGGAACGACAGCGTCGGCCCCAGGTGGTCGCCCTCGGCGGTGTGGTTGTAGACGACGTCGAGGATCACCTCGATGCCCGCCTCGTGCAGCGCCCGCACCATCGCCTTGAACTCCATCACCTGCTCGCCGCGCTGGCCCGACGCGGAGTAGGCGTTGTGCGGCGCGAGGAAGCCGATCGTGTTGTAGCCCCAGTAGTTCGTCAGGCCGCGGGCGACGAGGGCGTGCTCGGGCACGTACTGGTGGACCGGCATCAGCTCGATCGCGGTCACGCCCAGGTCGCGCAGATAGTCGATCATCACCGGATGCGCGAGACCGGCGTACGTGCCGCGCTGCTCGGGCGGGATCTCCGGGTGCTGGATCGTGAGCCCCTTCACGTGCGCCTCGTAGATCACCGTCTCGTGGTACGGGACGCGCGGTGGGCGGTCGTCCATCCAGTCGAAGAACGGGTTGATCACGACGTTCTTGGGCAGGTAAGGCGCGCTGTCGTCGGTGTTGAGCCGCGAGGGGTCGGCGAAGCGGTAGGAGAAGACGGCCTCGTGCCAGCGCAGCTCTCCCTCGATCGCCTTGGCGTAGGGGTCGAGCAGCAGCTTCGCCGGGTTGCACCGGTGGCCCCGGGCCGGGTCGTACGGCCCGTCCACGCGGTAGCCGTAACGCTGTCCTGGGCCGATGCCTGGGATGTACCCGTGCCAGACGAACGCGTCCGCCTCGGGGAGGAAGTAGCTGGCCTGCGGTGCCCCGTCGTCGTCGAACAGGCACAGCTCCACGCGCTCGGCCACTTCGGAGAACAACGCGAAGTTCGTTCCGGTGCCGTCCCAGGTGGCGCCCAGCGGATACGGTTCGCCAGGCCAAACCTCGGGCATGGCCCACTCCTCGCCTGGACTCGCGGTCACGATGACGTTTGATTTTCCCTTACTCGCGGCCGCCTGCGGGCAGCCCGCGCTCGGGTGTTGCGAAGACGACACGCTTCTGCGTGTCCGCGCTACCGCATCGCGTGACCGCCGCCGCCCGCGCCGGCGCCGGGATTGCGGGACCACACCAGGGGAAGGGCATCGAACGATACCCCAATCCGCCGAGCGATAGGTTGTCGTCCCATGTCCCTTTGGTCGGGTTCTTTCGAAGACGTGGACCTCGCCGAGGCGTACGCGTATCCGCCCGGCCGGCCGTGGCTGCGCGCCAACATGATCGCCAGTCTCGACGGGGCCGCGTGGTGGGGCGACCGGACCGGACCCCTCGGCGACGAGAACGACCGCCGGCTGTTCCAGGTGCTGCGCGCGCTCGCGGACGTGGTGATCGTCGGAGCCGGGACGGTGCGCATCGAGGGGTACGGCCCGGTGCGGTCCCGTCCCGAGTGGGCGGCGCTGCGCGCGGGGCGGCCGCCGGTGCCCCCGCTTGCGGTCGTCTCGCGCGCGCTGAACCTCGACTTCGACGCGCCCTTGTTCACCGCGGCCGAGCAGCGGACGATCGTGCTCACCACGGAGGCCGCGCCGGCCAGCCAGCGCAAGCTGGCCGAGGCCAGGGCCGACGTCATCGTGGCCGGCCATGACTCCATCAACATCCGCGCCGCCGTCGACGAACTCGTCGCCCGCGGCCATCAGCGGCTGCTGTGCGAGGGCGGGCCGATCCTGCTCGCCGAGATCGCCGCGGCCGGGCTGGTCGACGAGCTGTGCCTGACGCTCAGCCCGGTGGTGCTCGCCGGCGACGCCGCGCGCATCCTCAACGGGACGCCGCTGCCGGTGCCGGCCGCCTACCGGCTGGCGCGCGCCGTCAAGGGTGGCGAGCACCTGTTCCTGCGCTACGTCGTCCAGCAGGACGGCGGCGAGACACCCACGAATTGAGATCGCCCAAACCGGGCGATGGGGCAGGATGGGGGCATGGACCTGCCGATCGACCCGCCGCTCGCGCCCATGCTGGCCAAGGCCGTCAAGGAGATGCCCAAGGGCGAGCAGTTCGCCGGCGGAGTGCTGTACGAGCCGAAATGGGACGGCTTTCGCTGCATCGTCTTCCGTGACGGCGCCGAGGTCGAGCTGTCCAGCCGCGGCGAGCGGCCGCTGACCCGCTACTTTCCCGAGCTGGTCGAGGCCGCGCGCAGGGAGCTGCCCGAGCGGTGCGTGGTGGACGGCGAGGTCGTGGTCCGCAAGGGTCAGGTCCTCGATTTCGACTCGCTGTCCCAGCGCATCCACCCGGCCGCGTCGCGCATCAAGCTGCTGGCCGAGCAGCTGCCCGCCTCGTTCGTCGCTTTCGACCTGCTGGCGATCGGTGACGAGTCGCTGATGGACACGCCCTTCGGCGAGCGGCGGGCCAGGCTGGTCGAGGCGCTGGCCGGCGCCCGGCCGCCGATCCACGTCACGATCGCGACCGACTCCTACGACACCGCGCTGCGCTGGTTCGACGAGTTCGAGGGGGCCGGCCTGGACGGCGTCATCGCCAAGCCGCGCACGCTGGCGTACGAGCCGGACAAGCGGCTGATGTTCAAGGTCAAGCACGAGCGCACGGCAGACTGCGTGGTCGCCGGGTTCCGCTGGCACAAGTCGGGCCCGATCGTCGGTTCGCTGCTGCTCGGCCTCTACAACGACGACGGTGCGCTGCAGCACGTCGGGGTGGCGGCGTCGTTCTCCATGAAGCGCCGGGCCGAGCTGGTCGACGAGCTCGCCCCGTACCGGATGGAAGATCTCACCGGGCATCCCTGGGCGGGCTGGGCCAGGCAGGACGAGTCAACCGCCGACCGGATGCCGGGCGCGGTCTCCCGGTGGACGGGCAAGAAAGACCTGTCGTGGGTCGCGCTGCGCCCCGAGCTGGTCTGCGAGGTCGCCTACGAGGGCATGGAAGGAAACCGCATCCGCCACACCGCGCGTTTTCGCCGCTGGCGCCCCGACCGGACGCCGGAGTCATGCACGTACGAGCAGCTGGACGTGCCGGTCGCCTACGACCTGGACGATATTTTCGGCGGGGCCAGAGGGTGAGTCCCGACACGCGCGGCGGCGGCTGAGTTACTATCTCGTCAAGATCGGGGATCCCACCCGTACCTGAGGATTGTTGAGCATGGGGGACCGCAGGAACCCGCTTCCGTGGCGCCGGCCAAGCCGGCCGCCCGCGACGATCGACACGTCCGTGCCCCATCCGGCCCGGGTGTACGACTACTGGCTGGGCGGCAAGGACAACTTCGAGGCGGACCGGCGGGTGGCGAACGCGACCAGCGCGGCCTCGCCCGGGGTGCCGCAGGGCGCCCGCGACAACCGCGCCTTCCTCGGCCGGGCCGTGCGCTTCATCGCCGAGCAGGGGGTCACCCAGTTCCTCGACATCGGCACCGGCATCCCGACGCAGGGCAACGTCCACGAGGTCGCCCAGTCGGTCGCTCCCGACGCGCACGTGGTGTACGTGGACAACGATCCGATCGTGATGACGCACGCCCGCGCGCTGCTGCGCGGCACCCCGGAGGGCGAGACCGTCTACCTCGAGGCCGACCTGCGCCGGCCGGAGACGATCCTTGAGCATCCGGACGTCGACGCCACGCTCGACTTCGCCCGCCCGATCGGGCTGGTCATCGTCGGCACGTTGATGTTCATCAAGGACTCGGAGGATCCGTTCGGCCTGGTCAAGCGGTACACCGACGTGCTCGCGCCCGGCAGTTACCTGGCGATCTCGCACGTGACCGCCGACTTCAATCCGGAGGCGGTGACCGCGAGCGCCAGGGCGTACAACACCGGCCCGGCGCGGTTCACCCCGCGCACGGGCGCGCAGATCGCCCGCTTCTTCGAGGGCTTCGACCTGGTCGAACCGGGCCTGGTGAAGATCTTCGACTGGCGCCCCGACGAAACAGAGCCGGTCGACCGCACCGCCGGCGGCGCCTATGGGGCGGTCGGCGTCAAGCGCTGAGGCGGTGCGGCGCCGCGGCGACGCTCGGGCCGGGCCTGCCCCGCTCCCCTCCCGTCACCGTTCGGCGAGCTGGGCGTCGAGGAACTCGCGAACGGCGGCGTGGACGAGCCGGGGGTTGCGGAGCATGTCGAGATGCTCGGCGTGCAGGTGGGCCAGGCGCAACGTACGGGAGAGGGTTTCGGGGTCGATCCGGCCGCGGTACTCGGCGCGCAGCTCGTCGAACACCCGCTCCAGCGGACTCTGGGTATGGGCGACCACAAGAAACACCTTTCGGCGATACGAACCCCTTGTGGCGCCGTCATGGCCACGTCCGGCGAAATCTGCCGGGATGAGTACTTTAAATGCTGGAGCAAGGGCCGCCCACTGGCCGCGGGGCCACCCATCGCTAACCTCCGTGGCGGAGGGCGAGCGCCCGCTCGCCCTCCGAGCACCTATCCCGAAAAACAGGCCGAATACGGTCATGCCACCTGCCTCGCCCGGCGCCGGGGACGATGGCACGATCGCGAGGACATCGTCCTTGCGGAGGTCGGCATGGCGACGCGTCGAGGCGCGCTGGCGACGGGGCTCGCGGCCCTCATCCTCGGTCTGGTCGGCGGCACGGCGCCGCCCGCCGCGGCGTCCGGCACGGCGCCGAACGGCGCGGCAGGGGCCGGCGCCGGCCAGCGCGGCCGGCTCGCGATCGACGTGCTCTCGAGCACGCCGGGACAGGTGAGCGGCGGCGACGCGCTGCTGCGGGTACTGGTCCCGGCCGGCACCGACCCGGCCGCCGTCCGGGTCACCAGGAACGGCGCCGACGTGACGCCCGCGTTCACCACCGACGCCGGCGGCCGGTCGCTCACCGGCCTCGTGACCGGGCTGGTCGAGGGATGGAACACCGTGCGCGCGGCCGCGCCGCACGGCCGGGCGGCGCTGCGGGTGCGCGACTTCCCCGTCACCGGCCCGATCTTCTCCGGACCGCACCAGTACCCGTTCCTGTGCAAGACCGAACGGGGCGGCCTGGGCCAGCCGCTGGTGGACAACCACGACGGCCAGGGCATGCGGGTGTTCGCCGTCGACGCCGGCGGCGCCAAGACCGACCAGGTGGTCGGCTGGAGCCGGGACTGCTCCGCCCGTACCGTGGTCGACTACGTGTACCGGAGCACAGCGGGCGGCTTCAAGCCGCTGCCGGCGGGCGGCTCGCGGCCCGCCGACCTGGCCACGACCACCACCCTCGACGGCCGCAGCGTCGACTACGTCGTCCGCCGCGAGCGCGGCACGATCAACCGTTTCATCTACGGCTTCACCATGCTGGCCCCGCTCGCCGAGGCCGGCGGTCAGATGGCGGGCGCCCGCCCCGACGACAGCGAGTGGAACCGGCGGGTGATCTACCGCTTCGACGGCGGCGTAGCAATCGGCCACGACCAGGGCAGCCTGTCCACGGACGGCACGCTGTACGACCCGGGTCTTTCCAAGGGCTACGCGATCATCTACTCGTCGGGCACCCGCACCGCGACGCACTACAACCTCGTCCTCGGCGGCGAGACCGCGCTGATGACCAAGGAACGGTTCATCGAGGAGCACGGCGTGCCGTACTACACCGTCGGGGTCGGCGGCTCCGGCGGCGGCATCCAGCAGTACATCTACGGCCAGGACTACGGCACCCGGGTGATCGACGGCGCCGTCGCGCAGTACTCCTATCCCGACATGGTGACCCAGACCATCCACGTCGGCGACTGCGAACTACTCGAACGCTACATGGACACCAGCGGCGACCCGAAGTGGCAGACCTGGTCCAACCGGCGGCTGCTCGAGGGGCTGAACGCGAGCGACACGGTGCCCAACCCCTACAACGGCAACAAGCCGGGCTCGACCGAGTGCGTCACCGGGTGGCGCGGGCTGACCCCCCTCGCCCTCAACCCGAACTGGACCGACAACAACGACCCCGAATGGCAGATCACCGATCCGCCCGGCGTCAAGGACACCGTGAAGTGGACGCACTGGGACGACCTCCGCAACGTCTACGGGGTCGGCGCCGACGGCTACGCGCGGGTGCCGTGGGACAACGTCGGGGTGCAGTACGGGCTGGCCGCGCTGCGCGCCGGCGAGATCACCCCGGCCGAGTTCCTGGACGTGAACGCCAAGGTGGGCAGCTGGAAGGACCCGGCCGACATGGTCAAGGAAGGCTGCCCGTTCGAGCCGGCGACCTGCGCCGACCCGGCGCAGTTCGACCCGTGGAGCGCCCGCAACATGCGGCTGTCGCCGGACGGCGGCGTCACCCCGGCGCCGCGGCGCGCCGGCGACCCGGCCGCCATCCGGGCGGCGGTGGCCGGCGGCATCGTCTTCACCGGCCGCATCGACATCCCGATCATCGACTGGCGGCACTACCTCGAAGAGCAGCTCAACATGCACAACGCCCACCAGTCGTTCGCCAGCAGGCAGCGCATGCTGAACCACGACGGCGACGCGAGCAACCAGGTCATCTGGTTCACCGACGCGCGCCCGGCGGCGATCTTCGACCAGACGCCGGAGGCCCTGTCGGTGATGGACGCCTGGCTGACCGCCATCCGGACGCATCCGGAGCGTGGCGTCGCGGCCAACAAGCCGCCGCTCGCCGTCGACCGCTGCTTCGACACCCAGGGCGCGCCGATCGCGAGCGGCCCGCACGTGTGGGACGGCATCCTCGACCACCGGGCCCCCGGCGCCTGCACCCAGCGGTTCCCGCTCCACTCGACGTCGCGCATCGTCGCGGGCGGGCCGATCGAGGGCGGCGTGTTCGCCTGCCGGCGGCAGCCGGTCGACGCGGCGATCGCTCGCGGCCTGTACGGCCCGTGGCACCCGACTCCGGCCGAGGCGCAGCGGCTGCGGCAGATCTTCCCGACCGGCGTCTGCGACTACGGGGCTCGCCATCGCTAGGGAAGGCACACGCATCCAGATCCAAATACCCTCAGGCGGTGTCGGCGAGTAGGCGGCTTCGCGGAAGCTAGGTGGCTCGGCCACTACCGTCAACACCGTCGCCGGCGGGCCGATCGAGGGCGGGTGTTCGCGTGTCGGTGGCAGCCGGTCGCGACAGCGATCGCCCGCGGCCTGTACGACCCGTGGCATCCAGCGGCGGTCCAGGCGCGACGCCTGGCCTGCTTGTCGTCCGGCCGACGAGAAACGACGGAGCGCAGGTATCCCCATGCTCCGCGTAATAACCTGACCTCGACGAGACTTTGGGAAGGGTAAGGGGGCCGTGTCCGAACCAGGCATGATCGGCCGGAATCTCAAACGGCTGCGGGACGATCGCGGGCTCTCCCAGGAGGGTCTCGCCGAGGCGGCAGGCGTCTCCGTCGAGGTGATCGCCAAGCTGGAGCAGGGTCGTCGCCAGACGGCGAGAATCAGCACGCTGACCAAAATCGCCAGCGGGCTCGACATCGATCTGGCCACGCTTGTGGACAAGCGTGACCGACTGGGGCCGGACCGCGACGGCGGCAGCGTGCTCGCGCTCCGCGACGTCCTGCTGTCCCCGAGCCTCCTGCCGGGCCTGGATCGCGACGACGACGGTGAGCCGACACCGGTCGACCACCTCAAGCAGGTGGTGCGGAACGCCTGGAACAGCTATTGGGCTGGTGACTTTGGTGAGCTGCTCGCCGTACTTCCCGGGTTGATCGGCGAAGCCCGCGTCACCCATTCAGCTGTCGGCGCGCATGCCGTGGAACCGCTTGCACTGGCATACGAAGTCGCGAGCCATTTCGCGACGCAGATCGGCCGTACGGACCTGGGGCTCGTGGCCGCGGAGCGGGCCGTCATCGCGGCGCACGGCGGTGACGATCCGCTGCTGTGGGCGGCCATGCATGCCAGCTACTCCTGGGTACTGCTGCACCAGGGACGGCACGGAGAAGCGGAGGATCTCGCCAAGGCCATGGCGGACCGGATCGAGCCGTCGTTCCGTGGCGGCGAGATGGAGCTCGCCGTGTGGGGGCATCTGCTGCTCACCGCTGTCGCGCCGGCCGTCGCCCAAGAGCGGGATCCGAGCGAGTACCTCAGCCTCGCCGGGGCGGCCGCCGAGCGGCTCGGCCGGCGCGTTTTCCTGTACAGCAAGAAGCCGTTCGCCACGTCCGCCGTCGCGATGCAGGCCACCTACGGTTACAGCGTCCTGCGCAAGCCGAAGAGGGCGCTGGACGCGGCCAGGCGGATCAAGCCGGGCGACCTCGACGGGATCTCGCGAGGCGCCCACCTGATGGACGTGGCCCAGGCGCAGCTCGACTCCGGGAATCGCCGTGCCGCCGCCACAACATTGTTGGAGGCGCGGGAGGTCAGCCCTGTGTGGTTCAGGCATCAGCGAGTCGCGAGGTCGGTGACCGCGGAGATCCGAGATCGGGAGCGCCGCCTGTCGCCCGAGACGCGCACGCTCGTGCGGGCACTGAACCTCGACGACTAAGGGCCTACGGCACCCCGGGCGCTGGGCGGGCCGCCCACCTGGGGACTTGCGGCGGTTTGTTCGGACTACCGCGAAGGGCGGCAGGCCAGGTGTGGCCAAAGTGGGATGAAGCCCGTCCCGGCATCTTGTCGGCCTGTGTGAAGCCTGCCTCGATAGGGGGCGTTCTCTCATCCCCGGAGGTACGGGTTGTCCAGGAATCCCTTGCGGAACCCCTCGAGGAAGCTCCTGCGGTCGGCGTTCACGGTCGCGGCGGTCACCACCGCCGCGGTGACGGCGGCCACCGGCGTCGCCGGCGCGAGCGCGAGCGCCGGCCGGGCGCCGAAGATCAAGGTCGCCGACGGCGTGACGCAGCCGGTGTTCTCCTACGCCGACGCGATCCGCGAGCACGTGTTCGTCGAGAGCCCCGTCGACAGCGACGGCGACGGCGTCCGCGACCGCGTCAACGTGGACATCATCCGGCCACGGGAGACCGAACAAGGTCTCAAGGTTCCCGTGATCATGGATGAGAGCCCCTACTACGACAACCTCGGGCGCGGGAACGAGGCCGAGCGCAAGACCTATGACGCGGCCGGCGATCCGGTGAAGTTCCCGCTGTTCTACGACAACTACTTCGTGCCGCGCGGGTATGCGTTCCTGGCCGTGGACATGGTGGGCACCACCCGGTCCGACGGCTGCCCGACCAGCGGCGGCAGGGGCGACGTGCTGGGCGGCAAGGCGGTCGTCGACTGGCTGAACGGCCGCGCGAGGGCCTTCACGTCCGACGGCACCCCGGTGCGGGCGACGTGGACGACCGGCAGGGTCGGCATGATCGGCAAGTCCTACGACGGGACGCTGGCGAACGCCGTCGCGGCCACCGGCGTCAAGGGGCTCGTCACCATCGTGCCGATCTCGGCGATCAGCAGCTGGTACGACTACAGCCGGTCGAACGGGGTCGTCTACTTCACCGACGAGGAGCCCGGCCTCGCCGACGTCGTCGACACCGACCCGCCGGAGAAGTGTGCGGCCGTCAATGCCGCGATGGACGCGGGCGAGGACGACGCGACCGGAAACTACAACGCGTTCTGGGACGAGCGGAACTACCGCGGCGGCACCGTGGCGCAGGCCGCCAACGTCCGGGCCAGCGTCTTCGCGGTGCACGGGGTCAACGACCTGAACGTCAAGCCCAACCACTTCTCCACCTGGTGGCGGGCGCTGGCCGCGCGCGGCGTGCCGCGCAAGGTGTGGGTCTCGCTGTACGGCCACGTCGACCCGTTCGACTTCCGCCGCGACGCCTGGGTCGCCACCCTGCACCGGTGGTTCGACTTCTGGCTGCAGGGCGTGCCGAACGACATCATGCGCCGGCCGCGGGCCGACGTGGAGGTCGGGCCGGACCAGTGGATCGCCCAGTCCGACTGGCCGGCCCCCGGCGCCGCGCCGGTCACCCTGCGCCCGGCGGCGGACGGGTCGCTCGGCCTGACGCGGGCCGCCCCCGGGCAGACCGCCTCGTACACCGATGCCGCCGGCACCAGCGGCTTCGGCACCAGCGAGGACGACATGGTCGCCGACCCGACGGCGGCGCGGCCGGACCGGCTGGCGTACGTCTCGGGGCCGATTCCGGCGGACGTCCGGCTGTCCGGCACGCCGACCGCCAATCTGCGGATCAGCCTGGACAGGCCGGACGCGAACCTGACCGCCCTGCTCGTGGACTACGGAGACGACACCCGCGTCGACTACCTCGGCCCCGGCTCCGGCATCCGCACGCTGACCACCGAGGACTGCTGGGGCGAGAGCACGGCGGCCGACGACGGCTGCTACCGGCAGACGCAGACCCGCACGGTCTCCGCACCGGTCAACGTGGTGGCGCGCGGCTGGATCGACGCCCAGAACCGGCTGTCGCTCAGCCACCCGTCGCCGCTGACGCCCGGCCGGACGTACCGGATCCGCTGGCAGACGCTGCCGCAGGACTACGTGTTCAAGGCCGGGCACCGGCTCGGCCTTGTCTTCGCCGGGACCGACCTCGACCTCACCACCGAGACGCCGTCGGGCGCCACGGTGACGGTCGAACTGGCCGGCAGCGGCATCACGGTGCCCGTCGTGCCGGGCGCCGGGACCCCGGCGGCGGCCGCGGTGCCCGAACGGCAACCGGCGAGCGCCTGGCGCGGCCCGGTCCACGTCGACCTGCCGCGGCAGCCACGCGACTTCAAGTAGCACTTCAACGAGCACTTCACGAAGCACTCAAGGAACACGCACGGAGCAAGGTCCGGGGCCGGTCACCTCGTCCGGCGCAGCAGCAGCGGCGCCGGCCGGCCCCGGCCGCTCCGGGTGAACTCCGACTGGTTGTTCACGCGGGGGAACGGCTCGTCCGGCACCGGCACGTCGAGGAAGGCGCACAGCGGCCCCCAACCGGTGCCGACGTCGAAGACGAGCAGCCGCTCGGCCGGGATGGCCGTCACGACCTCGTCCGCGTAGGCCTTGAACAGCTCGATGGCCCGTTCGCGCTCGCGCTCGGCCCGGCTGCTGAACGTCCGCGCGTCGAGGGTCGTGTCGACCAGCTTGACGAACGCGGCGAGGTCGGTGCGCAGCAGCGTCGACAGCGCGAGCGCGACCCGGCCGGGCAGGGAGTCGATGCGCCGCCGCTGCATGAACAGCGTCCGCCGCATGCTGGCCAGCCACTGCTCCGGATCGCGGACGGTCAGCACGAACTTGGCCTCCGGGTCGTACTCGGCGAGCTCGCGCCAGTAGGTCGACGCCGGCCCGCCCACGCATGATCGGTAGCCGGCGAGGAGCTCGTCCCAATCCCGCGGGCGCCGGCGCGGGCCGGCGGCGGCGAGCCAGGGCCGGATCTGTTCGGGATGCCGGAACACCTCGACCATGTGGTGGCAGGGGCCGAAGCCGAGGCGCTCAAGCGCCAGCTTCAAGGAGAGCGTCCCCGTCCGCCCGAAGCCGTTTCCGATGACGCGCATGGCCTACTCCTGCGCGGCGACGGACCGGGCCGACCGCCCGTTCAGGCGGGAGCGCATGAGACGTTGCAGAACGCCCACCGCCCCGCCGAGGGCGCCGGTGAAGCTGACGGCGACGTGGACGCCGGCGAAGTAGACCCCGAACGGGACGCCCCGCGCGGCGAAGGCGTAGCGGTAGGTCCCGCCGTCCAGGGCGATGGCCGCGGCGACGCACGCGGGCGCGGCGGCAGCCCCGGCCGGGCCCGCGACGGCGGGCAGCGCGAGGGCGGGGACGGCGGCGAGCAGGAGGACGCCGCCGAGCGCGCGGGACACCGAGTCGCCCGGTGTCTCGCCCTCGCGCCAGGCCATCGCACTGATCCGGGCGCGGCGGAACACCTTGCGCAGGATCGTCCGCACGGTCGCGTCGTGGTCCTTGGTGCCCCGGACCGCGTCGGTGAGCTTCACGTCGTAGGAACGCGTCACCCTGACGCGGTAGTCGGAGGAGACGGTCTCGCGCAGCCGCGGATCGAACGGGCCGACCTCGGCGAACACCTTGGCCGGCACGGCCAGCACCGAGGCGTGCAGCTCCAGGGTCGGCCGGTGGGCCGGCATCCACCAGCGGTACATCTGCAGGGCCCGGTACCGCGCGGCGAGAGTCTGGGTGGCCAGCGACTCCGGTCGCAGGATCCCACCAAGGGCGCCGATCGCCGGCTCGGACTCGAGGATCGCGACGGCGTTCTCGACGGCGTCCCTGTCCAGCGCGATGTCGGCGTCAAGGAAGAACAGGATCTCGCCCGCGGCATGCTCGGCCCCGAGGTTCCTGGCCGGGGTCGGGCCGCCGTTGACCTCGGTGCGCACGACCTTGACGCCCATCGCGGCGGCCACCTCCGCCGCGTCCTCCGTGCCGCGGTCATCGACGACGATGACCTCGATCTCCGGATACGACTGGGCCCGTACGGCGTCGAGGCAGAGCCGCAACACGCCGGACCTGTTGTAGCTGGGGATGATGATCGAGACGAGCGGGCGCCTCCGGCTCATGGCTCGATCACCGTTCTCGCGGCTCATGATGCGCTCCCGTGGCTAGAGATCACTTGGTGGCCCCGACGGCCGCCGGCTCACGCTAGGCGGCGGAACTTGTCGGCTTCTTGTCGGCGCCTTCCCGTCGGCGCCCGCCGTGCTCGGCGGCGCCGACAAGGAACCGACAAGGACGCCTCCGTACGGTCGACCCGACCCTCCGGCGTGAGGTCCTACCTGCGAACCGGCCAGCGAAGGGACGGACATGTCTGACGTGGTGGCCTGGCGGCCTGATGTCGCGGTCATCGTGCCGAACTACAACAAGAGAAAGACCCTGCGGGCCTGCTTGGAGTCGGTGTACGCGCAGACGTACTCCCCGGCCGAGGTGATCGTCGTCGACGACGCGAGCACCGACGGGTCGCTCGAGATAGCGCGGCAGTTCCCCTGCACGGTCGTCGAACCACCGCACAACCAGGGCCCGGCCGCCGCCCGGAACCTCGGGGTGGCGACCAGTTCGGCCCCGCTGCTGTTCTTCCTCGACTCCGACACCGCGCTGGCGCCTGACGCGATCCACAACGCGGTCGAGGCGTACCGGCAGACGCCGGACTGCGGGATCGTGCAGGGCATCTACGACAAGGAGCCGCTGTACGACGACGGCCCTGTGGAGCGCTACCGGGTCCTGTGCGAGCACTTCGAGCGGGCGCGGACGGCGGCCACGTTCCTGTCCTGCACGCTGATCCCCCGGCACGTCTTCACCGAGGCCGGCGGGCTCGACGAGCGGCTGCGCGACGGCGAGGACTTCGAGTTCGGCACCCGCCTCCCCGGCCGCTACCGGCGCGTGGTCACCAGCTCGGTGGTCACGAAGGCCGACGACGAGGACCGGTTCTGGGCGTGCCTGGCCGAGCGGTTCGTCCGGTCCACCACCCTTCCCGTGATCATGGTCAGGTCGCGGCGGCTGCACGAGGAGGGCAGGGCGGGCTTCCAGCTCGACATGATCGGAACCGGCGGCCGGCCGCGGCGCCGCAAGGGCCCCCGGCTGTCCTCGGCCGCGGCGACCGCCACCTTCCTCGCGCTGCCGCTCGGCGTCGCCAGCCTCTGGCTGCTGGCCGTGCCGGCGGTGACGCTCGGGGTGTTCCTGCGGCGGAACCGCGCGTTCATCGGGTTCGCCCACCGGCACCGCGGCGCCGCCTTCGCGGCGTGGGTCGCCTGGATGCAGCTGTGCTTCCACGCGGCGTTCTTCCTCGGCGCGCTCGTGGGGCTGCTGCGCGCCGGCTACGAGATGGGCCGACGGCGGGGAGAGCCGATCACGAACGGCCGCTCCCCGCTGCCGTCGGCCGGTGCCCGCGAGTGAGGGCTCCCGGCCTGCCCCGGCCACCGCGGCTGCCGCGGCCGGTGCGGCGGGCGTTGGTCGCCGCCTTCGTCCTGGCCGTCGCCGGCGCGATCGCGTTGACCCTGCTCAGGCTCGACTGGCGCCCGGTCGGGGTGCTGTTCGCCAGGCGCGGTGCCGGGCAGCTCGGCCTGCTGCTGGGCGGCGCGTTGCTGGCGAGCACGGCCGGCCTGTCGTTCGGGTTCCTCGCCTGGCGCGTGGTGCTGCTGGAGATCGGCCCGCCCGTCAGCGAGCCGCAGGTGGTCCGGATCTTCTTCGTGGCCTTCCTGTCGAAGTACGTGCCCGGCAAGGTGCCCGGCATCATCGCCAGCACGAAGGTCGCGGCGGCGGGCGGCGTCACGTTCGGGCGGCTGATGAGCGCGGCCGCGCTGTCGATGAGCCTGGTGCTGCTGAGCGGGTTCACCGTCGGCCTGCTCGCCGGCGTGCAGATGATGGGCGCGCGGGCGGCCTGGCTGGTGGGCGCCGCCGTCCTGATCGTGGTCGTGCTGGCGCGGCCGCACCTGGTCAACAAGGGCGCCGGGCTGCTGCTGCGGCTGCTGCGCCGGCCCACGGCGGCCAGGTCGGCCTCGGCGCGCGGGGTGCGGCTGGCGGTCGGCTGGCAGAGCCTGTCCTGGGCGGTCACGGGGCTGCACCTGTGGCCGCTGGCCATCGCGATGGGCGCCTCGCCGGCGCGTTCGCTGGCGCTCTGCGTCGGCGCCTTCACGCTCGCCACGTCGCTCGGCATCGCGGCCGTGTTCATCCCCGACGGGATCGGCGTGCGCGAGGCGGTGCTGACGGCCGCGCTGGCCGTGGTGCTGCCCGCCCCGGCGGCCGCGGTGGTGGCGCTGGCCAGCCGCCTGGTCTCCACCGTGAGCGAGGTGCTGCTCGGCGCGACCGCGCTCGCCGTCGCCGAGTTCCTGATCCGCAGAAGGCCGGGCAGTCCGGCCGATCGCACCCATCCGGAACCCATCCGTCCGACCGACCCGAAGGAGGGCGCCCAGCATGTCGGACCACCGGCCGCTGGTCTCGGTCATCGTGCCGAACTACAACTACGCGCGGACGCTCGGCCTGTGCCTGGCCGCGCTGGAGCGGCAGACCTACCCGAACATCGAGGTGATCGTCGTTGACGATCGCAGCACCGACGACTCGGTCGCTGTGGCCCGCCGGCACGGCGTCCGCGTCGTGGTGACCGACGTCAACATCGGCGCGCCGGCCGCGCGCAACCTCGGCGCCGAGCTCGCGCACGGCGAGGTGCTGTTCTTCCTGGACTCCGACCTGGCGCTGGCGCCCGACAGCATCGACAACGCGGTGCGGCTGCTGGAGTCCGACCCCATGATCGGGGTGGTGTGCGGCACGTACGACCCGGAGCCGCTCATCCAGGACAGCCTCGTCGAGCGCTACCGCAGCCTGCAGCTCCACTACTGGATCTCCGGGAACGAGGGCGACATCACCACGATCTACTCCGCCCTGTTCGCGATGTGGACGAGGGTGTTCCGCGAGGTGGGCCCGCTCAACCCGGCGCTGCGGCACAGCGAGAACGCCGAGTACGGCCACCGGGTGACCAAGAAGTACCGCATCGTCCTGGACAACTCGATCCGCGGCGCGCACGACCACGACGACCGGCTGCGCGTGGTGCTGTCGAAGTTCTTCCACCGCGCCCGCCTGCACATCCCGCTCTACCTGCGCCGGCCGGACTTCAACGGCGGGCCCGCGCAGAGCAGCAGGGGGTGGGGCGCACTGGCCGCGCTGTTCGCCGTGCTGAGCGTCGCGGTGCCCGTCCTGCTCGGCCCGGTGTGGGCGCTGGTGCCGGCCGGTCTCGTGGCCGCCTCGATCGCCTCCGACGCTGGGATGTACCGGTTCGTCCGGCGCTCGGCCGGCATCACGTTCACTTGCTACTTCACCGCGATCCACTTCGTGGTGAACGTCACCGTGGCGGTGGCGGTGTTCGTCGGCGCCGCGCACTGCCTCGTGTCCCCCAGGTTCCGGCGTACGTACGACGCGGCGCGGCCGCCCGCCGACGCGGTGAACCCGTCAACGATCGGAGCGTGAGCGATGCCGCGGAACACGCCGGAGAACCCGCCGGAGAACCCGCTCGTGTCGGTGATCGTGCCGAACTACAACTACGCGACCTCGCTGGAGCTGTGCCTGCGCGCGATCGAGGCGCAGACCTACCGGCCGGTCGAGCTGGTCATGGTGGACGACGGCAGCACGGACGACTCGGTCGCGGTCGCCGAGCGGCTCGGCGTCAAGGTCGTCCACACCGGGCGGAACCAGGGCGCGGGCGCCGCGCGCAACCTCGGGGTCGAGCGGACGAGCGGCGAAGTCCTCGTGTTCGTCGACTCCGACGTGGCCGTCTACCCGGACGCCATCGAGGTCGCGGTGCGCATGCTCCAGGATGATCCAGGGCTGGGCGCGGTGTGCAGCATCCACGACCCGGAGCCGCTGGTCCGCGACAGCCTCGTCGAGGACTACCGGGCGCTGCAGTACTACTACTGGACGGCGAGCTCGGAGGGCTCGATCTCGTTCCTGTTCTCGGCGATGTTCGCGATGCCGCGGCGGGTGTTCGAGGAGGTCGGCGCGTTCAACCCGGCGCTGCGCGACACCGAGGAGGTCGACTACGGTCACCGCCTCACCCAGCGCTACGACATGATCCTCACCACGGCGGTGCGGTCGCGGCACGACCACGACCACGAGCTGCGCGGCCTGTTGCGCAAGCTGTTCCGGCGCGGCCGGGACCGGGTGCCGCTGTACGCCAGGCGCAAGCGGTTCGCCCGCGGGTTCGAGACCTCGAACCGGGCCGGCGGCAGCCTGGCCGCGCTGGCCGCTGTGGTGACCGCCCCGGCGGCGCTGTTCTGGCCGGCCGGCGCCGCGCTGCCCGCCCTGGCGCTTGTGGTGTCCATCGCCGCCGACGCCGGGATGTACCGGTACGTCCTGCGCCGCCGCGGACCAATCTTCCTGCTGTACTTCGGCGCGGTGCATTTCCTGGTCAACCTCACCATCGCGGCCGGCGTGGGGGCCGGCGCGCTGTGGTGGCTCTGCTCGGCCAGGTTCCGGAGAATGTACGTGCCCGAACCGCGGATCGAGATGGTGGGCTGATGGACGGTCAGGGCGTCGTCTCCGGGGAGCGGCCGCCGGCGGCTGCCGCGTCGCGGCGCGCGGATGGGTGGGCCGCCAGGGCGCGGGAGTTGGTCCGGCCGCGGCGGCGGTGGTGTTGGGGCACCCGGTTGGTGGTGACCGCCTCGCTCGGCTGGCTGGCGTTCGTGCTGCTCCACCGGCTGCTGAGCGGCCGCACCTGGGTCTGGGCCCCGTTCGATCTGCTGCCGCCGCTGGTGTTCGTGGCGGTGCCGGTGGCGCTGCTCGCGGTGGCGCCGCTGGCCAGGCCGGTGCGGTGGCGGATCATGGCGGTGCTCGCCGGCACGATCGCGCTCGGCGCGCCGGCCAGCGGCGTCAACCTGGCCGCCCTGTGGTACAGCCCGCCGCCGGCGCCGCCCGGTGCCATCACTGTGGTGTCGTGGAACACCGAGTTCTGGGACCAGAACCTCCGCACCGCGCGAGGCAAGGCGTTCGACGCCGGGTTCTACGACTACCTCCGCGGGCTGCACGCGGACGTCTACCTGCTCAAGGAGTACCTGTACTTCGACACCTCCAAGGGATCACTCGGCGGGACGTGGACCGCCGACATGGCGCGGCGCATCGACAAGGCTCCGGAGCTGCGCCGCGCGTTCCCCGGCTACCGGATCGCGGTCGCCGGAGACCAGATCACGCTGTCCCGCTTCCCGATCGTCGGGCAGCGCGCGGTCGACCTGCGTCCGTGGTTGCCGAGCAAGTGGAAGGCCGTGCCGGCGGAGCTGCGCGACTGGCCCGACGAGTACACGACGGAGACGTTGCGGACCGACATCAAGGTGAACGGCACCGTCGTCTCCTTCTACAACGCGCAACCCATCCAGCCGCCGGTCAAATGGCGGCTCTACGAGGGCGCGGCCAGGGCGACCGACCGCTACACCCTCGCCCGGCAGCAGGCGAGCTACCGGGCACTGCGGGCCGACGTCGACGCCAACGACCATCCCGCCGTGCTCGGCGCCGATCTGAACGCCAGCCCCGCGATGGGGATCCGGCGGTTGCTGCCGAAGCGGCTGGTCGATCGGTCCCCGGCGCTGCCGTCGATCTATCCGACCAGCTGGCAGGCCGGCGGCCTGGATCTCTGGCGCATCGACTGGCTGCTCACCACGCGGGACATCACCGTCCACACGTACGAGATGGTCGGGCCGGCCGGCCTGTCGGACCACAAGGCCGAGCGCGCGGTGCTGTCGGTGCGGCGCTGAGCGCCCACCGCGCGCCGCGCGGCTCGCGGCGCGCGGCCCTCAGGCCCACGGCTCGGACGTGGACATGGACGCCGCGCCGACGAGGCCGCGGTCCGTCCTGGCCGCGTCGACGATGAGCTGGTGCCGATCGACGCCCGCCCAGGCGCGCGCCGCGGCCGCGAGCTGGTCGCCCAGCTCGGCGAGGCCGACCGCGGGCCGGGCGGCCGCCAGCTCGGCGGCGATCCGCAGCGCGAGCGGCTGCCTGGCGCACCGCTCCACCAGCAGCGCCGCGCCGACCGGATCGGCGTCGACGCGGTCGCCCACGATCCGGCGCAGCAGCGCGAGCCCCTCCGCCGCGGTCAGCCGGGGCCCGGCCACGGGAGTCCTCTGTGGTCCCGGCGTGGCAGCCGGTTCCGGCCGCCGGTCGTGTTCGCCGCGCAGGATCTCCTGATGCAGCGCGCGGAGCTCGGGGCCCGGCTCGATGCCGAGCTGCTCCACGAGGTGTTCCCGCAGCCGCGCGTAATGCGCCAGCGCCTCGGCCGTCCGGCCCAGCGCGCACAGCCCGCGCATCAGCATGCCGGACAGCGGCTCCACCAGCGGATACCGCAGGACGAGCGGGGCAAGCTCGGTGACGACATGGCCGGGCCGGCCGAGCTCGAGCTGGAGGCGAGCCCAGCCGGCGACGGCGCTCACGTACTGCTGCTCGATTCCGTGGCGGAGCCTCGCGGCCCAGTCCCCCGGCACATCGGTCAGCGGCACGCCGCGCCACAGCCCGAGCGCCCGGTCCAGCAGCGCGGCCCGATCGGCGGCCCGGTCCGCGGCGGCGCGCTGCGCCCGCCTGGTCAGGGCGTGGAACCTGTGCACGTCGACGCGGTCGCGCTCGATCCGCAGCACGTAGCCGCCGCTGCGCCGCTCGATGGCGAGGCCGACCTCGCCCAGCGCCCGCCGGAGCCGGGTGATGTGGGCGTACAGCGAATCGGTCGCCCGGTCGGGCGGCTCGTCCCAGACCCGGCCGATCAGGGTCCGCAGCGGGACCAGCTGCCCGGCGTCGATCGCCAGCGCCGCGAACACCGCTCGCCGCTGCGGCGGCCCCAGCTCGACGTGGTGATCGCCGGCGACCACCTCGACGGGGCCGAGCAGGCGGACCTCCATCGTCCCCTCCGGCTCGCCGCTCCCGCCGACCCGGAACCCGGTCACGGCAGCACGGCTGCCGGGGCTGGGTGGTGGGCGAGCACGAGGGTGACGCCGAGGGCGGCCGCCCACAGCACCGCGGTGACGACGATGACGCGGTCCCGCAGCAGCAGCCGGACCTGATCGGCGCCGCCCCCGCCCAGCAGCATGATCTGCAGGTAGCGGAAGAGCGCGAAGAGCGCGAACGGGGTGGACAGCACCATCGCCGCCCCGCCGTAGTCCGGCCCGAACGGCGCCGCGGTGCCGATGTACATCAGGCCGGCCATGAGCGCGAACACCGAGGTGATCTGCAGTAGCCAGTTGGCGAGCTCGACCGTGTACCCGTGCAGCGCGGGCCGGTGGACGGCCCCCGACTCCAGCAGTTCTTGACGCCGCTTGCCGATGAGCAGCACCAGCGACAGCGAGAACACGGTGACCAGCAGCCACCCGGTGATCCGCTCGCCGAGCGCCAGGTATCCCTGGACGACGCGGAGCACGAACCCGACGGCGAGGGCGCCGAGATCGATCAGCGGGACGTGCTTGAGGAAGCGGCTGTAGGCCAGGTTGAGCGCCAGGTAGGCCAGCACCGGCCAGTACGGCTGCGCCGCCGCGACGAGCACCGCGCCGAGCAGGGCGAGCAGGCCGGCGCAGTACGCGTACCCGCCCCACACCGGCACCCGCCCGGCGGCGACGGGCCGGTGCCGCTTGACCGGATGGTGCCGGTCACGGTCCCGGTCGGCGATGTCGTTGGCGACGTACACGGCGGCCGAGGCCAGGATGAAAGCGAGCGTCGCCCAGCCGATCCGCTCGACCGCGCCGAGCGTCCAGGGCGACAGGTCGACCAGCCCGATCGGCACCAGGAGCAGCGCCTTGGCCGAGTGCAGCGGCCGGATCAGGCGGATGAGGTCCGCGGCCGGCCGCGGCCGGCCCCCCGCCGGCGCGGCCCCGGCGGCCGGCGCGAGGGCCTGGCCAGGCTGGCCAGGCGCCCGCTCCGGCGCGCCGGGCGGTTCCATGACATGCATGTCGGCTCCTCCGCCCGGCTAGAAGAACACCTTCGCCAGCGACAGCGCGCCCTGCCGCCAGGCGTCACGGCTGGTCCGCCCAGGACCGCGCGCCGAGCCGCGGCCGGCCGGCTCCAGGTCGCCCTGTCCACCGGCCGCCGCCGCCCGGTGCGCCCGCCACCAGGCGTACGTCCGCAAGATCGCGTCCCGGTTGGACAGCCGGGGACGGAAGCCGAGCCGGGCGCGTGCCTTGTCGATGCTCACGTACGAGTCGGCCAGCAACTTGTGCGCCAGCCGCCCGTAGACCGGGGACAGGTGGGCGCGCTCCAGCAGCGCGAGGGCAGCCAGGGCGGGCCGCGCCGGCAGCGAGATCACCCGCTTGCCGTGGCCGGCGGCGTCGAGCACGGCCTGGAAGTCATCGCGCAGCGTGCCGAACTCGGCCGCGGCGAGGTTATAGGTGTCGCCCGCGATCTCGGGCGGCGCGGTGAGCACCAGCGCGATGGCCGCGACCAGGTCCTCGATGGCGAACATCTGGATGCGCACGTCGCCGCGGCCCATGATCGGAAAGTTGCGGCCCTCCTCGGCCCACTCGAAGAGCATCGCGAACAGCCCCATCCGGCCGGGACCGAGGAACGTCTTGGGGCGGAGGATGGGCACGCACATCCCCTCCGCCCGGTACTTCTCCGCCACCTCCTCCGCCTCCGCCTTCGCCCGGGTGTACGGGTCGACCGGCTCCCGCGGATGGTCCTCCGGCGTGGGCACCACGGCGGGCAGCCCGTACACCGCGGTGGAGGAGATGTGCACGACGCGCGGCACGCCGGCCAGGCGGGCGGCCTCCAGCACGCCGGCGGTGCCGCCGACGATCACGCTGCGGATCTCGGCGGCCGGGTAGCTGGGCAGCGCGCCGGCGCAGTGCACGACCGCCTCGGCGCCGCGCAGCACCCCGGTCAGGAACGGCACGTCGCGCACGTCGCCGACGCGGTGCAGCCCGGCGTCCGCCGGGTCGGCGTCCCGGAGGTCCGGCCCGCGCACATCGACGCCGACGACGTCGTGCCCGGCGCCGGCGAGGTACCGGAACAGGTTGCCGCCGAGCATGCCGGCGCTGCCGGTCACTACGATCCGGTCGGCCACCGTGATCCCACCTTCTCCTTGACGAACCGGCCGAGGAGCTTCGGCAGGCCCTTGGCCAACGTCGTGTCGAGGCTGTCGAGGAAGTACTCGATGTCCGCCGGCTCGGCCATGAGCGTGGGCGCGACGATGAGCGGGTTCTCCACGTTGGGGCTGTAGTAGGAGACGATGTCGTGTTCGCGGTAGAGCTCGGCGATCACCGACAGGGTGATCAGTTTGGTGCGGAACTGCGGATCGCCGGAGAACCCGGGGGCGAGCTTGCCCGCGAGGTCGAGGAGCCGGGGCCCGCCGGCGAGGAACACCCCCCACAGCGCCCCGACGCCGGCGACCCGGGCGACCACGTCGGGATGAGACTTCTGGATGGTCTCCAGACCGGGCCCGAGCACGCGTTCGATCGCCCGTGCCCGCGCCGGGAAGTCCTCCTCGATGACGATGTTGACCGCCTCGATGGCGGTCGCCGTCTCCTCGCCGAATCCGTAATAGGTGGTGCTGTGCAGGATGACGTCGGCGAGCCGGTCGTACGCCTTGCGGAAGATGGGCTCGCGTGCGGTGTATCCGGAGATGGACGCCTTTCCGCCGCCCAGCGACTTCGAGTACGCCAGAATGTCGGGCAGCAGGCCGGGATGGCGCATGAAGTAGAACAGGCTGCCGGTCTTTCCCCAGCCGGTGTAGATCTCGTCGAATATCAAAATGATGTCGTGCTCGTCGCACAGCCGGCGCAACGCGTAGAGGTCCGCCTCCGTCCAGCAGCGGAGGCTCGACGCGCTGAACGGCTCCACCATGATCGCGTATACGTCGCACCCGCCGGACGACGTGCGCGCCGCGGCCACGGCAGCGCGCACGGCGGCGAGATCTCCGTAGGGGTAGACGGCGATTCCGGGAAGTCCTGGAAAACGGAAGGAGTTCTCGGCGGACCCGGTCAGGCTGCCCGCGCCGAGGGTCTTCCCGTGGAAACTGATGTCCGAGCGCAGGATGGTGTTGCGCCGGCCGTCATGGTATTTGTAGGCCATTTTGATGGCGCCCTCGTTGGCCTCTGCCCCCGAGTTCGGGAAGTACGAGATGTTCAGGTCGCCAGGCAGCAGGCCGGCGACGTTGTGGCTCAGCGCTGCCACGTACGGCGAGAAGAACGCCTTGTGCACCTCCATCCGCCGCTGCTCGGCGTACCGGCGCCGCGCGGCCAGGATGCGCGGGTGGTTGTGCCCATGGTTGAGTACACCGACCCCGCCGGTGACGTCGAGGACGCGCCGGCCGTCCCGGGTCCATATCCAGGCGCCTTCCGCGTGGTCGACCAGTTCCCGCCCGAACCCGAAGGACGTCATGAGCGAAACCTGGCTGCGGCTGACGTACTTCCGGTACAGGTCGTGCACCTGTTTCGTGGTGAGGAGTTCGCTTTCCGCAAGGCTGATCAGCTCGGACACAGGTGATTTCCCTCCAGCGCGCCATGACCGTCTCTTGACGGATGTTCGGGTCCTGGTGAACGTCCGTCAGATAGGCTGTCCGATGCCGATTGCGCCGCGATATAGGGCGCGTTTATCGCGGATATATCCGCGGTTGATCGGATGTCCGGCGGTCAGGCCTCCGGCAGTTTGGCCAAGCGGGCCCGCACCTTGTCGGCCTGCGGGGTGCCCAGCTCTTCGAAAATGGCGAGCGCCTGCCGCCACGACTCCCGTGCCGCGTCGGTCCTGTGAATGTCGCACTGCACTTTGCCGAGGGTGTAGAGCGCCAGTGCCTCGCCCAGCCGGTTGCCGATCTCGCGGGCGGCCGCGAGCGCTTGGCGGCAATATTTCGTGGCCTCGTCGAAACGGTTGAGATTCCGATTGATCTGGCCGATGAGCGACAGCGTTCGGCCCCTGCCCCACTGATCGTGAATGCCCTCGAAGAGCGACAGCGCCTGCGCCGTGTGCGCGAGCGCCTGTCCGTCCTGCCGCAGGCCGGCGCAGACGTCCCCGAGCGTGTAGAGCGCCCACGCGGTCCCCCAGGAGTCGCTGCTCGCGCGGAACAGCCGGAGCGCCTCTTCGCAGTTGTCGCGGGCCTCGGTTAATCTCCAGCGCTCGCGGTTGGTGATGCCGAGCAGCGTGCGCGCGGCCGCCTCCACCCACGACTCGCCGATCTGGCGGCTGATCGCGATGGCCCGGTCGAACCTCTTGATGGCCTCGTCGTACTGGCCGACCGCGCTGTAGGCGTTGGCCACGCTGGTCAGCAGCAACGACTCGCCGTACCTGTCGCCACCGCGCCGGGCGGCGGCGATCCCGACGTCGTGCGTGGTGAACCAGTCGCTCCACCGGCTGCGCACGCTGAAATAGCTCCACAGGGAGCACGGGATTTTCCAGGCGACGTCGTGCCGGCCGGTCTCCGCAGCGAAGCGGGTGATCGCCACCAGGTTGAGCCGCTCCCCCTCGCACCAGGTCAGCGCCGCCGCGGGCGAGGGGAGCTCGCGCGGGCGGACGGGCGGCTCGGGCGGGTCGAGCGGGACGTGCAGCCGTTGCGGCATCAGCACCCGGTCGGCCGCGTCGGCGGTGTGCTGGTACCAGTCGAGGAGCCGGCGGATCGCCGCGGCGCGCTCGTCGGCCGGCTCGTCGGCGTGCGCCCGGTCGAGGGCGTACGCCCGCAGCAGGTCGTGCAGCTGGAAACGGTCGTGCGACGTCTCCTGCAGCAGATGCCCGTCGGTCAGGGTGTGCAGCAGCGCGCGGGCCCGCTGCGCGCCGGCGCCGGTGAGGGCGCTGACGGCCTCGAGGCTCAGGTCGGGACCCGGGTGCAGGCCGAGCAGGCGGAAGGTGCGGGCCGCGTCAGGGCCGAGCGCCCGGTACGACCAGGAGAACGCGGCGCGTACGGCGGTGGCGTCGTCGTCGGCGGCGGTGAGGAGGTTCAGCCGGTCGTACTCGTTGGCCAGCTCCTTGATCAGGTCGGCCAGCGTGAGGTGCGGGCGGGCGCTGACCCGCTCGCCGGCGAGCCGCAGCGCCAGGGGCAGGTTCGCGCAGAGCTTCGTCAGCCGCGCCGCCGCGGCGGGCTCCGCGTCCACCCGCGCCGGCATGATCACCTGACGGAGCAGCGCGACCGCCTCGGCCTGGGACAGCAGGCCGAGCGGGATGCGCCTGGCGCCGTCCCTGGCCACCAGGCCGGCCAGCCGGCTGCGGCTGGTGACCACCACCGAGCAGCTCGCCGACCCCGGCAGCAGCCACCTGACCTGCCCGGACGAGGCCGCGTTGTCCAGCACGATCAGCATCCGCCGCCGGCTGAGCTGGGTACGGTACAGCGCCGCGCGCTCGTCCAGCGTCGCCGGGATCACCGCGGGCGGGACGTCGAGGGCGCGCAGGAACCGTTCGAGGACCTCATCCGGCTGGGCCGGCTGCGCGGTCGGGTTGAAGCCGCGCAGGTCGACGAACAGCGACCCGTCGGGAAACTCGTCGCGCACGCGGTGCGCCCAGTGCACAGCCAGAGCGGTCTTGCCCACGCCGGCGGTCCCGGCCACCGACGCGATCGCCGCGGTGCGGATGCCGTTCCGCAGCAGGACGCCGTCCAGCTGCGCGAGCTCGTCGTCGCGGCCGGTGAAGCCAGGCACGTCCTGCGGGAGCT
This sequence comes from Streptosporangiaceae bacterium, assembly GCA_036378315.1. Classification (GTDB taxonomy): domain Bacteria; phylum Actinomycetota; class Actinomycetes; order Streptosporangiales; family Streptosporangiaceae; genus CALAED01. The sequence continues at coordinate 19,941 of DASUWU010000022.1, read as the reverse complement.
GCTGGGGCACCATCCGGTCCCGCCGCACGGGCTCGGCGTACACGGGCAACGCGGCGACGGCGCCCGGGAGGGACGGGCCGGCGGCCGGCGGTCCGGACGTGCCCGGGCCTGGTCCGACCGGATCGGAGGCGGGTGGATCGGCCGCGGGTGGATCGTGCGCGGGCGACGGGATGCTCAGCGCCGGGTCGCCGGCGAGGATCGCCCGCTGGAGGTTGCGCAGCTGCGGCCCAGGCTCGAGGCCCAGCTCCTCGTTCAGCACGCGCCGGGTGTCCTGGTAGACCTGCAGCGCCTCGGCCTGCCGGTCCGAACGGTACAGCGCCACCATGAGCTGGGCGCGAAACCGCTCCCGCAGCGGATGCTCGGCGATCAGCGCCCGCAGTTCGGGCACGAGGTCGGCGTGCCGGTTCAGGTCCAGGTCGATGGCCAGCCGCTCCTGGAGCGCCGTCAGGCGGAGCTCATCCAGCCGGGCGGCCTCATCGCGCAGCGGCAGGCACTCTTCGGTCAGCCCCTCGTACGGGGAGCCGCGCCACAGCCGGAGCGCCTCGCACAGCAGCGCGGCGGCGCGGGGCAGATCCCCGGCGTCGCGCGCCCGGCCCCCCTGCCCGACCAGCTCGGCGAAGCGGTGGGCGTCCAGCTCCCCCGGATAGACGGTCAGCGTGTAGCCGGGCGCGATCCAGGCGATCCGGTCCTCGAAGCCGAGCACCTGGCGGAGCCGGTGCACGTACACCCGGACGTTGGCGCGGGCCGAGCGTGGCGGCTGATCCCCCCACAGCGCGTCCATCATCAGATCGACGGAGGCCGGTTTATTGGCCTGGCGGAGCAACACCGCGAGCAGCACTCGCCATTTCAACGGCTTGATGTCGATCTCACGACCATCTTTTGTGACCGAAAGTGGTCCTAGCACTCCAAAATGCATCGGCGGGTCCGTCACCGAAAAAGCAGAGCCGAGCGGCGGTTGAGAAGCATTCCCGTGCCCTCCAAACGATGGAACGAGGACCCGCCCCGACGCGTCACGTCCCCTTGGCCCACGGGCAACGTCACTTCGTCATTTAGATAGGCCCTCTGGTTACAGGACTGCGCTCCTGTGCAAAGAGTTTTCGCCCCAGTCCGCATCCGGGGATTTAGACAACGCGGCCACTTCGTGCTTGCCGTAGGTCACGCCGAGCTAACCTCGACGCCGCACCTCTGCGGCGCATGGTCGCATGACCAGGCCGTCTGCCGGGACGCCGGGAGTTACTGTTCGGTCGTGCGGGCCCGGCTCGGCTGCACGCGCATCGGCTCGCCCGGCATCTTCGGGTAGTTCGGCGGATACGGCATATCACCGAGGCCGCGCTCGGACTCGTCCCTCGCGGCCATCTCCAGCAGCGGCTCGAGCGAGAACGCCTCGTCGTCGATGGCCGCGTGCGGGTCGCCGATCTCGGCGAACCGCGCGGGCATCGTCGCGATCGTGAAGTCCTCGGGCTCGGCGTCCGGCAGCTCCTCCCAGGCCAGCGGAGCCGACACCGGGGCGTGCGGGCGGGGGCGCACGCTGTAGGCCGAGGCGATCGTGCGGTCCCGTGCGTTCTGGTTGAAGTCGATGAAGACCTTCTCGCCGCGCTCTTCCTTCCACCACTTGGTGGTGACCATGTCCGGCATCCGCCGCTCCAGCTCGCGCCCGGCGGCCAACGCGGCGCGCCGCACGTCGGTGAAGGTCCAGCGCGGCTCGATCCGCACGTAGATGTGCACGCCGCGGCCGCCCGAGGTCTTCACGAACCCCGTGTAGCCCAGTTCGTCCAGCAGCGCGCGGGCGCCGTCGAGCGCGACCCGGCGGGCGTCGGAGAAGTCGGTGCCCGGCTGGGGGTCGAGGTCGATGCGCAGCTCGTCGGGATGGTCGACGTCGGTGTCCCGCACCGGCCACGGGTGGAAGGTGAGCGTGCCGAGGTTGGCCGCCCAGGCCACCACGGCGGCCTCGGTCGGGCAGATCTCGTCGGCGTGCCGGCCGCTGGGGAACTCGATGCGGGCCGTGCGCACCCAGCCGGGCGCGCCCTTGGGCACCCGCTTCTGGAAGAACGCGTCGCCGCCATGGTCTTGCTGGGTGGACAGCTTGGCGCCGTCGAAGACCCCGGCCGGCCACCGTTCGAGCGTGGTGGGGCGGTGGTGGAGCGCGCGGACGATCCCGGCGGAGACGGACAGGTAGTACTCGACGAGATCGCGCTTGGTCGCCCCGGTCGCCGGGAAGTACACCTTGTCCGGGTTCGTTACCTTGACGATCCGGTCTCCCACCGGGATCTCGATGAACGGCGAAGCCATAGCAGCACGCTAACCCAGCAGGCCGGAAGGTACGGTCAAGGTATGGAGAAGATCCGCAAGAGCGAGGAAGAGTGGCGGGCGCAGCTGTCGCCAGAGGAGTACCACGTGCTCCGCGAGGCCGGCACCGAGGCGCCGTTCAAAGGCGAGTACACCGACACCAAGACCGTCGGTGTGTACCGTTGCCGCGCCTGCGGAGCCGAGCTGTTCCGCTCCGACACGAAGTTCGAGTCGCACTGCGGCTGGCCGAGCTTCTACGCCCCCACGGACACCGACGCGGTGACGCTCATCGAGGACCGCTCGCACGGCATGGTACGGACGGAGGTGCGATGCGCGCAGTGCGATTCGCACCTCGGTCATGTCTTCCACGGCGAGGGCTACTCCACGCCGACCGACGACCGGTACTGCATCAACAGCATCTCGATGACCCTGGAGCCGGCCGGATGACGCGTCTGCCCCCGGCCCGCTGCCCCGGCGGTCAGCGGGTCTCGACGGACTTGCAGGAGTCCTTGGCGCTGAGCTTGTTGACCAGGACCACGTTGCCGTTGTCGTTCCTCTTGGCGTGGACGAAGACGACCGGATCGGCGTCGCCTCGCTGGTCGGTCAGGTAGTCGCTGGTCCACCGGCACAGTTCGAGCGCGACGCGGGAGTGCGTGTCGCTCTCTTTGAGGTCGGTGTAGACGCGCAGGTAGTGCCCGCTCCACCGCACCTCGTCGACGTGCTTGACGACCACGTCCCGCGGGTCTTTCTCCTTGTAGTAGGCGATCGCGGCGGGATCTTCGTCGGGGTCGCCGGGCGCCGTTGCCGCCGGCGACGCCCTGGTCTCGAGCGCCGCCGCGGTTCGGCCGCGGGACGCCGCCTTCGACGCCGCCGCCCGGGCCGCGGCGGCCTTGGCCGCCGCGGGATCGGCACGCTTCGGCGCGCCGACGAACACCACCACCGAGATGGCGACAAGACCGGCCGCCGCGCCGGCCACGACGATGGCCGCCCGGTCACCGCGCGGCCGCCAGCCGGCCTCCTCGGGCGCCGGCCCCTCGGCCCGCGCCGGGTCGACGTCGCGCGGGGCCTTCACCCGGCGCGTGGGTTTCGCGTGCCGCCCTTGGCGGCGCCGCTCCGCACTCATATCTTCGCTGTCCCGCTCGATCAGCTCGCTGTGCCCCGTGCAGACGCTGAAGACGCCGAAGACGCCTCAGCAGGAACGATACGGCAGATGGACCCGCCCTACCGGCGTGGTCAGGGCAGGGAGGCGACGAGTTCGCTGACCGGCTTGCGGGCGCCCGTGTAGAACGGGACCTCCTCGCGCACGTACAGCCGGGTCCGGGAGCCGCGCAGGTGGCGCATCAGGTCGACGATGCGGTGCAGGTCGTCCGCCTCGAACGCGAGCATCCACTCGTAGTCGCCGAGCGCGAAGCAGGCCACCGTGTTGGCCCGTACGTCCGGGTAGTCGCGGGCCATCATGCCGTGCTCGGCGAGCAGGGCGCGGCGCTCGTCGTCGGGCAGCAGATACCAGTCGTAGGAGCGGACGAACGGATAGACGCATATGTACGCCCTGGGCTCCTCTTCGGCGAGGAAGGCAGGGATGTGGCCCTTGTTGAACTCGGCGGGCCGGTGCAGCGCCATCTGCGACCACACCGGCCGGCAGGCCTGGCCGAGCGCGGTGCGGCGGAAGCGGCCGTAGACCTCCTGCAGGTCGTCGGAGGTCGGCGCGTGCCACCAGACCATGAAGTCGGCGTCGGCGCGGAAACCGGACACGTCGTACAGGCCGCGAGTCGTCACGTCCTTGTCGGTCGCCTGATCGATGAGGTCGATGACCTCGTTGGCGGCCGCCTCACGATCAGTCTGGGCGAGGCTCCTCACCCGGAAGACCGACCACATCGTGTATCGGATCACGTTGTTGAGGTGTCGTGCCTTCGGCTTCCCCGTCGTCATAGCCATACTTCGATTCTGCCCGACCGATGAGACCGTCCAGAACCCGGGTCGCCGCGGCGCGCGCGGTGGCGACGCAGGCGGGGACGCCGAGACCGTCGTAGGCGGCGCCGCACACGGCCAGGTTCGGCAGCCCGGCGACGGCCGAGCGGATCCGCGCCACCCGGTCGGCGTGCCCCACGGTGTACTGCGGCAATCCGCCGCCCCACCTGGTGACGCGGGAGTCGATCGGCAGCTCGCTCGCGCCGCTGGTGCGGGCCATCTCCGTGATCGCAGCGGCCTTGAGGTCGCCGTCGGAGCGCTGGAGGACGTGCTCGTCGCCGTACCGGCCGATAGAGCAACGCACGATAACGACGCCGGGGGCTTCGCGGGTCAGGTGCGGCCACTTGACCGTGCTGTACGTCACCGCCTTGACGCCGGTGTCGCCGACCTCGACGGCCGGCACCAGGTAGCCGCTGCCGCGCAGCGGGCGGGTGAAGGCGTTCGCGGTGTAGGCGAGGGTGACGATCGCCATGCTGGCGTACTCGATCGCGTCCAGTTCCCTTGCCGCCGGCGGCGCCTCGTCCGCCAGCAGCCGCGCCGCCGGCCGCGCCGGTACGGCGAGGATGACGGCGTCGGCGTCGATGTACTCCGGCGCCCTGGCCGGCCCGACCGTCAGCCGCCAGCCGCCGCCCGCATCGGCTGACCCACCGGGACCGCCGGCGCCGTCCGCGCCCCCAGCACCGTTCGCACCGGCAGCGCCGCCGGCGTCCTGGCCGGCGCCGCGGCGGTGCAGCCCGCGCACCATCGCGTCGGTCCTGATCGTCCCGCCCCGAGCCCGTACGGCCGCGGCCAGCAGCTCGGGGAGGGTGCCGAGCCCGCCGTCGAGCGTGGTGAAGACCGGCCCGGCGTCCGCCGGGGCCGTCCGCCTGAGCGTGCGGGCCGCGGCGATGAGGGACCTGTGGCTGCGCGCCGACTCGGCCAGCGCCGGCATCGTCGCGTCGAAGGACAGCTCGTCGGCCAGCCCCGCGTACACGCCGCCGAGCAGCGGCTCGACGAGCCGGTCCACGACCTCGCGGCCGAGCCGGGCCCCGACGTAGGCGGCCACGGAGACGTCCGCGCCGCGCGGCGTGGCCGGCAGTACGAGGTCGAGCGGCGCCCTGGTGAGGCCGGCGCCGGACAGGATGTGCGACCTGGCCAGCTCGGGCAGGTCGGCGGGGACGCCCATGACGTGGCCGCCGGGCAGCGGGCGCAGCGCGCCGTAGCTCCAGATGGACGCCGACGTCGTGCCCGGATGGACGAGGTCGTCGGCGTGGCCGAGGTCGCGGACCAGCCCGAGACCCTCGGGACGGCGCGCCAACATGGCCTCGGCACCCGCGTCGACCTGGATGCCGGCGACCTCGCTGACCAGCAGCTTGCCGCCGATTCTCGGCGACCCTTCGAGGACCGTCACCCGTACGTCTGCCGCGCCCGCACGGGCACCCGCTCCGCCCGGGGCCTTGGGCCGGGTCAGGTAGTGCGCGGCGGCGAGGCCGGCGACGCCGGCGCCGACGACCACGACGTGGTGCCTGCGGGACGCGGTCATACTGCCAACAGTATCGACAGTCCGTACGGCACCGCAGTCACCCCGGCCCGGTCACGCCGGGGTCGTGATCACCGCCGGGCCGACTGCTCATGGACGAAGTCGGCGAGGCGGGCCAGCTGGTCGGGGTCGGTGGTGGGCAACACGCCGTGGCCGAGGTTGAACACGTGGCCCTCCGCCGTCCGGCCGCGGTCGATCACGTCGCGGGCGCGCTCTCTGACCACCTCCCACGGCGCGAGCAGCACGGCCGGGTCCAGGTTGCCCTGCAGGGCCTTGCCCGGGTCGACGCGCTGCACGGCGTCGTCGAGCGGCACCCGCCAGTCGACCCCGACGACGTCCGCGCCGGCCTCGCCCATCGGGCCGAGCAGCTCGCCGGTGCCCACGCCGAAGTGGATCCGCGGCACGTCGAATCCCTCCAGCGCAGTGAAGATCTTGCGGGTGTGCGGCAGCACCGAGCGCCGGTAGTCGTCGGGCCCGACCGCGCCCACCCACGAGTCGAACAGCTGGACCGCGCCGGCACCGGCCTCGACCTGGACGCGCAGGAAGGCGATGGTGATGTCGGCGAGCCGGTCCATGAGCTCGGCCCACAGCTTGGGCGCGCCGTACATCATCGCCTTGGTCTGCTCGTGGTTCTTCGACGGGCCGCCCTCGATGAGGTAGGAGGCGAGGGTGAACGGCCCGCCGGCGAACCCGATGAGCGGGGTGTCCCCGAGCTCGCCGGTCAGCGCGGTCACCGCCGCGCGCACGTAGGTGACGTCGTCCGGCTCGAGCGGGCGCAGCCGGGAGATCGCGTCGAGGTCGCGCATCGGCGCCGCGACCACCGGCCCGACGCCGGGTTTGATGTCGAGGTCCACCCCGATGGCCTTGAGCGGCACGACGATGTCGCTGAAGAAGATCGCCGCGTCCACCGCGTACCGCCGCAGCGGCTGCAGGGTGATCTCCACGACGAGCTCGGGTGTGGCGCAGGCGGCCAGCATCGGGGTGTCCGCCCTGACCCGCCGGTACTCGGGCAGCGACCGGCCCGCCTGCCGCATGAACCACACCGGCGTGTACGGCACCGGCTGCCTGCGGCAGGCGCGCAGGAACACCGGGACCGAAGGAGCGTCGGCCGCACCCGCGTCGACGGTGCTGTCAACAGTCACCCGGGCATCGTCCCACGGATCTCACCTCCCGTTCGCCGGGCGGTGAGGCGGCCGGGGAGATCAGCAGGACGGCGCCCGGCGGGGGCGCACGGGATTTGGGACACGCCGAGCGAAGTCCCGCATTCCGTAGGCAGGCCGTGCCACGGTGACCAGCAGTACGCAAAGTTCATGATCCAACAGGTCGTGAGCCAAGAGTTCGTGAGCCAAAGGAGGCCCCCATGGCCGTGACGGAAGCTCTGCTGCACCATTGCTCTTCCTGTGGTACGGAGCGTCCGTTCGAACAGCCTCCGTGCTTCGACGGCCACGGCGCCGACTGCCCCGAATGGGCCTGCACCGACTGCGGCGAGGCGCTGCTGCTCGGCCTGCCGCCGGTCGACGCCTGGCGTTATGACGATCTGCCCATCGATGACGACGTGGCGGTCGACGACGACCTGCCGTTCGATGCCGAGCCGGCGCCCCGCAGCGAACGGCGGCGGTCCGGATCCCCTTCGCAGGCGGCGTGAACGGCGAATCCGAGACCGTGCACCGTGTTCCCAACGGCTCCCCTTCCCCACCCATGGCGCCCATCACCGACACCGCCCACGGCGTGGCATCTCTGCGAGTGGTGCCCGCCGCGACCTACGCTCGACAGATGACGTCGGCCGGTTCCGTGCCCGCTGCCTTCCAGCGGGCCCTCGAGGCGCTGCGCCACGCCCTGGACGGCGATCCCGGCCGTCCCGAGCTCGTCATCGAAGACATGCCTGCGCCGCAGCGGCTCGCCCCGTACTCGGCGGCCGTCTCGGCGACGGTCACCCGCGGCGACGTCGACGTGGCCGTCGGCCGGCTGATCGTGCTGTACGACCCCAAGGGCCGCAGCGGCTGGCCGACCGACTTCCGCATCGTCGCGTACGTCAGCGCCGACCTCGAACCCGAGATCGCCGCCGACCCGCTGGTCGGCTCGGTGGCGTGGAGCTGGCTGATCGAGGCGCTCGAGCCGGCCGGGTACGCGGGCGTGTCGGGCACCATCACGCGCGCGGTCTCTGAAAGCTTCGGCGACAAGGCGGACGATCCGGCGACGACCGAGCTCGAACTGCGCGCCTCGTGGTCCCCGCTTCCCGCTCGCGCGACAAATGGCGACAAACCGGCCGAAAGGGGCCAGAACAGCAAGGACGACGGCATCGACATCGGGGTGCACGTGGCCGCCTGGTGCGAGGTGCTGTGTCAGGCGGCCGGCCTGCCGCCCTCCGGCGTGACGGCGATCCCGCCCCGACCGGCCAGTTCAGGACACTGAACGTCGTACGGTAGTGACGTGGGTGTGCCGGAGGCGAGAGATCAGGAGAAGACGACCCAGAAGATCGTCCTGCTGTTGGAGCCGCGTGAAGGCGTTCCGGCGGTCGTACGGACCCAGGACGAGCTCGACCGGGTCGTCGCCGGCTTCGCCGCCGCGACCGGCCCGGTCGCCGTCGACGCCGAGCGCGCCTCGGGCTACCGCTACGGCCAGCGCGCCTACCTCGTCCAGGTGCGCAGGAACGGTGCCGGCACGGCGCTCATCGACCCGGTCGACTGTCCCGACCTGACCGCGCTCGACGCGGCCATCGGCGACGCGGAGACGGTGCTGCACGCCGCCAACCAGGATCTGCCGTGCCTGGCCGAGCTCGGCCTGCGGCCGCGCCGGCTGTTCGACACCGAACTGGCCGGGCGGCTGCTCGGGTACCCCAAGGTCGGGCTCGGCTCCATGGTCGAGACCGTCCTCGGCTACGCGCTCGAGAAGGGCCACTCGGCGGCCGACTGGTCGACGCGGCCGCTGCCCGAGGAGTGGCTGCGGTACGCGGCGCTCGACGTCGAGCTGCTCATCGAGCTGCGCGACGCCCTGCGGGAGGAGCTCGCCGGTGCCGGCAAGTTGAGCTGGGCCGAGCAGGAGTTCGCCGCGATCTTGGCCACGCCGCCCAAGCCACCCAGGCCCGACCCCTGGCGCCGTACGTCCGGCATCCACCGGGTGCGGAGCAGGCGGGCGCTCGCCGTCGTCCGCGAGGTGTGGGAGACAAGAGACCGGATCGCCCAGGAACGTGACCTGTCCCCCGGCCGGGTACTGGCGGACGCGGCCATCATCGAGCTCGCCACCGCGCTCCCCCGTACCCCGGCCGACGTGGCCGAGCTGACGACCTTCCGCGGCCGCGGGCCGCGGCGGAACATGTCGGCATGGCTGCGCGCCGTCGCCAAGGCCAGGGCGCTGCCCGAGGACGCGCTGCCCGAGCACAGCCTGCCCAGCGACGGCCCGCCACCGGCCCACCGATGGGCCGAGCGCGACCCCGAGGCGGCCAAGCGGCTGACCGCCGCCCGGGCCGTCGTCGCCGCGCTGGCCGAAGAGCACAACCTCCCGACCGAGAACCTCCTGCAGCCCGACCATGTACGCCGGCTGGCCTGGTCGCCGCCCGCCGGGATCACCGATGAGGCGGTGCGGGCCGCGCTGCGGTCGTACGGTGCCCGCGAGTGGCAGCTCGACCTGGTCGTGCCGCCCATGGTCACGGCCCTGCACCGGCTGGAGGGCAAAGAGGAGCCCTGACGTTCCGGACGCGTCCAAGTGGGCAATCAGGGACTTGCGGGCACGCCGGTCATCGACGACACTCGGGGTTAGGTTAGCTTTGCCTAAGTACCGGTTATGGGTACTGCTATCGGCATCGGCCCGCGATGCCCGACCTACGTGGGGAGTTTCAGGGATGCTGCTCGGCAACTACCTCATCGGCCTGCGTGAGGGCCTGGAAGCCTCGCTCGTCGTCAGCATCCTCATCGCCTACGTCGTCAAGAAGGGCAACAGGGCCGCGCTGCCGCCGATCTGGGGCGGCATCGGCGCCGCCATCGCGATGAGCGTCGGCTTCGCCCTGCTGCTGAACGTCGCCGTCGCCGAGGAGAACCACTTCAAGATCCAAGAGCTGACCGGGGGCCTGCTGTCGCTCGTCGCCGTGGGCCTTGTGACCTGGATGGTCTTCTGGATGCGCAAGGCGGCCAGATCCATCAAGGCCGAACTCGAAGGCCGGCTCGCCAGCGCGCTGAGCGTCGGGACGATGGCCCTGTTCACCGTCGCGTTCCTCGCGGTCGGCAGGGAAGGTCTCGAGACCGCCCTGTTCCTGTGGAGCAACATCAGCCACTCCACCGGCTCGGCCGCGCAGCCGGTGACCGGCGCGGTCCTCGGCCTGCTCACCGCGGCCGTCCTCGGCTACCTGATCTACCGCGGCGGGCTCAAGCTGAACCTCCGCCTCTTCTTCACCTGGACCGGCGCCGCGCTGATCGTGGTCGCCGCCGGCGTCTTCGGGTACGCCTTCCACGACCTGCAGGAGGCCGGCGTCCTGCCGGGCCTGCAGGCGGTGGCGCTGCACCCCGGCGAGTTCTTCGGCCGGTTCGGCACCGTCGGCGAATGGCTGCAGACCGCCGTCCAGGGCGTCCTGAACGTCACCGCGACGATCACCTGGCTGCAGCTCATCACCTGGACGGCCTACATCGTTCCCGTCCTGTACCTGTTCCTGCGCCCCGGCGCCCCCGTCAAGCCCGCCCGAACCCCCGAAATGGTCTCCTCATCCTGAGGTCCTGAGCCCGGCTCCAGGGCGTACGATCCCTGGTGTCAAGCGATGGCGGGCCGCTCGATCGGCATGGCGGGCCGCACGATCCGTACAGTCCGGAGAATCGCACCCAGCGTCGTACCAGGTGAGTAGGCGGCCCCACGATCTCCTGGCATGACCGGCATGGTGAGGACGAGGCCGTCCGCGATGATCAGGGCGACGTTGGCGGCATCGCGGGGGTCGAGCTGGGCGGCCACCCACCCCATCGTGTCGGAGGGCACGGCGCAGATATAGACCACCTCGCCTACGGCGTTGGTCGGCGCCGCCAGGAGTGCCACGGCCTGCTCGGGCTCCCTGAGCGCCGCGCCGAGCCGTTCATAGACGGCTTCGCGCTCCTTGGCATGTCGATCATCGGCAACCCGCGTGACGAGCTCCCTGCCGTCGATGTCGTAGTGACGTTCATGGTGCTCGACCACCAGGTACGGGCCTGGCCGGTCGAAGTGGAACGCGAGGACGTCCTGGAGGTCGGCGCGCAGCTCGCGCAGCGTCGCTCGCCCGTAGGCCAGGCCGGGCGCCTGCGGCGAGGTGGCATACAGGTCTCGATCGCCGGCGCTCGTCGGCCGGATGATCAAGTGGATGGTCGTGTCAGCCATCGCGTACCACCTTCAACGCCTCCTCGACGGTGAGCCCGACCTGCTTCACCAGTATGTCCCTGACGATCCCCGGGGCAAGGCTCACCCCGTCGTGGAACGCGAACGACACATTCGGTCTTCCCTCGGCGCCGAACTGCCGGTGGGAGCCCTTACGCCGAACTCTTCGTACCCCAGCCGCGACAAGATCCGCAGCATCTCACGAGCCTTCAACGACGGGAAGGGGTTGGACATGCGTACCTCCGCACCACGTACTGCGCCCCCCGGCAAGCACCGCCGGAGCAAGTATGAGGCGAGGACACGTCACGTGGTCGGTGCGCTACGAATCGTATATACAACCGTAATTTGAGTAGCCGTTCAGAGGTCCGGTAGGGGGTCTTGAGGGAGGGTGTCGCGGGCGAAGATCTCGGCGTCGGCGGCGTTGATGACCGGGACGTACTCGTCGTCCACCTCGAAGGACGTGCCTTCGAGCTCGAAGAAGGCGCCGATCCCGGTGACCTCGACCGGGCCGATCCTGATGCGGCGGGGATAGCGGCCCCAGATCGACTTGGGGCGGGTGCGGGTGAACAGGGCGGTCGAGATGACGATCACTTCGTCGTCGGTCACGACGAAGACGAAGTGGGCCCCACCCCCGGAGAACGAGGCCGGGAACAGGTAGAGGATGTCGCCGGTGAGCCCGAGGAACGCCCGGCAACGTTCCCGGATCGCGACGGGAACGGGCACGGATCCAGTGTGATCCGCGCCACGTCCCCTCGGCAACCAGGGCGGTGGTCGCCACCGGCGGCTCCTCGTCACGTCGTCGTCAGGGCCACCGTGGGCGACAACCTGGCCGCCCGCATCGCCGGATAGATGCCGGCGACCGTGCCGATGGCCAGCGTGGCGGCGACGGCCCCGGCGAGTGCCCAGGACGGCACGACCGGTGGCCAGTTCCTGAAGGTGGCGAACGCCACGGTCGTCAGCGCGCCGAGCAGCACGCCGACCACCCCGCCGAGCGCCGACAGCAGCAGCGACTCGGTGAGGAACTGGGTGCGCACCTGCCCCCGCGTGGCGCCCAGCGACCGGCGCAGCCCGATCTCGCGCCGCCGCTCGAGGACGGAGATCACCATCGTGTTGGCGACGCCGACCCCGCCGACCAGCAACGCGACCGCGCCCAGCCCCAGGAGGAGGTTGGTGAACGCCCCCGCGGCGGCGGCCCGCGCTTCCAGCGCGTCGGACGGCCTGCTCACGTCCACCTCGTTGGGGTTCTGCGGGTTGATCGTCCGGGGCAGGACCCCTTGGACGGCGTCGACCGAGGCGTTCGTCGACCGCTCATAGATCATCGTCGGGTGGCCGTCGAAGGCGAGGTACCGCGTCGCCGCGTCCCAGCCGACCAGGGCCGACCGGTCGATCTCTGGAGCCAGCGGCAGCGAGTTCAAGATCCCGACGACGGTGAACCACCGGTTCCCCATCCACGCCTGCTCGCCGGCGCGGGTGACGCCGAGCCGCTTGGCCGCCTCGGAGCCGAGTACGACGCTCGGATAGCGTTCGGTGGCCGCGTTGAGCCAGCTGCCGGTGCGCAGCGTGCCGTCGAGGGTCTTCAGCAGGTCGGTCGACGCCGCCTCGACGGCGATGCCGCTGGTCACCTCCTTCGGGATCCAGTTGGTGCGCCTGATCGTCGCGTCCGCCCGCCCGGTCGCCCCCGCGCTGGTCACCGGGCCGATGCGCTTGACCATCTCCACCGCGTTCACGGGCAGCTCGGCGTCATCGCCGAGGAACGTCTGCCCGGGGCCGGCCGTGAGCATGTTGGTGCCGAGCCGGTCGATCTGCCGCAGCAGCTGCTCCTTGCTGGATGAGGAGATGCCGATGACCGCGACCATCGTGGCGATGCCGATCGCGATGCCCAGCGCCGACAGCACCACGCGCGTCGGCCTGGCCCGCAGCCCGGACAGGCCGACCCGCAGGACGTCCCGCGCCCCGAGCCGGGCCGGGACGAGCCGCCGCCGCCCGTTCGCGCTCATCGGGAGCCTCCCTTCAACGACGCCGTCAGGTGGCGCCCGTTTCCCTGGCCGCCGTCGGCGACGATCCTGCCGTCGCGGACCCGCACCTGGCGGGGCGCCCACTGCGCGATCTCCAGATCGTGAGTGATGATCGCGATGGTGGTGCCCATCTCGTGCAGGTCGCGCAGCACGCCGAGCACCTCCGCCCCCGCGGTGGAGTCGAGGTTGCCGGTCGGTTCGTCGGCGAGCAGCAGGTCGGGTTCCCCGACGACGGCCCTCGCCACGGCGACCCGCTGCTGCTCGCCCCCGGACAGCTGGTTCGGCCGGTGCCCGATGCGATGGCCCAGGCCCACCCGTTCCAAGGCGACGCGGGCCCGTTCCCGCCGTTCGCGCAGCCGGCACCCCGCGTAGAGCAGCCCGTCCGCGACGTTGTCGAGCGCGCTGAGCCCGTCCGCGAGGTGGAACTGCTGGAAGACGAAGCCGACGTGACCGGCCCGCAGCGCCGACAGCTCCCGGTCCGACAGGCGTGCGACATCGTGGCCGGCGATCCGTACGGTCCCGGCCGAGGGGCGGTCGAGCGTGCCGATCAGGTGCAGCAGCGTGGATTTGCCCGAGCCCGATGGCCCGACGATGGCGGTCAGCTCACCTTCGTCGATCACGAGGTCCACGCCGCGCAGCGCCCTGACGTTCCCCGGGTAGACCTTGGTCACCTCGGAGAGCTCCACGATGCTCATGGTCGTTCCGCCTCCTCGCTCGCGTTCGCGCCGGCGCTCATGAGGCCGCGACTCCTACCCGCATGCCCTCGCGGAGGCCAGGACCGCTGATCTCCACCCGGCCGCCGCCGTACGTGCCGATCTCGACGGGAACGATCTTGCTGGTGCCGCCCTCGACCACCTCGACGCCGAAGCCGCCCTCGCGCAGCGCGAGCAGCGCCTCGATCGGTACGGACAGCACGTCCTTGCTGCGCTCGCTCTCCATCTCGACGGTGACCGGCGCCTCGTCGAGCGCGCCGATGCCGCGGCCGGACACCGCGATGTCGACGTCGATCGTGTACGTGTCGTCGTTCGGGTCCTGGTTGGCGGTGTTGCTGGCCTTGGCGACGGTGCCGACGTCGGTGATGCGGCCCCTGACCTGCTTGCCGTTGGGCAGCTCGACGGTGACGGTCGCTCCCTTCTTCGCGATGTTCTGCTTGCCGGCGTCGAGGTTGACGTGGACGATCCTGGCCGTGTCGGTGACGGTCAGCACGGGCCGGCCGGGCCCCGTCTGGGTTCCCACGGCCGCCTTGACCTCGCTGACCCGTACGGGGCCCGCCTCGAAGACCACCTGGCTCGCGTCCACTGCGCCGGTCTCCGGCAGGCCCATGTCGTCCTGCCAGTCCTTGACCGCCTGCGCGGTGGCGGAGGTGAACGTGTCGTCGACGGTCATGTCGGCGCCGTAACCCAGGGCCTTGAGGTTGCGCTCCAGCTGCTTGACGTCCGCGCCGTCGTCGACGCCCTGCCGCAGCGGCCGGTAGAGGGGCAGCGACCCGTACATGAGCGCGACCGGCTTGGAGTCCACCTTGAGCAGCGGCTTGCCGCGGGTGACCTTGGCGCCCTCGGCGGGCGTCCAGGTGACCGTGCCGGACGCCCCGATCCCGACGCTCCGCTCGTCGGAGTACGTCAGCGTGCCGTCGACCGACTCGGTGTCGACGACGTCGCCGCGGCTGATCGGGGCCGTCGCGCTTGGCAGCGTCGACGCGGGCGCGGCCGGGCCGCCGTGGTCCCGCGTGAGGTACGCGGCCGCGCCGCCGCCGACGGCCACCGCCAGCACCCCGGCGGCGACGGCGTATCCGCGCCGGCCGCGCGGGCGCGGCCGGGTGCTCGCGGCCGCGGGGCCCGCGCCGGGCCCCGGATAGGCGGCAGCCTCGGCCGGCTCCGGCTCGCCAGGCGTGCCGCCGGCGCCCCCCGCAGACGTTCCGTGGAAACCTCTTGTGGCGCTCACTTGTGATCACCGCTCCCCGACGTGGTGCCCTTGCCGCCGCCGGGGGCGTACTGCTGGCAGGCCTTCTGGGCGGCCTGCATCTTGGCCTCCGAGCCCTTGTTCACCCTGAACCGGAGCGGCTGTCCCGGCTGCGGGTCGGGAATGTCGATGCCGTGCTCGCGCATGCACTGGGCGAACTTGAGCATCTGGTCGCGCACCTTGGGGTCGTCGGGGTTGCCGAGCCGGCCGCCGCCCTGCATGAAGTGCTGGCACTTCTTCATCGCCGCGTCGACCTTGGCGTGGTCACTGCGGTTGGCCGTGATCCTTATCCCGCCGCCCGGCTGCGGATCGGGCATATCGACGCCGTTCTCGCGCATGCACTGCGCGAACTTGAGCGCGGCGTCCTGGGGATCCAGCGACTGGCTCGGCGACGCGGATGCCGACGCCTTGGCCGTGCCGTCACCGCCCGCGCTCGCGATGCCGTCGTTGCCGCCGCCCTTGGCACCGCACGCCGCCAGCCCGAACACGGCGGGAGCGGCCACGACAAGAGCCATCCTGCGGATTCGCATCGATGTCACCTCCATGCCGCGGGCACCACGCCCGCGGCAAGGCCATTCGACTCGCGACCGCGTTAAACCCGAGTTAGGGACATAACTGCTGGTCAACGCGCATTTCAGGTGACTTATCGGGGCTTAACCCCCTGCGCGACATCCTTGACGGCGGTGGGCGGCAGCCGTTCTGGCCGTTTCTGTCGGCGCTGGAGGTGCGGGGATGCGGGTGCTGGTCGTGGAGGACGAGGAGATCCTCGCGGACACGATCGCGGAGGGCCTGCGCGGCGAGGCGATCGCCGTCGACGTCGTGTACGACGGGGCCGACGCGCTCTACCGCACCAGCTACGTCGACTACGACGTGATCATCCTGGACCGGGACCTGCCCACCGTCCACGGCGACGACGTCTGCCGGCAGCTGGTACGGGACCGCGCGGCCGGCCGGATCCTCATGCTCACCGCCGCCGGAGAGGTGGGCGAACGGATCGACGGCCTGTCACTCGGCGCCGACGACTACCTCGCCAAGCCGTTCGTCTTCGGCGAGCTGGTCGCCCGCGTGCGGGCGCTGGCCCGAAGGTCTGGACCGCCGCTGCCGCCGGTGCTCGAACGGGCCGGGATCAGGCTCGATCCCCGGGCGCGCAGCGTGAGCCGGGACGGCCGGCCCATCACCTTGACCAAGAAGGAGTTCACCGTGCTGGAGGAGCTCATGCGCGCCGACGGCGGCGTCGTCAGCGCGGAGCACCTGCTGGACAAGGCGTGGGACGAGAACATCGACCCGTTCAGCAACATCGTCCGGGTCACCATGGCCACGCTGCGCAAGAAGCTCGGCGACCCGCCCGTCATCGCCACCGTCACCGGCGTCGGGTACCGGCTGTGACCGCCATGCGGGCCGTGACGGCGCTGCGCACGATGCGGATCAGCCTCCGCGCGCGGCTCACGCTGGTCTATGCCGGGCTGTTCTTGGTGACCGCCAGCCTGCTGGTGGGCGTGACCTACCTGGTCACCACCCGCACCGTGGACCACGGGTTCGGTCAGATCGTGGTCGCCAGACTGCCGAATTCGGGCGGGGCCGGCCCGGGAACGGCGGTGACCGCGCCGGGACCGCCCCCCGCCGACCTCCTGTACGAGGTCCGCGAGAACGTCAAGGCGCAGGCGGCGGCGCAGCGGCGGGCGGTGCTGCACAACCTGATCCAGAGCTCGATGCTGACCGTGCTGGCCCTCTGCCTGCTCGCGCTCATGCTCGGCTACCTGGTCGCCGGACGCATGCTGCGCCCGCTGCAGACGGTGACCGCAACCGCGCGCCGGCTGTCGGAGAGCACCCTGCACGAACGCATCGGGCTGGCCGGCCCGCGCGATGAGATCAAGGAGCTGGCCGACACGTTCGACGGCATGCTCGACCGGCTGCACCGGGCCTTCGACCTGCAGCGCCGGTTCATCGCCAACGCCTCCCACGAGCTGCGCACGCCGCTGGCCATCAACCGCGCCGTCATCGAGGTGACGCTCGCCAAGCCAGGGGTGGCGGACGAGACGAAGGAGCTGGGCCGCAAGCTGCTCGGCGCCACAGCCCGGCACGAGCGGCTGATCGAAGGACTGCTGCTGCTCGCCCGTTCAGAACGGGAGCTGGGCGAACGTACGTTCGTCGACGCGGCCGAGCTCGCGCGGGACGCCGTCGAGGAGTTCACCCCGGCGGCGCGGGCGGCCGGGGTGACCGTCACCTCGGCGTTCTCCCCCGCTACCACGGCCGGCGACATCGTGCTTCTCGAGCGCTGCGTCGCCAACCTCGTGGAGAACGCCATCAAGTACAACCACACCGACGGCGGTCACGTGTGGCTGATGACCGGCCAGGCCGGCGGGTGGGCGTACGTCAGGGTCGAGAACACCGGCGCGCCGATCGCCGCGCCTGACGTCCAGGCGATCTTCGAGCCGTTCCGCCGGCTGACCCGCGATCGGGTGGGGTCGGCCCGCGGCGCGGGCCTCGGCCTGTCGATCGTCCGCGCGGTGGTGCGCGCGCACGGCGGCACGATCGAGGCGCGGCCGCGACCGGGCGGGGGCCTGGCGATCACCGTTCACCTGCCCGCGGCACGCGTGCCGGCGGCGGTTGTACGGGCGTGACGCCGGTGGTGGCCTGGTTCGACCTGGCCTGGCCCGGTCTCAGAAGGTGACCTGGCCTTCGGGCAGGCGGGCGGCGTCCGCACCGGGGCGCCCGCCGGCACCTCCGGAGGCGGCGCCGCCGGTCGCCGCGACATCATTGGCGCCCGTCGCGCCCGTGGCATCCGTGGCATCCGTTCCGGCGGCGCCGGCGGCGGGCCGGGCCTGGGTCAACCAGCGGCCCACCACCTTGCCGGTGGCGTTGCGCGGCAGCTCGTCGATGAAGTGGACGTCACGCGGAACGGCGTACCGCGCGACCCGCTCCCGCACGTGGCGGCGCACCTGCTCGGCGTCCATCCGCACGCCCCGGCGCGGCACGATGTAGGCGGCGAGCCGCTGCCCGTACTCGTCGTCCGGGACGCCGATCACCGCCACCTCGAGCACGTCGGGCATCCGCGCCAGCGCGTCCTCGACCTCGCGCGGGAAGACGTTCTCGCCGCCGGAGACGACCAGGTCGTCGACCCGGCCGTCGACGTACAGCAGGCCACCGCGGTCGACGTGGCCCAGGTCGCCGGTGCCGAGCATGCCGTCGCGCAGGTCCGACGGCGCGCCGCTGGTGTAGCCCTCGAACATCAGCTCGTTCGCCGCGTAGATCTGGCCGCGCACGCCGGGGTTCACCGGGTGGCCCTCGTCGTCCAGGATGGCGATCTTCGTACCGCGCGGCGGGCGCCCGGCCGTACCGGGATGCGCGCGCAGGTCGCGCGGCGCGGCGATGCTCACCCAGGACGCCTCGGTGGATCCGTAGACGTTGTAGAGGCGGTCGCCGAACCGGTCCATGAACCGGGTGGCGAGGTCACCGGGCAGCGCCGACCCGCTCACCGCGACGACCCGCAGCGAGGACGTGTCGTACCCGGCCAGCGTCCGGGGCGGCAGCTCCATCATCCGCTGCACCATGACGGGCGCGGCGAACAGGTCAACGTCACGGTGCTGCGAGATCGCCCGCAGCGTCTGCTCGGCGTCGAACCTGCGGTGCAGCACCAGTGTGCCGCGCATCGCGAAACCCATCTGCATGGCCGCGAAGCCCCAGGTGTGGAAGATCGGCGCGTCGATCACCATCGTGTCGTGCGCCCGCAGCGGGATCCGGGACAGCATCGACGCCAGTGGCCGCAGGCCGGGCCGGGGCCGGCGGCGGGCGCCTTTGGGCCGCTCCGTGGTGCCCGAGGTCAACATGATGGTGCGACCCTGGATGCGCGGCGGGCGCAACCGCCGCGGCTCCGTGTCGGCGATGATCTCCTCGAGCTCGGGGCCCGTACCCCCCGGCGCGTCCGCCCACACCACGACCCGCTTCGCGGACCGCGGCGCCTGATGCACGACGTCGGCGAACTCGACGTCGGCGACGAACTGGTCGACCCGCAGCTCGGTGAGGACGTCGCGCAGCTGGCCGGCGCCGTACGCCGTGTTGAGCAGGACGATGTCGGCACCGCGTTTGCTGCCCGCGATCAGCGTCTCGACCATCCCGTGATGGTTGCGGCACAGCACCGCGATGCGCGGGCGCGGGCTGTCGAGACGCATCCCGGCGGCCAGCCGCGTCGTCCGCTCGCCCACCTCGGCGTAGGTGTAGTCGGCGCGGTCGTCGATCAGGGCCGGCCGGTGCGGGTCGCGCGCCGCGGCCGAGGTGAACTCGCCGGCCAGCGTCGTGCCCCAGGCGTGCAGGACGGCGAACTGACGGGTGAAGCGCACCGGCCGGATCGGGTTGATCAGACCGCTGCGGGTCAGCGCCGAGGCGACATTGACGGCGTTTCCCAGCCTGCGGCGGAGTCCAGGACGGTAGACCGGTCGTTGGTGCACGGCTAAGACGCCTCCTCGCGATTCGCGACAGGCTACCGGCGCGGCAAAGCACCGATCAAGGACTATCTCACCTGGTGATCACATCCGACCCCGGGCAGTGATCTCCCGGCGGGCCCGCGACCGCCGCCGCCGAGAGTCAACCGCCTTCGAGGTCGAAGAGCTCCCAATAGTGGGTCACGGAGGCTGCCGAGGTGCCGAGGTCGCGGCCGACGTACGTCCAGCGTCCGCGCAACCGCCAGAGCCGGCCGCACCCGTCGCGCAGGAAGACCTGCAGGGCGAAGGTGGCGTCCTGGCCCCGGACCATGCCGGCCGGGTCGACGGACGACCGCACAGTGGGCTCGTGGTCGCAGCGCACCCCCATGATCTCCGTCCCCGGATCCTGACGCAGGAGCCCTCTGGTCAGGTCGTGGACGAGAACATCCGC